>CACDVH010000008.1 GCA_902556205.1 uncultured Gammaproteobacteria bacterium | reverse complement strand
TACCCATTCCAATTGAAGATTTAACAGTACCCGAACGAAAAGAACCGGCCTCAGTAATACCTAGATGTAGTGGATTATCAATCTGAGAAGCAAGTTGACGATAAGCAAAAACTGTCATAAAAACTTCAGATGCCTTCAAAGAAACTTTGAAATTATCAAAATTTAATCTATTTAAAATATCAATATGTCTAAAAGCCGATTCCACCATTGCTTCAGGAGTCGGTTCAGTGTATTTCTTCTGCAAATCTTTCTCTAGAGATCCTGCGTTAACTCCTACTCGGATAGGAATTCCATTATCTTTTGCAGATGCAACAACTTCTCTTACCCGATCCTCTTTCCCAATATTCCCAGGATTAATCCTGAGACAATCAGAGCCATATTCTGCCACTTTTAAAGCTATTTTATAATCAAAATGAATATCAGTAATCAATGGTAAGCTAACAGATTTTTTAATTTTTTTAAAGGCTTCAGCAGCCTCCATTGTTGGAATTGACACCCTAACCATGTCAGCGCCCGCCTTTTCAAGAGAAAGTATTTGAGATATAGTAGAGTCAACATCACAAGTATCTGTATTCGTCATACTTTGAACACTAATCGGAGCATCACCTCCTATAGCAACATCTCCAACGAATATTTGTCTAGAAGCCCTTCTTTTAATTTTGTGTATTTGCTTCATAATTGCTTACAACCTCATCAAGACTTTCTTCATTACTCTCTATTAATTTGGGAGCAGTTGACTCGCTAGTATCTTTAACAGTTTTTTCTTCTTCAACATATTCAGAAGGCTGACTAATGATAATTGTGCTTGATTTACTTTGACTTAAATCTAAGTCTTGAAGATAATACCACATACCAATTAAAGCCAATAAAAACAACAAGAACCCAATTAATTTTCCATAAGATCTTTTTTTATTTTTCGGATAGTAATCAATTCCGTCCAACATTTCTTCTACTCTTGTCTAATACTTTTCCTGCCAGTTGGCCGCATGCAGCATCCACGTCATCACCCCTTGTTCTTCTTGTTGTTGTACGAATACCTGAACGATGTAAGATATCTTGAAATTTATCTATAGTCTTATTACTTGAAGTTTTATATTGAGTTTCTGGAAATGGATTAAAAGGAATCAAATTAACTTTAGCCGACTCACGATCAAACCAAAAGTTCAGCAGCTTTGAGAGTGATTTAGCATTTTCTATAGAATCATTTACATTTTCTAACATCACATATTCAAATAGAATATGTCTCTCTTGAGTCCCAGCATTCAGATAATAATGGCAAGCTTTCATTAATTCTTTTATTGGGTATTTCTTATTTATTGGAACTAGTATATCTCTTAATTCATCTTCAGGAGCATGTAATGAAATAGCTAGGCTAACTGGAACTTTGTCCGACATTCTTAATAGTGCAGGAACAATTCCTGAAGATGAGACAGTAACGCGCCTTCTTGATAGTCCAAAAGCCCAGTCATCTAAAAGAATTTCACAAGCATCATATACAGGGGATTCATTCAGCAGTGGCTCGCCCATTCCCATAAAAACTACATTAGAGATGCGTTTGTTTTCTTGAACTAAATGATTTTTAGCAACTAAAACCTGGCCAATAATCTCATGAGTTTTTAGGTTCCTGTTAAAGCCTTGATAGCCTGTTGAACAAAAAGTGCACGCCAGTGAGCAGCCAACTTGTGAGGAGATACAAAGAGTTCCTCTATCTTTTTGAGGGATATAAACAGTCTCAATATGATTATCTTTACCAAGCTTAATGACCCACTTGACGACCCCATCCTTTGAATTATTCATTGAAACAACTTCAGGCAACTCAAGTGAGGCTATTGACCCAATTTTATCTCTAAGGTCCTTTGAAAAATTATGCATATCACCAAAGTCATGAACGCCCTGGTGATAAATCCATTGCATAATTTGCTTTGTTCTGAAGGGCTTTTCACTCAGGTCAGAAAAAAAATCTTTAAACTTACTTTGAGTTAGTCCGAGTAAGTTTTGTTTTTCTAACATGAGGAAGAGTATTTATTGTCTATCGCGTTCTAGGGCAGACACCCTTATCACCAAAGAAATAGGCAATCTCAATGGCTGCATTTTCCAAAGAATCTGAGCCATGAACAGCATTTTCATCTAAAGACTCTGCAAAATCTGCTCTGATAGTTCCTGAATCAGCCTCTTTTGGATTTGTTGCACCCATGATCTCACGATGTTTAGCAACAGCGTTTTCACCTTCTAAGACTTGAACCATTACAGGGCCTGAAGTCATAAAAGTCATTAAGTCATTGAAGAAAGGTCTGTCCTTATGAACAGCATAAAAACCTCCAGCCATTTCTTGATCTAAATGTATCATTTTTGACGCGACAATTTTAAATCCAGCATTTTCAAATCTTGAGTAAATTTGACCAATAACATTTTTAGCTACTGCATCTGGTTTAATTATTGATAAAGTTTGCTCCATGGGCAATCTCCGATTATTTAAAAAAGCGGCTATTTTACCATGATGTTGCTTTGTGCCAAACCAAACAGATAAAGAACTCTTTTTAAATTCCTATAGTTTTAGGCCTGAAATTTGATGGATATTACTTGGGGCCATTAAAAAGGTTTTATTAGGATGTAATTCAATTAATTTATTCAGAAAATCCATTGGGTCATCATATTCATTTTTCTCAATTTGACTCAAAGCATACTTATAATACCCCATTGCTCCATGAATAACTGAGTAGGAACTATAATTTATATCTCTGGAAATTAAGTCTTTTTTGAACATGCTAAGGTTTATTAATGACTCATCAAAGTTATCTCGATTAGTAAGTGAACGATGAAAACCTAACCCATAAAATCTGATAAGCCCTTCATTTTTCAAATTAGCAAAAACTTCTAAAATCTCTTTGATATTTGTATACTGTTCTGGCTCATGCAGAAAATATATATCGAGATGATTTCGCTTGAGGTTATTTAATGTGGAAGTTAAGGAGCTTCTTATTTCACCTTCACTTAAGACGAGCGAAGGCTTATTTAAATTGGCACTTAAATCTAAATTTTTAATATTTTGCTGATAACGCAATTGTAATTTGTTATCCAAATAACGCTTTGCAAAATCAAAGTTATTTTTCAATAAAAGTTTAGACTCTCTTTTAAGGTAGCTTTGAAATTTTTGTAATTTTGAATGATTAAGTGCATTAAGACCAACTTTTGAAGAAATAATTATGTCATTTTGACCTTTTAAAAACTCACCAAGTAAAACTTCAGAATCTCCATATCTTGGAGCAGTATCGAAGTAATTAATATTTTTATCTAAAGCCTTAGAAATAATCTGATAAGAGCGTTTTTTTTCTAAGCCACCTTGGAGCTTATGACAACCAATTCCAACTCTTGAAATATTAATCATTAAAGCTTACCCATTATTTTTTAATGATTTCTTTCTTCGATAGTTATCTAATCTATCATAAGCCTTAAAGTATGCGCTCGCAATTGGAAGAAACCAGGGAGAACCATAGTAATATGGGCGAATCTGTAATGACGTGTCTTCGAATACAGTTATCTTTTTATTTGGCTCTAGAATCTTTAGTGCAGCCATATGTCCTAGGTAAGGCGCCATAGCTACCCCATTACCGCAATAGCCCATTGCAGAATATATTCCATCATGACACCCCAAGTTAGGAAGCATACTAAAACTAAAGCCTGTGAAACCAGTCCAACAATGACTTATATTAACTCCATCCAGTTCAGGAAAAATTTCAGATAACGTATTTTTAAGAACCGGAAGTGCTTTTTCTGCTGACATGGAATGCATAGCAGCTCTTGTTCCAATCATTATTCTTTTTCCACAGGGCGTTGGTCGGTAATAACAATAGCGCTTTCTTGTTTCAACTATGCAATGACCTCCTGGTATTAATGAATTTACTCTTTCAGCTCCAATTTCATCAGTAGTTATTATGAAACTAGGAACAGGCAAAATTCGTCTAGATAAATACTTTGAAAGGGATGATCGAGTGTATCCATTGGTCGCAATCAAAACATCCTTACAACGTATGAATTCATTAGCAACAGAAACAACAAAGCCCGTTTCTTTATCACCCGACAATGGATTGATTTGCTTTACTAGCATATTTCCAAAAATCTTTGCACCAGCATTTATAGCAAGTTGATGAAGACCATAATGAAATTTTCTAGGCTGGACTGAGCCATGATCTTCATAGTACTGTCCTCCAAAATATAACTCAGTATTAATTGACTCAGACATTTTGGAAGAATCAATCATTCTAGAATTAAAATCATCAATAGTTTTTAATTTTTTTAGATTCTCAGACATACTCAGTTGGTCCTGAGGTACCCATGAGGTCCTTAATCGACCACAAATCTGGAGATCACAATCAATATTATTTTCTTTAATTAAGTTCGTAGTAAAAGCGAGTGAGGCATTTGCTTCTTTATGGATTTGTCCAGCAATATCTTCACCATATTTTTCTTCAGCTTGTTGGGGCGATACTTTATGGCCAGAGCCCAACATCCCGCCATTCCTCGTACTTGCTCCATAACCTAACTCTTCTGAATCAAAAACAACAACCGAAACTCCAGATTTTGCTAGAGTAATTGCCGCACTTAAGCCAGTAAAACCTGCCCCAACAATTACTACATCTGCATTCTTTGATGCTCTATTACTCTCTGAGTAGTTTGGTTGCCCTTCCCACCAATAAGGAGTGTATTTAGTCATATTAAGAAATATATATTCATTCAAAAAAGTATATCAAGCTTTTTTAAGCAAGGAGCTATTAAAATAAGATTTCCAATCGATATAAATTCAAGTTTTAATTTGAAATTTATTAATTTTAATTTTTTTTATTTGATAGTATCATCTTACTAGAATTTCAAATATCTAATGCTATGCAAAATAAATTATTAAATTCTCCAATCACCTTTCCAAAGACCCTCCCTGATGGCTATTACTATATTAAAGATGAGCCGACTTATGATTCAAATATTCATCTAGAACTTGAACTCCCTAAAAAATCTCTCTCTCTTTCTGACTTAGGATATACCAAAGATGAGATAGACAAGTGTCCTACAAATTTTGGTGTTTCTGGACCAGCAAAACTTTTATCTGATGAAGGGGTTAGGATTCTAATGCAATCTGCTCAATCACTCAGAAAATTTACATCAAGTGGCGGAGAGAGGATTCAATATTTACTTCGTGGTTGTGTATATCGATCTAGATTTTTAAGGGACTTATGCTTGTGTCCGAAAGTGAATGAATTCTTATCTGAGATTTATGGAATCCCAGTCGCGCCACACTCTGTACCCCTTCATCTTGGGCACTTTAACTTTGCCCCAGACGATCTAAATAAAGCCGTAGATAAGTGGCATACAGATACAATTGGACTTGATTATGTCATGATGGTTTCAGATCCGAATAAACAGGTAGGGGGTCAATTTCAGTATTTTCTTGGCACAAAGAAAGGAGCTCAAGAGATTAAAGACAATAATCAATTTATGCCAGAAGATAGGATTATTAGTCCGCACTTCCCTGGGCCCGGCTATATTATTGTAATGCAAGGAAATATGGTAGTTCATAGAGGAGCTAAACTGAAAGAGCCTTATGATAGAGTAACAATGGTTAATGGTTATGTTCCATTGGAATTAGACTCAAGTGATCCATCAAGATTTTCTGATGTTAAGACTATTGATCCTCATCATGTTCTGTTTCCTGAATGGGCACGTCACAAAGCTTGGTTGTCTCGAGGCAAATTAAATCGCCTTATTGAAGAGCTCCCTTTCACTGATGACAAAGAACTAATTATTGGTGAACTTAAAAATGCGATTAAGGATGTTGAGACTGCAATCAGTGATCTATCCGAAACTAGTTCTGGTCATCAAAATTTTTATGGAGATTTAGAAAAATAAACTTTAATAGTAAATATTATTTTTGATGAATCATTTTTAATTGAGCAAAAAAAAAGGCGCAAAAAGCGCCTTTTTCAAAGAAACAAAATAACTTAATTAGTTACATGCATCTTTCAATGCTTTACCAGCTTTAAAGGCTGCCACATTAGAAGCTTTAATCTGAATAGTTGCTCCAGTTTGTGGGTTACGGCCAGTACGAGCTGCACGGCTTCTAACTACAAAGCTACCGAATCCAGTTAGCTGAACGCCATCACCACTAGCCATTGCTGAAGTGATTGCGCCTGTAGTAGCGTTTAATGCTCTAGCAGCATCTGCTTTAGATAAGTTTGCACCTGAAGCGATTGCATCAATTAATTCTGATTTATTCATTTTAATTCTCTCCAATAAAAGTTTGTTAAAAAAAAAGATAGAGCGGAAGAGGTAACTTTTACACCTATATCAGGAGGAAAGAATCAAAAGAAACCATCTGCCTCCAACGCTGTACCTAGTGGTTATTGTACTATCAAAATAATACTAATTGAAAAATAATTTAAAAAAAATAAAATATTTTATCGATTACTTTCCTTGAGAGCTCTAGCTTTGTCTAATTTCCAATCCCTTTCCTTAATATCTTGTCTCTTGTCATGAGATTTTTTACCCTTAGCAACTCCAATTTCTAACTTGACCTTACCTCTAGCCCAATACAATTTTAAAGGAACAACAGTAGCTCCTTTTTGCGTAATCTTTTCCCGAAGTCTATTGATTTCCAGCTTATTAAGAAGGAGTTTTCTGGTCCTAATTGGATCACAATCAACATGACTTGATGCAGACCTTAACGGCGATATGTGCGCTCCAAATAGAAAGAGCTCATTTTTTTTATAAATCACATAACTCTCTTTTATCTGAACTTTATTCTCCCTCAAGCTTTTAACTTCCCAGCCAAGCAAACTAAGACCAGCCTCGAGACTTTGTTCGATAAAATAGTCATGCCTTGCTTTTTTATTCAAGGCAATAGTATTTGAATTATCTTTTTTATTTTTTTGCCATGCATCGTATTTCAAAAAGCGCAATAGTTCCATACTCACCCCAGCAAATGTTTGAGCTGGTCAATAACATTAATGACTACTCGAATTTTCTTAACTGGTGTGACTCTTCATCTATTTTAAATGAAACTGGGAATCAAATTACTGCCTCGGTCCAGATAAATAAAAATGGATTTAAACAAAGCTTTACAACGAATAATACTTCAATGCCTTTTGAATCGATTAAGATGCAACTTCTTGATGGGCCATTTGATGAGCTCTCTGGAGAGTGGCGCTTTGAAGCTCTTGGGGATAGCGCAGCAAAGGTTTATTTAGATCTTGAGTTTAGTTTCAAATCTAGAATCGCTGATATGACAATGTCTCCGCTATTTAAAAGCATTGCAAATTCACAATTAGATGCATTCGTTGAAAGAGCTAAACAAATTTATGGCTAAAATCATAGCCTTCAATAAGCCTTTTGGTGTTATCTGTCAGTTTAGTGGCGAGGGAGATACTTTAGCAAATTACATTAATATTCCGAGCATTTACGCAGCTGGAAGATTGGACAAAGACTCTGAAGGCCTTGTCATATTGACTGATGATGGAAAGCTTCAAAATATAATCACGAATCCAAAAAATAATAAATCAAAAATCTATGTTGTGCAAGTGGAGGGGGAAATAACTCAACAGGCAATTAATAATCTTAGAGCTGGAGTTGAACTAAAAGATGGATTAACAAAACCTGCCTCAATTAAAAAAATACAAAAGCCAGAGTGGCTTTGGGATAGAACTCCTCCAGTTCGAAAAAGGAAACTCATCCCAACTTCCTGGGTTGAAATCTCTATCACTGAAGGAAGGAATAGACAGGTCCGCAGAATGACAGCAAACGTTGGATTTCCAACTTTGAGGTTAATAAGAATACAAATTGATCAATGGAAGCTGGGTAATATTAAATTGGGGTCCTATGTCTCTCTTTAAAGATTCATATTCTGCTCTAATCTGTAATGATGCAGATGAAAAGGTCTATCTAACTAACCAGCTTATCAAATACCAAAAAAAAGATACAGGGCCTTTGTGTGAAGTAAAAAAAATGCCATCTCCTGGGCACCCAATAAAACCAAAATTAGTTAGTTTCAGTGGCGCTCCAAAAAGAGACAAGTCAGACCTTGGTATGATTAAAAATATTCATGCAATCTGTCATATTGAATTTAATGCTATAAATTTAGCGCTTGATGCAATTTATAGATTTCAAGAAATGCCTCATCAATACTATCTGGATTGGGTTAAGGTTGCAACTGAAGAGTCCTACCATTTTTCGCTACTTAAAAAGTATCTAGAGGAGCTCGGCTATCATTATGGGGACTTTGATGCGCACAATGGTTTATGGCAAATGTCCGTAGATACTGACTATGATGTTTTAGCCAGAATGGCTCTTGTTCCAAGAGTCTTAGAAGCAAGGGGGTTGGATGTAACCCCAAGCATTAGAAAAAAATTTAGTGGCTCAAAGTTCCCTAGAATGGTTGAGATATTAGATATTATTTTTGAAGATGAGATTGGACATGTAAAGATTGGTAATTATTGGTACAGGTATTTATGCAACAAAAGGGGTATTGATTTGGTTCAAACCTTTGATGAGCTCATAAAAAAACATATTGGCTCAAGTTTGAGGGGCCCATTCAATACAGAGGCAAGACTGCTTTCGGATTTTAGTCGAGATGAATTAAAATATTTAGAGAACCCTGAGCGAATTTAACTTAAACAATTTCATCCATAGCTTGATTCGCTAAAAGATCTGCCATGTCATTTCCTGGATCATCACTATGGCCTTTAACCCAGTGCCAATTGACACTATATTTTTTATTGAGGACATCAAGTTGTTTCCAGAGATCAACATTTTTCACTGGCTTTTTATTTGCAGTCTTCCAGTCTTTTGATTTCCAGCCCTCAATCCATTCATTGATTCCTTGAATGACATATTTCGAATCTGTATATAAGTCTACAGAAATATCAAATGATTTAAGAGCCTCCAAGGCTCTAATAGCTGCTGTTAGCTCCATTTTATTATTCGTCGTGTTATGCTCTGAGCCTTTTAGCTTTTTATCATGATCTTTGTATCGAAGCCAAACGCCCCATCCACCGACTCCAGGATTTCCTCGGCAACCACCATCCGTATAAATTACAATCTTATCCATAAGTTAATTATCTACGTTAATCTGAAACCAGTATTCGAGTAGAGCTAAGTGCCACAATCTTGATCCATTTAGAGCGGTCATATATTCTCTCGGCGAATCAATCACTTTATTAACATAGTGCTCATCAAAGACACCTCTGCCTTTGCAAGCACTTGACAAAAGTATATCAGACATAAATTCTAAAAATTCTCCTTGAATATACTTGAGTGCAGGCATTGGAAAATACCCTTTTTTTCGATCAATGACTGAGTCAGGTAGAAGTCCTCTTGATATTTTCTTCAGTGGATACTTGCCCTCCTCTCTCATTTTTAATGATGGTGGAATGCTTAATGCCCATTCAACTAGCTCAGTATCCATGAATGGCACTCTAGCCTCAAGGCCCCATGCCATAGTCATATTATCAACTCGCTTCACTGGATCATCAACAATCAGTCGAGTCATATCGGTCCTAAACACCTTATCAATAAAAGAGTCAGCGCCAGGCTTGGTAAATTCTTTGTTGAGCCAATTATGCGTATGATTATCTCCGTGGTATTTAGATGCTACAGTTTGTAAATACTCTTTATGAGGCCTATCAACATAGTGTTTTGAAAAACGATCTACCTCATCCCCATGCTCATCGGCCATTCTTGGATACCAAAAGTAGCCTGCAAAAGCTTCATCAGCACCTTGCCCAGAAAGAACAACTTTGGTGTGCTTTGAGACCTGCTCTGAGAGTAAATAAAATGCAACTGCATCTTGACCAACCATTGGTTCAGCCATATTTAATACAGCCTCAGATAGTCTTGGCAGGACCTCTTGGTTGCTCACTTTGTACTTTTTATGATCCGTTTCAAATCTAGAGACAATTTGATCGGAAAACTCAAACTCACTGCCAACCTCATCATCAATATCTTCAAAACCAATCGAGAAGGTTCTGATCCTCTCATGACCGGCCTCCTTGAGGAGTGCGACAATTAAAGACGAATCAAGGCCGCCAGAAAGCAGAACCCCAATGGGAACATCAGAAGCATTCATTCTTTTTGTAACTGCAGCAGTCAGCAGCGCATGAGTCCTCTCGATATATTCTTCATTAGTAACCTCACGATCTGATCTTTTAGCAGTTGGTATCCAGTATGTTTTTTCTTTGATTTGACCATCAAAGTTCAGAATCATATAGCTACCAGGCTTTAGCTTATGAATGCCATTAATAATTGTGTTTGGTGCTGGAACAACTCCATGCAGAGCTAATTGCTGTTGCAGAGCAACAGGATTAATGCTCCTATCAATTTCTTGGGTGAGAAGTGCCTGTGAATTTGATGCGAAAGTAAACGCTTTAGAAGTAGAGTTAAAGTAGAGTGGTTTAATTCCCATTCTATCCCTTGCAACAAATAACTTTTTAGTTGAGTGGTCCCAAATAGCAAACGCAAACATACCATCTAAATGCTCTAAGCAGTTTTCACCCCAGAAATGGTAAGCTTTAATAATAACTTCAGTATCTGAATTCGAGAAAAAATGATAGCCTTTCTTTAATAGTTGAGAACGAAGTGATTTATAGTTATATATTGTTCCGTTAAAAACTAAAGTTAGTTCAAGCTTATTATCGACCATCGGCTGAGAGCCATAGCTAGATAAATCAATAATGCTCAGTCGTTGGTGCCCAAACCCAATACGCTCAGCAGTCCATTGACCGCTTGAGTCAGGACCTCGTTTAGCTAGCTTTAACATCATATTATCTAGTGACTCTGATGTGACCTCTCTTCCATCAAAGCGTAACTGACCACAGATACCGCACATAAAATTTAAGTCCTAAAGTTTAAATTTAAAATAAATGCATTAATCAAAATATAGATATTTGATAACTATTTCTGTAATGTGAGTTATTTTAAAAAATGTAAAATAGTCATTTTATCAAGTATTACTATTCAAAATGCCTCAAACACTATATGACAAACTAATGAGTGCACACAAGGTTTTAGAGCAAGATGGCTCGACGCTCATTTATATTGACCGTCAATTGATTCATGAGGTCACATCTCCGCAAGCTTTTGAAGGCCTTTCTTTAGCAGATAGAAAAATTTGGCGCAATAAATCTAATCTAGCCGTACCAGATCACAATGTGCCAACTACTGACAGGTCAAGTGGTGTTAGCAGTATTTCTGATCCTGTTTCTAGACTTCAAGTTGAAACTTTAGATAAGAACTGCGAGACATTTGGTATCAATGAAATCCAAATGAATGATGTGCGCCAAGGTATTGTTCATGTCATTGGACCAGAGCAAGGTGCGACTTTACCTGGAATGAGTATAGTTTGCGGTGACTCCCATACAACAACTCATGGCGCCCTTGGAGCGCTAGCATTTGGAATAGGAACCTCCGAAGTAGAGCATGTGCTGGCAACAGGATGCCTTTGGCAAAATAAAGCCAAAAATATGAAAATTAAAATTAGTGGAGAGTTGGCTAGTAATGTCAGCGCAAAAGATCTTGCACTCTATATTATTGGGAAAATTGGAACTGCTGGTGGAACAGGATACGCAATTGAGTTTTGCGGAAATACAATCCAAGAGATGAGTATTGAGGGAAGGATGACGCTTTGCAATATGTCAATCGAGGCTGGAGCCAAAGTAGGACTTGTTGCAGTTGATAATAAAACAATTGAATACGTCAAAGGTAGACCTTTTTCTCCAACAGGAGACACTTGGGACTCAGCACTTGAATATTGGCATACGCTTCATAGCGACCCAGAATCTCATTTTGATGATTCGATCTTAATTGATGCAAATCTAATTAAGCCTCAGGTCACTTGGGGAACTTCACCAGAAATGGTTGTTGATATTCATGGCTCTACACCTGATCCAAAACTTGAAAAAGATGAAGTCAAGGCTGAAAGTATTCGCAATGCACTCAAGTATATTCATTTAGAGCCTAATACTTTAATGAGTTCAGTTGAAATTGATAAGGTTTTTATTGGATCCTGTACAAACTCAAGAATTGAAGATTTGAGAGCCGCAGCTTTAGTTGCAAAAGGTAAGAAAATTGCTAAAAATGTTAAATTAGCGCTTGTTGTTCCTGGCTCTGGGCTTGTAAAAAAGCAAGCTGAAGAAGAGGGCCTTGATCAGATTTTTAAAGCTGCTGGTTTTGAGTGGAGAGAGCCTGGTTGCTCGATGTGCCTTGCAATGAACGCAGATAAGCTTGAGGTAGGGGAAAGGTGTGCGAGTACCTCTAATCGAAATTTTGAGGGTCGCCAAGGTCAAGGCTCGTTTACTCATCTTGTAAGCCCAACCATTGCTGCTGCAACAGCAATAGCAGGTCGTTTTTCGGGAGTAGAGTCATGAAAAAATTTACCTCTCTCAGCTCTATTGCAATGCCACTTGACCGCGCCAATATAGATACAGATGCTATCATTCCAAAGCAATTCTTAAAGTCAATCAAAAGAAGTGGCTTTGGACCAAACTTATTTGATGAATGGCGCTATCTAGACCATGGTGAACCAGGTATGGATAATTCAAAGCGCCCAATAAATCCTGAATTTGTTTTAAATGACCCAAAATATTCAGAAGCTCAGATTCTTCTCACGCGAAGAAATTTTGGATGTGGCTCTTCAAGGGAACATGCGCCATGGGCGCTTGATGATTATGGCTTTAGGGCAATCATTGCTCCAAGTTTTGCTGATATATTCTACAACAATTGTTTTAAGAACGGCCTACTTCCAATTACCCTGAGTAGTGAAATTGTAGATAATTTATTTAACTATAACGGAGAAATATCTATAGATTTAGATAAACAGATGGTTGAAACAAATGATCAATCCTATAATTTTGAAGTTGATCCTGAAAGAAAGAGAAGACTCATAAATGGTTTGGATGATATTGGTTTAACATTGCAACATGAAAGTAAGATTCGTTCATTTGAAAAAGAGCACTTTTCTAAGTTTACCTGGCTATGATTGGTCATCTTAAAGGCAAAATTATTAGCAGGAGCCCGCCTGAAGTTCTGCTTGAAGTTCAAGGAATTGGGTACGAAGTACTCTGCCCAATGTCAACCATCTATGAATTAGATAACTTGTCTGATGATGTTCTATTATTCACCCATCTTAGCATTAAAGAGGACGCGCACACTTTATTTGGCTTCATTACAAAAGATGAAAAGAACGTTTTTAGAGAATTAATCAGAGTTAATGGCGTAGGCCCTAAGGTAGCTCTCGCGATACTTTCAAACTTAAGTGTTCACTCTCTTGTTGAGTGCATTTCCACAGAGGATGCCGACTTACTTGCAAAAACCCCTGGAATTGGCAAAAAAACCGCTCTCAAACTCATAGTAGAGCTGCAAGATCGTCTTAGCAAACTTGAACTAGTGGGCAGCTTAGCCAATTCAATTGAAATAAAGCAGAACTCAAATCCAAATTCTAAGCAGGCCATTGAAGCGCTTCAATCTCTTGGCTTCAAAGCCAAAGAAGCTAATAGGATGGTTTCAAAAATTGAAGACCAAGAACTTAGTACCGAGCAACTAATTCGACTAGCACTTCAAAACAAGTAACTAAGCCGGGGCTTTTTTCCTTGAAAATCTTGCACCAATCCTACCAAGCATATTAATAAAGTCATAGTTCATAAGGTACATACAAGGCAAAAGAATCAAAGTCAGAAATGTTCCAAATATAAGTCCATAGCCAAGCGCAAGCACCATTGGCTGTAGGAACACATCAGTACCTCCAATACCGTAAGCTAGCGGCAATACACCAGCCATTGTTGTCAGCGTAGTTAATACCACAGCCCTCAAACGATCTCTTGAACCTCTGGCAATCCATACCGTCTTATCTTCTAATTGAGCACTCTTATCCCTTATGTAATTTAGGTGACTAACCATAACTAAAGAGTCATTCACAATAACGCCCATTAATGCCAATGATCCAGTCAATGCAAAAAAGCTGAGCGGCTCACCATGGAAATAGAAAGCCCAAATAACTCCAATCAGTGAAAATGGAACGGCTGCTAAGACCAGCATAGGCTGTGAATAAGAATTAAAGAGTATAGCAAGAAGCAAGAAAATCCCAATAATTGCTACTACAAAAGCCCTTAGGAAGTCTTGAAGTGATTCAATCGATTCTTGCGCCCCTCCAGCCGTGACGATAGATACTTGCGGATAATCAACAGATGCGTTTAGTTCTTTTAATGCCTTAGCTAAAATGATTGTCTTTGATGGAGGTGGACCCCTTCTTGCTGGCTGAGCTGCACTTGAGTCTGATTCATTTGGAGTGAAACTCAATGAGTCGCCGTCAGCAGTTTTAGAATTTTCCTCTTTAGTGGGTCGCCCTCGAGGACGCCCGTCAGCAATACTTGCTGTAACTTTAATAGAGCGATCACCGTCCAAGTGATTGTAATCTGGCTCACCTTCAATTTCTCGTAAGGTTGAGAACTGACTCATTGGTATTAAGTTGCCTTGACGATTTTTCACTGCAGTATTTTGAATAAAGTTTTCAGTGTAATCATTCTCACCAATGTAGATTCTGACTGCTTCTTCTTTACCTGCAATTGTGGCATCAGTTACATATGATCCTGAAAAAGCAGTTCTAAGATGCCTATAGACAGATTGATAATCGACTCCAAGGCGAGCCATTTCATCAAAATCAAGAACCGTTTCAATTCTTGGTTTACCAATCTCATCGTTCCTATTAATGTTGTCAACGCCATTAATTGAATTTAGAATTTCCTCGAGCCTATCAGCGGCTAATACGCGCTGAGCATCGTTAGCTGATACTAAGGTAACCTCAATATCTGCGCCTTGAGGTGGTCCAGGTCTGAGCAAGGATATTCTTATTTCTTCAGCACCTTCAACACTTTGTACCAATTCTTTGAGCTTTTCTTGCATATCTTCAGCAGCACGCTCTCTGTCACTCGTAGGTGTAAGAGCAATCTCTATATCAGCTTTATTTGTAAAAAATGCATCAATCTTGCTGGTGTAAGACTTCAAGTCAGCACCAATTTCTTTAACAATCAAATTTTCCACATCAATGACAATTTTTTCTGTGTAAGACGCTGAGCTTCCATTCGGAGCCTCAATATTAGCAAACATAACGGTAGCGCCTCTGGATGGAAACAGATTAAATGGGATATTCTTCATAGCAAACATTGCGGAATAAACCAGAATACCGATAAATATAGGAACGATAAGATAGCGCCACTTTAAGATACGCACCATACCTCTGTTGTATACATTTTCAAACGGGACAAACCACGTCTTTTGTTTCTCAACTTTCTTACTTGCTAAGTGAGCCGGAAGAGCAAAGGTTATTTCTAGAAAAGAGATTGCTAGGGCGAATAGAACCACGACAGGCAATACATAGATGAATTTACCTAGTACCCCAGACATCAAGAAAAATGACGACATCACAAGCATCGTAGAAATGATTGTAGTCACTACCGGCATGATAACTCTCTTTAAACCCATCACAACATTTTTGTAGAGATTCCCTTCTTTTGATTTATAGTGGTGGATACTTTCAGCAATAACAATGCTATCATCCACAACAATTCCAAGAACAAGAATAAACCCTGAGAGAGAAATAAGGTTAATAGTATTACCTGTGAGCCCAAGGCCAAAAACAGTTCCCAATAAGGTCACTGGAATACTCACTGCTACCCAAAAAGCAGTTTTTAATGACAGGAACACTCCAAGAACGACCAGGACTAATGCCAAACCAATGTAGCCATTTTTTATAATGATATCAAGCCGGTTTGCAACGGCTTCTGAAGAGTCATCAGTATAGAAAATATTAATATCATCTGGGATATTTTTCTGCAGTTCAGCAACACGCTCTCTGACTCTTTTGACAGTTCTAATGATATCTGCCTGTGGCTGTTTTTTTACCTGAAGTACAAATCCCTTTGTTCCATTAACACGGGTAATTGAGGTTTCTTCTTCTTGCCCTCTAAAGACCTCTGCGATATCATCCAGTCTAATGGCTGGGCCATCAAAACTTGACTTAATGACAACATTCTTGATGTCCTCAATGCTCTCAAACTCTGAGAGAATCACGATATTTTTTTCAAGACTTTCTTGATTATTATCTCCAACAGTAAAGCGAGCATTTCTACTTGAGATTGCTGAAATCACTTCATTGATTGACATCTCGTATTTATTTAGCTTGTCTGGGTTGACCTTTATTTGGATTTCACTATCAAGATAGCTTGGGTTGTCAACTGATGCTACGCCTTTGATTCTTGAAATAGCCACCTCAAGTTCATCTGTAATTTGCCTTGCCTGATTGAAGTTACCTGATGTACTATCAATATTAATGGTTACTACTGGGAATTCAGTAACATTGAAATCAACCACCAGAGGCAGATCAGTAACCTCCTCAGGAAAGGCTTTGACTCGATTTACCGCGTTACGAACATCATTTTTTGTAGTCGTGACATCTTTAAGATCGGCTTCCAGGGTAACAATAATGCTAGAAATACCCTCACGAGAAGAAGATGTAATCTCTTTGATGCCGCTAACACTCAGCAGCTCTTCCTCGATTACATTTGTAACGGATTTTTCTACATCCTCAGGTGAAGCGCCAGGATAAGCCGTAGTTACGCTAAGCACCTCAAAGTCTACGGTTGGAAATTGGTCTCGCTGCATTCCAACGACAGATAAAACACCAATAGCAATAAAGGCAAGAGAAAAGACAAGTGCAAATTTCTTCTGTCTAACCAAAAAATCTAAAAAGGAATCCATATTAAGCTATTGTTTTAAGAAGAATGTGATTATATAGGCTTTAAAATGAAGAAACAATGTAGATTAAATGAAATAACCCAATCAAAATTATCAAAAAATCTAAGAGTTTCTTGCTCTTTTTCTCTGATTCTCTGTTAATAATCTTTTTCTAATTCTAATATGACTTGGGGTTACTTCTACAAGCTCATCATCATCAATAAACTCGAGAGCTTGCTCAAGATCAAGACTAATTTTTGGAATCAAAGCCACAGCTTCATCTGTTCCTGATGCCCTCACATTTGTTAGCTGTTTCCCCTTCAAAACATTAATAACAAGGTCTTTATCTCTTGAATTTATGCCAACAACCATACCCTCATAGACGTCTTCTCCATGACCCACAAAAAACTTTCCGCTTTTTTGTAAATTAAAAATGGCATAAGCAACCGACTTACCCTGGTTCATTGAAATAAGTGAGCCATTAGTTCTTTGACCAATCTTTCCTTCCTTTTGAGGCCTGTAAGAGTCAAATGATGAGTACATTAAGCCTGTTCCAGTTGTAGCGGTTAAAAACTCAGTTCTAAAACCAATCAAACCCCTGGCAGGAATCATAAAGTCAAGCTTTACTCGCCCTTTTCCATCTGGCGTCATATTTGTAAGCTCGGCCTTCCGTTCTCCCAATTTTTCCATCACTGAGCCTTGATGAACTGACTCAACGTCAACTGTAAGCTCTTCAAAAGGCTCACAAACCTTACCATCAAGTTCTTTAAGAATCACTTGTGGCCTTCCAACTGAGAGTTCAAAGCCCTCTCTTCTCATAGTTTCTATTAATATGGATAGGTGTAATTCACCTCGACCTGAGACTAAAAACTCAGAAGAATCATCGGTATTTTCAACTCTCAAAGCAACGTTGTAAATTAGCTCTTTATCAAGCCTCTCTCTAATATTTCTAGAAGTAATATATTTTCCATCAAGTCCTGCAAAAGGGGAATCATTTACTCTGAAAGCCATACTGACAGTTGGCTCATCAACACTTAATGGAGGCAAAGGCTCAATCTTTGATGGATCACAAAGCGTATCAGAGATTGATATATTTTCGATGCCAACTACACCAACAATATCTCCTGCGGTCGATAAATTCACTTCATGCCTCTCAAGCCCACTAAAGCCTAAAAGCTGAACAATTTTTACATTACGTTTAGAGCCATTGGGAGTAACTAAAACAGTTTGCATATTCTTTTTGGCGCAACCTCTTTCAATTCTTCCTATTCCAATTGCACCTACAAATGATGAGTAGTCTAGGGAAGTAACTTGCATCTGAAAGGGTCCATCAATATCAACCTTAGGAGCAGGAGCTTTGTCGATAATTACTTCAAACATTGGAGTCATATTTCCATCTCTAACTGAATCATCCTCAGAAGCATAGCCGCCAAGTGCAGAAGCATAAATCACAGGAAAATCTAATTGCTCTTCAGTAGCGCCTAATTGGTCAAAAAGCTCAAAAACCTGATCAATAACCCAGTCAGGTCTTGCGCTCGGTCTATCAATTTTATTTATCACGACAATTGGATTAAGCCCTTGCTCAAAAGCTTTCTTTGTAACAAAGCGCGTTTGCGGCATGGGCCCATCTACAGCATCAACCAATAGAAGAACACTATCAACCATAGAAAGCACTCTTTCTACCTCTCCGCCAAAATCAGCATGTCCAGGTGTATCAACAATGTTTATTCGATAGTCGCCCCAGTTGATGGCAGTATTTTTTGAGCTGATTGTGATTCCTCTTTCCTTTTCAAGGTCATTCGAATCCATCATCCTATCAGTTGCCTGGAAACGATCATCAAAGGTTTGTGACTGAGAAAGTAATTTATCTACTAGCGTCGTCTTGCCATGGTCTACATGTGCAATAATTGCTATGTTTCTTAGTTTGACTGCCATAATCACTACTTCTTATTAAAAAATCGATGGCACATTATCCCGGATAAATTTAATGAGCCCTGACATAAATCAAAAATCAATTCAATAATGTTCCAAGAACTTCTCTTATAAAATGAACTATTCATTTCACATAAATTATATCGTGGCAAAAAAAGGAAGCTCTAGACGCTGGATGCATGAACATCTGAGTGATGAATTTGTGAAAAAAGCACAAAAAGAAGGCTATCGGTCCAGAGCAGTATACAAATTACTTGAGATTATCGAGAAAAATAAAATTATCCATAAAGGTGATATAGTTTTGGATCTGGGCGCCGCCCCTGGGGGATGGTCACAGGTTGCCGCAAAATGTGTTGGCGTAAAAGGGAGGGTTATCGCAAGTGATATTTTGCCGATAGAGGAAATCAATGACGTGCTTTTTCTTCAAGGCGACTTTACGGAGCATTCAGTATACGATGACTTATTAGAATTGACAGGTCAATCTAAGGTAGATGTAGTTTTGTCAGACATGGCTCCGAATATGAGCGGACAACTATCAGTTGACCAGCCAAAATCAATGCATCTTGCTGATCTAGCTATTGAGATGGCTATTAAAACTTTAGATTTGAATGGTAGCTTCATTGTCAAAGTTTTTCAAGGCGAAGGATTTGACGCTTATGTAAAAAAAGCAAGAGAATCATTTAAGAAAGTCTCTGTAATCAAACCAAAGGCTTCTCGTCCAAGGTCTAAAGAAGTTTATTTATTGGCAAGTCAGTTAAAATAATTCCATATGCAAAATTTCACTGAAATACAAGCTCTTATGAAGAGCGAACTTGACTTAATGAATAAGATTTTAGTCGATCGTCTGGACTCAAATGTTGATCTAATTAGTCAAATGAGCCAATACATTATTAATTCAGGTGGAAAACGTATAAGGCCTCTTCTACTTCTTATTTGTGCTAAAGCTACGGAATATGATGGAGATTACCATTACTCAATGGCTGTTGTTATTGAACTCATCCACACGGCAACTCTTCTGCATGATGATGTTGTCGATCAATCAGCAACGAGACGTGGCCAAGAGACTGCCAATGAGTTGTGGGGCAATGCTCCTAGTGTATTGGTTGGTGATTTTTTATATTCGAGAGCTTTTGAAATCATGGTAGAGCCAAACTCTATGGAAATTATGAGGATATTATCAAAAGCCACAAATCAAATTTCAGAGGGTGAAGTGCTTCAATTACTGAATATAAAAAATGCCAATGTCACTCAAGCTGAATACTTTAAAGTGATTGAAAGAAAAACCGCCTGTCTTTTTGAGGCAGCCTGCCAGATTGCTGGAATTTTATCAAGCGCTGATCAAAAAGTAATCAATGCAATGGGTAGCTTTGGAATGCACCTTGGCAATGCTTTTCAAATAATTGATGACACCTTGGATTATGAATCAGACTCAAATATTATTGGAAAGGAGATTGGGGATGATTTATCAGAGGGGAAGGTTACTCTTCCAATGATCTATGCATTAGAAAAAACTAAAAAGGCTGAAAATAAAATTCTTAAAGATGCAATTAAAAATGCAGATGCTTCACATATCGATCAGATTGTTGAAATACTTTTAAATGTGGATGCGTTCCAATATAGTCGTGATATTGCAAAGATAGAATCAAATAGGGCTCTAGAGTCCATTGATTACCTTCCAGACTCGAAATATAAAACTGCACTGAAGCTTTTGTGTGAACTCTCGCTTGAGAGAAACTCCTAAGTTCTTTAATGCTGACTCCTAAACTTAAACAGCAGATTCGCTCCTCTTTTGATGGTGCAAAAAATCAGTTAAGTAACTACAGTAATCGGTCATCTCAAAATAAGATGATCGCAGAAATTTCCAAAACATTGACTGGAGAGTATCCTGATTCGAATCGAATTATATGTGTTGAAGCTCCAACAGGAACTGGAAAAACCTTGGCTTATCTTGTCAGCTGCCTTCCAATTGCAAAAGCACTAAAAAAGAAGCTTATTATTGCTTCAGCAAACGTTGCGCTTCAAGAGCAGATTCTTAACAAAGATATCGTGGAAGCCACAAAATATTCATCTGTAGATTTTGAATTTGCTTTAGCAAAGGGAAGATCTCGATATGTCTGTATTAGAAATTTAATTAACCTAACAGAAGACAATACAAATTCTACGGAACTCTTCGAAGATGCTCTGCTTTGGGACGAAAAGCCAACTAAAAATGATCTTAATAGCCTTTCTGAAATGGCTGAAAACTATTCCTCTAAAAGTTGGACTGGAGAAATTGATGATCTTGAGAACCCTCCAGAAAATAGTCTTTGGCAAAAAATTGCATGCAACAGATTCACTTGCAATTCAAAAAATTGTGAATTTTATAATGATTGCTCTTTTTTCAAAGCTAGAAAAAAAGCGTCAAATTCTGACGTAATAATCGCTAATCATGATTTGGTTCTTGCTGACATTATCAATGGCAACAATGTTCTTCCTGATGTTGAAGACTGCATTTTTATATTTGATGAGGCTCACCACCTATCTCAAAAAGCACTCTCTCATTTTTCAATTGGTGGGAGCACTGAGTTCATGAGAGCCTCAATTCGTCAAAGTCAAGGCTCAATTGAACAGATCATTAAAATTACAAAATCAAAAGCCTCAAAAAGCTATATTGAAAAAGTTGACGAATCAATTAAAGATTTGATTGACCTAATTTCTGACCTTGAATTTAAGGACGATACTTTCCTTTTTTCAATTAATGGCATACCCAAAGAAATAACTAACTTAACCAAAAATTTATTTACCTTATTTAACTCTGCTTACAATGACTTTTGTCAATACAAGGAGCAATGGGAAGAATTTGTCAAAGTGACAAAAGTTGACCAGACGATATCAGATAATATTAACAATATAGTTGGGCAGAATAATCAAAATCTTTCCTCAATTTTATCGCTTCTATCGACTTTCAATCAGACCCAAGACCCGGAAAAACCTCCTCTAAGCAACTGGATTAATCAGTCTAGACTTGCGAATAAAAAGTTTAATTACCAGTTAAATTCTGCAAAAATTGATGTTTCTGCTTCATTACACAATATGATTTGGTCCAAAGCAGCGGGTGTGGTTTTGACTTCTGCAACTCTGACAGCTCTTGGGAGTTTTAGCAGGCTTAATCAGCAAATTGGATTAAACTCAATCGAAAATCAATATCTCAGACTACCTTCTCCGTTCGATCATAAGTCAGTTGAGTTTATAGTAGGTAACATAAAGTCAAGCCCCACAAACACTTTTGAACATACTCAAGAAGTTGCCCAGGAACTCATAAAAAGAATAGATCATAAGTCAGCATCATTAGTTTTATTTGCATCAAATAATCAAATGCAAGAGGTTGCCGACTTAATAGAAAAATCAGTTGACTGTGAACTTTTAATTCAGGGCGAATATAGTAAAAAAAATATTTTAGAGAGGCACATTGAGAATCGAAATAATGGAAAAGGAAGTGTTATATTCGGACTTGATAGTTTTGCTGAAGGAGTTGATCTTAAAGGGGACTATCTAAATCATGTCTTTATCTCTAAACTTCGATTTAGCGTCCCAACCTCTCCCATTGAAATGACCATGCAATCTTATCTTGAATCAATGAATAGAAATGCGTTTATGGAGATTTCTCTGCCTGATGCCTCTTTGAGGCTCATCCAAGCATGCGGAAGGCTTATTAGAACTGAAACTGATAAAGGAACAATAACAATTTTTGACAATAGGTTAATATCAAAGTTTTATGGAAAACTTCTTCTAAAGTCTCTTCCAGGTTTTAAGATTGTGATTGAATAATCAAGCTAATCTAAAGATTATTTGCATTTTTTGATAAATACTCTGCAACACTCTCAGCATTTTCTTGCATTCCATCTTCGCCCTTATTCCATCCAGCTGGGCACACTTCACCATTTTCAGTATGAAAATCTAATGCATCAACCATTCTTATCATCTCATCAACATTCCTTCCTAGCGGATGATCATTGACTACTTGATGACGAATTACAAAATTTTCATCAATTAAGAATGATGCTCTTAGTGCGGTTCCTTCAGGGTGAGTAATGCCATATGAGCTCATAATTGAATGATTCATATCTGAGACTAATGGAAAATCAATTGAACCAATTCCTCCATCATTGACTTGAGTATTACGCCAAGCATTATGAGTATGTTTTGAGTCGATTGAAACTCCAATAATTACAGTATCTCTTTCATCAAAAGTCTTAACTCTTTTATGATGAGCTAATATTTCTGATGGGCAAACAAAGGTAAAGTCTAGTGGATAGAAAAAGAGAACTATTTTCTTACCTTTAAATTTTGAAAGTTGAAAATCTTCAACAATACTTCCATCTGCAAGAATAGCAGATGAAATAAAATCAGGCGCCTCTTTAGTAACCAATACACTCAAAATGTTCTCCTGTTAAGAATTCTAGAACTTTTATAGTAGGAATTAATCTCATGATTAAAATCTTTTTTAACTTGGTCCAAAATAATTTGACCAATAATTTTTTTTGGAATGCCATGTTGTCTCATCGAGATAAAACTCAAACGATTGGCTTTCTTTAATAAATATATTTTGTAGCTATACCAATATTTCATTATCAATTTAAAAAAAGCCCTATGGAAGGAGGAAGACATAGGGCCAATTAACTACATTTAGGGAGTTATTAAAGGAAGTAAATAACTCATTCATGTAATTAAAATATCACTTAATAAAATCTCCTTTGATATTTCGCTTCATACTAGTTCGGAGGGCTATTCTGAAGCAGTTGAAATGATTAAAAATAAAATGAAGATTGAGGAAGTCAGTTTTATTAAAAATCATTTCAAACCTTTTAAAATTTTTCTTTTATTCAATTTAATGATAATGATACTCATTCTCATTTGCAATTGCAAGCTTTTTTTTAAAAAAAATAGTAATATCTTTTATGGAGTCCAATAATCGTAATAACATAACCTAAAATATAACTATTAAATTTACATTAATTAATACTGAATGGATTTAGGAACACGCAGCAAGGAGAGTCAAAAAGTAACCGTTGTTGGAGCTCTAATTGACTTCATTCTCTCGACTATAAAAATTGTATTGGGCTTCATTGGACAATCAAGTGCGTTAGTAGCTGATGGAGTTCATTCTTTTTCTGATTTGCTTACTGACTGGGTGACTTGGTATGCTGCCAAGATCTCTGGTGACGCTCCTGATGCTGATCACCCTTATGGTCATGAAAGATTTGAGACTGTAGCAACACTTGGTATCAGTATTTTTCTAGCCATTGTTGGAACTATAATCATCTTTGATGGCTTTGAGCGCTTCTCTAATCCGAATGAACTTAGATTTGAAAACTGGTTAATTGCAGCCGCTGCTCTTTCTATATTAAGTAAAGAGTGCCTCTATTGGTATACACTAAAGGTTGCGAAAAATATTAAATCTGATTTGCTAAGAGCAAATGCCTGGCACCACCGAACGGATGCCTTATCTTCTATTGTTGTAGTAATTGGAATATTTGGTGCTGCTAATGGATATTTTTTCCTTGACAGTGTTGCCGCAATGATTGTTGGAGTTTTAATTATTTATATAGGATGGCAGCTCGGATTTGAAGCAACAAAAGAATTAGTTGATACTTCTATTGATCAAGAGGATATTAAAGCACTTCATTTAGCTTTATCTGAAATAAAGGGGGTTAAAAGTGTTCATACCCTCAGAACAAGAAAGGTTGGACATAAAAAAACTGCCGATGTTCATGTTCAAGTTAATCCGTTCTTGTCTGTCAGTGAGGGGCATATTATTAGTGTAAGTGTTGAACGTGTTGCCAAAGAATGCATTGAGGATCTTGACGATGTCACTGTCCATATTGACCCTGAAAATGATGAAGAAAAAGAGGATGCTCCATATAAAGATTTACCAGAGCGCGCTCAGGCACTAAAAATTATTAGTCAATCCTTAAAGCTTGAGAATGTTAACTTAGAAATCGAAAAAACGCAGCTGCATTATTTAGATGGTGAGATCTTGGTTGATTTTTACCTATCAATGGATCACCTTAAAAACAACTCAATCGAACAGATTCAATCAGAATTAAGTAATGCTCTTGAAAAGCTGCCGGGATTTGGCCAAGTCAAAGTTTATTATAGTTAGATTAAAGAGCATGATAACCATGGCAAATAGCTCCAGCTAAAGCATCACCAGCATCTGCTTGAGGCGCTTTATTCAGCTTTAAAAGTTGCTGCACCATAAACGAAACTTGTTCTTTAGTGGCATGCCCTCTTCCTACAACAGCTTTTTTGATTTGATTAGCTGTGTAATCAATAATTGGAACACCTTTTCCACCAGCGGCAGAAATAATTGCACCTCTAGCATGACCAAGCTTTATTGCTGCATCAGGATTTGGCCTATCAGGCCTCATAAAGACTCTCTCAACCACTACGATATCAACCTCATTCTTTTCGATAATTTCCTTGATTCCCTCATAAATAATAATTATTCGTTCATTTAAATCGCCTTGTGTTCTTATGCATCCACTATTGATATATGAAAACTTGAGTTTGTTGGCCTCGATTATGCCAAAACCAGTTATTCTAGAGCCAGGATCTATGCCAAGTATTTTCATAAAGCTATTCTATCAGCTAAGCAAAAACAAGCCAGTATTTTAGTAAAAAAGATATAATGCGATTTGACTTTTAATTAGAAGGGGAACTATGTCTGTTATCGAGCTCAAACAATCTAACTTTGACGAAACAATCAGCAGTAATGATATAGTCATCATCGACTTTTGGGCCCCATGGTGTGGACCATGTCTCCAATTTGCTCCAACGTTTAAGGAGGCCTCAGAAAAAATTGATGGGGTTACTTTTGCGAAAGTAAATACTGAAGAAGAGCAATCACTTGGTGCTCACTTTGGAATTAGATCAATCCCAACCCTAATGATATTTAGAGAGCAGATTGGAATATTCTCTCAACCTGGTTCGATGACTGCCAAGGATTTAGAAGATTTGCTTGATAAGGCCAAGTCAATTGATATGAATGAAGTTAGAAAAGAGCTTGAAAGTCAAAAGTGACTTTATAACAGAAGTTCAAGATATTTTTTCTCGCTAAACCCAACCATCACATCTCCATTCTGAATTAAAACTGGTCTTTTAATAAGAGTTGGATATTTAGATACAAGCTCATAGCCAATGTTTTGTTTTTCATTGTCAGTTAATGACCTATAGGTGGTGGAGCGTTTATTAATAAGCAACTCAAGACCAACGCCTTGCTCCATTGTTTTATAGAGATCTTCAGATATTAGGTTTTCCCTGAAGTCTATAAATTCATGAGGCAATGACTGACTAGAGAGAAACTTTAAAGCCTTCTTAACAGTATCACAGTTTTTAATTCCATAAATCTTTAAAGAATCTGTCATTGAACTACCTCCAGTAGAAAGGTTACAGGGCCATCATTGATCAGTGAGACTTTCATGTCAGCGCCAAAAATTCCTGTCTCAACCTTAAGGCTTGAACTCTTTGTTATCTGAACAAAGTAGTCATAAAGACTCTCTGCATCAGCAGGGGGCATAGCTGTTGAAAAGCCAGCTCTAGTGCCATTTTTTGTATCTGCTGCCAAGGTAAACTGGGAGATAACTAAGATTTCTCCATTGATATCCTGAAGACTTAAATTCATTTTTTGATTTTGGTCAGGAAACACTCTGTAAGAGATAATTTTATTAATCATTTTCTCTGCCATAGGCCTTGTATCTTGTTTTTCTAAACCCAAAAAAACTAGTAAGCCTTTTTCAATTGACCCGACTTTCTTTCCAGAAACATTGACCTGCGAAGAGCTAACTCTCTGGATTAACGCTTTCATTAACTATGATGAGAGGTGGGAAATATCCGCAACAGAAAGGAAAAGATGCCTCACTCTTCTTATGAGTGCAAGCCTTGAGCTTTTAACTTTCTCATCTTCAGCATTGACCATAACATTATCAAAAAATGAGTCAATTGTCTCTTTTAGGTTTAATAAAGATTTCATAATCTCTTTATAATTTTTGCTGCCTGACAATTCGTTTGATAAAGACTCAGTAGCCTTAAAAAGACTCTTTTCAGAGTCTTCAACTAGTATATCTGGATTCAATTTTTCCAGCTGCTCATTTGAATCTTTTAAGATGTTGGCAATTCTTTTATTTGCTTCAATTAAACTTTTTGAATTAGCGCTCTTAGTAAATTCATTTAAAGCCTCAATCCTGTGATGGAAGTCCAAAGGAGAGTTTGGCGAAACAGCCAAAACAGCTTCATAAATATTACCGTCAATATTCGCATCTCTATAATAGGCCTTGAGTCTTTCCATCATGAAATTATAAATATCACCGGTACTCTTTCGATCAACTTCTTTGAGATGTAAGCTTAAAGAAAAATCAATAAGTGACTTTAAGTTTAGCTCAATTTTTGCCTCTAATAAAATTCTAAGCATGCCAAGCGCTGATCTTCTAAGCGCGTATGGGTCTTTAGAGCCAGTAGGTCCTTGACCAATTCCATAAATTCCAGTTAAAGTATCCATCTTATCTGCCAAAGAAACTGCGATTCCTTCATCAGTCGAAGGCAGATCATCACCCGCAAATCTTGGCTGATAATGCTCCCTTATTGCAAATGAGACTTCCTTCGATTCTCCATCATTAAGAGCATAATAACCACCCATAATTCCTTGCAAATCAGCAAACTCTCCAACCATTTCACTTAAAAGATCAGTCTTTGATAGTAAGCCTGCTCTGGCTGACATTTCTTGATCAAATCCTACCAAATCTGAGATATATGAACTAAGTTTCTCAATGCGCTTAGCCTTCTGGCCCATAGAGCCCAAAGACTTCATAAACACGACGCTATCTAAATCAGATAACCTGTCTTCAAGTTTTATAGCTTTATCCTGATTCCAGAAAAACTCTGAATCGGCGAGCCTAGGATGTATAACTCTTTCATTACCCTCAACAACTGCCTGGATGTTCGACGACTCAATATTAGCAACAGAAATAAAAAGTGGTAATAATTTATCCTTACTATCAACTAAGTGGAAATATTTTTGATGAGATTTCATCGCAGAAATAATTGCCTCTTGAGGAACATCTAAGAATTTTTTGTCAAAACTCCCAGAGAATGCCTTGGGATATTCAACTAATGCACAAACTTCATCGAGAAGAGATTCATCAATAACCACTTCAGCATTATTTGTTTTGGCAACTGATAATATTTGTTTTCTTATGAGTTCTTTACGCTTAATAAAATCAACCAGAATCTGAGCCTTTTCGTTCATCATATTTTCGTATTCATTAGCATGTGAGAATGACAAGCTAGAATCTGAAAATCTTAGACCTCTAGATTCTCTTCCACTTTCAAGCCCCATAAAGTTAGTTTTAACAATATCCTGATCTAACATTACAACTAACCAATGAACAGGTCGAACAAAAGAGTGATCTAAATCGCCCCATTTCATTGGACGGGTAATTGGTATATCCATTATCGACTTTTCGATGATTGCAGGCAAAAGATCCTTTACATGTTGGCCAGGTTCTTCTTTTGAGTAGAAAAAATACTCTTTTCCTCCAAGCTCTTTTTTCTCAAGTTCGTCAACGGTCACACCGCAAGACTTAGCAAATCCATTGATTGCCATTTCAGGTGATTGAGTTGATGGTCCTTTCTTATCAATTACATGATCTTGCTGCTTACTTTGAAGCTCAGAGATAGAAATAGCTAAGCGCCTGGGTGTGGCAAATGCTTTTATATTATTAAAGCTTAGATTTAATTTATTGAGTTCCTGGTCAAAGTTATCTTTGAGGGTGTTGGACAGCTTTAATAATAACTTTGGGGGTAATTCCTCCGTGCCAAGTTCTAATAAAAAGTCGTGCGTTTTCATCCCAAATATTTTAACTTATTGTATTGAATGTTATTAAGTTTGATTTGGCAACAAAATTACTTAGATTAATTCACACTGAATATAAAAATAAGCTCTTTATCAAAGACCACTTCATCTGGGGCAGATGGGAGTGGTGATGCTTTATAAACTGCCCTTCTTATAGAGTCTTTAAATACTTTAGCTTTATTACTATTATCAACATTTGCATTTCGAACATCTACAGCAACAACTGTTCCATCTCTGTCTTGAACTACATATACTTCAGCAGTCCAATCATCCTCTGCACCTTGATAACGCCAAAATGATTTAACTCTTGCAGCAATATTCATAACATAGGCAGACTTCAAAGTATTTAATTGATCCTCTATCTTAAATAATCTTTCTTGATCCTGCTCAGCCTGGACTTCTTCAGTCAATAAGCGATTGTATTGCTCATTTTCAAAAGCTAACTGCTGAGCTGTTCTCTCAGCCTCTAACTCATCGAGTCTGATTCGCTCCTCTTCAGCAAGCCTCTTAGCCTCATCTTTTTCTTTCTCGGCTAACTTAGCCTTCTCTTCCTCAAGCTTTCGCTTCTCTTCAGCTTCTTTTACCTTTTCTTCTTCTAGCTTACGTTTTTGTTCTTCTAGTTTTCGCTTCTCTTCGGCTTCTTTGGCTTTGGCTTCTTCAGACTTTCTCTTTTCTTCAGCTTTCTTGACTTGTTTTGCAACCTCTTGGGCAAGTATTTCAGCTTCTCTAGCTTTTTCTTCTGCTAGTTTTTCAGCCTCTTTTACTGCATCTTTGGCCTTCAGTTCTTCTTCTATACGCTTCTGTTCAGCCTCTTTAGCTAATATTTCAGCTTCTTTAACCATTAATTCAGCCTCTTTAGCTTTCTCTTCAGCTAACAATTCAGCCTCTTTAACTGTATCTTTAGCCTTTAACTCCTCTTCTATTCTTTTTTCTTCAGCTTCTTTTGCAAGTGTTTCAGCTTCTTTAGTTTTGGCTTCCTCTGCCTTGCGTTTTAATTCAGCGAGCTTAGTTTTAACTTCTTCAGCTTTCCTAAGAGCCTCTGCCTCTGCCTTTTGTTTTTCTGCCGCTAAAACCTGAATTTCAGCCTCTTTAGTTTTGGCCTCTTCCAGGATACGTTTTGCTTCAGCTTCTTTTGCCTTCAACTCTTCAATTTTAGCTTTACTTTCAGCTTCAGCAATTTTTTCTTCTGCCTTGGAGGCTAATTTTTCTGCTTCCTTTGTTTTTGCTTCCTCAGCTTTTCTCTTAACCTCAGCAAAAACTTTCTGTGCTTTAGCTTTCAGAGCTTCTTGCTCAGCAACCTTTTGGTCTTTCTTCGCTGTCTCAGAACGCTTCTCTTCATTCTTAAGTTTTTGTTGCTTTTGCTTTTCTACATCCTTTAATCGATCCTGCTCAGCTTCAATAATCTCCATATCAATCATGACTGCCTGAACTGGAGCAGCCTGAGAGACTGCAGAAGATTGTTGTGGAGCATCCCATCTCTCAACGTTGGCGTAAAGAAGTCCGAACAGGAGAGCTGCATGCAATATGACTGCCACCCAAAATGCAATTGGATGTTTCTTTGAAATTTTTACCATCGGTCTCATCATCGTATTGATGAGTCCCAAAATAAAGATGGTCAGCTTTTTTAAATATTTATAAAGAAATGCTAAAGTTTTTTTCAATAAAATTAAAAACTTAGAGTCACCAGCAACCTGCTTATCGCTAGACTTTTTCTGCTCATTATTATCAGAAGTAGAATCAATTTTTTTAGAAAAAAGCCCTCTAAAAAAATCAGCAATCTTTTTAACAAAATTCATAAATATAAATTAGTTAATTTGGGTTTTCAGTCATAAAGCCAACCTTATCTATCTTGCTATATTGCTTAAGTATTGCAATGATTTCAATAACTTTTTCATACTCAACTTTTTTATCACCTCTAACAAATACTTGCATATCTGGGAAAATTTCTTTACGCGCAAGAATTTGATTAATAGCCACGTTTAACGAAACTGACTCTAAATCTTCTATTTCGTCTACACCTGGACTTGTCATAGGATTAATGAAGTAATTACCATCAACATCAACCGAAATTATAGAAGGTTGCTGATCTTGGTAATCTACGACGTTAGCAGGAGCACTAGGAAGGTCTACTTCGACGCCCTGCTCAATAATTGGCGTGGTCATCATAAAGATAACCAGAAGAACAAGCATTACATCAATATATGGAACAATATTGATATCTGCATGTATATCTGGCCTAGAACGCTTTGGTAGTTCTATCATTTTTGTCTCTGAAGAATTACAAATATTTCTTCAACAAAAGCGGTGTATCTATTTCCAATGTCTTCGACTTGTGAGACAAGCCTATTGTAGGCAATTGTAGCTGGTATAGCCGCAAACAAACCAAAAGCTGTAGCAATTAATGCCTCTGCAATACCAGGGGCAACAACAGCAATCGTAGCCTGCTTAACGGATGCAAGGCCAATAAATGAGTGCATGATTCCCCAGACAGTGCCAAAAAGTCCAATGTAAGGGCTTGATGAGGCAATCATAGCAAGAATAGATAGACTTGAGTCTAATCTATCGATTTCATTACTTGCAGAGGTATTCATCGCTCTATATGCTCTTTCCGAGTTCATAATGAGAGACTGGTTAGAGGTTGACTTAGTATGGGTGAATTCTTTATAGCCTGAACCAAAAATATCCTCCATTGCACTCCAATCTGAGGCGAGCGGAGGTAGATTTTTATAAAGGGTAGCTAACTTATCATTTCTTTCAAACTCTTCATGGAAGTTGTCGATGTCACTAGCTGCATCAATCAGAATCTTTTTCTTAGACATAATAACTGTCCAAGAGTAGATCGACATTAAAACCAAAATAATCATTACCAGCTGAACAACCAGTCCTGCATTAAAGATTAAACCGACGATTGATAAACTATTTTCTTCCATTAAGTTTCTCCATGATTTCTTGCGGAATGGCGCAAGGTTTTAAATTATTTTTTAACACTGAAACAACCTTGACTTCCGCATTAAATAATACCGTATTTTTCTCTAAACTCAGAATTTTCTGAGTAAAAACTAGACTCGCATTTTTATTTGACTTGATGATTGTTTGAACTTCAATCATGTCATCTAAATAAGCAGGCGATAAGTAATCTGCGCTCAAAGATTTAACTACAAAAACTATATTTTTTTCTTTGGCTAGAGAGCCTTGATCAAACCCAAGATCTCTAAGATACTCAGTCCTTCCTCTTTCTATAAATTTTAGATAATTGGCATAAAAAACAACACCACCAGCATCAGTATCCTCATAATAAACTCTATATCTATGCTTACTCATTTACTGAATAAATCTTGGTCCTTTGATTGTCTTACCTCTCCTAAATGCGAAAAAGCAAGGTCCGTTGCAATTCGCCCTCTTGGAGTCCTCATAATAAAACCTTGCTGAAGAAGATAGGGCTCGATCATATCTTCTAGAGTGGTTCTTTCTTCACCTAGGGCTGTAGCTAGAGTATCTAAACCCACAGGACCGGCAGAAAACTTTTGAATAATTAAGCCCAAATAATCTCTATCAAGTTGCTCAAGTCCAGCTTCGTCGACCTTTAACGCCTCAAGGGCCTCTTGTGCAATCTCAACGTTTATTATTCCTTTCGTCTTGACATCCGCAAAATCACGAACGCGTCTCAAAAGACGATTTGCAATTCTTGGAGTCCCTCTTGAACGTTTTGCAATCTCTTCAGACCCTTGCTTTTCAATCTTAATATTTAAGATAGATGCTGATCTTTCGATAATTTCCTGAAGCTCTTTAAGGTTATAAAAAGTTAGTCTATGGACAATTCCAAATCTATCTCTTAGCGGAGATGTAAGCATTCCAGCTCTTGTGGTAGCTCCAATCAAAGTGAATGGTGGTAATTCAAGTTGAACCGAATGTGCTGCAACTCCTTCACCAACCAGTATGTCTAACTTAAAATCTTCAAGTGCAGGATACAAAATCTCCTCCACTACTGGATTAAGTCTGTGGATTTCATCGATAAAGAGAATGTCATAAGGCTCGAGCTTAGTTAGAATGGCAGCTAAGTCTCCAGAACGCTCCAAAACAGGTCCAGAGGTCTGTTTAATTCCAGCATTCATCTGATTAGCAATAACATTCGCAAGGGTCGTTTTACCTAATCCCGGAGGTCCATAAATGAGACAATGATCAAGCACATCTTCACGAGATCTAGCAGCCTTAATGAATAGAGTCATTTGTGATTTGACGTCTTCTTGTCCAATGTAATCTGAGAAAGAATTAGGCCTAACTGAGGCAGCCTTGAGATCTTCATTTGACTGATTCTCACCACCAATCAATCTATCCTCTTCTATCATGCAAAGTATTTAGTTTGTTAGATTATGATAAGTATTTTAGACCAATCGATAACAAGGTTGATTGTTTATGAATAACTACAAGTTAAGTGAAGATGTATAAATTGGAATGAAATTGAAATGGAAGGTATAATTAATCGATTAATTTTTTAAGACCTGTTCAATGTCAAATATTGCGGTACTCAGTATTAGTCACCAATTGGCTCCAGTAGAAATCAGGGAGAAAGTGGCATTCGCTTCAAGTGAATTACCATCTGCCATTTCGAATTTATTATCAATTGAAGATATCAGAGCATGCGTGATATTTTCAACTTGTAATAGATCAGAGATTTATGTTTCTCATAATTCCAAAAATATTAGCGATGTTCTATTGAAGTTTTTGGCCTCTACTCATGCTATTGACCATTTATCTCTCGTCGAATATGTTTCTTTTTTTGAGTCTAATGACGCTTTAGATCATATATCTAAAGTGGCTTGTGGTCTTGAATCATTGGTTCTTGGTGAGCCACAAATATTAGGTCAGCTCAAAGATGCTTATCAAGTTTCAAAAACTCAAGGTGCGCTGGATAAAATTCTTGAAAAACTTTTTCAACATGTCTTTAAAACGGCTAAGAAAGTAAGAACAGATACCAATATTGGTTCTTCTCCAATCTCTGTAGCCTATTGTGCTGTCAAGCTAAGTGAAAAAATTTTTACCAACCTAGAGAATCAAACGGTCATGCTCATTGGTGCAGGTGAAATGGTTGAATTAAGTGCTCAACATCTTAGCAAAAGAGGTGTTAAGGATATTATTTTTGCCAACAGAACGCTTGAGAATGCTCAGCCTATTGCAATTAAACACAATGCTGAAGCAATTGCTTTGAAAAGCTTATCAGAAAATCTTCATCGTGCTGATATCGTTATTTCATCAACTGCTGCGCCAATTCCAATAATAGGAAAGGGATTAATAGAAACAGTTCTTCTTCAAAGAAAACATAAGCCAATGCTTCTTATAGATTTAGCAATTCCAAGAGATATAGAGCCTGAAGTGAATCAACTTGAAGATGTTTTTCTCTATACAGTTGATGATTTGCAGCAGATTGCAAATAGTAATCTGGAAGAGAGACTTAAAGAAAAAGTTGATGCTGAAAAAATAATCAAACTGAGTAGTATTGAATTCATGGAGTGGATCAATAATATTCCCAACGAAGAGGTTATTAAAAATTATAGAAGGCAGGCCAATTTACTAAAAGATGAGCTTCTTCAAATCGCAATTAGAAAACTTAAATCTGGGTCTAATCCAGACCTAGTTGTTGAGGAGCTTGCTGACAAACTCACTAACAAGCTGTTGCATCAATCTTTAGAAAAAATAAAGAAACCCTCCAAGTCTCGTTTCAATTCTGAGGTTTTATCCGATAAAGATCCTAAACATTCAAAGATAGAAAGTTAATGAATCAATCTATTCTTTCTAAGTTAGAGCAGTTATCAATGCGCCTTGAAGAAATCAATGCCCTTCTATCAGATCAAGCCATTGCTTCTGATCAAAATAAGTTTAGGGAGCTTTCAATTGAACATTCTCAGTTATCACCTGTCAATGATAAATACAAGGAGTACTTATCAACTGCAGAGAACATTGAAGCTGCGGAAAATTTATTAAATGAGCCAGATGAAGAGATCAAAGAAATGGCGCAGGAAGAGATTTCATCTGGCCAAGAGGTATTGCAGCAGTTAGAGCTAGACCTAAAAAAAGCTTTGCTTCCAAAAGATCCAAACGACTCCAGAAATATAATCATCGAAATTAGAGCTGGAACTGGTGGCGATGAAGCAAGTATTTTCTCAGGTGATCTTTACAGGATGTATACCCGATATGTTGAAAAATCTAAATGGCAGCTAGAAATTTTAAGTTCAAGTATGGGCGAGCATGGCGGCTTTAAAGAAATAATTGCTAGAATAAGTGGGACAAATGTTTACTCAAAACTAAAGTTCGAATCTGGCGCTCATCGCGTCCAAAGAGTTCCTGAAACGGAGTCTCAAGGAAGAGTCCATACCTCTGCATGTACAGTTGCAGTCATGCCAGAAGTTTCTGATATTGAAGAAGTTAATATTAATATGAACGATGTCAGAGTTGATACGTTTAGGGCTTCAGGAGCAGGTGGTCAGCATGTTAATAAAACAGATTCAGCGGTGAGAGTAACCCACATTCCAACTGGAACAGTTGTTGAATGCCAGGATGGAAGATCACAGCATAAAAATAAAGCACAAGCTCTATCAGTTCTCGCTTCAAGAATATTAGATGCTCAGCAGCAGGAGCAACAAAAGGAGCAAGCCTCCCAAAGAAAAGAATTGGTAGGGAGCGGTGACAGATCTCAAAGAATCCGAACCTACAATTACCCTCAAGGAAGAGTAACTGATCACCGAATCAACCTGACTCTTTACAAACTCAATGAGGTCATGGAAGGTGAATTAGAATCAATCATTGACCCTCTCATTATTGAGCAGCAAACCAATCAGTTGACAGAGCTCAACGCAAGCCTTTAAACTTTTTTTGGCAAAAATTGCGCAATAAAAAATAAAGCCCCCAAAGTAATTACAATTGTTGGCCCGGTTGCCAGATCAAAATCAATTGAGAAGTAAAGTCCTGCGAGTACAGATGATATAGACACCACCATAGAGCTAAATATCATCACAACTGGAGAATTTGAAATGACTCGCGCAATAGCTGGAGGAATAATCAGAAGAGAGGTTATAAGGAGTACTCCTACAATTTGAACTGATACCGAAACTGCCAAGGCAATTAGAAACATAAAAAGAAGATCGTAATATAATTTATTAATGCCTTCTGCTTTAGCAAGCTCTTCGTTAAGAGTCAGTAGTAATAACTTTTTCCAGTTAAATACTAGAATTAAGATAACGATGACTACGACCGAGAAAATCCAATAAAGATCTTTTGTAGTAATCGAGAGAATATCGCCAAACAGGTAAGCAAAGTAATCTGTGTTCTGATTTCCAATAATTCCAAGAACCACTATGCCTAATGAGAGCGATATGTGCGAGAAAATGCCAAGCACAGCATCACTTGACCAAAAATCTTTTTGTTGAAGCACCACAATTAGCGCTGCAAACAAACCGCCAACGATGACTAGACCTAAATTAATGCCAAGTCCAGTGGCAAGGCCAAGCGCAACTCCTAAAAGAGCACTATGCGAAATTGAGTCAGAGAAATATGACAGTCGCTTCCAGATTACAAAACATCCAAGCGAACCCGCAATTAATGAAACGCCGACCGAAGCAATGATTGCTCGATATATAAAATCATCCATAAACTATAGGATTAAAAGTAAGATTAATGACAGTCGTTGCACAATCCATAAAGATACAAAGAATGATCCGTTAACTCAAATCCATGCTTGTTTGCAATTTGAATCTGATGCTTTTCAATCACATCATCTTGGAACTCAATAATCTTATTGCATTTAACACAAACCAAGTGATCATGATGATCAGCACCGCATAACTCATAAACTGCTTGATTATTTTCAAAGTTTAACTTTTGAACAATGCCTGATTCCTCAAACTGAGACAGTACTCGATAAATTGTTGCAACTCCAACCTCTTCATTTTGCTCAATGAGAACCCTATAAATATCTTCAGCACTAAGATGGTGGCTTGGAGAGCTCTCGAGCACCTCTAAAATTTTAAGTCTTGGCAGGGTGACTTTCAGACCAGCACTTTTTAAATCTTCTGCATCCATTAAAAAATCCTTAAGGTAAAATCCTATTTATATTTTATATGTTTAACTATAGATGAATAGATTAACTTTTATTTTGATAGCTACAATGGCCCTTGCTGGTTGTTCAAATAGTCTTCCAAAGGTTCCTGAACTCCCAAAAATGCCAGAGTTTTCGATGCCTGAGTTACCAAAGATGCCTAAACTCTCTTTGCCGAGCTGGGCAAAACCTAAATTACCATCAATTGACGTCTATAAACCTACAATTCTTCAAGGCTCTGTCCTTGAAATGAGTGATGTTAATCTGCTTCAAGTCGGCATGACTAAGGATATGGTAATGAACCTAATTGGCTCGCCAAGCATCATTGATCCGTTTCATCAATATCAGTGGGATTATATAAATCACTCATCTATCGAAGGTGAAACCAAGATTCAATATCGTTTAAGATTAATATTTGATGGGAACATCCTAGATGAAATTGACAAAACTGGTCTTGAGGGCTTATTGTCTTCTGACTAAATCCTCTTTTCATAGGCTCAGCTCACTAGATTATTCTTTGTAGATTTAGGGTATCAACTAAAATAGGCAGATGTCGAAACTTATAGTCAACAAATTAAGCTGTCAAAAAGGCTACACCCTTCTATTTGAGAATCTGTCATTTGAGGTAAATTCTGGCGAGGTATTAAAAGTTTCTGGAGCAAATGGCTCTGGAAAAACCTCACTACTAAGAATTATTGCTGGACTCAGCTCTTTCGAGTCAGGAGAAATAGACTATGATTCTTTTAATTTAAAGAGTGAGCAATATAAACTTGATCTACTTTACTTGGGTCATTTAGCCTCGTTAAGTCCAGAATTAAGCTGCCTTGAGAACTTAAAATATAGCTCGCTCCTTGGAACAAATAGCTTAAAAAATGACTATTCTAAGGCGCTCAAACAAGTAGGTCTTGAGAAGTATGAGAATGACCTTGTTGGAACCCTTTCTGCTGGTCAGAAAAAAAGAATTGCCTTATCACTACTCTTTATTACTCAGTCAAAAGTTTGGCTTCTCGATGAGCCCTTTTCGGCACTTGACTCAAAGGCAATAACGATAATTGAAAGTAAAATTGAGGAGCATTGCATCAACGGTGGCCTATGTATTTTGACGACTCATCAGGAATGCAATATTAAAAATCTTAAGGAGATTACGCTGTGAGTATCTTCCTTAACACCATATCCAGAGACTTAAAAATGGCAATTAGAAACCCTTCTAGCTTTCTTAATCCTTTGATGTTTTTTGTTATTTCTATTTCTTTATTCCCAATAGCAATAAGCCCAGAAGCAGAAACTTTATCTAGAATGGCTCCAGGCATTATTTGGGTGATCACCATGCTATCGGTTCTTCTATCCCTAAACACATTATTTCATTATGACTTTGATAATGGCGTTCTTGAACAAATGATTATTTCTCACCACTCACTTTCACTCATTCTATTGGCGAAAACGACAGCACATTGGATCCTTTCAGGACTTCCAATTATTATCCTGTCTCCTTTTCTTGGTATGGCGCTTTTTCTAAACTCTGAGAGCATCATTATTTTGATACTGACTTTGATTATAGCAACCCCATGTCTGAGCCTTATTGGGTCAATAGGCGCCTCTCTGGTAGTTGGAATTAAAAATTCTGGAATGCTTTTGTCGCTATTGATACTACCTCTTTATATCCCCATTTTGATTTTTGCAACCAGTGCAATCTCAAATGCCCAATCAAATCTAGCAATTGATGGTCAATTATATTTTTTAGGTTTTTTTCTAGTCGCTAGTCTTATCATTACTCCGTTTCTTAGTGCATTATCTTTAAAAATTAGCCTCGAATAGACTTTACTTTAAACTCCATAAGGATATAATAAATTAACGCTGATTTGTTCCGATTGCTAGCGTTGCCGAATTTAAGGCTAAAACAAGCTAAAGCTGATCATTTATTAAAAATTTTCCTTTAGCTTTAATTTTATTTAAAAAGGATTTTTATGATTTTTACCTCTGAATCTGTCTCTGCAGGACACCCCGATAAAGTTTGTGACCAAATTTCTGATGCCATTCTTGATGCAGCGCTTGAACAAGACCCAAATTCGAGGGTTGCAGTTGAGACCCTAGTTAAAGATAATCAAGTTGTCCTAGCAGGAGAAATAACTACCGCGGCTCAAATTGATTATGAAGCTATTGTCAGGAAAACTATTCTTGGAATTGGATATGACAAAGAAGAGTATGGTTTTAACGGTGCAACCTGCTCAATAACCAACCTCCTTGGAAGACAATCACAAGATATTTCAATGGGAGTCACAGAAAGTGAAAATCATGAACAAGGTGCTGGAGATCAGGGCCTTATGTTTGGCTATGCTGAAAATTCAACTGAAGAGCTTATGCCAGCTCCAATAATGCTATCTCATCAACTGGTAAGACAACAAGCTGATTTGATGTTAAATGGCTCAATACCATGGCTACGTCCAGATGCAAAATCTCAAGTCTCCTGCATTTACGAAGGAAATCAAATTGTTGGAATTGATGCTGTTGTTTTATCAACTCAGCATGATGGTGATATTTCATTGAAAGATCTTCGAGAAAGTGTTTTAGAAAATATTATTAAACCCATTCTTCCAGAAAAGTGGCTTACAAAAGACACTCAATATCATATCAATCCAACTGGTAATTTTGAAATTGGTGGTCCTGTAGGTGATGCTGGACTTACTGGTAGAAAAATTATTGTAGACACATATGGAGGTATGGCAAGACACGGTGGCGGGGCATTCTCAGGAAAAGACCCTTCAAAAGTGGATCGAAGTGCTGCATATGCAACTCGATATGTTGCAAAAAATATTGTTGCTGCTGGCATTGCTAAGCGTTGTGAAATTCAAGTTTCTTATGCGATTGGTGTTGCAGAACCTACTAGTATCAGTGTTGACACTTTTGGCACAGGCGAGATACCTAACCATGAAATTGTAACTTTAATCAGAGAACATTTTGATCTTCGTCCAAAAGGTCTAATTGCAATGTTGGATCTGAAGCGACCTATTTATCAGCAAACAGCTAGCTATGGTCACTTTGGGCGGACTGAGGAGTCAATAAGCTGGGAAAAGACAAATAGAGCTGAACTTCTAAAATAGTTTCTTTTATTTTTGTTTTTGGTATAATCAATATCCTGCCAAGGAGCGTTGCAATGAGAAAAATTCTCAATCAGGCTTGGTAATCAAAACGACGCTCATTTTTTTTCAACTAACAAGGAAATTAAATGAGCAATTCAACAGTTAATAGTGCAGATTTTAAAGTTTCAGATCTTGACTTAGACAGCTTAAGCAATGATTTTAAGGTGGCTGATATAAACCTTGCTAACTTTGGGCGCAAGGAAATTGAGCTAGCCGAATCTGAAATGCCAGCCCTAATGGCACTCAGAGAAAAGTACAGCAAAGAGCAGCCACTAAAAGGTGCAAAGATTATGGGCTGTATTCATATGACAATTCAAACGGCTGTCCTTATGGAAACATTGATTGATCTCGGCGCAGAGATACGCTGGTCATCGTGCAATATTTTTTCAACTCAGGATCATGCAGCTTCTGCTATGGCCGCTAGAAATATCCCTGTTTTTGCCTGGAAAGGTGAAACTGAAGAGGAGTTTTTGTGGTGTATTGAACAAACTATTCTTCACGATGGTAAGCCGTGGGATGCCAATATGATTCTTGATGATGGCGGTGATTTAACTGGCATGGTTCATGACAAGTATCCTGAAATGCTTGATAAGATTCATGGAATAAGTGAAGAGACAACAACTGGCGTTCACCGTCTGTTAGAAATGATTGAAAGTGGGGAGCTTAAAGTTCCTGCAATCAATGTTAATGATGCTGTCACTAAAGCAAAGAATGATAATAAATATGGGTGTCGTCACTCTCTAAATGATGCCATTAAACGTGGAACTGATATGCTGATGTCTGGAAAGAAAGCACTGCTTATTGGTTACGGAGATGTTGGTAAAGGTTCAGCAATGTCACTTCGCCAAGAAGGCATGATTGTGAAGATTTCTGAAGTAGACCCAATTTGTGCTTTTCAAGCCTGTATGGATGGCTTTGAAGTAGTTTCACCTTATATTAATGGTATCAATACGGGTACTCTGGATTGCATTAATAAAGAGCTGCTAGCTACTACTGATTTAATTGTCACAACAACTGGCAACACCAATGTTTGTGATGCAGCTATGCTTCAATGCCTCAAAGCAGGCTCTGTGGTATGCAATATTGGTCACTTTGATAATGAGATTGACACACTATATATGCGTGATAATTGGAAATGGGACGAGGTAAAACCTCAAGTCCATCGCATATATCGCTCAAATGATAATAATGATTACTTAATTCTTCTCTCAGAAGGAAGATTAGTAAACTTAGGCAATGCAACTGGACATCCATCTAGAATCATGGATGGGTCTTTTGCTAATCAAGTGCTCGCTCAGATGCACCTTTTTGAAAAGAAATTTGCAGACTTGCCAAAAGATCAAAAGGCAGCCAATGTCACTGTCGAACTTCTTCCTAAGAAACTCGATGAAGAGGTAGCAGCAGGTATGGTTGGAGGTTTCGGCGGTGTTTTAACTGTAATGACTGACGAGCAAGCTAAATATATTAATACTCCAAAAGAGGGTCCATTCAAGCCAGAGGCTTATAAATACTAGGTTTCTTAAAGTGTTTCTAAAATGCGGGAACTTTTCCCGCATTTTTTTTATCTCTTTCCCGGTATATTTTAAATGTCAGCCCCAGAGCAAGTTGGTGGGGTAAAATTTTTATTATTTTTTAGTTCGAATTAAATGTCTAATTTAGAGCTCGATACAACCAAATCATTTCAAAACTTAATCCTTAAATTACAAAGTTTCTGGGCAGAGAAAGGGTGTGCTATTATTCAGCCATTCGATATGGAGGTCGGTGCTGGCACCTTTCATCCGGCCACGTTTATTAGGTCAATTGGACCAGAGCCTTGGAAAGCAGCCTATGTTCAGCCCTCCAGAAGACCAGGAGACGGTCGTTATGGCGAAAATCCTAACCGTCTTCAGCACTATTATCAATTTCAAGTTTTATTGAAACCTTCACCAAGCAATATTCAAGATCTTTATCTTGACTCATTAGCTGCTATTGGCATTGATTTAAAAATGCATGATGTGAGATTTGTTGAAGATAACTGGGAATCACCCACTTTGGGAGCCTGGGGTCTTGGATGGGAAGTCTGGTTAAATGGAATGGAAGTTAGTCAATTCACTTATTTCCAGCAAGTTGGCGGGCTAACATGTAAACCAGTCTCCGGTGAGCTGACCTACGGCCTTGAAAGACTGGCAATGTACCTTCAAGGGGCTGATAGCGTTTATGATCTTGTTTGGACCGATGGCCTAACTTATGGGGATGTGTATCACCAAAATGAAGTTGAGCAATCCAAATATAACTTTGAAATTGCAGATACAGCTGTTCTGTTCAGGCAATTTGATGAAGCTGAGTCAATGAACTCAAAACTTATTGAAGAAAACCTCCCCTTTCCTGCTTACGAACAAACTATGAAAGCTTCACATATTTTTAATCTCCTTGATGCTAGGAAAGCAATCAGTGTAACTGATAGAGCGAGATTTATTCGTAGGGTTAGGTCAATGAGTCAAAAAGTAGCACAAGCCTACTATGAGTCTAGGGAGCGACTAGGCTTCCCCATGTTGAAAAAATAGCCCAATAAGCTCGCAATGAGGCCTTTTCACTCAATTTATAACAAGATTTTAGATTGGTCTTCAAGCCGATTTGCCATTCTTTGGCTTTCAGTCATAAGTTTTTTTGAATCAGTCATTATTCCTCTTCCTCTTCAGGACTTGTTATTGGCATCAATGTCCTTAAGAAACAGATCAAAAGCCTTCTATTTTGCTGCAATTTGTACTGTCGCATCAGTTCTTGGAGCAATTCTAGGTTACTACATTGGAGTTCAAGCAGAAAACTTTATAATGCCATTACTGATTAACTTAGGCTATGAAGCAAAATTTGAAACTGCACAAATCTACTTTCAAACTTACGGCATCTATATCATCTTAATTGCTGGCTTTAGCCCGATTCCATACAAACTTTTTACAATTTCTGCCGGAATGATGTCAATGTCTTTGTTCCCATTTATTGTTTTTTCATTAATTGCTAGGGGCTCTAGATATTTTTTAATATCTTTTATTGTCAGAAAGTTTGGAAAAATGGCTGACGCATGGTTAAATAAATACATTGATTGGCTTGGATATCTTCTAATTATAGCGATTGCTTTATTTTTATGGTATGGACACTAAATTAATAACACTGGTTGTTTTTATTGGCCTTTCAGGCTGTCTAACTAACCAGCCTGGACAGGTAATTGTTGAAGAAAAGTCTTTCAATATGGTTGAATCTTCCAGCCAAGTCAGCAAAACTCAATCCAAAAAAACAAATGTCAAAAAGAATTGGGCACTCCCTGTAGACTCTCCAATTCAAAAAAATTATTCTGAAAATGAGGGTCATTACGGATTAACTTTTGATAATGCACCAGGCCAAGAAGTTAGATCTGTAAGAAAAGGTGAAGTCGTTTATAGCGGGGACAGAATGGCTAGCTATGGAAAAATGATTATCATTAAACATGCCTATGGTTTCTATAGTATTTACAATCAAAATCAAGAGTTACTGGTCAGCGAAGGTGACTCCATTGAAAAGGGTCAGTTAATTGCACTAACTGGTGACAAACCTTTTTATTTCGAAATGAAAAAATATGAGGAACCCATTAATCCATTAAAATACCTCTAATGAATGATTTTATCCACAACATAAGCCCTCTTCAAACGATTGCTGTACTTCTGGTCATCACAATTATTACTCATTACGTTCTGGGTAAAATTTTAAAGCAGATTACTAAGCACTCTGGAAGCACTAAAACTCAAATAGATGATTATTTAATTAGAGCCATATCTGCGCCTCTTAAACTTTTAATTTGGTATGGATGGCTCTATTTTTCTCTGAAAGAGTTGACATCTGAAATTCAATCCTTAAATGATATTGTTGGCTATATTGCAATTGCTCCAGTATTTATTTTAACTTGGGGAATCTTGAGGTTAATTTCAAGTGTTGAGAGTTTCTTGTTAGAAGGCGAGGGAAGTGTTGACAAAGACTCAATAAGGCTTTTTACACGTCTCGTAAAAATTCTCTTTGTGTTTGCTATCATTCTTGGAGTAGCTCAATTTTATGGTTACGCTGTTTCGTCTATCTTAACCCTCGGAGGTGTGGGTGGTATCGTCGTTGGTTTTGCTGCAAAGGACATGCTTGCTAATGTATTCGGCGGCCTTATGATTCAAATGGATAAACCATTTTCGACTGGAGACTGGATTAGAACAACTGATAAAAGTATTGAAGGCGTTGTAGAAAAAATTGGCTGGAGGATGACTCGACTTAGAACTTTTAATAAGAATCCGGTTTATGTTCCAAATTCTATCTTTGCAACCATCCCAATAGAAACTCCATCAAGAATGACAAATAGGCAAATCCATGAAGTGATTGGTATACGCTATGACGACATTGCGCAAATGGAAAGCATTTTAGAAAAAGTCGAAGAACTCCTAGCTAAGAGTGAGCATATAGACACTGACCAGCCTTGTAGGGTTAATTTTGACTTGTTTAATGCCTCATCACTAGATTTTGTTATTTGGGCATTTAGTTCACTTACAGATGCAGGAGAGTTTAAGAAGTTCAAAGGCAAATTACTTCTCGATATAGCCCAAATCATAGCAGATCATGGTGCTGAGATTGCATACCCAACCCAGACTTTACATATTCAAAAATCCTAAATGAGTATCTCTAAGCTTCACATCCGCACCTTTGGGTGTCAAATGAATGAGTATGATTCAAATAAGATGAGTGATGTCCTTAAGGCATCTCATGGTCTAGATCTAACCGAAGATATTAATGAAGCTGATGTATTGTTAATTAATACTTGTTCAATTAGAGAGAAGGCTGAGGATAAGTTATTTCATCAACTGGGTCGCTGGAGAAAACTAAAAGAAAAAAATCCTAACCTAGTGATTGGTGTTGGTGGATGTGTCGCCTCTCAGGAAGGTGATCTCATCCTCAAGAGAGCGCCATATGTTGATATGATCTTTGGACCTCAAACCCTTCATCGTCTTCCAAATATGCTGAATGAGGCGTTAAACGATCATGAGATAACGGTTGATATATCATTTCCAGAAATTGAAAAATTTGATCACTTGCCAGAGCCGTATAGTGATGGCGCATCTGCTTTTGTCTCCATTATGGAGGGATGCAGTAAATATTGCACTTTTTGTGTAGTGCCATATACAAGAGGTGAAGAGATTTCAAGACCATTTGTTGATGTATTTCGTGAAGTTGAAATATTAGCTGAACAGGGAGTGAAAGAGGTCAATCTTCTTGGCCAAAATGTTAACTCTTATAGGGGCTTAATGGATGATGGCGAGGTGGCAGATTTAGCGCTTTTAATTTCGATAATTGCTCAAATTGAGGGTATTGATAGAATAAGGTTTACCACCTCACACCCAGTCGAGTTTAGCGATAGATTGATTGAAACTTATGCAGAGGTTCCTGAGCTCGTGTCTCATCTCCATCTGCCAGTTCAAGCTGGCTCAGATAAAATCTTAAGCTTAATGAAACGAGGTCATACTGCTATAGAGTATAAATCTAAAATACGTAAGTTGAAGCAAGTTCGACCAGACATCTCTATTTCTTCAGACTTCATCATTGGCTTTCCTGGTGAAACAGAAAATGACTTTAATGACACCGTTAACTTGATTGATGAAATTGGGTTTGATAAATCATTCAGTTTTATCTACTCTAAAAGGCCTGGCACAATTGCCTCAAGTTTTGCTGATGACGTCAGTGCTGAGACAAAAAAGAAGAGACTTACAATTATCCAAGAGAGGCTGAATAGTAATACGGAAGAGATATCAAAATCTATGATAGGTAGCACTCAAAAGGTTTTAGTAGAGGGCTTCTCAAAAAAAGGAAACACTCTATCTGGAAGAACTGAGAATATGAGGACTGCTCACTTTGAGGGTGATGAAGAGCTCATTGGGCAAATAGTGTCCGTTCGAATAGTAGATGGTATTGCAAACTCTTTAAAAGCCGAACTCATTTAAAGTCTCAACCACAACTTTGAGAACCAATAGTATCTTCCGTTTTCCTTAAACGGCATAGTACAGTTATATCGACTCCTTCCAACCCCAAGAGGCTCTTCCACTGAAATAACTAAAGATTGCAGCCCACTCCATTCTAATTTAGCTTTATTTTGTCCAGAAACATAGCATGCAAAATTATCTCTCTCATATTGAGTTAGTGGTCTTGAAAAAACTAGATCTAATCTTGGCTTGAAATCACCTGAAATAATCATAGATTTTGGCTTAATATTCTTTAATGGCATATCCACAGTTTTAACTTTAAGAATAAAGCTTTCCATTTTTGCGTATGGGCCAGACATAGAATATCTAGGAATATTTAAAAAATCACTCTCCTGACTTGCAACACCCGATTGTTGGCCAAATCCAATGTATCCATTTGATTCAAGAAATGAATAAGTCTCATCATCATATTCACCATAGGGGTAAGCTAAATATTTATCCTTCACTCCTAATTCTTTTGAAATTCTATCTTGTGCAATATGGATTTCATTCTCAAGATTTTCTGGCAGAAGATTAACCAAATGAGGATGATTCACGGTGTGATTAAATACATCTACCAGAGGAGTCATGTCTCGCAACTGACTCCAAGTCATCATTGATTCATAATTTTTGTCAATAGCATGAGTTGAAACAAAAACAGACATTGGGAATTGGTACTCAGTTAATAAGGGAAAAGCCTCCTTATAAATCGACAAGAACCCATCATCTGCAGTCAAACTGACGCAGTTAAGAGGCAACTTTTCTTTTGATTGAAGTTTATTGATAACCGTTTTTAGTGGCAGAACTGTATATTCGTTTTCTTTTAAGTAGGCTAAGTGCTCTTTGAAAATCTGCGGCGAAGTACTCGTAGATTTAGGTTCTCCATCTGAGAAACGATGATACACAAGCACAACGCAATCTGTTTCCAATGCGAAGGATATTGAGGGAAAACAAATTGTAATCAGCACCAAAAAATTACAGAATATTTTTAAACTTTTCATGAGTTAAATGATAAATTAATTAACATGCAAAATCTTGCAACTTGACATTTGTTTTCAAACTAATTCAGTAAAATATAATTCATGAAATTTTCTTTAGATATTAAACGATCAGAACAACTTGCAAACATTTGTGGTAGTCTTGACAAAAACCTTGAAAATATTGCAAATAATCTAGATGTAACCATTAGTAACAAAGGTGCTGATTTCAATATTAAGGGAAATAATGCAGCTGAAGCTGTCTCTGTTCTCCAGGACCTCTTGTTAATTTCAGACAAGAAAACTATTGAATTTAGTGATATAGACTTATGCATTAAATCACTCAATAGTCCAAATGGTGAAGCGCCCTCCATCACAATTAAAACCAGTAAAAAACATATCCATATTAGAAGTGGCAACCAGCAAAAATATGTCAACGCCATTTTAGAAAATGATGCAGTTTTCGCCGTTGGTCCAGCTGGTACAGGCAAAACTTACTTAGCCGTTGCAAGAGCGGTTGAGGCGCTTGAAAATTCAAATGTGAAAAGAATAGTATTGGTTAGGCCAGCTGTAGAAGCAGGTGAAAAGTTAGGCTTTCTTCCGGGAGATTTGAGTGAAAAAGTTGATCCTTATCTTCGACCTATCTATGATGCTCTTTATGAATTTATTGGTTTTGAAAGGGTTAATAAATTAATAGAAAAACATGTGATAGAGGTGGCCCCATTAGCATTTATGCGAGGTAGAACACTTAATGAATCATACATCATTCTTGATGAAGCTCAAAATACAACCATTCCACAAATGAAGATGTTTTTAACAAGAATGGGTTTTGGTTCAAAAATGGTAATAACCGGTGACATTACTCAAATTGACTTACCTAATCCAAGTCAATCGGGGCTAACTGATGCTGCAAAGATACTTAAAAATATTGATCATATTGCCTTTTGTAACTTTGATGCGGCTGATGTTGTAAGACATCAACTCGTTAAAAAAATTGTTAGTGCTTACGATAAAGCTAAATGAGCAGTAAATCTAAAGTAATAGTTGGCCTCTCTGGGGGAGTTGACTCCTCAGTTGCTGCCTATCTGCTTCTTAGACAAGGCTATAAAGTTGAAGCTTTATTCATGAAAAACTGGGATGAAGATGACGAAGATGAATATTGCAGCGCTTCTGAGGATTTAGCTGATGCACAGCAAGTTGCGGATGAGCTTGGAATTAAACTTCATACTGTTAATTTTTCTCACGAATACTGGGAAGATGTTTTTGAACATTTTCTGGATGAACATAAGAAAGGACGCACTCCTAATCCTGACGTTCTATGTAATCAAAGAATTAAATTTAAAGCATTCCTTGACTACGCCAAAGATCTTGGTGCAACTAAGATCGCAACTGGTCACTATGCAAGAATCAGCCAGGAAAATGGAAAATACTTTCTTAAGGCTGGTATCGATGGCAACAAAGATCAAAGCTACTTTCTTCATTTGCTTAATCAAGAACAGCTGTCACAAAGTCTGTTTCCTCTTGGAGAAATTGATAAACAAGAGGTTCGAGATATTGCAAGAAATAACAACTTTGCTACTGCAGAGAAAAAAGACTCAACGGGTATATGTTTTATAGGTGAAAGGCCCTTTTCAGAATTCCTGACGACATTTCTACCAAAAGAAAAAGGCGATATCATTGATCAGGATGGTTCATTTATCAAACATCATAATGGACTCCCTTTCTACACTATTGGACAGAGAAAAGGCCTTGAAATAGGCGGAGGACACGGCGATTCGCAAGAGCCTTGGTTTGTAGCAGACAAACTGACAGAATCTAATCAAATCGTTGCGGTTCAAGGAGACCATCATCTGCTTTATCATAACTCATTAGTGGCTGATGATATACACTGGATTGATGATGAACCTGAAATGCCCTTTCAATGTAGTGCTAAAATACGTTACCGACAAGCCTCTCAAGACTGTACTGTAACCGTTGGTGAAAGCCAAACGATTAAGGTTTGCTTTAAAGAGTTACAAAGAGCGATAACTCCAGGACAGTCCATAGTTTTTTATCATGGTAATAAATGTCTTGGTGGGAGTGTAATTAAATCTAGATATAATGAATAAGTCAGCGAAACAAACTATAGCTCTTGCAAGCATTTTTCAATCGTCTGCTTTAGTTCACCAGCTTGCTATTTCTGGCAAGTGCGATAGCCATACCAACAAAGCAACTTTGAATAGTATTATTAGCTCAAGTGACTCTATCGATGAAATTTTTACATCCCCTGAGGATTTAAAAATTGGTTTTGACTCTTTAAAACTTATTCTTGAAAAAAAGACAATAGAAATGCACAATGTGATGGTCTATGCAACAGCTTTGATTAATTTAGAAAAAAAATTAATGAAAAAACCCAAACTGTTGGATCATATTTCAGAGGAAATTAATCTCATTAACAAGCAGGAGTTTTTTGATGTATATCATAGCAACTCCATAGCTCGACTAGCTGAGCTATATAAAAATACACTGGGAAGCCTTAACCCTACGATTATGGTTCGTGGAGAGCAGATTTATTTGTCTAATCAGCATACCGCCAATCACATCAGGGCACTACTTTTGGCAGGTATTAGAGCAGTTTCACTATGGAAAACTCAGGGCGGGAAGACCTGGCACTTGTTATTTGGAAAAAAGAAAACACTGCAACATCTAAATTCGCTTGCAAATTAATCTATTCAGATTAAATGCTTGCATAATTGTAGGTGAGACTCTATAATTCGTGTTTTCTTAATTTAAGCATAATTTAATTATATGGCTAATTCAGCAGGTTCAAAAAAACGCGCAAGACAAGCAGTTAAGCGTAATAAACACAACTCTCAGATCAGAGCTAAAGTTCGTACTTTTATCAAAAAGGTGACTTATGCAATTGATGCTGGAGATAAAAAAGAGGCTACGAGTGGTTTTGCTGATATGCAGAAAAATATGGATCAAGCGGTCAGTAAGGGTTTAATTCATAAAAATCTTGCTGCTAGAAAAAAATCTCGCATTAGTGCTCAAATTAAAGCCCTATAAATAGGATTCAATTATAGGTTCACTTTTCGATTATTAAATCATTGCTATAATAAAACCCTCTCTGAGGGTTTTTTTATGTTTAAAGGGTTTTAAACGCTATGATTAATGAAAGCGATAAGTCATTATTTAGGTCAACTGTTGACCATCAGAAGCCACTTGATAAGGACAGCACCAAAGGGAATAACCCTAAAAAAGTCAACTCAGATAAACCTTTTGAACATTATAGTTTTCTTTATGAGCCAAATATTTCTGGATCTCAAGAAGTTATTCATAATGTGGACGGCCTATCTCCAAAGACCCTTAAAAAGATGAAACAAGGCAATTTAGGCTTTACTCCATCTATTGATCTTCATGGATACAAAATAGAAGAAGCATGTCGATCTTTATCAGACTTTATTCACTTTCATTCGGATAAACGTTTTATTCAAATTATTCATGGAAAGGGATATCATTCTGATAGTGGTCTCTCAATTATGAAATCTCAAGTAGTTCATTACTTAAAACAACATCCAAATGTTCTAGCTTTTTGTTCTTGCCCCCAAAACATGGGTGGAACTGGCGCAGTATTTGTTCACTTAAAAGCAAATGTTTAATATTGAGGAAATCTATTCAGTCTCTGACTATATAAAGCTTTGTAAAAACGCAATTGAGAAAAACATACCCCAGTGCTTTGTTCAAGGAGAAATCTCTAACCTATCAAAGCCATCTTCTGGGCACTGGTATTTCACTCTCAAGGATAAAAATGGTCAAGTAAGGTGTGCTTTTTTTAGACTGAATCAAAGAAAAATACAATTTTCTCCTGAGAATGGCATGTCTGTCATCATTAGAGGGGCAACTACGCTCTACCCTCAAAGGGGTGATTTTCAACTCATAATTCAGCAGATGGAGCCTGCTGGGATTGGAAATCTTCAGCTGGCATTTGATCAGTTAAAAAACAAGTTAAGAATTGAAGGTCTTTTTGATTCAGAAAATAAAAAAGAAATCCCTTCATTCCCCAATACAATTGGAGTTGTTTCATCGGCAACAGGTGCAGTAATTAGAGATATTATCAAAGTATTAAAATTACGTTACCCATTCGCAAAGATAATGCTTTATGACACTATAGTGCAAGGCGAAAATGCGCACAAAAAAATTATTAAAGCCCTTAAAGCAGCAGATCAATCTAAGAATTGTGACGTCATCATCATTGCGAGAGGGGGAGGCTCACTAGAGGACCTATGGGCATTTAATGAAGAAGACCTTGCAAGAGAGATACATAGATGCTCAACACCTATCATTAGCTCCATAGGGCATGAAACTGATACAACCATAGCAGACTTCGTATCAGACCTTAGAGCGCCCACTCCTTCTGCTGCAGCTGTATCAGCAACTCCTGATATTAATACAATTCTATACAATGCCTCAAAACTCAAACAATATCTTTATGACTCAATAAAACAATCTATTGAATCAAGGAAAACTGCACTAACACTTCTCAAACTTAAAATTATTGATCCAAGCCAACAACTTCTTCTTAACGCTCAAAAACTTGATGAATACGAATTAAGATTATTAAAACTCAACAAATCAGTTGTTGATGACCACAAAGAACAGCTAAAGCATTTGTTTTCTCAATTAAAAGCTCTATCAAAAAACTTTATTAAAATGAATCAGAATGACTTAACTAATTATGGAAATTCACTTAACCTGTTATCCCCTCTTAATACTCTATCTAGAGGCTATACAATTACTCAAAATGAAGAAGGAAAAATCATTACATCAATTAAAAAAATAAAGGCCGATGACTTAATTTTTAGTAAATTTCATGATGGCAAAGTTACTTCAAAAGTGATTAAGAAAGAGGATAATTAAAAGATATATTTTAAATAATTCAAATATGAAATCTGATGTAACACTGTTAAGGAGAATTGGCTCTATAAGCTATGATTTTTTCCTAGTATTTTCGTTTGTTTTCTTTGTTGCAGGTGTAGTGATTCTTGTCAATAATAAAGAACCAATTACAAATAGTTTTTTCTTTTTTTTGGTAACACTTCCCGCAATTTTTCTTTATTTTTCAATATCTTGGGTTAAAGGCAAGCAAACCCTTGGAATGCGAGCCTGGAAATTTGAAATTATTCAAAAAAATGGAGACAATATAACTTTCAAACAATCCTTCATTCGCTTTTCTTTGGCTCTAATATCTCTTGTCGGACTTGGAATAATCTTTCAATTTCTTAATAAAAATAGATTGCCAATTCATGACTACTATTCTAAAACATACCTGAGCTCTATCTACAAATAATATGACGCGTAATCATTTCATACTAATTTAATTTTGAAGACTATAAAACAAACAGGATTAGCTAGTTTTATCTACAGGAACAAAATCACTATAGCTTTGATTATTGTATTGATTGCATTAGTTAAGCAAAATATTTTTGAAAATAATTTTCCTTATGTTGTTCTCGAAAGAGAAAGATCAATCGATATGATTAAGGAAAATAATGTCAATTTAGCTAATGAAAATATAATTCTTGAAAGTAAGATTCAAGGCTTCACGGAAGAAGATTTAAATTTAATCGAATCTAAAGCAAGATTTAAGTATGGATTAATTAAAGAGGGAGAATATTTTTTTAAAGTGAATAGGATAGTTGAGACAGAAGCATTAACAGAAAATGACAAGGCTACATTATAATTGAGTGAATTGATCAAAATAACCTGGGCGCACCCTCTTAAATATGAAAAAGGATAAATATTTTCTAGTCGTTCCAGCAAGTGGAATTGGCCAACGGATGAATTCCAGGATCCCAAAACAATATATAAAGCTTGGGAATGACTTAACCATTCTTGATCAATCCCTTGAAGTTATGTTATCCAATGAAATAATCTCAGGATTTGTTGTTGTTTTAGACAAAAAAGACACTCACTTTAAATCTTCCCAGTTTGCAAAGGACTCCAGGCTGATTTCAATTGCAAGCGGCGGCAAAGAAAGATTTAATTCTGTTTTTAATGCATTAAGTGCCCTAGATCAAACTGCAAAACCAAGTGACTGGGTATTGATTCATGATGCTGTAAGACCCTGCATTAAAAAAGAAGATGTTATTAAGCTTATTGATGAGGTTGCAGATGATCAAGTGGGTGGCATACTTTCAACTAGAGTATTTGATACAGTTAAACAAAAAAACAATAATGGACTTATTTTAACAATTGATAGACAAAAACTTCACTTAGCACAGACTCCTCAAATGTTTAGATATGATATTTTGAAGGAGGCGCTTGAAAAAGCGGTTGAACGCAATCTTCATATTACTGATGAATCTGAGGCAGTTGAACGCCTCGGATATTCAATTAGAATTGTTGATGGATCATCGAGTAACATTAAAATTACGACTCAAAAAGATATAGATTTAGCTAATTATTTTTTAAAACAATTATGAATATTAAAACCGGTATTGGCCAAGACTCTCACCGATTTGAAAAAGAGAATGGAAAGCCATTATTGCTTGCTGGTATTGAATTTACGCATCCATTTGGATTAGAGGGAAATAGTGATGCTGATGTAGTTTTTCACTCAATAACTAATTCAATTTCAAGTGTGACTGGAATCAATATTCTTGGCACTGTTGCAGACCAGCTTGCACAAAAAGGTCATAAAGATAGTAGTGAATATTTGAATCTTGCTCTTAATGATTTGGGAGAATGGAAAATAAATCACATCGCAATTGCCATTGAGTGTCAAGTACCAAAAATATCCCCTCAAATTGACGCCATGAAAGAGAATATTGCCCAAATTTGTAAAATTAATATCTCTGATATTGGAATTACCGCAACTACCGGTGAAGATTTAACTGCATTTGGAAGGGGGGAAGGCATTCAAGTAATCACCATAATCACAGTAATAAAATCATGACTCTAATAGATAACCCAACTCGATCAAAGATTAAAAAAATCCACTTCATAGGTATTGGTGGCTCAGGTATGAGCGGCATCGCTGAAGTGCTTGTTAATTTAGGTTATGAGATATCAGGGTCTGACATTCAATCTAGCACTACGACAGAAAAACTTGAAAAACTTGGCTGTACCATCCACTATTCACAAAAAGCTGAAAATGTAATTGGTAAACAGGCTGTCGTAGTCTCCTCAGCAATTAACAAAAATAATCCAGAACTTCAGGAAGCACGGCATCAGAAATTATTAATAGTACCAAGAGCAGAAATGTTAGGAGAATTGATGCGGTTTCGATTTGGGATTGCGGTCTCTGGCACCCATGGCAAAACAACTACCACTAGCCTTATCGTTCATATTATGAGTGAGGCAAAACTTGATCCCACCTATATCATTGGTGGAATTATCAATGCAACTGGGATGAATGCAAAATTAGGCAAGAGTGACTATCTAATTGCCGAGGCTGATGAGAGTGATGCCTCATTTCTTCATCTTCAACCTATGTTAAGCGTAATCACCAATATAGATGAAGATCATATGGAAACCTACAATCATAACTACGCCAAATTGACAGAAACTTTTATTAACTTTACATCAAATCTTCCATTCTATGGGATTTGCGTTGCCTGTACTGATGATAAGGGAGTCCAAGATATTCTAAAAAAGATTCATAGACCGGTCCTTAGTTATGGCTTTGACAACGAAGCAGATGTAAAGGCCTCAAATATTGCGCAAGACAAAATGAAAATGATGTTCGATGTAAGTTGTAAAAAATATCAAAAAAGCTTTCCAGTTTCTCTCAATTTAATTGGCAAACATAATATTTTAAATGCACTGGCAGCAATTAGTGTTTCATTAGAGCTTGATATTAGTATTAAAGATATACAAAAAGCCCTGTCTCATTTCAGTGGAGTATCTCGAAGACTAGATTATCATCAGGAACTTACCATTAATAATCAAAATATTCCTTTATTTGATGATTATGGACATCATCCAAATGAAATTTCAGAAGTTTTTAGCACGCTAAGAAATACTTTTCCAGAGAAAAGACTTGTTGTTATTTTCCAGCCTCATCGATACTCTCGAACAAGGGATCTTTTTAATGAATTTGTAAGCAGTCTATCTAAGGTTGATGCACTGATACTGCTCAATATATATTCAGCCAATGAAGCGCCAATTAATACAATAAGTTCATCAACACTTGCTGATTCAATAAGAAGAAGGAGTTCGATAGACCCTATTGTTGCTAAAGATATTGCTGAAATCATTGAAATAATTCCGAATATTAGTTTAGAAAATGACGTGATTCTTACCCTTGGTGCGGGTGATGTAAACAAAATTCCACATCAACTTAAAGAGCATTTTTGTTGAGGGGGTCGAATGCTGAAATATAATGAGCCAATGTCAAAACACTGTTCTCTGAGATCTGGAGGAGAGACAAGTCAATTTTTTCAACCCGTTGACATACAAGAGCTTTCAACCTTTTTAAAAAGTAATACAAAACCAATCCTTATGGTTGGCTTAGGAAGTAATCTTTTGGTTCGCGATAAGGGCTTTAAAGGCGTTACAGTTCATACGAAAAATTTAAAAGAACTGACTATTTCTGATAACTCTATTGAATCCGGCGCTGGAACTTCTCTAGCTAAGCTATCAAGGTTTGCTTTAGCTAATTTTCAGTATGGTGCTGAATTCCTCAGCGCAATACCTGGATCAGTTGGTGGAGCACTTGCAATGAATGCCGGTGCATTTGGTTCTGAAATTTGGAAATATGTCGTGTCTGTCAAAACAATGAATTTTTCAGGTGAAATTCAAGATAGATTCCCTGGTGATTTTGAAATCTCATATCGATCTACTGTTCACAAGAACAGTAATGAATTTTTTGTCAGTGCTGTTTTTAATTTTAACCTTGAAAAACAAAATGATAATGTAGGTGAACTTCTCAAAAAGAGAAACTCTACTCAACCTATTGGACTGCCAAGTTGTGGCAGTGTGTTTAAGAATCCAAAGAATCACTTTGCCGCACAACTGATTGAGTCGAGTGGACTAAAAGGTTATTGTATTGGAGGAGCTTGCGTTTCTGAAAAGCATGCCAACTATATTATCAATCAGAATAATGCTACTGCGATGGATATTGAAAAATTGATAGCTCATATTCAAGATACAATTAAGCAAAAATTCAACATAGAACTCGAAACCGAAATAATAATTATATGATTGCTGTTTTAATGGGGGGTTACTCTGCCGAAAGAGAAATATCTCTTCTGAGTGGGAATGCTGTTTACCAGGCTCTTATTGACAGCAAAATTGACTGCTTTTCATTTGATTTGAATGATAAAAATCTTGATGAGCTCTGGAAGATGAAGTTTAATAAGGCATTTATTGTGCTTCATGGCAGAGGAGGTGAAGATGGATTTATACAATCTGAGCTCAATAAAAAAAATATTCCATTTACAGGCTCAAATGCAAAATCATCAGCTTTATGTATGGATAAAGCTATAACAAAAGATTTGTGGAAAAAACATAGTCTGCCCATCTCTGAGTCAATCGTTGTAACAAAAGGAGATACTCTGGAATCTATTTCTTTTCCATTACCGTGGGCAGTCAAGCCAACCCTAGAAGGTTCTAGTATTGGAATCACTCAAGTAAAAAACGAATCAGAACTTGATTCCGCTCTCGAGGAAGCTTTTAAATACGGCAATCAAGCATTAGTTGAGCAGTGGATTGATGGTGATGAATATACTGTTTCAATATTAAATAATAATGCTCTTCCAAGCATCAAGATAACCTCCGATCATGATATTTATGATTATCATTCAAAATACTTTAGTAGTAAAACTCAATACCTTTGCCCTTCAGATTTAACTAGTCAGCAAGAGCTTAACCTTCAAAATATAGCACTGGAAGCATTCAATTTAACAGGCGCTTCTGGCTGGGGACGTGTTGACTTCATTCTAGATAAAGACAGAAACCCTTTTCTTTTGGAAATCAATACAGTTCCTGGAATGACTTCTCACTCACTAGTCCCAATGGCAGCAAAGGCATCTAACATGAGCTTTAATGATTTAGTTATCAAAATTCTAAATGGCTAAGGAAAAAACAAATCAAGCAAAAAAACAAAAAACACCCATAGCAAGTGTTGTTAAAAATCTAGCTAAAAAACTAGCTTATTTATTGTTAACCCTTGCTTTAATTTTTGTTATTTATTTAATTGATCGCTCAAAACTTTTAGATCCAAGAATTTCCTGGGAGATTAATGGAGAATTAGTTACGGATGCCCAGCGATATGAAGATTTAATTAAACCACTAATGAATAATAAATATCTGATAAATCTGACTCAAATAAAAGAAAAGCTAACAAAGAGTCAACGGATTTCAAATGCTGATGCTGAAAGGATTTTTTGGAATCATATCAAAGTGTCCATCCAAGAGCATGATATTGCCATGCGCTGGGGATCAGAGGGCTATATCTCATCAAAAGGTGTTCTATTTAAACCCAACCAAACCATCAGCTCAGTTGCACCTCTAGGGCTTTTTTCTGAGTCCATTGCCACTAAAGCTTTCTTTGACTTCAGGCAATATCAAGCAATTTTAGAGCCAGTTAAAATCTCTACCTTTAAAAGAACATCAATTGATGAATTAACGCTTGAAAACAATATAAAAGTTATCTTAGGACACCAAAAACAAAATAAACGATTAAAGATATTTGTTCAGTCTTATGAGCAACTAAAAAAATATAAAAAAATTAGGACAAGAGGAATTTTTGATATGAGATACCCTAATGGTTTTGCGCTGAGTTATTCGCCAGAATAACCCTATAGCATAGTGCAAAGCTAATTGCCATCCAGTAAACAATCAAACCCATAACAAACCAAAAGAAAACTTCACCTACTCCCAAAAGAATTGTCAAGCCAAGCAATATAGCTGGAACTCCTAATTTAATAATGAGAACGCCAAACTGAATGCCTAGAGTGAGTTTATTTTTCTTGAAGGACGCATCATTTGCTAAACCGACCAGGTTAAGTGACATGGGAATGAGTAGGAAATAAACAATAGGGACTAAAAAAGGTGAAATGAAAATTGGAAACTGTGTTGCTATTGACAAAAATAAGAATAATAGAAAAAAACGGCCCAACCTTAGACTTGGAAAAACGACTCCAAGTCTTGCAACTGAACTTTCGCCCGAAACAACCAAACGATAGATATTGATAATAAGCGCCATGTATGCATAGTCAAACATTAACAAATACAACTCATAGAACCTCGGATACTCTTGAACTTCACCTATACCGAATAATTGTGCTTGAAGAATCACCATTAATTCGGGCAATATTGTTATGAAAGGGATAGCCGCAAGTAGAGGAAATATACTCACTTCTAGTAATTTTTGCCAATTAGAGAAAGAGAAAGCTAGAGTTGCAAGAATTGTTTGTCTTATAGGAATATTATTCATGATAAATTTGAATTTACGACATTAATTGAAATGGTTAGCTTATCTCCGGGTTGCAAAATATCTTTCTCGTTTAAGTCATTCCAATCTCTGATCTGTGAAACTTTAACTTTGTACCTCTGGGCTATTAAAGAAAGGTTATCACCACTTTTAACGGTATAGACTATATTTCTGTTTATATCTATTCCAGTATGTGTTATTTTAGCTAACTCTGTCTTCTCTTTATCATCAATCAAAATAACTAACTCTTTACCAATCGAGAGAGGAGCAGTTGGCACTATTTTGTTCCACCTAACAAGCTCATTAACAGTAACACTAAAATCTTGCGAAATCTTCCATAGACTGTCACCAGAGACAACTTTATAGATTAATTTTTCTGAATTTTTGGATGCATTTAATCTACTCTTTTCTCTTTGATCATCAGATAACGAATAATAGTCTTCGCTCTCTCTAGCCAAAGGCACAATAAGGTAACTGTTGGCTCTGATTAAGTTGCCTTTAATTTCATTTACACTCTGAATTTGATGAATTGTAGTATTAAAGTTTTGTGCAATAACACCTAAACTGTCGCCCTCTTTCACTTTATAACGAGTCCAACTTACCTTAGGTCTATTTTTCTGGTTGGATAAAACCTCCTTGAAGTCACCTACTACATCAATTGGCAATAACATTGTATAAGGCAGAGCCTCAGGTGTTGCCCATCTCTTTAGTCCAGGGTTAAAAGAGTAAATTTCATCAATACTTAAGTTGGTCCACTGAGCAATCAAGGCTAAGTCAAACTGAGACTCAAGCTTGATCGGCTCCAGGTATGGCTTGTTTTCAATGCTTAAAAGTTTTTGATTATAGCGCGCAGGATCTTTTAAGACTTTAGCTATTGCTAAAAGTTTTGGAACATATTTTTCGGTCTCTTTTGGCAAGTCTAAACTCCAATAGTCAGTTTTCTTGCCCTGCTTTATATTTTTATCTATAGCCCTTTGAACTCTTCCTGGTCCAGCATTATAGGCTGCAATAGAGAGAAGCCAATCCCCTTCAAACATTTGATTTAAATCTTTTAAATAATGAACTGCTGCCTTTGTTGAAGCCAGCACGTCTCTTCGATCTTCATGCCACCAATCTTCCTCAAGGCCATACATTCTTCCTGTTGAAGGTATAAATTGCCAAATTCCAGTTGCTGTTCCATGAGAATATGAGAAAGGATAGTAATCGGACTCGACGATTGGCAGCAATGCTATTTCAATCGGCAACCGTTCATTCTCAACCTCAGAAACCACAAGATACAGGAATGGCTGGGCCCGTTTAGAAATGCTTGCTAAGTACTCTGGTCGCTGAGTGATCCAATTAATATGACTCTGAACTCTAGAATTATCATCAACTCTAATTTCTTGCTGATTGGCAATAACCATCCATAAGTCCTTGTCTTCAGAAAAATAACTACTGTTTAACGTATCAGTCTCAAAAATAGCTAATTTATTGCTACCCACTAAGCTCTGGCAACCAGACAAAACCATAACAACGATCAAAAGTAAGGGTCTCACAAACACTACTAAGATTTACTGGAACATTCAGGAGAATCAGGCGCTGCCTTTCGCTTCTCCCATTCTTTTGGCGTATAGGTGTGCATTGCTAAAGCATGGATATGTTTTAGTTCATCAGAAAAAAGCTTGTTAATAAAACGATGTCTATCGATCAGCTTCATTTCGTCAAAATTGGAGCTTACAACAATGATCTTGAAGTGAGACTCAGTTGCAGGCCCCGAGTGCTGGCTTGATTCATTAACTACTTCAAAGTAATCTGGCTCAAGTGCCAGCTGCAATTGATCTTCAAGGTAATTTTGCATACTAGTCATCGGATACACTCACATTTGCATACTCAAAAGAGTCAGAAAAGAAATTTTCTTTGTTGAGTTTGTTCTCAATACAGCTCTTTGCAGCGGCTTTAACCATAACCGGAGGTCCACAAGCATAGACCTCAAAATCAACCAAATTCTCAAAATCATTCATGACAGCCTCATGCACAAATCCAGATTTACCCGTCCAAGAACTACCCGGCTCTGACAATACCGGAATATAGTTAATATTAGCATGTTTTTCACTCCACTCTGACGGCAGATTTAAATAAAAATCTTGCTCAGTGCGAACACCCCAATACAAATGAATAGTTCTGGTTGAATTCATCAATATTAAATGCTCAATGATTGCTTTTATTGGGCCAAATCCAGTACCGCCAGCAATAAAAATAATTGGACAATCACTATCTTCTCTAAGAAAGAAACTTCCTTTGGGTCCCTCAATCCTTAAAATTGTTTTCTCAGTCAAAGTATTGAATACAAAGTTTGTGAACTGTCCTCCTTCAACCAAACGAACATGCAGCTCTAATAAATTTGAATTGACTGGAGCATTAGCAATTGAAAAAGCTCTAGGCTCAAAGTCAGGGTGCTCAATGTCAAGGTATTGGCCAGCCAAATATTGAAGAGATTGTGATCCAGGAATCTTCAAAATCAATTGAACTACGTCATGGTTTAAATGATTGACCTCTTCAACACGACAGGGCATACTTCGAATCTGAATATTGGCAAGAGAGTCTAACTCGTCTACTGCAATGTATAAGTCAGTTTTAGCTTTGCATTGACACAATAGAGCAATGTTAGCATCCTGATCTTCATCAGTAATTGCCTCAGGAGTAGGCCCATCATAATCGATTTCACCGTTCAGAATAACAGCTTTACATTGACCACAAAATCCATTTTGGCAGCCGTAGGGAAAGTTAAAGCCGTTGGTTAATGCACCATCTAAAACTGTCTCATCACTTCCACATTGAAAAGATTTGCCACTAACCTGATTCAAAACCGTATACATCGTTTTAGAGATAAACAAATAAAGCTGACATTATAATGTAGGTCATACAAATATAAGCTTAGTATTGATATGACTATTGGGTCAAAAAAATTTGTTTTATTTTTGATGGGGCCTACTGCCTCTGGGAAGACAGAGTTAGCGATTGAAATAAGCAAAATCATTGATTCAAAGTTAATTAGTGTAGACTCAGCTCTTATCTATAGAGGTATGGACATTGGAACTGCCAAACCGAATAAAGAAACACTCAAAAAATTTCCACATGAACTCATAGATATTTGTGAGCCAGAAGATAGCTTCTCTGTCAATGACTTCATTGACCTAGCAAAAACACAAATTGAATTAGCTTTCAAAGAAGGCAAGCTTCCTATATTGGTTGGAGGAACCTCTTTCTATTTTAATGCACTGGAGCATGGGATATCTAATCTCCCAGCTTCAACAGATAAATCTAGAAAACATTTCAATGAACTCCTAAAAAAACAAGGTAGTAAAAAACTGCATAAACGACTTAAAGAAATTGATCCAAAATCTGCTGACCGAATTCATCCCAATGACTCTCAAAGAATAACAAGAGCGCTTGAAGTTTGCGACCTTTCAGGTGAAATGTTAAGCAGCTTGCAGGGCCAAAAAAATCACAAGAAACTTAATCATAAAATTAAGAAAATTATCCTTATGCCAAAGAGGTCAGAGCTGCATGAAAGAATAGAGGAGCGCTTTATTGATATGATTACAAATGGATTTTTAGATGAAGTAGAAGCTCTCAAAAATAATAAAAAACTTAATCTTGATCTTGCTTCAATGAGGTGTGTTGGATATAGGCAAGTTTGGAATTACTTTGAAGGCATCTATAACAAAAAAGAAATGATGGAAAAGTCTATTGTAGCTACAAGGCAGCTTTGCAAGAGACAATGTACTTGGCTCAGAAATGAGAAAGAAGCTCTAGTTCTAACCAACCCAAATATTGATAAAGCAATTGATTACATCAAATAATTATTGATTAACGCTATATAAGTCTATTGACTCTTTGATTTCTTAGTAAGTTTCTCCATCGTACCAAGCATTGCTCTCAAACTATCTTTGGTAGTTTCAAAATCGTCACCAGTTAATTCAGATACTGCTAAATTTTCAATCTCGTGAAATTTAGGAAAGACTTCTTCCATAAGATTTTCACCTGCTTGAGTAATATGGACAACAACACGTCTACCGTCATCTGAGTGGGGCTCCTTTCTGCAGTAACCATGCTTCTCAAGGGTGGTCAAAATACCAGTCAATGTACTTTTTGCAATACCAGCATTCTTTGCTAACGTCGCAGTCTCAAGGTCTCCCCAAACCCACAAAACCCACATCACAACAAATCCAGAAAATGATAAATTAAATTCTTTCAGTACTTGATTTTCTGAAAAGTTTCTGAAGATAGATGTAAATCTAAAAGCATTAGAGACAATCGAGACTGAACGACCATAGAGGCCAACAGAGATAAGATGTTGCTTGGCTTTTTCTTCAGCTTTTGAAAGCTTTGGATGGCTCTTGTTATTAGTACTTTTTTTCATTATTACTATGTCAAATTTGATCTTTTTAAGGTTGTACCACCTTTCCAAGAGACCCCTACTTGACGATAGTATCCCTTAATTAATTCTTCTGGTGAAAGTAATTGAAACTCTTCAACTGGTGAATTAAAAAAATCAATTTCGAAAGAGCCTTTAAAGGTGAGTCCAATCTCTGCATCATAACCTGACATTGTCACAACTTCATCAAGACTATCTTTGCCATCGCACTCTATCGAGGGCATCCATCGATTATGAACCATTGGCAATGCGTTGACAAAGCCAGCATCATCAGACTCACTCTCAATTGTGAATTTAGCTTGAATAAGTCGATGATCATATGCTGCAAGAGTAGCCCCAAAAGTACCACCTTGTTCAAGTCGAGGACCTGCCTTACCGACTGTGGTAGGTCTAGTTAAATGAATTGATCCAATTTTTTTGGGATAGCCCTGAAATTGGCCACGCATAACAGCGTAATCTTTATCAACCCAGATATACACACAACGTGAATATGTTTTGCCCTGAAATTTACATCTTACGACAAAAAACACTTCTTTATATTGAGCTCTCATAGGGTCTAATAACTCATTAAAGTTATCACTACAACTCTGCCAGTCAGCCCAAATTACTGCAACAGCTCCAGGATCTTCATCGGCCAATTCAAATCCATCGGGTAAAAGCTCAGCCACACGATCAGGATTTGTTCTATACTCTAGCGTCAAGAGAGTGCCTGAGTAATGCCAAGGGACATTAGGTAGCAATGAAGAAATACCAGTTGATGTTCTAGGAAAAATAAAACCTTTTAGGGACATAATTAAAATTTATTTTAAATGATTAAATTATATTATATAATAAATTCATTCGTACCCAAATGATTTTAATTAAATAAATCTTCACTAAGTTTAATTTCATAATATAATATATTCATTCGTACCCAAATGAAATAAGGAAAAATACTAATGGCAACCAAAGAATATCGAAGAATATTGTTGAATGGCTACCCAGTTCAGACCACTGTTGAGGGCAACGAGCTCGTAACAAAAGATGGAAGAAGCATTGACATAAATGAAGCTCAACATCTTCCTCCTACTCAACCTTCTAAGATAATTTGTGTCCATTTAAATTACGAAAGTCGCGTCAAGGAATATATTACAAAATTACCACCTGCTCCAACATATTTTCATAAACCTGTTACCGCCCTGAATAGCCATAATGGAGATATTGTTAGGCCTGAGAGATGTAAATGGCTTAACTATGAAGGTGAAATTGCAATTGTTATTGGCCGGAACTGTCGCAATATAAGCCCAGAGGAAGCCAAAGATTATATTGCTGGATATACTGTTGCAAATGATTATGGACTTCATGATTTTCGGGATACCGATGCTGGCTCAATGCTTCGAGTAAAAGGCTCAGATACCCTTTGTCCAGTAGGACCTGGTCTTGTTACAGGATGGGATTTTCATAACAAAGGTATTCGTACTATTGTGAATGGAAAGGTGATGCAAGATGCAAACACCAATGAAATGGAATGGGATATGAATTATCTTGTTGCAGATATTGCACGCAACATTACTCTAGAGCCTGGAGACTTATTACTCTCTGGCACCCCTGCAAATAGCCGACCAGTGAACCCTGGTGATATTGTTGAAGTCGAGGTTGAAGGCTTAGGCAAACTATCTAATAAAATTGTTCATGGGTCTACACCAATCCGTGATGATGTTGGTGCCCAACCATCAAGTTCAGAAGAAGTTATATCTACAGCAATGGGTGGCGACTGGGAGTTTCGAGGTCATAGAGCTGCAGGCGGTCAGGGCGCAAAATTCTACAAATCATCGCTCAAAAAAAAATAAACTATGGCAAAAATACTAAAAACTGTTTATCCAACAAATAATGATGACATTGACGCAGACATTACTAGTCATGATACTTATGAAAAAGGATTCCCCCATATGGCATTTAAAAGAATGCGTGACAAAGACCCTTGTGCCTGGATTGATGAAAATGATGGAGGCAAGGGATTTTGGGCGGTCACTCGCTACAATGATATTAGAGAAGTTAATGGCTTACCAAAAATCTTTAGTTCAGCTCAAGGGATTCGACTAGAAGAACAATCAAAAGAAGAGTTTGAAGCTCGAAAAACATTTCAAGAGACTGATCCACCAGAACATAGTCGACAACGTATGATGTTCAATCGAGGTTTTTCACACAAACTAGTTTCAACCTACGAGCCATTGATTCGTGAAATTTGTAATGATATCCTTAATGATGCAGTTGATTTGAGCGAAGTCGATGCTACCAAAGAAATTGCGAAAAAATTACCAATGAGAATGTTAGGACGAGTTATAGGGACACCTGATGAAGATGCCGAATGGTTAGTCTCAAAGGGTGATGCAATGATTGCTAATAGTGATCCAGATTTCACGGACTTTGTTGTTGACAAAGTAGATACTGACGAATACAGATTCTTACCTTTTCGCTCTCCTGCAGGAAAGGAAATCTACGATTATGGAGAAAAACAAAAAAAACTTCGTGAAAATATTAATATGGGTGATGTAATGTCAATGCTGCTTGAGCCAGATAAGCAAGGTGACACTCTCTCAGATCTTGAATTTAAAAACTTCTTTGCACTTATGGTTGCTGCAGGTAATGACACGACAAGATACTCAATGGCATCTTCTATGCATGCACTAGCAAACAATCCATATATATTTGATTGCCTAAAATCTGCCCCTGATGATGACCCAATTTGGTTGAGTGCTACCGAAGAATTCATCAGATGGGCATCACCAACCATTCACTTTAGGCGAACAGCTACTGAAGACTATATTCTGCACAATAAAAAAATTAGAGAAGGTGACAAAGTCTCAATATGGTTTACATCTGGAAACTATGATGAGCGTAAATTTAGTAATCCATTTAGCTTCGACTTACAGAGGGAAAATAATCAACATATTGCTTTTGGTCAGGGAGGCCCTCATTCCTGTTTAGGAATGTGGCTAGCAAGATTAGAAGTTAAGATAGCTATGCAAGAATTACTTAAACGAGTTTCTAAAATTGAACAGATCGGACCAGAAAAATACTTACGTTCAAATTTTATTCGTGGAATAAAAAATTTACCCGTAAGATTAACATCGGCATAATAATGAGAAACTAACTAAAGAGGATAAAGTTAAAATGAAAGATTATAAAAGAATTAGAGTACTCTTCTCAGATCATCTCGGTCTTGCACGAGGAAAATATCAGCCAATCAACACTGCAGCTGGTGGTGAAGCAAAGTTCTGTATTAGTCTTTATGGACTAACCTATGATAAACAACTGTTGCCAGCCCCAGGAAGCGGCTTATTAGAAGGCTTGCCTGATGTCGTTGCGAAATACAATAAAGAGGATATTCGTCCTTCATGGGAGGCGGATACTGGTATTGTGATTCCTGATATTGAATTCAATGGAAAACCTTTAGCGCACTGCGGTAGAAATGTATTAAAA
>CACDVH010000007.1 GCA_902556205.1 uncultured Gammaproteobacteria bacterium | reverse complement strand
AGACTATAAAAAAGCTTTTAACTGGCTAAATTTAGCTTCTGAGCAAAACTATATTGATGCCAAATATAATCTTGCAGTAATGTACGAATTTGGGGAGGGAGTGGATCAGAGTTATGAAAAGGCTTATGAATACTATTTATTTGCGGCTAGAAGAGACAATTTAGAATCTCAAATTAAGATAGCTGATATGTACAGAGATGGAATTGGAACAGACATGGATCTTGAGAAAAGTTCATACTGGCTTAAAAGAATTGAAGATTCAAAATAATGAATGTTTGAATTATCATGGTAAATAGATGAATACTAAAAACAATTATGATGTAATTATTGTTGGGGCTGGGCCAGCAGGTCTTAGCTTTGCTTGTTCTTTAATAGATCTTAATTTAAAGGTTTTGTTAGTTGAAAGATCAACTCTTTCATCTATAGCAAATCCTAAGCCTGATGGAAGAGAAACTGCACTCACTCATAATTCGTTAAAGATACTTCAGAAGCTTGGAATATGGGATCTCATTGATCAAAGCAAAGTAAGTCCTTTAAAAGAAGCTAAAGTTTTTGATGGTGATTCGGATTCATTATTAAACTTTGCAGCCAATAAATCTTCTATCGATGCACTTGGTTATTTAGTTCCAAATCACTTGATTCGCAGTGCCTTATATACAAAAGCTTCAAAATCTGAGAATTTAACAATCATAAATGAACTGTCCGTTGAGTCTATAGATACGAACTTTTCTTATGGTAAAGTTACCTTGTCAGATGGCCAAATTTTTGACTCTAAGCTTATAGTTGCTGCGGATAGTCGGTTCTCAGAAATAAGGCGTAAAATGGGTATTGAGTCGACAATGAAAGATTTTTCTAAGGTCATGATAATTACAAGAGTGTCTCACGAAAAAGATCATAATCAAGTCGCACTTGAGTGCTTTAATTACGGCCACACATTGGCGCTATTGCCTCTCAATGGAAATATTTCCTCTGTTGTACTTACCGTTCCAACTGATGAGGCTGATCAAATTCTGAATATGGATCCAGAGAAATTCTGTAAATTTGCTAGTGAGGGCTTTAATGGAAGCTTAGGGGAGCTGGAGCAGATTGGTGAAAGATTTTCATATCCCTTAGTTGGCGTTTATGCTAAAAAATTTAGATCTACACGTTTTGCTCTCATTGGAGATGCAGCTGTTGGAATGCATCCAGTAACTGCTCACGGTTTTAACTTAGGTCTTAGGGGGCAGGATATTCTCACAAAATCGATTTCTAAGGCTTTTGATACTGGAAGAGATATTGGATCTGATGACGTTCTTAGAGAGTTTGAAAACAAACAAATTCACCTCTCTCGGTTAATGTATTTTGGAACCAATGGTGTCGTATCATTGTTTACGAATGACGATGTTAAGGCTAAAAAAATTCGTAAGCTTGTATTAAAGTTTGCTGATCGATTCCCACCCATAAAGTCATTGATAACCAAGCATCTTACTGAATCGAAGAAAAGTAATTTAATCCCCTTTTAAAGGAAATACAATGTCAAAAACAGGCGACTTAAGTAACTTAAGAAAAGAGTATCTCCAGAGCGGAATTATTAGAGAGAATCTAAATGATAGTCCTGTTGAGCAGTTCTCCTTATGGTTTTCTCAGGCTATGGAAGCTAATATCATAGAGCCCTCAGCTATGAGCCTTGCAACCTCAGATGATTCTATCGGAATCAGAACAGTACTGCTGAAATATTTTGATGAAAAGGGTTTTGTATTTTTTACGAATTATGAGTCAAAAAAATCTAAACAAATCCAAAACAATCCTCAGGCTGCTCTTCTTTTTCCTTGGCTTGCACTTGAGAGACAAGTCAAGATCATAGGTTCTGTTGAAAAAATTACGAAGCTTGAGTCTTTAAAATATTTTTCATCAAGACCCAAGGACTCTCAGATTGGTGCTTGGGCCTCTCAGCAGTCATCAAGAATCTCCTCAAGGTCTGTATTGTCAGAACAGTTTGCCTCTATGAAAGAAAAATTCTCTGGAGGAGAGATTCCCTTGCCTGATTTCTGGGGTGGATACAGAGTTGTGCCAGATAGTATTGAGTTTTGGCAAGGGAGAGAGAATAGACTCCACGATCGCTTTATTTACGAATTAAAGTCCGGCAATTGGTCTATTAGCCGTTTATCTCCCTAATTAAACTAATCACAGAGTCTGTTCTTGGGCTTTTTGCATGCCAAAAATTAAAAGAAAGTGCTGCCTGCTCTACGAGCATTCCTAAGCCATCGCTAACCTTTCTTGCTGAGTTTTCAAGACCCCACTTCATAAAAGGAGTTTGAGCTCCGTACATTAAGTCATAGCACAAAGCCCCTTTGCATACCCCCCCTGGTAATGCTGGCATAGCTCCATCAATGGAAGCGCTAGTTGCATTAATGATTATGTCAACAGGCTTGGATTTAATTTGATTAATGCCAAATCCACAAACCTTTCCATATTTTAGAAATTCACTCGCGAGCTGGACTGATTTTTCAGAGGTACGGTTAGCCAATAAGATTTTTTCGGGGTTTTTATCAAGTATAGGTTTCAATATGCCTTGAGTTGCACCTCCAGCACCAATAATTAAAATTTCTTTACCACTTAAACTTTCAGCTAAATTTATTTCTAAATCATTCACCAATCCATTGCCATCTGTATTCTCACCAATAATTACATTATTGTCTATTTTGATAGTGTTAACCGCGCCTGCTGCAATGGCATTTGACGTCAATTCTTGAGAAAAATTAAATGCTTCAACTTTAAATGGGAGGGTGATGTTGAACCCTAAGCCGCCCTCATTTATAAATTGATTAGCGGTAAATTCAAACTCGTCAATGGGAGAGAGTATTTTTTCATAAGACAAATCAATGCCAAGCTCATTTGAGAACTCATTATGAATCATAGGTGATAGGCTATGACTAATGGGGTTGCCAAAAACTGCAAATCTACTCATAGAGTCTTAAGAAGCTATTTCATCTGAATTATTAGCTGAGGCAGAAGCTCCTTTTTCTAGAGTATTTGTCTCTTTCTTTTCTTTAGAAGTATCAATTACTTTCTTTGAAGCTTTTTTTGTTAACTTACGTGCAGGTTTAGCAGTTTTTGAATCTTTGTTTTGATTTTTCTCAACTGCCTTAGTGGCTGTATTTTTTGTAGGCTTAGCTACGACACTATCAACTGCCTTAGTGGCTGTATTTTTTGTAGGCTTAGCTACGACACTATCAACTGCCTTAGTGACTGTGTTTTCAGCAGGATTAACATTTGCATTTGGGTTATTTTTTTGGTTCCTACTCCTATTCCTATTCCTATTTTGAGTATTTTTATTCCTTTGATTGTCATTTTTAGGTTTATTTGTTGCTAAATTTGCATTGTCATCACTTTTAGAATTTTCCTGAGTGATTCTATTCTGATTCCTATTCTGATTCCTATTCTGATTCCTATTGTGATTCCTATTTCTATTACGATTTTGAGGTCTTGCATTTTTAGATTTTTGAACAACTTTTTTGTCAGATGAAAAAATTTCAGCTAGTTTGCTCATAAATGAGACCTTCTTTTCAGGCATCTTTGTAGAGGGCTGGTTGGTCGAAATGGCGGGAATATCAGGCTTGTCAATGTAGTTGATTACATTCGGATTTTCCTGAGGTTTAGATACTGCTTGAAAGCTCTTATGGTGAGAGCTCTTATTTCCCTTCTGCTTGTTAACAGTGTAGTGAGGGAAATGCATATACTGGTTAGGCAGCAGCGTAATTTTGATGTTATGCTTCGTCTCCATGTCCGTTATGTTTTGTCTCTTCTCATTTAATAAATATGTAATGACTTCAACACTTGATTGAATAGTTATATCACCATTATTTTTGTTTGAGTTAAGGTTGTCTTCTAGCTGACGTATAATTCTTAATGACAGTGACGGTATAGTCGGTGTCGTTCCGCTTCCATTGCACACAGAGCATGTCTTGCCAGTCGATTCAAGAACAGAATTCATTAGTCTCTGCCTAGACAACTCTAACAAACCAAACCTAGAAATTGTTCCTATCTGAACGCGAGCTCTATCACTGGCGGTTGCTTTCTCCATTAGTTTTTCAATGGAAGTCCTATTTGCCTCAGACGCCATATCAATGAAATCAATTACCACAAGACCACCAATATCTCTTAACTGTAATTGCAGTGCAATTTCCTCAGCTGCATCTAGGTTAGCTTTATAAGCGGTGTCTTCAATGCTTGTGCCTTTGGTCGCTCTTGCTGAGTTGATATCAATCGCAGTAAGAGCTTCAGTAGCATCAAAAACAATTGTTGCACCAGACTTCAATGCCACTTCTCTGTTAAATACATTTTTAACTTGAGATTCAATACTCATATGAGCAAAGAGTGAGTGGTCAGTGATATCAAAAAACTTTATCTTATCTAGGTAGTGAGGCATTACAAAATTAATAAAATCCCTAGCCTTTTGATAAGTTTCTAGGTCGTCTATAATGACGCTATCAGTATCCTCCCTCAGATAGTCTCTGAGAGCTCTAACAGTGATATCACTCTCCTGGTAGATTAAGAAGGGACTATCCTGCTTCTTGGTGGCAGTTTTTATTGATTTCCAGAGTTGAGTTAGGTGATCAACTTCCCACTGAAGTTCACTCACTCCTCTTCCAGCACCCTCAGTACGGATAATGAGTCCCGAATGTTTGGGAACTTCAAGTTTAGGTAATAACTTTTTTAGATCCTGACGATCTGAAGCGCTGATCTGTCTGGAGATCCCCGAGCTTTTTGGATTATTAGGCGTCAGAATCATATATGCGCCTGCTAGGTTAATATAGGTACTAAGAGCAGCCCCTTTATTGCCCCGCTCCTCTTTTTCAACTTGAATGATGATGTCTTGCCCTTCTTTAAGAACATCGCTAATTGTTAATTTATCGCCCTTAGGTTTGACACCTTCAGCAAAAAATGGCGATACCTCTTTAAAGGGAAGAAAGCCGTGTTTTTCTTTTCCGTAATCAACAAAAGCAGCCTCGAGTGATTGCTCCACACGAGAGATTTTTGCTTTGTAAATGTTGCCTTTCGTCTTACGATTTAGGCTAGTTTCTATGTCAAGATTAGTTAGCTTTTGGCTCTTGACGATGGCCACCCGGATCTCTTCCTTGTGGGTAGCGTTTATGAGAATGTGATTCATTATAAAGTCCTGTTATATCGGGACTATTGAGCACATGCATAGCTTCAATACTTAAGTATTGAATCGGTATAAAGTTTTGATTTTGAAGATTCATCAATTTCTAAATATGTTCTATATGCGGCATCAATAAGCCCATAAAAATAGTTTATTACAATATTTCTATTTTTTTTATTTTGAAATAATTGTAAAAAAATTCTTGTTGGTCGATAAAAAATTCGACATATCTATTATACCACAAATTGACCTACAGATTATTCTTACTGATTGAGCGTCCTGCCTCCATCGATATTAATAATCTGTCCAGTGATATAGTCTGAGTTAGCTAAAAATAGAACTGTATCAGCAATATCTTGCGGTGAGCCTTGTCGGTTAAGAGCAATTCGTTCAAGCATAAGTTTTTTTTCTGCTTCTGAAATCTCAGCACTAGCTTCAGGCCAAAGGATTGATCCTGGCGAGACCCCATTGACCCTAATATTGGGTGCAAGCTCTTTAGCCAAGGTTTGAGTCATCATTTTTAAACCCGCTTTTGAAATATTATAAACGGCATGATTCTTTAATGGCCTGTCCGCATGAATATCAATAATATTAATGATAGAACCATTTCTGACAGATAATTTTTTACTTAGTCCCTTAGATAAGAAGAATGGCGCCCTTAGGTTAACATTAATGACATCATTCCAATCATCAATCTCACTACTTTTAACAGATTTCGGATAAAAAACAGATGCATTGTTCACCAGTAAATCCAATGAGTCAACAGAATTAACAATGTTTGAAATGCTTTCAATATTGTTGAGATTTCCTGAAATAACCTCAGATGAATCTTTAATTATTGAGTTCAGTTCGCCACTCAGAAGTTGTGCTTTTTCAAGGGATTGATTGCAATGAATAATAATCTTAAAGTTATTCTCGTGGAGTGTTCTGGCAATTTGCGCCCCAATACGAGCCGCACCACCTGTAATTAATGCTGTTTTCATTGTTTATTTTTTAGTAATTTAATTTAATGTATTTTATGTTTCTATGAAGAATGATGGGTGCTCACAGTATAAAATATTTTCTACTTATGAGTCTCGAGAACATTATATCTAAAAGCATTAAAGACAATAACAATCCGATTGGATTTGATGTCTTCATGAACCTAGCTTTATATCATCAAGAATTCGGTTACTATCGCTCTAATAAAAAAATCTTTGGGCATATGGGTGACTTTATTACTTCTCCAGAAGTCTCAGACCTTTTTGGTTTTAGTCTTGCAAAACAATGTAAACAGGTACTTAATGGAAGAAATATCCTGGAATTTGGGGCTGGAAGCGGTATTCTCGCTGCACAGATACTTTTTGAACTTGGAAGAATGGAGTCCCTTCCAAAAAAATATTTTATTATTGAGTTAAGCTCTCAACTCAGACAAACACAAAAAGAGACCATTAAAAAAGTCTTGCCTGAAGTATTTGATCGAATCGAGTGGCTTACTAAGCTCCCAAAAAATTTTAAAGGCGTAGTGATTGCGAATGAGGTACTCGATGCCTTCCCTGTAAAACGCATCACCTTCTCTAAGGGTAGTTTTTATGAATTGGGTGTTGATTTCAAAGGGGGCGACTTTAATTGGGAGAGAATCCAGGAGCCATTAACCCATTTAAATATTCCAGATTCTATAGATTTTCAGGAGGGTTACACCACAGAAATAAACATTCAGTCTGGTGCTTGGATTAAATCACTATATGACCTAATGATCGATGGTACCGTTCTATTGATAGATTATGGAATGACTGAGGCTGAGTATTTTCATCCACAGAGAAATCAAGGCACACTCAAATGCTTTTCTAATCATAAGTCAAGTGACAATCCATTTATTCACATCGGGAAGCAAGACATTACGGCCTCAGTTAACTTTAGTAATATTGCAAGCATCGCTAAGGAGAGCGGGTTCAAGGTTTCTGGCTACACAACGCAATCAATGTTTTTAATTTCTTTAGGTATCGACAACTACCTAAAAAATGAAGAGAATGAAGAAAAGAAGGTAAAAATTGCTCAAGAAATCAAACAACTAGTTTTGCCAGGAACTATGGGAGAAGTCTTTAAAGTCATGGCCTTAAGTAAGAAACAATCAGTAAAATTGGAGGGCTTCAAAGAGCTAGATTTAACAAACAGGCTTTAAAATTAATTTTATGGATATTTTTCAAACAGTCATCTTAGCCTTTATTCAAGGTTTGACAGAATTCTTACCTGTTTCCTCTTCTGCTCATCTGGTGATTTTTCCAAAGTTTTTTGATTGGCCTGATCAAGGACTGGCTTTTGATGTTGTTCTTCATTTCGCCTCTCTTTGCGCAGTAATTATCTATTACAGGGCTTCGATTGTTTTACTCACCCAAGATTTTTTCTCATCAATCTTGACAAGAAAAATGCAGGGTGATTCAGTTTTAGCATGGGGCGTTTTGCTGGGAACAATTCCGGTTGGCTTGGCGGGTCTTTTTTTTAATGACTATGTTGAAATGAATCTGAGGAGTTTTGAGGTTGTGGCCTATGCAACTATTTTCTTTGGACTTGCCCTTGGCTTGTCTGATTTAGTTCATCGAGTTCGAGGTATCAATCGTGAGGTGATTGGCGGCAGTGATATTCTTATTGTTGGATGCGCTCAAGCTCTAGCGCTAATTCCTGGGACTTCTCGAGCGGGCATCACCATAACTGCAGCACTCCTGATTGGACTTTCCAGAAAATTATCCATTAAATTTGCTTTTCTGTTATCAATCCCAGTGATAACACTTGCGACAATTATGAAACTATTTGAGCTTTCTAATCAATCCCAGCAGGTTGACTGGATATTACTTTTATTTGGATTTGCTATTGCATTTCTGACGTCTTATTTTACAATTGTATTTTTTATAAAGCTGGTTGAGAGGATAGGCTTTTTACCCTTTGTTGTTTATAGAATTTTTCTTGGAGCACTACTATTTCTAATTTAATGCCGCAACCAATTTATAGAAAGGACTATGAGCCATCCTCTCATTTGATTAAAACTACAGAGCTTGACTTCAATCTAGGGGATGAAGGGACAGTTGTTTGCTCTAGAATTGTTTTTTATAAAAACCCTCTGGTAACAAAGCCCGTTGATGATTTGTTTCTGAATGGCGAGTCATTAGAGCTTTTATCAATCAAGATTGATGGATTAAATGCCAATTATGAACTGAAAGATGATGGACTTTTTTTACTCAGCCCGCCTGATAACTTTGTTTTAGAGATCAAAGTTAAGATTCATCCAGAGAGCAAAACAGACTTGAATGGTCTCTATCAGTCTAGCGGAAATTTTTGCACACAATGCGAGGCTATGGGCTTTAGGCAAATCACTTATTATCTGGATAGGCCTGATGTCTTAAGTGTTTTTACTACCACAATTAATGCCAATCGAGATCAATACCCTGTTCTATTAAGTAATGGTAATTTAATTGAGGAGTCTAATGAGTATTCAGTCTGGCATGACCCGGCCCCAAAGCCCTGCTATTTATTTGCTTTAGTTGCAGGAAAGCTCGATTTCTTTCAGGATGAATTTATAACCGCAGCTGGCAGAAGAGTTGATTTAAGGCTTTATGTAGAGCCTCATAATATGCACAAAACGGCTTTTGCAATGGAGTCTCTAAAAAAGGCATTTAAGTGGGATGAGGAGCGATTTAATCTGAGCTATGATTTAGATATTTATATGATTGTTGCTGTTGATGACTTCAATATGGGAGCAATGGAAAATAAGGGACTTAATATATTCAATTCGGATTGTGTCCTTGCGAATAAAGATACGTCAACTGATTCAAGTTTCGTAAGAATTGAGTCCATTATCGGTCATGAGTATTTTCATAATTGGACTGGCAACAGAGTTACCTGTCGAGACTGGTTCCAACTCAGCCTAAAGGAGGGCTTGACAGTCTTTAGAGATCAAGAGTTTTCCTCAGACTTGAGATCTAGAGCAATTCAAAGAATCTCAGATGTCATTCAGCTAAAAACCAGGCAGTTTGCAGAGGACTCTGGACCAATGTCTCATCCAGTCAGACCTGAATCTTATATTTCAATGGATAACTTCTACACCACCACAGTTTACGAGAAGGGGGCTGAAGTTATCCGCATGATTCATACTATTCTTGGAGAAGATGGCTTTCAAAAAGGAATGAAATTGTACTTTGATAGACACGATGGTGATGCAGTTACAATTGATGATTTTGTCTCAAGCATGGCTGATGCGAATAATATCAGTTTTGAAAGTTTTATGCCATGGTACTCAAAGCCAGGAACTCCTGAGGTCGCTGTGGAAGATGAATATGATTCAGAAACAAAAGTCTACAGCGCAACATTCACTCAAAAAAATCAAAATACTCCGTTTATGATTCCTAATCAGTTTGGCTTGTTAGGGCAAGATGGATCCGAGATTAAATCAGGCATGGTGGTTATTGATGAGCTTATCAAGACGATTTCTTTTGAAAATGTCTCTGGCAAGCCAACTCCCTCTTGGTTTAGAGGCTTTTCCGCTCCCATTAAGTTCGACAATAGCCTGACATCTGAGGAAAAGATTTTTTTGGTGTCACATGATTCTGACCCCTTTAATCGATGGGATAACGTTCAAAGTCTATGGCTTGAGTATATTCTTAGTTCAGAGCAAGTTTCTAAAAAAGAAATATTTGGCATGATTAAAAATCTTATGACTGAAGAGGGTGATTTTGCACTTCTGTCAGAGATGATAAGCCTACCTTCAGAACAAATTATTCACCAGAATGTGGCTGAGATTGACGTTGAAGACGTTCACAACAAAAGAAATAATGCGCTCCTTGAAATAGGAAAAAAATTTAAAGATATTTTTTTGGAAACCTATGAAGAGTTAAACTTTAAAAAGTCATTTGATCTTTCTTCAGCATCAGTTGCTGAGCGTGCTCTTAAAAATACGTGCCTAGCTTATTTAACAAAACTTGGCGAGTCTGATATTGCCTATCAGCAATTTATTCATTCAGATTGTATGACCGATCAGTTTGGTGCATTTCAGTCTCTTTTAAGTAACGAAAATTCATACCGAGATGAAGTGATTGATCGTTTTTATAATGAGCATCTTTCTGATGTTCAGGTCATGGATAAATGGTTCAGTGCTCAAAGTATATCCTCTTTATCATCTGTTGATGATGTCAAGAGTCTTATGGATCATGAGTTATTCACAATGAAGAATCCAAACAGAGTTCGTTCTGTTATCGGATCTTTTAGTCAGAACACTAGTCAATTTCATTGCCAGGAGGGATATCAGCTCTTAAGTGATGTCATTGTTGAGCTGGATGGTTTGAATCCTCAAATTGCCGCAAGGTTTGCTAGTATTTTTAATCATTGGAGGCGCTTTACTCCAAAATACTCAGAGCTTCAAGAGATACAGCTTAAATCAATCATTCACAGAGATAAAATTTCAAAAGATGTTTTTGAGATTGTTCAATCTGCAATTTCAGGGAAGCACTGATGTCTTATCTAAAAGCTAAAAAATTAACTGAGCTATTGATTTCAAAGAGTATGACGATTGCAGTTGCGGAATCATGCACTGGAGGTTCGTTATCAAGCTCACTGACATCAATTCCTGGAGCATCGAGCTACTTTAATTGTGGATTTATTACTTATAGCAATGAGTCCAAAATAAATATGCTGAACGTCAAATCTCAATCCATTGAGCTCTTTGGAGCTGTGAGTGAAAAAGTTGCCTATGAAATGGCAATAGGCGCTGGTCAGAATTCTAAGAGTGATTTAGCTATTTCTGTGACTGGAATAGCTGGGCCCTCTGGAGGCACTCCAGAAAAACCCGTTGGAATGGTATGCTTTGGTTTTTATGTCAATGGAAGTGTGTCAACGACAACTCAATTTTTCTCTGGAGTTAGGTCTGAAATTGTAGCTGAGAGTATTACTTTTGTTCTAACCGAATTGACATTAAAAATCGAATGAATCACTCTCTTGTCTCCGTTGCGCCAATGATGGATTGGACGGATAAACACTGTCGATATTTTTACCGACTCATCAGTAAAAATGTTCAGTTGTACTCTGAAATGATCACGACAAAGGCAATTCTTCGAGGTGATAAAAATCGACTCTTAGACTTCAATGATGGCGAGAACCCTTTAGTACTTCAACTGGGCGGAAGCGATCCTAAAGAAATGGCTGAGTGCGCAATAATTGCAGAGGATTGGGGATACGAAGAGGTTAATATCAATGTTGGCTGCCCATCTGATAGAGTACTCTCAGGAAGTTTTGGAGCCTGTTTAATGAAGGAGCCTAAACTTGTAGCAGAGTGCGTTGAAGCTATGATAGAACGTTGCGGCATTCCCATAACAGTTAAGCATCGTATTGGGATTGATGATATGGAGAGTTATGACCAGTTATCAGACTTTGTCAGTCTTATTAGTCAAAAGGGATGTCAGCACTTTATCGTTCATGCTCGCAAAGCTTGGCTAACAGGTCTAAGTCCAAAAGAAAATCGAACTATCCCTCCTCTAAACTATCCATGGGTCTACAAGTTAAAAAAAGACTTCCCAAAGTTAAAATTTACCATTAATGGTGGTATTGAAACCTGTCAGGATATTGCAGGGCATTTAGATCAAGTGGATGGGGTCATGCTGGGTAGATCAATCTATCACAATCCATTTTTGCTCGAGCAGATAGAAGTAGAGATTTTTAAAAGTAAAGAAAGCACACTCGATAGAGAGCATATCCTCAGACAGTACATGTCTTATATTTCTGAACAGTCAAAACTCGGTGTTCCAATTAGGTCGATGTCTAGGCATATTTTGGGCTTGTATCATGGTGAGGCAAATGCCAAACTTTTTAGGAGGTTGTTAAGTGGGAAGGTTGTAGAGCTAGATCAACTCAATGACTGGCTAGATTTTAAAAAAAATAGTTCAACTGAGATTAAAAGCTTTTAATAGTTTGGTAAAATTTTTGTAAAACCTCTTAAAAAATACTATGGCAGGCAACCACTTTGTAGCAAGCATCGATATTGGAACTGAAAAGATTGCTTTGCTGGTTGCTGAAAGAGAGGACGATGACCATCTAAGAATTATTGGACATAACGTCTGCCCCTCAAGAGGAGTCAGGAGAGGGTCTATATTTTCGATTGACTCTTTGTCCAGAGAAATTTCAAAACTCATCAAAAAAACTGAAGAAAGTTTTGGAATTGATCTAGCATTATTTCGCGTTAATATTTCTGACACCCACCTTACCTGTATTGATGGAAAGGGCAAGGTTCCAGTCAATGAATTTGTCAGCACCGAAGACTTAGATGCGGTGCTCGAGTCAGCAATGGCGATTTCAACACCAACCAATAAAGAAAAACTTCATATTATAAAAAAGAAGTTTACAATCAACGAAACAGTCGTTGTTGATGACCCGATGGATATGGAAGCTCAAGTTCTAGAGTCTAAAGTTCATATCATTACTGTCTCTAGTTCGAGCGTGAGAAATGTTGAAAACTGTCTCAAGCAGAGTGAACTTGAGGTGGATAAAATTGTTCTCAATTCAGTTGCTAAATCTCAAGCATTGCTCAGTCAAGAAGATAAAAATAGTGGTGTATGTCTTCTTGATATTGGTGCTGGAGTGACGAGCTATTCAGTTTACAGAGAAGAAGGTATTATCCAAAGTGGAATCATTGCGATGGGCGGTGACGAGGTAACGCAATCCATTGCATATGCTTTTGACACCTCTCTTGAAGAAGCAAAAAGGCTCAAAGAGAATTATGGAGTTGCTAAGACGCTACCCCAGTCCGATGACAAATTTATTGACTTCATCCAAGCAAATAACAAAGAAGAGCGACAACTCTCAAGCCTAGATTTGAGCGAGGTGATTGAGGAGTCCTACAGGGCGATTTTTGAAGAGCTCAAAAATGAGCTAAAACATCGCAATTTAGATACCATTATCAGATCTGGATTTGTTCTTTGCGGCGGAGGCTCAGAGATTGGTTCGATTGAAGGACTTGTTCGGGATTTTTTTTCCAAGAGAGTAAAGCTAGGTAAAATTCAAAGATCAAGAATTTCAGGTCTTGAAGCAATTCTCACAGACTATCGATATACCGGAAGTATAGGTCTTTTACTACATGAGGGTGATTTGAATAAAGCAAAATTTATTGTCTCAAATGGAGGCAAGAGTGTGATGGGTAAATTAAAAAAGGCATTTGTAGGTAATTTCTGAATTATGGTTAAACAAAGAACAATTAGGAAAACAGTCAGGGCTCGTGGTGTCGGAATCCATAGCGGAAAAGTAGTCAACTTAACGTTAATACCTGCTGAAGCTGACCATGGCGTTGTTTTTAAAAGACTGGACGCTGGTGGCAGACAGGTTCATGCTCATAGTGCCTTTGTGAACGAGGTCGTATTATCGACTGGACTTGAAAACCAGGGCGTTAAGGTTTCAACGATTGAGCATCTGATGTCAGCCCTCTCGGCACTTGGAGTTGATAATTTGCTAGTAGAGCTGGACTCATTTGAGGTGCCTATCATGGATGGATCTTCTGCTCCATTCGTTTTTTTGGTTCAGTCTGCTGGAATAGAAGAGCAGGAGGCCCCAAAAAGATTTATCGTCATCAAAGATAAAATCAGAGTCGAAAATGGTGAATCATGGGCACAAGTCTCCCCTCACAATGGCTTTAAAGTTTCATTAGAAATTGATTTTGAACACAAAAAAATAAAGGAGAGTGGACAAAAGCTCACCATTGATTTTTCTGAGCAATCCTATCTAAAAGAAATATCACGAGCCAGAACGTTTGGCTACGAGAGAGATGTCGAGATGCTTCAAAAACAAAACCTTGCACTTGGTGCGAGCATTGATAATGCAATTGCTCTGTCCGATGATGACATCTTAAATGAGGATGGAATGCGCTATCACAATGAATTTGTAAAGCATAAAATTTTAGATATCGTCGGTGATCTTTTTCTTTTGGGTGGTAATGTCATTGGGCACTATGAGGGCTTCAGGACGGGCCATATGCTAAATGATCAACTCTTATCAGCCATTCTATCTCAGCCAAAAGCGTTCAGTATCGAAACTTTTGAGGAAAATGACTCTCCAATACAGTTTTATTCTGAAGATTGGCAAAATGATCTGTAATTCAAGCTTTAAGGTTTAAAATATACTAACATTGGTTGACCTTGTTGTGGCCTGTTTTTAAAGCAAATTTTGCATCCAACGAAGTGTTTTAGCTTTAAATTCTTTGGGTATAATCGAAAACTTTTAAATTACCGTATTAAGCGATGGAATTGAATGGCGCTGAAATTCTAGTAGATTGCCTTCAGAAAGAGGGTGTTGACCATGTTTTTGGTTATCCAGGTGGTGCTGTCCTTCATATCTATGATGCGATAGAGGCACAAGATAAAATTACCCATGTTTTGGTTCGTCACGAACAGGGCGCTGCTCATGGTGCAGATGGGTATGCGAGGGCCAATGGAAAACCAGGTGTTGTTTTGGTTACCTCAGGCCCAGGAATCACTAATGCGGTGACAGGCATTGCTACTGCTCATATGGACTCAATACCTATGGTCGTGATCTCAGGCCAAGTTCCTTCTCCACTCATTGGTATGGACGCTTTTCAAGAAGTTGATGCAACAGGCATCACCCGCTCATGCGTGAAGCATAATTTCCTTGTAAGAGATATCAAGGATATTGCTATCACTGTCAAAAAAGCTTTTCATATTGCGACTACTGGAAGACCGGGTCCTGTTGTTATTGATATCCCCAAAGATATTACCATTGCTAAAATGGAGAAAGAGGAATATCCTGAGTCAATAGAGATACGCTCTTACAAGCCAACTACTAAACCAAGTAATCGTCAAATTCGTAAAGCAGCCGAACTGATTGCAAATTCAAAAAAACCAATCTTGTATGCTGGCGGAGGCTGTGTCATTGGAAATGCATCTGAGGAGCTAAGAGAGTTTACTCGTATGCTTGGCTTTCCAATCACTCAAACGCTCATGGGGCTTGGCGCATACCCTATGACAGATAAACAATCATTAGGAATGCTTGGTATGCATGGTACCTACGAAGCGAATATGGCAATGCATGGATCTGACTGTGTTGTCGCAATTGGAGCTAGGTTCGATGACAGGATTACAGGTAACCTAGCAAAATTTTGTCCTTCAGCTAAGTTTATTCATATTGATATTGATCCATCCCAAATCTCTAAAAATGTGGTTGCCGATATACCAATTGTTGGACAAACAACACAAGTTTTGAAGGCGCTTATATCTGAAATGAAAGATAAAGAGCTTGCTGATATTTCTAAATGGTGGTCGAAAATTGATGAGTGGAGAAAAGTCGATTCATTGGCCTATAAAAAATCACCTGGCGTTATCAAACCGCAATCAGTCATCGAGGCTTTGTACGAGGTGACTGAAGGTAAAGCTATTGTAACGTCTGATGTTGGGCAGCATCAAATGTGGGCTGCGCAGTATTATCTTTTCGATGAGCCAAGGCAATGGATTAATTCTGGTGGTCTTGGAACTATGGGCTTCGGACTTCCTGCCGCTATGGGCGCTAAACTTGCAATGCCAGAAAAAGACATAGCTTGCGTCACAGGCGAGGGAAGCATTCAAATGATGCTACAAGAGCTTTCAACCATGCTCCAATATGCAACCCCAGTGAAGATTATTAATCTTAATAATGGCTATCTTGGAATGGTAAGGCAGTGGCAAGAATTTTTTTATGAAAAGCGTTACGCAATGTCTTACATGGATGCTTTGCCTGACTTCGTTAAACTAGCTGAGAGTTATGGTCATTTAGGAATAAAGGTGGATAAAGAGGAAGATCTTAAGCCAGCTCTAGTTGAAGCCTTTAAGCAGAAAGATCGAACCGTTTTTCTAGATATTATTACCGATCCTTCGGAAAATGTATTTCCAATGATCCCTGCTGGTGGAGCGCACTGCGATATGCTCCTTGCCGGAAGAGACGAGATGGTATCTAAAGATGAAACAGACTTTAACGCGGTATAGTTTATGAGACATATTATTTCAGTTATATTAGAAGATGAGGCTGGTGCGCTCTCAAGAGTATCTGGACTCTTTACTCAGCGCGGTTTCAACATCGAATCACTGACCGTTGCGCAAACGACCGACCCTACTCTATCAAGGATGACTATCGTTTCTTCAGGAAGTGAGAGGGTACTAGAGCAAATTGTCAAGCAGCTCAATAAGTTAATCGAGGTTGTTAAAGTGACTGACCTCACTAGTCAAGACCATGTCGAGAGAGAGCTAATGCTTGCTAAGATATCTTCAACCTCAAAAGAGGGGGTCGACTTAAAAGAGCTAGTGGAAATTTTTGGTTGTAAAGTGGTTGATGTGAAAGACAAGATTTACACCATTGAAGTTTCTGGAAAGACCAAGAAGATTAATGCGTTTTTAGATGCATTAGAGCCATCAAACATTATTGAAATCTCAAGAACCGGAGTCACTGGGATTTCTAGAGGAAAAAAATTAATCTAAATTATAGGAAAAAAAATGAATAGATATTACGACAAAGATGCAGACCTTTCAATCATTCAAGGCAAAAAAGTAGCTATTATAGGTTACGGTTCTCAAGGGCATGCCCATGCCAATAATCTCAAAGATTCAGGGGTTGAGGTAGTCGTTGGGCTTCGAGAAGGCTCATCATCAGCTACCAAGGCGAAAGAGGCTGGACTGGGAGTGATGTCTGTAGAGGAAGCAAGCGGATGGGCTGATGTTGTTATGGTTTTAGCACCCGATGAGTTTCAGGCCAGTATCTATTCTGAAAATATAGAGCCCAACTTGAAGCAGGGGGTTGCCCTGGCTTTTGCTCATGGACTTAATATTCATTTTGATATGATTGTTCCTAGAGATGACCTTGACGTCATTATGATAGCTCCAAAAGCTCCTGGACACACTGTTCGCTCAGAGTTTGTTAAAGGTGGGGGAATTCCAGATCTGATTGCAGTCAAGCAAAATGCCTCTGGAAACGCCAAAGAGATTGCCCTTTCATACGCCTCAGCAATAGGTGGCGGTAGAACAGGGATTCTTGAAACAAGCTTTAGAGAGGAGACTGAAACCGATCTATTCGGAGAGCAAGTCGTTTTGTGCGGCGGAACAACGTCACTGGTTCAGGCAGGTTTTGAAACGCTCGTTGAAGCAGGTTATGAGCCTGAAATGGCATATTTTGAGTGCCTTCATGAGTTAAAGTTAATTGTTGACCTGTTGTATGAGGGCGGCATAGCCAACATGCGTTATTCGATTTCTAATACAGCAGAGTATGGTGACGTCACTCGCGGCCCAAGGATAGTGACTGACGAAACTAAGGCTGAAATGAAGAAAATTTTAAGCGAAATTCAAAGCGGTGCTTTTGCAAAGGAGTTCGTAAGCAATGTTGGAGATTTGCCAGCTCGTCGTGATGTTCAGCGCAAACATCAAATTGAAACGGTTGGTGAAAGCTTGCGTTCAATGATGCCTTGGATTGCAAAAAATAAATTAGTTGACCAATCAAAAAACTAATTCATACTGATCAGGTCGGCTTTGATATTTAAAAGTTATGACTGAGAAAATACGAATCAAAAGAGGGATATACCTGCTGCCAAGCGTTCTTACAACGTTTGGAATGTTTGCCGGTTTTTATTCAATTATTTCTTCTATTAATGGAGATTTCACAATTGCTGCAATCTCCATTTTAATTGCCATGTTCTGGGATACGCTCGATGGACGGGTAGCCCGCCTAACAAATACTCAGAGCGCTTTTGGTGCTGAATACGACTCACTGGCTGATTTAGTATCATTTGGCCTGGCTCCAGCGCTTCTTGTATACCAGTGGACTTTGTATGAACTTGGAAGGCTTGGATGGTTGGCAGCATTTGTATATTTGGCCTGCGCAGCACTCAGACTTGCAAGATTTAATACTCAGGTTGGTATTGCTGATAAGAGATATTTTCAAGGGCTTCCTTCTCCCGCAGCTGCAGGCGTTATAGCCAGTATGATTTGGCTAAAGATTTGGACATTCGCCTCCTTTGATTCAGATGTGATTTCTTTGGGTTACTATCTTGGAGCTGGAATTACAATATTGTGTGGTCTATTGATGGTCAGCAATATTCGTTATTACAGTTTTAAGGAATTTGATTCTAAAAAAGCATCATTTAGATTCCTTTTGATTGTTATTCTGAGCCTTATTATTTTAGTTTCTAAGCCTAATATCATTCTCTTTACAGGATTCTTTGTTTATTTATTGTCGGGCCCCGTCATCACCATTATTGGACTAAACAGAAACCGTCTCAAGAAAAAACAAGCTTAATCAGCTCAAGTTCCTCTATAATCTGCAGCTATGAATAAGTTTCTTAATTTATTGACATTAATTTCACTGAGCAAGCTCTTTGCTTTGTTACGATTATTGCCGTAAGGCAATAATAATCATAGTAGACGAAAGTCTATCCCTAAAACTTAAGATAAAATGTGAGAAATAAAAGGAGCTAGCGATGTCCGAAAAACTAATAATATTTGATACAACTCTAAGAGATGGTGAGCAATCACCAGGCGCATCTATGACAAAGGACGAAAAAGTCCGAATTGCCAAAAGCTTAGAGAAAATGAAAGTTGATGTCATTGAGGCAGGATTTGCTATTGCCTCTCAAGGAGACTTTGAGGCAGTTCAGGCTGTTGCAAAAGCAGTCAAAGACTCTACAATCTGTTCTTTAGCAAGGGCACTAGACAAAGATATTGACAGGGCAGGAGAATCAATTAAAGTTGCAAATTCTGCACGAATTCACACCTTTATAGCAACATCTGATATCCACATGAAGATGAAGCTCGGCATGACTCCTGATGAGGTGGTCGACCAGGCCATTAGATCAGTCAAAAGAGCTACTAAATTCACTGATAATATTGAATTCAGTCCTGAGGATGCTGGTCGATCAGATATTGATTTTCTGTGTCGTATCATTGAAGCCGCTATCAACTCAGGGGCTACAACTATTAACATCCCAGATACAGTTGGATACAATATTCCACACCAGTTTGGAAAAACAATGAAAGAGCTTATTGAGCGAATTCCAAATTCTGATAAGGCAATCTTTTCTGCGCACTGTCATAATGATCTTGGACTAGCCGTTTCTAATTCTCTGTCAGCGGTCTTAAATGGTGCAAGGCAGATTGAGTGTACGATTAATGGGCTTGGTGAAAGGGCTGGAAATACATCTCTAGAAGAGGTGGTAATGGCTGTTAGAACTAGGCAAGATGTCTTTGGTTGTGATACAAATATAGACGCTACAGGAATTCTAGCTGCCTCTAGACTGGTGTCCTCAATAACAGGCTTCGTCGTTCAACCCAACAAAGCGATTGTTGGTGCTAATGCATTTGCTCACGAGGCTGGAATCCATCAGGACGGTGTTCTAAAACACAGAGAGACTTATGAAATCATGAAGGCGGAAGATGTTGGCTGGAATAACAACTCTCTCGTTCTAGGAAAGCACTCGGGTCGAAATGCCTTTAAATCTAGACTCAGCGAGCTCGGAGTTGAGTTTGAGTCTGATGAAGATCTAAATGATGCTTTCTCAAGATTTAAAACTCTTGCGGATAAAAAACATGACATCTTTGATGAGGACCTCCAAGCTCTTGTTTCTGAGACTCAAACTGAGAATACAGAAATTATTCAACTTGTTTCTTTGAAGGTGTCGGCTGAGTCAGGTAAGGTCAATACGGCAGACGTAACGCTTTCTATTAATGGAAATGAACATAGCGCGTCAGCTAATACCTCGGGCGCTGTTGATGCCACATTCAATGCTATTTTGTCATTGGTTGATATTGAGCCAAAGCTACAGCTTTACTCGGTCTCAAATGTGACTCAGGGTACAGATTCTTTAGGTGAAGTCAATGTCAGGCTGGAACATGAGGGAAAGATAGTGAACGGCCAAGGAGTTGATACTGATATCATCACTTCATCTGCAAAAGCTTATGTGCATGCACTCAATAAAGTTATGGCTAATGTAGAAAGGGCGCACCCACAGATTTGATGAACCCTCAGAGAGATAAATATCTTGAGGCATTAGGGATACCTGATTTTTTGTATGCTTCAGTCAGCCCAGAGGGTTCTGCTCAAGAAAAATTTAAGTTATTGGTTGTTGAGCTAGATTCTCAGGGTTCGTTTTGTCAAGCTGGTGCTAGTCAAGATTTGTTATTCAAAATGTTAGCGTCAATCGGACTTAGTCTCAATGACTGTAATCTTCTGTCAGTCACTAAATCTGAAGTTGATACAGTGATTCAGAAACACGCTTCGGATTTGATATTAGTTATGGATTCATCTATCTCTCTTGAGGGTAAAACTTTGTTTGTGACGCATCATCCAAAAGATATAATTGAGAATCCCAAGCTCAAAAGAGATTCTTGGGAGGTTTTAAAACAAGTGAAACTATGTCTAAAATAGATTACTCCCTTGAATCGTATGAGAGGCCCAAGCTTGAGACTCCAAATGGTGAGAAAAAGCTTCTGCTTCACTCGTGCTGCGCGCCGTGTGCAGGTGAAATTATGGAAGCCTTAGCCGCCTCTGATATTGATACCACGATATATTTCTATAATCCCAATATTCATCCTTTCGATGAGTACGAGCTCAGAAAAGAAGAGAATATTCGTTTTGCAGAGAAATTAGGAATGCCCATTATTGATGCAGATTATGATAGGGATGAATGGTTCTCTAGAACTAAAGGTCAAGAAAATGAGCCTGAGAGGGGCGCAAGATGTACGACCTGTTTTGATATGAGGTTTCAGAAAACGGCGAAATACGCCTCAGAAAACAATTTTGATATTATTTCATCAACGCTTGGCATCTCAAGGTGGAAAGATATGAAGCAAATTAATGACTCTGGTGCGAGATCCTCTGAACCTCACGAGCTTCCGTATTGGGATTTCAATTGGCGAAAACAAGGTGGGTCTTCAAGAATGCTAGAGATTTCAAAAAAGGAAAATTTCTATCAGCAAGAGTACTGTGGTTGTGTTTACTCGCTAAGAGATACCAACAACTGGAGAGTTTCAAAAGGAAGAGATAAGGTGGAGAGAGGCGTCAAGTTTTATCAGGAAGCTAAACTCAAGTTATCTCAATTAGACTAATCCTCAATCAGGTAAAGAAGCAGAGACTTTTGAGCATGAAGGCGGTTCTCAGCCTCGCTCCAGACAACGCTCTGACTCCCATCAATCACCTCTGAGCTAACCTCAATTCCTCGATAGGCAGGAAGGCAATGCATGAAGATAGCATCTGCCTTTGCCTGATTCATCATTAATTGGTCGACCTGAAAGCCTTTAAAAGAGCTTTCTCGCTGTTTTTTCTCAGATTCTTGACCCATACTGGTCCAAACATCAGTAACAACTACATCTGCCTCTTGACAGGCCTGCATAGGGTTATTAAAGAAATTAATGTTTTTCTTATACTTTTGTGAGAATACTTCTGAGGGCTCATATCCAGCTGGAGTTGCAATCGATAACTCGAAATCAAATATTTCTGCAGCCTGCATGTAGGTTTGACAGACATTACATCCATCCCCAATCCATGCAATTTTTTTGCCCTGAATTGAGCCCTTTTCTTCCTGATAGGTCATTAAGTCAGCAAGAATTTGACATGGATGTGATTCATCCGAAAGGGCATTAATAACGGGTTTACTTGAATGTTTTGAGAATTCCACAATATCTTCATGAGAAGAAAGCCTTAGCATCACTGCATCCACCATAGAGCTGATAACAATCGCACTATCAGTAATTGGCTCACCCCTGCCTAGTTGAATATCTTTTTCAGACAAGAATAATGATTGCCCTCCAAGCTGAGTCATTCCTGCCTCAAATGAAACTCTTGTTCGAGTGGAGGATTTGTCAAAAATCATTGCCAATGTTTTATTTTTTAGCGTGTCGTTATGCCTTCCACTTTTGTGTTCTTTTTTCAGAGAAATAGCACGATCGATGATGCTCTGCAATTCTTGATGGCTTAAGTCGTCAAAATTAATAAAGTTTTTTGTCATAATTTTTTCCCTAATTACCTATGAGTGTTTCAAGTTTACTGATTAAGGTGTCGACCTCCTTTTTGGAAATAATTAAAGGTGGCAGCATTCTAATTGAGCTTCCAGTCACGTTGATAAGGAGTTTATCATTTAAAGCTTTTTTGACTAGCTGAGTGCAATCAACCTTATCGCTATCAAGTCCAATTCCAATCATTAATCCTTTTATTCTTAATTCTTTGATAGAGTCATTGTTGCTAAATTTTTTATCAAATTCAGACCTAAAATAATCACTCATTTGATTGACATTATCGAGTACTTTTGTATTTTGAAATACATCTAGGACGCCTAGTGCAGCTGCTGTGACCAAAGGGTTTCCACCAAAGGTTGAGCCATGAGTGCCGGGCGTGAGCATTTCTGAGGCAATGCCTTTTGCTAGGCAGGCTCCTATCGGTACACCATTACCGAGTCCTTTTGCTAAGCAAAGTATGTCTGGAGTGATTTCGTTATGCTCATGTGCAAAAAGCTTGCCTGTTCTTCCCATACAGGACTGAACCCCATCCAGTATGAGTAGCCATCCATTCTTTCTACAAATATCTTGTACCTGATTTAGGTAGTCATTTTTTGGGATAATGATGCCAGCCTCTCCCTGAATAGGTTCAATCATTACAGCCACAATATCACTGTTACCATTAAATTTTTGAATGGCATCCGTATCATCATAGTTGACATGCATGAACTCACTCATCAGAGGTGAGAATCCAGCCTGAACCTTTGCTTGTCCTGTTGCCGATAAGGTTGCCATAGTCCTTCCATGAAAGCTCTGACTTGCAGTTAAGATTATTGGGTTTTCAATATCTTTACTTCGAGCATAAAGCCTTGCAATTTTAATCGCAGCCTCATTAGCTTCAGCTCCGGAGTTAGAGAAAAAAACCTTATCCATTTTGGCAAAACCACATAATTTTTTTGCTAACTTTTCTTGATTATCTATCCGGTAAACATTTGAAGTATGAAGTAGCTTTTGAGATTGATCAACTAGATTTTTTGTAACCGTTGGGTGGCAATGCCCAAGATTAACAACTCCAATGCCTGAAAGAGCATCAAGATATTCATCACCCTTTGAATCAGTGAGCCAGCAACCTTCTCCCTTGACAAAGGTCACATCAAGTGGAGAGTAGTTAGACATTAAATTAGACATATAAAATAATTAAGTTAGTTAAATAAAAAAAGCCCCAATTTGGGGCTTTTGAAATTAGGTATATTGTTGTACTTAAGACAAGAAAGCCGCCAGTGGGAGATTGGATTGAAGACAAAATCTTCGGGTATTCAATTGTCTATTCGTTTTAAAAATCATATCTCTTAAAGTACAACTGTAAAATCACAAAAGGAATATTATAACCTAATTCCGATATTTATTCTTTCTGTAATTTAAGCTTATTAAAAGATAAAAAAGTTAAATTTTAATCACATTTTGTGACACAATAGAAATGCAAGAAAAACAATTTTATTTCATTAATCTAAGGAGTAAAAATGCAATTAAACCTTTCTGGTCACCATCTCGATATTACATCCGCCATCAGGCAACATACAAGCGATAAGCTCTCAAAAATTAAACATCATTTTGACAATGTCATGAACGTTAATATGATTTTAGAAGTCCAAAAAGACGTTCAAACTGCTGAAGCAACAATCCACGTCAGAGGCGCTGATTTATTTGCTAAAGCCCAAAGTAACGACATGTATGTTTCAATTGATCAGTTAATAAATAAATTAGATAGTCAAATCATAAAACACAAAGAAAAACTACATAACCACAGAGGTTAGCCCATATAAATTATAATACGTTGTAATAGCTGCATAACGAGTTTGACTTGTTATGCAGTTCAAAAACGGATATAAATTATGGCTGAGATAGAGCTTACTAGTTTCGAAGTAAGTCTTCAAAATTTAATGACAGCGCTAGAAGCATCAGACCATGATGAGGCCAAACATCAAATTAAAGAACTTCATCCAGGAGAGATAGCACTCCTCTTTGAGGCTATTCAGCCAAAAGATCGATCGATTCTCTGGCCAGGCATTGAAATTTCTATTCAAGGAGAGATTTTAAAGGAGGTTAGCGAAGATGTTCAGTCTCAACTGATAGCTGAAATGAGCGTTGACTCCCTAGTCAAAGCGACAGAAAAATTAGATACGGATGATTTGGCAGATATTGTGCCAAATATGCCTGAGTCTGCAGTTCATAGTCTTTTGTTAACGCTCGATTTCAAGCATCGAGAACGCCTCAATACAGTCCTGAGTTATCCAGAGAATTCAGCTGGAGGACTGATGAATACAGACTTTATTACAGTCAGGCCAGATGTCTCAATTAGGGCTGTTATTAGGTATTTAAGGCTCTTAAAGGAGATGCCAGTCGACACCGATCAAGTTTTTATAGTTGATAGGGATTTTAATTACTTAGGCTCACTCCTTATAACCTCGCTGCTGACTGAGGATCCGGGACAAATGGTTGAACAATTCATTAGTAATGACTTTTCAAAGCCAGTCAGAGCTGACACGGATGAATCAGAGGTTGCACTCTTGTTTGAACAAAGAAATTTAATTTCTGCCCCAGTTATAGATGAGAATAACCAGCTCGTTGGAAGAATTACTATTGATGATGTGGTCGATGTAATCAGAGACCAGGCAGAACACTCTGTGATGTCAATGGTCGGTTTAGATGAGGATGAGGACGTCTTTGCGCCCATCATTCAGAGCTCAAAAAAAAGAAGTATTTGGCTTGGTGTTAACCTGATAACGGCTTTCATTGCGGTCTATTTTATTGGTCTTTTTGAGGCCACGCTGCAACAGAAAATAGCACTCGCTATTCTCATGCCCGTTGTTGCCAGTATGGGGGGTATTGCGGGAACGCAAACCCTCATCATAGTTACTCGAGGTATTGCAACGGGAAGGGTAACCACTGCAAACATAAAGGCTTTAATCAATAAAGAGGTCGCTGTGAGCGGACTGAATGGGATTATCTGGTCTATAGTGATTGGCCTGATTACCTATTACTGGTTCTCTGATATGCTGTTAAGTCTTATAATCGCTCTTGCGATTATTACTAATCTAGTTGTTGCCGCTTTCTCGGGTGCGTTTCTTCCACTTCTTCTCTCAAAACTAAGGATTGACCCTGCACTAGCTGGAGGAGTAATTCTCACGACGATTACCGATGTCATTGGTTTTGTGGCGTTTTTAGGTTTAGCTTCACTGTTTATTTAGAAAGATTTATTAAATAATGAGGCTTATCTATACTAATGAAAATCGAATCATGGTTCTCAATATTAAAAATGTCCTCATGAGCTATGATATAGACGTTACACTGAACAACGAATTTGCATCCAGCGCATCAGGTGGTTTGGCCCCTTTTGATACATGGCCCGAAGTTTGGCTGCTGAAGGATAATGACTATGACAAAGCGAAAAAAATTATCGATTCTATCTCTCTCGAGAGCAATTTAGAGGGCTGGGAGTGTAAAAACTGCCAAGAGGAGAACGATCAATCGTTTGATTTTTGCTGGAGTTGTCATGCAGAAAATATTTGATTTTTTAAGATAAAAAATTATGGAACTTACTGTCTGGCTTGGGTTATTGGCATCAGCTCTATTTATAAGCATTTCTCCAGGCCCTGGAGCAATATTTTCAATAAGCCAAGGAACACAGTATGGATTCAAAAGGGCGATGTTCTCTGTGGCTGGTTTGCAATTAGGCTTGGTCAGTCAAATACTATTTTTACTGTTTGGTTTGGGGGTTTTAATCAACCAATTTCCCTCCGTATTTATAGTCATAAAAATACTGGGCATGATGTATTTAATAGTATTAGGAATTTTGCAGTGGCTTAAAAAAATTGAACAGATAGATACAAATGAGGATCATCAGAGCCTTTCCTTTAGACCTCTAAAAGCACTCCTGCAAGGTTTTTTTGTTAATTTAACAAATATAAAGGGAACAGTATTTTTTCTTGCACTAATCCCGCTATTCATTGATTTGACCGCTCTCAAACTATCAACTTGCATTATCTTTACTGCAACACTAATTGTTATTGACCTGCTCGTTATGGCTGGGTATGTAACCCTTGCTGAAATATCAAAGACTTTACTGGCTGATCCAAAAAAAATATTATGGCAAAATAGATTAACAGGTTCAACTTTAATTGTTGTTGGATTGATTATGGGTACCACTTAACACTCTGTATTTATGCAAATTTTTCATTTAGCTTTCACAGTCAAAGATTTAGATTCAACAAGACAGTTCTATGGAGAGTTGTTAGGGTGTCGAGAGGGAAGAAGTTCGGAAACTTGGGTTGACTTTAACTTTTTTGGGCATCAGCTTTCACTTCACGTTGGAGAAGTCGTCCAAAGAAGTAAGACAAACTCTAAAGTGGATGACATCTCAGTTCCTATGCCTCACTATGGATGCGTGATAGAGTGGGGAGTTTTTTATGACTTGGCGGCAAAACTTCAATCTAAAGGTATGACATTTATTATTGATCCTTGTGTCAGATATGAAGGGCGTCCTGGAGAGCAGGCTACGATGTTTTTTGAGGATTATTCAGGGAATGCTCTAGAATTTAAAGCCTATCGAAACCCTGAAGAGGTTTTTACTTCTTAATAATTGATGGAATTGAATGATATTTGAAATCCTAAGCCTTGAAACCATTATTGCATTTGTTTTAGCATCCGTTGTCCTAAGTCTTGTTCCAGGGCCTGATAATATCTTCGTCATGACTAATTCAGCACTAAAGGGTTGGAAGTCTGGATTCTATATAACATTAGGTCTATGCACTGGTCTAATCGGCCATACAATCCTCGTTGCTATTGGTGTCAGCGTTATATTTCAGACGAGTGTGCTTGCCTTTAATGGACTGAAGATTGTTGGTGCATGCTACCTTATCTATTTAGGTTGGCTTTCTCTCAAGAGTAAAGAGTTAGCTATAGATTCCAATGATGCTGAAAGTGTCAACCGATCCTATTATATTACTGGAATAGTCATGAATTTGACCAACCCAAAGGTTGCACTTTTTTTCTTGGTTTTTCTTCCACAGTTTATAAACCCTATAAACGGAAGCGTAACAATACAAATCTTTATTCTAGGGTTTTTATTTATTTTAAGTGCGCTATTTGTTTTTTCATCTATAGCGTTTCTTGGAAGCTTCCTTGAGGGTTATTTAAAGAAATCTAACACCATCAATAAAAATATAAATAAACTCGCAGCTTTGGTATATTTTGCACTTGCAATCAATCTATTTTTTCTTTAAAAAAATTTAATTCATGAATATTAAATCAATAATTTGTAGCTATCAAGGCAATGTGAAAGATATCTGCAAAATAAGATTTGAAGTCTTTGTCGATGAACAAAATGTGCCTGAAGAGCTTGAAATTGATGGTCTTGATGAAGAGGCAAAACATGTCTTGGCCTTTATAGATAATGAGGCTATAGGGACGGGAAGGATCTTAAGTGATGGCCATATTGGAAGGGTTGCGGTTCTCAAGAAGCATCGAGGCCTAGGTATTGGTAAATTAATGATGCAAGAACTCATTCAATGGGCAGAGGAAGCTAATTTAGAAAAACTTTGGCTTTCATCTCAATGGCATGCACACGGATTCTATTTAGATCTTGGCTTTGATTGTGAAGGTGAAATCTACGAAGAGGCTGGTATTGATCACATCAAAATGTCAAAAAAACTGAATTAGATTGTTAATCCAGATTAAGAATGAGGTCAACGCATGACACAGTCTCTTTACGAGAAAGGAAGTATTCTTCGCATTCTCCAATCTCAATGAACCCAAGCTTCTTAAGTACCTTTGCAGAGGCATTGTTTCCCTTTACATAGCAGGCAGTAATGGCTTTAAATTCTGTTTCATTTTTTACATAATCAATCAATCCTTCTGATGCTTCAGTTGCAAAGCCATTGCCCCAATAATCTTTAGCAATCCAATAACCTAGATCTAATTGATTATGCTCTTCAAAACTGACTCCAACTCCTCCGACCAATATTTCGTCATAAAACACACTAAATCTTAAGTCATCAGGACTTGACCTTTTTATAAACTTTTCAGCATGCTTCTCAGTGTATGGAAAGGGGACATCAGATAACCATTTAGCGATATCCCAATCACCAACGAGCGAAGCAAACACACTCTTATTGAATGTTTTATCAGGGCGTTTTAAAACAAGCCGTTGTGTCGTAATTTTAAACAAATTATTTTTTACTAGCCCAATTACAGAGCTCAGTGAGCACTGGTATTCCTGATTTTCCAAAAGCAGTTAATGAGTATTCAACTTTAGGAGGAATGACCTCATAAACCTTTCTTTTGATTAGATTGTCATTCGACATTTCTTTTAATTGTTTCGATAGCATTTGTTGGGTTATGTCACCAACAGCTCTTTGAAGTTCTCCAAAACGCATTTTTTTTTGAGATAATTGCCAAAGAATACACAGCTTCCATTTTCCTCCAATAAGCTTAATAGCAGCAGTTGTAGGCGAATCATTTTTTTTAATCTTGCTCATAATGGTATGTTTGTTGATAGTAGTATTAATTATGTTTGTACTTGTAATTATAGTATATACAACTAAAATTAACAGTTTTTTAATCTTAGAGGCAAAAATGAAATCATTAATGATCACAAAGTATGGGGATGTCAATTCTAGTTTAGAGGAGCAAGAAGTTCCAAAACCAGCAGTTAAAGCGAACCAAATCTTAATCAAAACATACTCGTCAAGTTTTAATCCTATAGATTACAAAATTGTTAGTGGTGCTTATAAAGCATTAGGCAAACTTTCTTTTCCAGCAGGAATTGGAAGAGATGTAAGCGGCATTGTTGATGAGGTCGGTAAGAACGTCAGAAAATTTAAGACTGGTGACAAGGTCTATTCAAGGATTAATGAGAGCTTTGTTGGAACTATGGCTGAGTATGTTTTGTCAAATGTTGAAGATACAGCGTTAATGCCCTCAAATCTAGGATTTGATGAGTCTGCAAGCATCCCTCTTGTTGGTTTGACAACGTACCAAGCGCTTGTGGACGTCGCAAAACTCTCTAAAGGAGAGAGCGTATTGATCCACGCTGGATCAGGCGGTATTGGTACTTTTGCTATTCAGCTTGCTAAGCATCTTGGAGCGAAAGTAACTACCACGACTAGCTCTAAAAATGTTTCATTTGTAAAAGGCTTAGGTGCTGATAAAGTGATCGATTACACTTCACAAAACTACCTTGATGAAGGTGCTGCGTTTGATGTGGTTTATGACACTCTGGGAGGTGATCACACTTTAAACTCTTTCAATGTCCTTAAAGAGGGAGGAAGAGTGTTGTCTATCGCTGGCACTATTGACAGTATTACCGCTGAACAATTTGGATTAAACAAGTTTATTCGGATGATTTTAGCTTTTCAAGCAAGAAAAGTAACAAGAACAGCATCAAAAATGAATGCAACATATAGGTTTTTGTACATGTCTCCAAATGGTGAGCAGCTAAAAAAGATTGCAAAGTTATATGAATCAGGCAAACTTAAGCCTATACTTGATAAGACTTATAAATTTTCTGAGAGTATTCAAGCACTAGAGTACTTATCTAAGGGCCATGCAAAAGGAAAAGTAGTCGTAAAAATTCGTGAATAGATTTCATTTATGACCAGTAATTTTGTATGGGTATAAATTAAACTATTTTGATAGAATTAAAAGTTAAGATTAAATTATCATATATATGAAAACATATATATCTATTTTATGATAGTATGATAAAATTCTTTTATGTTGCTTTAAAGTAACTAAATAAACATTCTATTTAACTGATAATAGAAGCATTGAAATACGGTGAAAGACCGCGTCAACCAAGGACGAAAATTATGAAAATTGGGGCTTTAAAAGAAACTATTACAGGTGAACAGCGCGTTGCCCTAACTCCTGAAAGTGCAATTCAGTTACAAAAACTAGGCCATGAGTGTCTCCTCGAGAAAGATGCAGGCCTACTAGCTGGTTTTAGTAATGAGCAATATGAAGCTGAAGGCGTTGAAATTTTGTCTTCAGCAAGCGCGCTTGCTGAGGCGAGTGATTTAATTGTTAAGGTTCGTCCATCAAGCGAGCATGAGCTAGGCAATCTCCCTTCGAAAAAGACGCTAATTTCATTCTTCAATCCTGGGGCAAATGAAGCGCTGATGGATCTGGCCAAGTCCAAAGAGATTAGTGTCATTGCTATGGATATGGTCCCGCGGATTAGTAGAGCGCAAAAAATGGACGCGCTATCGTCTATGGCCAATATCGCAGGGTATCGTGCTGTGATTGAATCTGGAAACAACTTTGGCCGATTTTTTACAGGTCAAGTCACAGCTGCTGGAAAGGTACCACCAGCAAAGGTTTTGGTTGTGGGTGCTGGCGTTGCAGGTCTTGCAGCGATTGGAACTTCTACCTCTCTTGGGGCGATCACTTATGCATTTGATGTCCGTCCAGAGGTCGCCGAACAGGTTGAATCTATGGGCGCTGAGTTTGTCTTCCTTGATTTTGAGAGTGAACAAGAAGACGGCGCTTCAACTGGCGGCTATGCCGCAGTATCATCGCCTGAGTTTTCTGCCGCGCAATTGGCAAAGTTTCGTGAGATTGCACCTGAAATAGACATTGTCATCACTACCGCTTTGATTCCAAATCGTGAGGCTCCTGAGCTTTGGACATCAGACATGGTTGCCAGTATGAAGCCAGGCTCTGTAATTGTCGATCTAGCAGCTGAAAAAGGAGGGAATTGTAAGCTCACTGTGATGGATGAGCGCATCGTGACTGATAATGGCGTAGTCATCATTGGTTATACAGACTTTCCAAGCAGAATGGCTGAGCAAGCCAGCATGCTATATGCAAGCAATATTCGACACATGATTGCAGATTTAACTCCAGACAAAAATGGAGTGATTGCTCACAATATGGAGGACGACATTATTCGCGGGGCAACAGTAGTTCATGATGGTGAAATTACCTATCCACCGCCTCCTCCGAAGGTTCAAGCCATAGCGGCTAGACCGAAAGAGAAAACCCCAGAGAAAACCCCAGAAGAAATTCGTGCTGAGGAAGTTGCCGCTTTTAAAAAACAAACCAAAAACCAAGTTGTCTTGCTAGCAGTTGGCGGCATATTGATATTCCTGGTTGGTATCTATGCACCTGCTAGCTTTATGCAGCATTTTATTGTGTTTATTTTGTCAGTTTTTGTAGGCTTTCAGGTGATCTGGAATGTCAGTCACTCACTGCATACCCCTCTTATGGCGGTTACCAATGCCATTTCGTCAATTATTATATTGGGAGCGCTCCTACAAATAGGATCAACGAGCTATACAGTTTTTATACTCGCTGCAGTATCTTTGTTTTTAGCTGGCATCAACATCTTTGGTGGTTTCCTAGTAACAAAGCGTATGCTCGCCATGTTCCAAAAATCTTAACGAGGACGGTATTATGGAAATGGGATTTACTACCGCTATTTACGTTGTAGCAATTGTTTTATTCATACTCTCTCTTGGAGGGCTTTCTGGTCAAGAAAGTGCGAAGCGTGCGGTTTGGTATGGCATTGTTGCTATGGCCCTGGCTGTTTCTGTGACCTTGTTTGGCCCTGGATTTGGACTATGGTGGCTCTCGCTTATCCTGATTGCTGCTGGTGGCCTCGTGGGTTATCAGCTGGCCTCAAGAGTCGAAATGACTCAAATGCCAGAGTTAGTTGCCGGGATGCATGCACTTGTGGGTCTTGTTGCAGTATTTGTAGGATTTAATACACATTTTGAACTCATCAATGTAGCGTCAATGGATGATTCGATTCAAAAAACACTTGAAGGGTTCTCCGCACTTCTTGCTAAAAAATCAGATGTTGAGATTAGCATACTCCGAGTTGAGTCTTCATTGGGTATCTGGATTGGTGCTGTCACATTTATGGGTTCAATCATTGCTTATGGTAAGTTGGCAGGCAAAGTAACTTCAGCAGCCACTAAACTGCCAGGGGGTAACTATCTAAATGCCACTGCTGCTATTGTGTCAGTAATAGCAATGATTTGGTACTTAAATTCAGGTGAACTTTTGCCAATAATTGTCTTAACAATTCTTGCAGTTTTTATTGGTTATCACCTGATCATGGGAATTGGTGGTGCAGATATGCCAGTAGTTGTATCAATGCTGAATTCTTATTCTGGATGGGCCGCCGCTGCAATCGGGTTTAGTCTTGGAAATGATCTTCTGATTGTTGTAGGAGCTCTTGTAGGATCATCTGGCGCTATTTTGTCTTACATTATGTGTAAAGCTATGAATAGGTCTTTTGTGAGTGTTATTCTTGGTGGGTTTGGAGAGTATTCGGGCCCACAAATGGAGATTGAGGGTGAACAAAATGCTATTGAGGCTGATGAAGTGGCTTCTGTTCTAAATGATGCTGACAGCATCATAATTATTCCAGGCTACGGTATGGCTGTAGCACAAGCCCAACAGTCAGTCTCTGAATTAGTGCGTAAGTTAAGAGAGCAAGGCAAAGATGTACGTTTTGCGATTCATCCAGTTGCTGGTCGTTTACCTGGGCATATGAATGTTCTTTTAGCAGAGGCCCGAGTACCATATGACATTGTTTTAGAGATGGATGAGATTAATGATGATTTTCCTGATACAGATGTTGCTATAGTAATTGGATCAAATGACATTGTGAATCCTGCCGCTCAAGATGACCCAAACAGTCCTATAGCTGGAATGCCTGTTCTAGAATGCTGGAAGGCTAAGCACGTGTTTGTCTCTAAAAGAGGGCAGGGAACTGGATACTCTGGGATTGAAAATCCGTTATTCTTTAAGGAGAATACAAGAATGTTTTATGGAAATGCAAAAACATCAATCGATAAACTTTTACCAATGATTAATTAATTATTGATGCAGGGCCATCAGTAGTTATTACATAGCAAAGCCTAGAACAGGCTCCTTATCTGAAATACTCTTATTATTTAAAAGTGCAAACTATATAAAAGAATTATAAGTCCAAATTTCATTTGATGTGTGAGGGAGAGCTAAGAGGTAACCCAGCATCCGGTGTGAAGCCATACAATTCAACATCCGGTAGCGCTTTAGCAACGACATTTCTAGCAGAAATGAGCTTATCAAAATCAATACCCGTTTTTAGACCCATTGCCTCTAGTAAGAAAACTAGATCTTCAGTAACTATATTACCGCTGGCTCCTGGAGCTGCGGGACAGCCGCCAATACCCCCCATTGATGAGTCAATGGTGGTCAGTCCAACTTCCAACGCTGCTAATACATTTGCCAATCCTTGACCACGTGTGTTGTGCAGATGAATTCCCGTAAGATGATCACGACCAATTGCATCCCAAACCTTTCCAATGAGTCGCTTAACCTGAACAGGATTGGCATAACCGGTTGTATCTGAGAGGCCAACCTCACTGCATCCTGCCTCCATTAATGCCTCCGCCAGTTCCACGACCCGATCCTCCGAAATGCTGCCTTCAATAGTGCAGCCAAATGCGGTTGAGAGTGCACCTTCAATTAAAGGCCTCTCATCGATTGGAAGATCTCTAATTAGCTCGACTATTCGCTTCACTTCATCCAGCATCTGGTCATGCGTTCGATTGACATTTCTCATGCTGTGAGTCTCACTGACAGATAGGGGAATAGTCAGCTTATTTACTCCTGCGAGGATGGCATTTTCAGCTCCCCTCAAGTTTGGCACTAATGCAGCCACTTTGAGGCCTTCAATAGTCCCAGCATACTTTGCTATCTCCATAGTATCTGAAAGCTGAGGGAAAATATGAGCTGGAACAAATGATCCAACTTCAATCTCAGGAATGCCTGCTAAAGCCAAAGCCTTAATCCATCTCTTTTTAGACTCAGTGGGCATGATCTGACTTATACTTTGCAGACCATCTCTGGGTCCAACTTCACTCACCTCAATGTCAATTTCACTCATAATTTTGCTTAACTTATAATTGTATTTCTTAATGGCACATAATCACTTATATCGCTTTTTGCTCTTTAAGTGTTTTGATTTCAGTATCCGTCAAACCAAGCTCACCCAGAATCTCGTCAGTGTGCTCTCCAAGCATTGGAGGCGGGTTATCAACAGTTGGTGCTTTTCCATCAAGTTTGATACCCGTTCGAGTAATTTGAATATCTCGACCTACTCCTGGAACATCGGAATAAGTACCTACCATTCCACGCTCTGCAATCTGCGGTTGAGCAAGCGCCTCTGGTACAGTTAAGATAGGGCCACAGGGTACTCCAACATTGTTTAATGATTCAGTCCACTCATCTGTAGAACGAGTCTTTAGGGTTGAGTTTAGAATCTCAGAGAGTTCAGTGCGATTTTCGAGTCTTGCCTCTCTGGTCGCAAATTTAGGATTTTCAAGCAGTTCATTAAGACCTAAAACTTGGCACATTGCTTCAAACTGCTCCTGTTTATTGGCAGCAATATTTATTTGTCCATTGCTCGTTTTAAATGTTCCTGATGGACTACTCGTAAAATTTTCATTACCCATCGCTTGAGGTTCTGTATTAGCGTTAAAGTAGTTTGAAATTTGAAAACCCATTGTACACATTACAGATTCCAGCATTGAAACGTCTATAAAGGTTCCACGCTTTCCTCCTTGCTGTGCAAGTGCAGCTGAAACGGCAAAGGCTGCTGTCAAACCTCCAATAGTGTCAGCTATAGGATAACCTACCCTTAGAGGGGCTGATTCTTTATCACCTGTAATATTCATAGTGCCTGACATGCCTTGAATAATTTGATCATATGCCGGTCGACTTTTTAGTGAGCCTTCTTGTCCAAAGCCAGATATTGCACAATAAACTAGATTTGGATTTAAATCTCGTAGCACTTCATAGCCTAAACCAAGACGATCCATGACTCCTGGCCTGAAGTTTTCGACTAAAACATCAGCAGTTTTCACTAGGCGCTTAAATACATCGACTCCCTCTGCTGTTTTAAGATTAATGGTAATTGAGCGTTTACCTGAGTTTTGAGCAAGAAAAGTAGCACCCATGAGTTTTTGATTGAGTTCAATATCCAACCCCAATTGTCTTGCTAAATCACCCCTGATAGGGAATTCAATTTTTATAACTTCAGCTCCAAGATGAGCTAATTGACAGGTACAGAAGGGCCCAGAGAGAACATTTGAAAGATCAAGTACGCGATACCCCGCTAGAGATTTCATGACTCCTCCTTTTTAGAATTTAAGCGTTTACCATAATTTGCGTGTACCACCTTTGTATTTGTGAAAAACTCACGGCAATAACTACTCTTTTCAGGTGGACCAAATGATGAATTTTTTCGACCAGTAATCGGCGCGTGAAAATCCATACCAGCAGTTGGAAGATTAATCTGTACCATTCCAGATTGGATGTTGTCTATAAAGTGATCAATTATCAAACGATCATTTGTAACAATTCCTGCTGAAAGGCCAAATTCACTATCATTAGCTAGATTGAGCGCTTCATCATAATCATTTACAGGCATTACGGCAGCAATTGGTCCAAATATTTCCTCACGACAAATCTTCATCTCACTCTTAGCATCAATAAAAAGTGCTGGCGATAAATACCACCCAGGTGTAGCCTGTTCAACTTGTTTTCCACCCGTTAATTGCTTTGCACCATCCTTCAAACCAATTTGAAGGTATTCAAGGTTTTTCTTAAGCTGTGCTTCACTAACAACAGGGCCAATATCTGTATTTGGATTTCGTGCATCTCCAATTCTAAGAAGTTCGATTCGATTTGACATTGCATCGACAAAAGAATCATGAATATTTTTAGTGACAATTAGTCGAGAAGAGGCAGTGCATCGTTGTCCACAAGAAAAGAATGCGCCATTGATTGCGTATTCGACAGCTTTATCGAGGTCAGCATCATCAAGTACAATGAGTGGATTCTTACCGCCCATTTCAAGCTGAATCTTGCCGCCTCGTGCAAATACACTGGCGCCAATCTTGCGTCCAATATCTGAAGAGCCAGTGAAGGTGACGCCTGCCACATTTGGGTGTTCCACAATAGCGGCGCCTGTTTCCGAGCCTTGTCCCATCAATAGGTTAAATACGCCATCTGGGAGACCTGCTCTAGAAATAATCTCTGCAAGAGCCCATGCAGACCCACATACCAGTTCAGAAGGTTTGAAAACAACTGTATTGCCATAAGCAAGCGCTGGTGCAATTTTCCATGCAGGAATCGCCAATGGAAAGTTCCAGGGTGTTATAGCAGCAACTACACCGATTGGTTCGCGCTGAACCTGAAGCGATATGCCTTCCCGAAGTGAACGATAACCCTCTGTATGAGAGCGATAAACTTCAGCTGCAAAAAACTTAAAGAGGCTACCCGCACGATGAGCCTCAGCCACCGCTTCTTTGAGTGTTTTTCCTTCTTCGCGAGCTAAAAGGTCGCCTAATTCATCTTTACGTTGAATAATCTCCGTGCCGATTGCATCAAGAATATCAAATCTCTCTCCAGAAGTGCTGGATGACCAGGCTGGTAGTGCACTCATTGCTGCTAAAACTGCATCTTCAACGTCATCTTTTGTGGCAATTGAGTAACTAGCGATTACATCATTTGTGTCTGATGGATTAATATTTTGGATGTGATTTGAGCTATTTCGCCATTCTCCTGCAATGAAGTTATGTTTTATCTCATGTTCATTATTATTTTGAATAGTCATAGTAATTCCTCTAAAACAGGTCGCCAACCAATATCCTCATGCCGATGATCAAAGGTATTTAAGTAAAAACACTGACCGGCCTCATAACCCCGACAACAACGAGCATTGTCCCGATTTAAATATGGCATTGAAGTCCAGCTGTATGCACCAGCCCAATTCCAGAATTGATTATGCGGTGCTTGAAGTACCTCATCACTTAAGACTCCAATCTTATCATTGGAAGATAATGATGGCAAACCCTTAATCGTTTCTCCACCAGAGATAAAACGATCCCATTCGTTATCTGCTGGAAGACCACCGCTTAGACCGTTATTCTCATCATAAAAATCATTACCTCCAGTCATTAATCGACATTTATATTTTTTTCCATCAATGATGGTCATTTTTCCATCAACATATCCCGCATCATATAAATCTTGCCAACTAACGCGAACAAGAATCATGCGATCGCAGATATAAAGACGGCGAGTATTGTCATTAAGAACAATCCAGTTTAATGTATTTTTAGTATTGCTTGAGGTATCTCCCAACCACCATCGACTCCAATCAGGACTAGGCTCAAACTCTGCAATATTGCCAGGTTTCATACCCTTATAGGGTACTGGTAATATAGAGAAATCAACAACCCATGGGCGAGTTGGAAGAGGCTGAGGCTCTTTGTCATGATATAGAGAGCCAAAAGATTTAATACCTTCAAAAATGTGCATAATCAATTTTACTTACCAGTTTGGAACATATACTTACGAAGAGTGCGTAAGAGGAGATGTCCAGCAATTTGTTGTGTGCGTCCTGAGGGGTCAAGTGGTGGGCAGGTTTCTACAATATCCAGCCCATCAAATGGTGCTTCAGAGAGAATATCAAGCATTTGGCAATATTGTCTTGGAGTAATCCCACTATGAACAATTGATCCTGTACCAGGTAAATAGCCAGCATCCATAGCATCAATGCAAAGAGAAACATATAGGCTTTCGCATCCTCTTGTTGCATGCTCAATAGCAAGCTCCATAACTTTGGCGGATCCAAGGCGATGAACATCCTGAGAAGAGAAAACCTTTCCTCCCATACTCTCAATTAACTCATACTCGCCTCCATCAATCCAGCCTGATATGCCAATCCAAACCATATTTGCTTGAATAATATTAGAGACTTCAGTAATGCGTCGACCATTAGTAGCATGATTGTATTTACCCCAAGCTCCAAGACGATTTGTAAAATCTAAGTGTCCATCAACCTGGATGTAACCAAACTTTCGATTTGGATCCCGATCTAAAAGACCTCTTGAATAACCAAGGCAGGAAGGGTAGCCATTGTAGTGGTCACCTCCTAATGCAAGCGGAATTGCACCAGCTGCAGTAACTGCTTGTGTCATAGAAGCTATTGATTCAGTTGTATCCTCAACACTATCAGGGAAAATATCAGCGTCACCACAATCAATAATCCAACCATCTTGTCGTTTTCGAAGTACACTTTTCACAGTAGGGTCGAACAATTCAGTTTGATCATTTGATATGGATTTTGATATTTCTGTTGTTGCTACTCTTAATGCATCTGGACCAAAACGCGTTCCAATACGACTGGAATGTGTCCAATCAGATGGCATCCCAACTACTCCAAGAACCCCAGGTTTAAGCTGTTTTGGAGATCCTAGCGGCGCTCCAAATAGAGAGGAGGCGACAGTATTCATTTTTGGATAATTTGACATAAATTAAAGTTTTCTCCTTTTATTAATTATCATTAGATTTGAAATCGTTAATAAGTCCCAGGCGTGAACAGAGGTATCCAACCAGCGCAGTAACAATTAGACGCTGGCCAGTTTTTACTATGCTTAGTCCATTGACTGTTGGGTTATGACCCGTCAAAATTAGGGTGGCTATAGGCGCTCTGGCAATTGCCACTAAAACTCGCCTTAACAGTTTTAGACTCATTCCGTTAAATACTGGTTTATCCGACATACCATGAAGCTCTGAGGATACTGACGATAGGTCAAGGTTAACAATGACTGGTAAATTACGGTTCGATAATGTTAGACTTAAATCTGAAATCTCATTTGAGTCCATATTATTAAGTTGGTTTGATGAAAATATTTTTGCACTAGTGTCTGTAAGCTCCTTAATAAACTCTACAGAAGGATTCTCAGATGGGGCGAGTATACATGTATCTTTCAGCTTAACTTTTCCGCTTGCTAACAGAGAAGCAAGTGGTGCAGAAGTTTGTTGACTCAGCTCTGTATTCGAAGTACCTGGCGTTTTCCCACCAATTTGAATATATGCGGCAGACTTACCTTCTGCAATGCCTCTTGAAACTGGAGCAATAATGCTGCTATCTCCACCAAGGACAATGCTCGTTGCATTGCGCTTATAGACTTCTTCAATTGAACGAGTAATTAGCTCATCAGCTTTGAATTTAGTTTGTCCTAAAATTGGAATATCTCCAAGATCAAACAGTTGTTCGTTGATAGATGATGTGTCAAACAACTCTAGCTCATCAATATTAATTGGATTACTGAATTGTGGATTGGCATACCATCCAAAATAGACTGACGTTTCTCTTATTGCCAAAGGCGAAAAGCGTGCTCCAGACTTTAGATTGTTACTATCTTCCATCGGAGCACCAATGACTGCTAGTGATCCTGATGATAAATCCTCAAAATTTGCCCTAACTGACCTCATAAATGACAAATGGCCGGCCATACGTGGAATTGGAGCGGTTCTCAGTGGCATAAGGCGCTCTCCTGAGACATTGCTTCAATCACGCACCTAATAATCTCGATAACAGTGAGACTCGCAGCGCTGCCCGAAAGATCTAGGTCCGGTATAAATCCAGTAACATCAGCACCTATGATGGGTAGCTTTCCAAGTTCAGAGATGAGTGAGGTTAGCTGCTCTGGCGAAAGACCAGTTCCAAGGTATGGAGAATTAGAGCGAATAGAAGGTAATGCAAGAACATCGACATCTACACTAAGATAAAAGCCAACCTCTTCGTCTTGCAGATCATCGACTATCTGTTCGGATAATCCTGTTAAGGATTTTGAAAGTTGATGAGCAGAACGAACAAAGCCATCAGATAAATATTCATACTCCTCTATGGAGCTTAAATCACTAACACCAAGCATTGCAATTGAACTTGCACCACCGCAGAATTCAGCAATTTGTCTTGTTGCAGATGAACGATTCATTGGGTTTTTTTGTGCAACTGGGGTTTCTGCTGCATCCAGATTGCGTGAAATTCGAATAAATTTCAAATGACAATCGGGTTTTGCCTTTAACTGCCCAGATACCAAAGCAGGAATGAGGCTATAGTCTCCACCCAATGCGAGAAGTCTAGCACCGGTTTGTTGAATCCTAGAGCTTTGTTCTTCTAAAATTGACTGCGTTTTTATAGGCTCAATTGGAAAAACATTTAACTCACCAACGTCAATAATGTTGCTAGGAGTAGAAATTTTGAGTCCATTAGCTAACAATGGAGTCGATGCATACCTTAATTGCCTAGCTGCATATCTCGCGCCTGGCTCACCCTGAGAAAAATGGTCACAGAATAGCCCTGCAACAGCTATTTTTTTCTCTGAAAGGTCTTCAATATCACCAATTGGAGCACCAAAAAAAGATGGTACTGACTGCATTGATAGGTTTAAATCGACTTTACTCATCAGGAAATATCCTCAAAAAGTCTCTCACCGAGTATTGCTAATAGTGCCTCTGCACTAGCGTATTGAGAATGACCTCGAGCATCAAGTGAAGGTGCAACATTTGATACACAAACACCTACTAACTTTTCAGTAAAATTAGTTTTAGAAAGAATATCAATTAACTGCAAAGGTGATAGACCGCCGACGTTTAAACTCGGTGTTCCTGCTGCATATCCAGTATCCAAAACTCCAGCATCTACTACGCACAAAATTTGCTTGTTCTGAAGAGAGAATTGTTGAATCTCATTTGAGGCAGCATCTATACCCTGATCATGAATATCCTCAGCGGAAATAATGTTTCCATGAATCTTCTGTATTTCTTTCCAGTTTTTATGAGGTTGGATGCCATTTGTACCTATAGCTAGCAGGGGATAACTTTCAGAACTAGGCTTCGATGTGAGAAGCGTAGAAAGTGCTTTAGAGGGTAGATCGTTTGCTTCTGGTATATCTAATCGGTTTGAAAAAACAAGCACTCCAAGCTCAGGTAAAGATCTTTGGAGACCATTAACAAATCCCTCTAGAATTCTTCCATCCCCCCCAAGAATAACTGGCAGTCCACCTTGATCATTTATACCTGTAGTTAATTTTTCAATTTGTTTTAAAGTCTCTGTTGAAACCTCAGTACAGTCTGCGAGGTCTCCAAGATCTATCCCAACCGCTTCACTTCTGAATCGAGTAGTCTTTCCTGTGTCAATTGATACGACCGACTTTGATGGAGAATTAAAATAACAAGATAGTGCATTCATAGTAGCCTGTCTTATAGCCTTGGGACCCTTTGAACATCCACTTCTTCTGGGTAAAGTAGAGTCAGCAGGCGCTCCAAAAACAACAATACTTCCTTGAGAAATATCTTCTAGATTTCTTTCAGGAAATCCAGCAAATGTTGCACTAGCTGTTGAAGATTCACCAAAATTCTTACTCATATGATTTCATCCTAATATTGAATAGCTGTAAAAATAGCATTGATTTATTATGAGTAATCATATTTGATCCTTGCTTTGATTCCTATTAAAAATAAGGACGGTAACTAAAGCACTGACAGAGATAATGATCAGACAAGATGATATCGCAGCTATAGTTGGGTCAACCTGATCCCTTAAAGAATTAAACATTCGTCTTGTAATCGTAGCATTTTCTCCACCCGAAACAAACATTGAGACAACTACTTCGTCTAGAGAAGTAATAAATGCTAGCAATGCACCAGTTTGGATAGAAAATTTTACTTGAGGGAGGGTAATTGTTAAAAGAGCTCTTGGGCGAGATGCACCAAGACTTCTTGCAGCGAGCTCTTGATTGAAGTCATAATTTTTTAACCCAGCAAGTACAGTAATAATAACAAATGGGACTGCTAATGAAGTGTGAGCAATAACGATTCCAGTGATTGTGTAATTTAGACCAAGTTTTGCATAAAGATGAAACACACCAATTGCAATTAGAATTACTGGCACAAGGATTGGAACAACTACAATTAATTGAGAGACATTCCGCACTCTTGCAGATGTAAATGTTAGTCCATAAGCTGCTAAAGATCCTAGTGGAGTTGCAATAATTGTAGTTAGAAAAGCAACAAGCAATGAAGTTCTTGTTGACCTCATCCATTCACTCGACCCAAAATAAGACTCATACCAACGAAACGACCATGACTCAGGAGGAAACTCCAAATATGAGGCTCCAGAAAATGACATTGGAATTACTATAAAAGTTGGAAGTGCAAGAAAGAAGAGTATACAAACTCCAGCGAAATCAAGCCAGAGATTATTATATTTTCTTTTGCCAACCATTTCGACTGCAGCCATTCTACCTACCTCATAAACAATTTATCAATGCCAAAGGCACGATTGAAGATCCAGATTACGGCAAACGCCAAAATCAGAAGAACTACACCAAGCGCACTTGCTGCGCCCCAGTTTGAATAGAGCATAATAGTTGAATCTATTCGTTGAGCCAGCATCTGTATTTTTCCACCTCCAAGCAAGGCTGGTGTTACATAAGTCCCTAATGCAAGAACAAATACAAGCACTGTTCCAGCAAAAAAACCTGGCAGAGACATTTTGAAGAACACCTGCCAGAATGCACCCCGAGGTGTTGAACCTAAACTAATTGCAGCTCTAATGAAATTGTTATCAATTGAGCGCATTGATGCGAATAGTGGAAGTATGAAAAATGGTAATAAAATATGAACCATGCCAATAATACTTCCGGTTAAATTATGTGCTAATTGAAGTGGTTCATCAATCCATCCTATTGAAATAAGGGTGTCGTTAATAATTCCATTACGTTGGAGAATAACGAGCCAGGCATATGTTCTTACCAGAATTGAAGTCCAAAACGGCAGCAAAACAAAGATCATCAGGATACTTGCTAAACGGTTGGGAAGTTGTGATAACCAGTAACACAACGGGTAACCAAGCAGTATGCAAAAGAATAAGGTAATAAAACTTATTTTGAGTGTAACTATGAATGTCTTGATATAGAGTTGACTTTGAAAAATTCGATCATAATTCTCCCAAGAGAAATCTCCCGCGCGGTCAAAAAATGAAAGAGATGATAGCCAGAATACTGGAATAAATACAACTATCAAAATGGTGATAAGTGATGGAAGTGATAAGTTAAAAAACAATCGACCTTCTTTTCGACGGGCTTTTGCAAGTTCCTTACTATTAAGACCTTCTAATTGATTGTTAGAGGCTATATTCATTCAACTCTTCCTTTAACGGTAATAACATCTTCAGCATGAAGACCAAGATATATTGGCTTACCTACATCAGGAATAATATTACTGCTTTGTGACTTGTTAGCAGGTAATCTGACGCTAATCATAGTGTTTTCACCAAGATCTACCATGACTAGTACACTTTCTCCCTGATAGACCGATGCATTTACTATTCCAGAAAGATCATTCAAAGAATCATCTTTTGAATTAGACATCACTAGAAGCTCAGGTCGAATAACAAGACAGTGCGGTTCCCCACCTTTGGGTTGAGGATTTGTCATTTTTAAGGGCTTGCCCCTTAGAGTAAGACCTTTGATTGAATTCTCTAATTGAAGAAGAACTGATTCACCAATAAAATCAGCAACAAATAAGTCATTCGGATTATCATATAGTGCCTTTGGGGCATCAACTTGAACAAGACGACCATTATTAATAACTGCGATACGATCTGACATAGTCAATGCTTCTCGCTGGTCATGTGTCACATAGACAATAGTTGCTTCAAGTTTCTGATGAAGCGCCTTGAGTTCTATTTGCATGTGCTCTCGTAACTTTTTATCCAATGCAGAAAGAGGCTCATCCATCAAAATAATCTTAGGTTCAAAAACCATTGCACGTGCAAGAGCAACGCGCTGTTTTTGTCCACCTGAAAGTTGGTGAATTCTTCGTTCACCATATCCTCCAAGTTGAACCATTTCAAGGGCTGCTTCAATTTTAGTTTTTTGATCTGAATCTGTCATGCCTCGAACACGAAGTGGATAACCAACATTTTCAGCGACTGACATAAACGGAAATAGTGCATAATTCTGGAATACCATTCCCAAACCACGCATGTGAGGTGGCGTCATGGTCATTTCTTGCTGACCAAAATAAATACTACCCTGATCTGGACTACAAAATCCTGCTATAGTCATCAATAAGGTTGTTTTTCCGGATCCAGAGGGCCCAAGTAAGGTGATAAATTCTCCAGCCTTAATATCTAATGAAACATTCTCTAGAGCATAAACATCACCATAGGATTTGCTTAAGCTTTTGATCCCAATCGGTAAAGATTTATGATTTTCGTTGTCTGTATTTGACATACCTTTTATCCTTGGTCAAGCCCAAAAAATTAAAAATTACTTAAATTAAAAGGGTGTAGCTATATAACTACACCCTCACATTTTATCCTTTCTATTGCTGGATAAGCGTATCAAAGCGCTCTGTTAGTATATCGAGTTGACCAATGTAGAAATTTGGGTCTACTAAAAGTTGCTTGTCATAATTGTCTGGATGAGTATTAACATTCTTTGCTTGCTCAATGCTTAGAACTCCTGCATCAAATGCATACTTATTTACAGGACCAAGAGGCATCGTCTTTGCTAATGTAGCCTGAGATGTCGCTGATAAAACAGAATTTATTAAATGCATTGCATTGTCATAATTTGGCGCACCTTTTGGTACAAGTAGGCAGTCAACATCCATCGTACCATCCTGGAATGTGTAAGCAACATCTACACCAGAGTTTGCAACACTCTCAACACGGTTATGCCCCATGTGGACTACATCAACTTCACCATCGCGAAGAATTTGAGCTGATTGAGATCCTCCACGATACCATACAGTCACATGTGGAACAATTTCAGCAAGCTTGGCCCAAGCACGTTCCTGTCCAGCTTTGGTTGAAAGAACATTATAAATTTCACTCTTATCTACACCATCAGCCATAAGAGCAGCCTCTAGGTTGTAGTTAACTTTTCCATGCATACCGCGCTTTCCTGGGAATTTTTCAACATCCCAAAAATCTGCCCAGCTTTGTGGTCCATTATCACCAAACTGATCTTTTCTGTAGGCGATAACTTTTGTGAAGTTAATAAAACCAATATAGTTGTCTTGTCTTAAATCAGATGGAATTCCTGAAGCATCAACCATTTTATAGTCGATAGGCTCTAACATTCCATCTCTTGAAAGTGTCTCACAAGCAGAAAGTTCCATTTCAGCTACATCCCAAGCTACGGCATTAGCAGAAATCTGAGCACGAATATCTTGAATACCATTTGTTGTATCTTCTTTAACTTCAATGCCAAGATCTGCAGCAGCTGGTGCTAGCATAGATGATCTAAGCGCATCTTGGAATGAGCCACCCCATGATGCAAACATTACAGAATGGCCATCAGCTTTAGCAACATTACTAAGACCAAGTACCATTCCTATTGATAGCGCTAAACACACTATTTTTGAATATTTTTTCATTTGTTATCTCCTTTAGTTATGTTATCCAGGCTAAAAATTTAACTTGGAAATTGTCTCATATTAAAAAACTTAAATAAAATAAATTTCACTCTACGAAACATCGTTTCATTTTCATGTATAATTAATAAAAAGTCAAGAAAAAAAAATAAAAATGCTTCAGTTTGTTATTAAATATTTATATTCCACCTAATTAAATAATATCTAAATGGCCAAATCGACAGAAAAAATAAAACCTATCAAAAGTGGGGTTGAGTCCGTAGAACGTGCGCTGAGTCTTCTTGAAGCTTTTAATATGGGTGATAATGGTCTTACATTGAAAGAGCTTGCTCAAAGAACAGGCCTAAATAAAGCTACAATACTTCGACTTAGTGCCTCACTTGAAAAGTTTGGCTATCTTTCTCGAGATGATGATGGCAATTTTCATCTTGGGTCTTCATTATGGAAAGCTGGTTCAATTTACCGAGATAATCTTCAGTTGGGAAAAATAATTCGTCCAGCGTTGATTGAGCTTGTTGAAAAAACAACAGAAACAGCTGCTTTTCATGTTTTGCGTGGAAATTCAGGTGTAGTTCTTTATTGCGAAAATTCTAAAAGAAGAATGCGCTATCATATTGATGAAGGAGAAATTACTCCGCTTAATTTAGGCTCTTCTGGAAAGGTTCTTGAAGCATTTGTAAACTCTAAAACATCTCAATCTATAGTTATACAGAACCAAGGATACTATATTAGTCGTGGAGAGCGTGATCCTGAAATTGCTGGCATCTCAGTTCCTGTTTTAGGTCGAGATAGTGAACTCATTGGTGTTCTTTCGCTGTCAGGCCTTATTAGTAGATTCAATGACGAGAATATTGAAAGCTTTTTAGAGGAGTTGATATCAACCTCCCAAAAGGTTTGCTCAAGCTTTGGTAACAAGTAAATTGCTTTAAGCTGGTTTATGTCCTAGATATAGTAATTAACTATTCCGAATGTATATAACCCGGTAAAGATTATATTAATCCATTTCAATTGCTTTTCAGTATGAAGCCAAGCACAATAAACCCATATTAAGCAAAAAGGGAGCCCAATAAACATTGTGTAAGGATATAAGTCATTGATAATAGCTATGGTGCTAAGGATACCAAGGAATAGCGCGAACCACTTTAAGTGTTGTTCATATTTAGCGAATCGCATCAATTTAGTTCTTCCTGCTAAATTAATTAAAGGGAATCGAAGTCACTTTTGCAGATCTTAAACCCCATGGCGTTTCAACAGTGACCTCGGAGTCAATTGCATTATGAGCGCTATCTATTGTCGCCATAGCCATATTAATTTTTAATCTTGGAGAGTAAGCAGCACTAGAAACTTTGCCGCACATTTGATTATCACTCATGACCTGCCATGGGCTGGCACAACCGCCAACAAATGGATCACCATCGACAATCAGTCCAACAAGTTTTTTGGTAACACCTTCAGAGCGTATCTTATGAAGAGCTTCCCTGCTTAAGTAATCAGCCTCTTTATCCAGTTGACAAAAATTACCTAATGGAAGCTCTAACGGGTTACTATTGATATCCATATCATTTCCCCATGAGAATAGTCCCGATTCAACCCTTTCGATATTATTTGGGGTTCCTGGCTTAATGTCATATTTCTTTCCTGCACCAGCAACGATGTCCCATAGCTTTTCACCTTGTGATCCGTCACGAAGATAGAGCTCAAAGCCTCCCTGTTTGCTCCATCCTGACTTTTGAACAATTAGAGGTATTCCTTCAAGTTCGTATTCTCTAAAAAAGAAGTACTTAACATCTTTAACCCAGTCTCCAAATAAATCAATCATTAAAGGTAAATGGTTAGGGCCTTGAATTGCTAAGGGGGAGACATCTGGCTCACAAATATTAACATCCCATCCAAGTCCACAGGCAAGGCCACGGGTCCAAAGTAGCACATCACTGTCTGCAATCGATAGCCAAAAATGACTCTCACCCAGTCTTAAAATGATAGGATCATTGATGATTCCACCATCTTCATCAGTGATCAGAGCATATTTTCCTTGACCAATCTGGAGCTTTGAAAGGTCTCTTGAGGTAATGTATTCAACAAACCTGTAGGCGTCACTTCCAGTAATCTCAACTTGGCGTTCAGCAGCAACATCCCACATGGTGACATTATTCATTAGGTTCCAGTAATCCGCTTCAGCTCCCTCATAAGAAGTGGGCATGATCATGTGGTTATAGATTGTGAAAGTTTTGGCGCCTGCTTTCAGAGTAGACTCATAATAGGGCGACTTTCTTAAGCGATCTGATAGCGTAAAGTTGACATGTCCTTCCATTTGCAAACTCCAAAAAAAATGAACTGAACGAGTAAAACTTGTTCAAGGATAAAAAATTCGTATTTTATACCTATTTTTTTAGAATTTCCAACTATAAATTCTCTGCTGGAATACCGCTTGCCTCAAGCCATTTTTTAAATCTTTCTTGTATCTTGTTGAGTTCAGTTTCACTGTTTCCCTCAAAGCGTAATACCAGGCATGGCGTTGTGTTCGATGGTCTAACGAGCCCCCAACAATCGTCAAAGTCGACTCTGAAGCCATCAATGGTATTAACACTAGCATCAGGAAAATCTATATTATTTGATAACGATTCCATTGCCTCATATTGCTGGCCATGCTTCTCAAAGTTGATATTAATTTCTGGTGTGCTCAGATTGACAGGCAATTCATCGAAAATCTCCGAGCATGTCTTGTCACTTTTTGAGACAATCTCTAACAGTCTTGCACCTGTATATAGCGCATCATCGAAACCATACCATCGCTCCTTAAAAAAGATGTGCCCTGACATCTCGCCAGCGAGCTCAGCATTGGTTTCTTTGAGTTTCTTTTTGATAAAGCTATGTCCAGTTCTGGATAAGATCGGATTGCCACCATTCTCAGAAATAAGCTTTGGGAGAAGAGAAGTGCATTTGACATCATAGATGACTTTTGCACCCTTATTTCGACTAAGTACATCCATTGCATAAAGCATCATTTGGTGATCAGCCCATATGACCCTTCCGTTATTATCTACCACTCCAAGTCTGTCACCATCACCATCAAAAGCAAGACCTAAATCAGCATCGGTTTCAATAACTTCTTGAATGAGATCCTCCAAGTTTTCAGGCTTTGAGGGGTCAGGATGATGATTAGGAAACCTACCATCAACTAGACAAAATAATTTAGATACTTTTACTCCTAAGGCTTCGAAGAGTTTGGGTGCGATACTGCCCGCAACTCCATTTCCACAATCGATCACCACCTTGATCTCTTTCTCTAATTTTATGTCTGATTTAATGGTATCAATATAGTCCTGATCAATGTTAATAGAGGTTGATGTGCCGTGACCATTTGAGAAGTCACTCTCTAAAATTCTTGAGTACAAATCTTGAATTCTTTCTGCAGATAAAGTTTCCCCAGCAATCATAATCTTTAAGCCATTATATTCAGCTGGATTGTGTGAGCCTGTAATCATGACTCCTGATGAAGCTGCTTTTGTATGAGTTGCGAAATAAACAACTGGGGAGGGCACCATACCAATGTTCACAACATGGCAACCACTCTCTATAAGGCCTGAAATTAAAGCCTCAGACAGTTCAGGACCTGATAATCTACCATCTCTTCCAACCACAACTCCTCTTTCGCCTTTTTTAATGGATTCACTGCCAACAGCCCTGCCTATCAGTTTTACTATTTCGGGTGTTAATTCTGTTTCTACAATGCCTCTTATGTCATAGGCTTTAAAGATTGAACTTGGGACTTTCATGAAATTTTTTGTTTATTTAGAAGCGTGATATTTTACAGCATCTAAAGTTCAAAAATATAACACGACCTGCTTGGTATCTTTAACTTTTTTAAGGGATAATAACAATCCTATTTTTTACAAAAATGAGATTTTATGTCTGAAAAAGATATTGACCCCCAAGAAACTATTGAATGGTTAGAGGCCTTTAGATCGGTTGCTCGTTTTGGAGGGGAAGATAGAGCCAAATACATTCTACAAAAGCTTATGGACATGGCGCATGAGGATGGTATGGATCTGCCTCAGGGTGTCAATACAGCCTATTTAAACTCCATTCCAGTTGAAAAGGAGAGTGAGTTAGTTGTGATGCACAAAATTGAACATCGTATTAAATCAATCATCCGGTGGAATGCGATGATTATGGTGGTAAAGGCAAATCAAGTTTCTTCTGAGCTGGGTGGCCATATAGCCTCATTTGCATCTAGTGCGACTTTGTATGAAGTTGGATTTAATCATTTTTATCGAGGTAATGATTTAGATCAGGGTGCGGATCTCATATTTTTTCAAGGCCATATCGCTCCTGGAATATACTCACGAGCTTATCTTGAAGGGCGAATATCTGAAGATCAAATGTTGAACTTTAGACAAGAGGCTAACAAAGAGGGTCTTTCTTCTTACCCTCATCCATGGCTCATGCCAGATTTTTGGGAGTTCCCAACTGTCTCAATGGGTTTAGGTCCAATCATGTCCATATTTCAAGCTCGCTTTATGAAGTATTTGCAGCATCGCGATATTGTTAAAACTGACAAGAGAACTGTATGGGCATACTTGGGAGATGGCGAAACTGATGAGCCTGAATCTCTTGGCGCCATATCTCTTGCTGGAAGAGAGAAACTTGATAACCTAATATTTGTTATCAATTGTAATCTTCAACGCCTTGACGGACCCGTAAGGGGAAATGGAAAAATTATCCAAGAGCTAGAAGGCATGTTTAGAGGCGCAGGCTGGAACGTAATTAAAGTTATTTGGGGAAGAGGATGGGATAAGTTGCTCGCAAATGATACATCTGGACTTCTCAAGCAGAGAATGGAAGAGGTGGTTGATGGTGAGTACCAGGCTTACAAGGCAAAAGATGGGGCCTATGTAAGAAAACACTTTTTCGGAAAATATCCAGAAACCCTGAAGCTTGTTGAGCATATGTCAGACGATGAGATATTCGGCCTAACTCGAGGTGGACACGATCCAAATAAAGTTTACCAGGCCTATAAGTCTGCTAAAGAGCATAAAGGCCAACCTACAGTCATTCTAGCTAAGACTGTTAAGGGGTACGGAATGGGTGAGGCTGGAGAGGGAAAAAATACAACCCATAGCCAAAAAAAATTAGGCGTTGATGCGCTAGTAAAAGTAGCCCAGAGATTTGATATTCCTGTTACCAAAAAAGATGCTGAGGAGTTAAATTTCTACAAGCCGGCTGAGGATAGTGAAGAATTAACTTATTTGAGAGAAAGAAGAGAGGCTTTGGGAGGATACCTTCCCACGAGAAACTTTAAGCTTGAGTCGTTTAATATTCCTCAGTTAGACACTTTTGAACCCCTTCTTAAGTCGACTGATGATAAAGAAATGTCTAGTACTATGGCTTTCGTTCGATTCTTATCTCTATTAATTAGAGATAAAGAAATTGGTCCAAGAGTTGTGCCTATTGTTCCTGACGAGGCTAGAACTTTTGGGATGGAAGGCCTTTTTAGGCAAATGGGTATTTACTCATCGTCAGGCCAACTTTATGAACCAGAAGATTCTGACAAGGTGATGTGGTACAAAGAGGATATCAAAGGCCAAGTCTTACAGGAGGGCATTAATGAAGCTGGAGCAATTTCAGATTGGATAGCAGCTGCGACAGCTTACGCATCGCACAATGTAACCATGATTCCTTTTTATATCTATTACTCTAAGTTTGGCTTCCAACGAGTTGGAGATCTTGCATGGGCAGCGGGTGATATGCAAGCAAAAGGTTTTTTAATGGGTGGCACAGCAGGAAGAACAACACTAGCTGGTGAAGGTCTTCAGCACCAAGATGGCGACTCATTGATTGTTGCCAATACGATACCAAATTGTGTTTCTTATGACCCTACATACGCCTATGAACTGGCTGTTATTATTAGAGATGGAATGTATCGCATGTATGAGAAGATGGAAAATATCTTCTATTACATTACTCTTATGAATGAGAATTATGCTCATCCACAGATGCCAAAGGGTGTTGAAGAAGGAATTATCAAGGGAATGTATCCTCTAAAAACAGTTGGAAAATCTAAAATACAAGTCCAGTTGCTTGGTAGTGGAGCAATCCTTCGTGAGGTCGAGAAGGCTGCGGATATGCTTGAAAAAGACTGGGGCGTCATGTCCAATGTTTGGAGCGTAACAAGCTTTAATGAGGTAACAAGAGAGGCTCAGAATATTGATCGTCAGAACTTATATAGTAAAACTCAGAAAGTTCCCTATGTCACTCAATGTTTAAGCAAATCAAAGGGTCCAGCCATTGCTGCAACTGATTACATGAAAAATTACGCTGAACAAATTCGAAAATATGTTCCCATGCGATATGAGGTACTAGGTACAGATGGTTTTGGAAGGTCTGACTCCCGCAAGGAGCTTAGATACTTTTTTGAGGTGAACGCTGATTATATTACCTATGCAACTCTAAGCACTCTAGTAGATGAGGGTAGTTTGGATGCCAAAATATTAACTAAGGCTGCAAAAAAACTTAATATTGATTCTGGTAAATCTAATCCAATGCATACCTAAAATTAATGAATACCGAAGAGTATCTAAACAAGGTTAAATCTGGTTCCTTAGTAAAATTTTCTGATTTTATTGAGTTGATTGATAGCGAATATCATTTTTCAAATATCGCCTTTGAGAATGGTGAAATTATTAACTCAAAATTTGAAAACCAGGGCTCTGCTAAAGTTTTCTGTTTTGGACATATGTATTCACTTTCTGAGCTGGAGACACTTCATTGCTTTGCAGAGCACTATCAGTCAGTATTACACAGTCCAGAAGATAATAGCTCACACTTAAACATTAGAAGCTTCATGAAACAGGGTTGGGAAGGACTTCTATTAGATTTCGATGCCTTAAAAATTAAAACATAGTTAAATGGAAATAGTAATTTCTAAAGAAGAGGCGAAGGCATACGATAGAGGTATATATGCTACATTTTTAGGCGCTTTTCTTGTTTTGTTTCAGATTGGTATATATTTTGTTTATATTCCGTGGAATGCTGAAAGACTTCAAATTACAGAGGCAGAAATTGGAATAGGGCTGTTTGCTTTTGGGCTTTTAAATCTAATTGGTAATCAGACTTCAGGTAGGCTTATTGTTCCTAGAATAGGCACAAAGAACTCTATTGTAATTGGCCTATTGGGTATAGCCTATTGTCCATTATTACTCATCTTGGCTCCAAGCTACCAGTGGTTTTTGATTGCTTTTATGCCATTTGGATTTTTTGTTGGCCTTTTCAGTCCATCATCTCAATCGCAAATTTCTATGATTGAGAGTAAAACATCAAGAGTTCTCACGCCTCTATATCATGCTGCATTCAGTTTTGGCTCCCTCGTTGGTGCTTTTAGTGCATTTTTCACTATAAGGTATGTCGACAGTCCAATCTTAATATTCTCTATCACAGGGACTGCTTTGATAGTAGGAGCGCTCTTGATTAATAAGTTTGGCCTAGATAAATCTTTCGAAAATCTTGAAAAGACACCCAAATTTAAATTACCTAAAAACTCAATACTTGTCTTTGGTATCTTAATGATGCTTAATTATGCAACGATGGGGATTATTTTAGATTGGTCCGCCCTTTGGTTAACCAAGGACTTGCTTGTTCCCTTATACCTTGGAGGAGCAATCATATTTGCATTCAATATCGGTGAAATATCTGCAAGGTTGATTGCATCAAAAATGATTAAAAAATTAAGTGAAAAGTTTGTAGGCGGCTACTTAAGTATTGCTGCTGGGTTCGTTCTATTTGTATCTATACTCACCTCAAATTTTTATCTAATTGTTATTGGCATGCTCCTTTTTGGCTTTGGAACTGCGAACTTTATTGCCATAATATTTAGATTAGCTATTCGGGTCACAGATGAGCCAATCAATCTTACAGTTGCAAATTTAATTACCCTTGGATTTTCTGGCTTTATATTTGGACCGGCACTGGTAGGCTACTTAGCAGAATTCTTAAGTTTAACCTTTAATATGTACCTTCTAAGCGTTGTATGGGGTTTAAATGGAGTTGCGCTGATCGTTATGATGGGTCGAATTAAATCAAGCCCTTAGTAGTGAGGCGGTCTCTCGTCTAAATCCTTGGATTCCAAAGTAGATGCCTCAGATTGATTCAGTAATTTTTCATTGGTATCTTTGAGTTTTAAATTGAGCTTCTCAAGTTTTTCACCCTGACGAAAAACAACCATATTTAATTCATCAATCATATTTTGAAGAAAAGCAATTTTTTCCTCAAGCTCGACTATTTTTTCTTCTGACATCATTATATTTTTAAAAAAAAGCCACCTTGCGGTGGCTTTATTTATGACTTTTCGATTAATACTTTTCTAGAAAGCTTGATTCGTCCTCGATCAATTCCAAGAACTTTAACCTCCACTTCCTCACCTTCTTTCAGGTAGTCCTCAACTTTCTCTACTCTCTCGTGAGCAATTTCAGAGACGTGTAAGAGGCCATCTTGATTCGGCATGATAGTCACAAAAGCTCCAAATTCAACGATTTTGGCAACCTTGCCCATGTAGACTTTATTGACTTCAGGAACAGCGGTTACATCTTTGACCATTTGAACTGCCTTTTCAAAGCTTTCTGAATCATTTGCAAAGATGTTTACATTGCCATCATCATCAACATCAACGCTAGCACCAGACTGAGAAACAATACCTCTAATCGTCTCTCCACCTTTGCCGATAACATCTCTAATTTTATCGGTAGGGATTTTAATGACCTTTGTTTTAGGGGCATTTTTAGAGGCTGAATTTGGCTCTGAAATGACCTGATTCATTTGACCGAGAATATTCAATCTTGCATCTTTTGCCTGTTTAAGTGCGATTGACATAATGTCTTCTGTAATCCCATCAATCTTGATATCCATTTGAAGGGCGTTAATACCTTTAGATGTTCCAGCAACCTTAAAGTCCATGTCGCCAAGATGATCTTCATCTCCAAGAATATCCGTTAAAACAGTGAATCGATCCTCATCCTTAACTAGACCCATTGCAATTCCTGCAACAGGAGCTTTGAGAGGTACACCTGCATCCATCAATGAGAGCGATGAGCCACAGACACTTGCCATTGAGCTTGAACCATTAGATTCAGTTATTTCAGACACTACACGGATTGTGTAAGGGAAGTCATCAAGATTTGGAAGGCAAGCTGAGATACCTCTTCTTGCCAATCTGCCATGTCCGACTTCACGCCTCTTAACACCCATCACGCGTCCAGTCTCACCTACACAGTATGGAGGAAAATTGTAGTGAAGCATAAAGTGATCTTCGATTCGATCATTTGATTCAAGTTTTTCAATCAGCTGTGCATCTCTCTTAGAGCCTAGAGTGGTAACTACCAATGCCTGAGTTTCTCCTCTTGTGAAAAGGGCGGAGCCATGAGTATTCTCTAAAACACTTGTTTCAATAGCAAGCTCTCTAACTGTTGAGCTATCTCTACCATCTATTCTAGGTTCTCCAGCTAAAATTCTCTCTCTTACAGTTGATTTCTCAATTTTTTTAATGTAATTTTTAACCTCGTCTTCACTTACAGAATCATCTTCACTGACAAATTCTTCAACAGCAGCGTCTTTGATTTCTCCCATTTTTTCATAACGATCCATCTTATCGACTGTCTGATAAGCCTCAGAAATTTGACTTTCAAATTTGGATTTAATCGAGCTTAATAGAGATTCGTTTTCTTCAGGTGCAACCCACTCACGCGGAGACACACCTACTTCTTTAGCAAATTCTGCAACACTATCGATTACTACTTGAAATTGCTCATGCGCATACATTACAGCACCTAGCATAATATCTTCAGATAGCTCACTGGCTTCAGACTCCACCATAAGAACTGCATCTTTGGTTCCTGCAACCACCATATCTAGTTCTGATGACTCGAGATCACTGTATGTTGGGTTGATTGTGTAGTTGCCATCTTGATAGCCGACTCGAGCCGCACCGATTGGGCCTTTAAATGGCACTCCAGAGATTGCTAAAGCGGCAGATGTAGCGATCATCGCTAAAACATCAGGGTCTACATTTTTGTTCGATGAAATAACCTGAATCATGACCTGAACCTCATTCATATAGCCATTAGGAAATAGCGGACGAATAGGGCGGTCAATGAGTCTTGAGGTTAAGGTCTCTTTCTCGCTTGGTCTACCCTCTCTTTTCAGGAAACCACCAGGGATTTTTCCGGCAGCATATGTTTTCTCGATATAGTCTACAGATAACGGAAAAAAGGATTGACCTGGCTTTGCTTCTTTTGCACCAACAACTGATACTAGAACTTGCGTGTCATCCATACTAGCTAAAACAGCTCCATGAGCTTGTCTAGCGATTCTTCCTGTTTCAAATGAAATTTGGCTGTTGCCAAACGTAAAACTTTTTTGAACTATTTTCATGTCCATTGTGTTACTCCAATAAAATTAAAAGTGTTTTATGGTTTAACGCAATAAGCTTTATATAAAACATACCGTCTAGGTATGCTTGAGATAAAACTTACCAAAATCCATAAAACAGTTGAATTATCCCCTAATTCTATCTATAAATATACTAATTTAGTAGATGTAATAATGCCTCAAAGTAGACTGTATTTAAGTGAATTGAGGATATTTACTAATTCAAAAATGATCAGAAATTTTTTCTAATAGATATAGAGAAGAGAGTTTTTTAGCTAGAGAGATGTTTTGGTTATTAATTTTTATCACTCTCGAGTTACAAAATATTATGAGTAAGTCATTATCAAAGTTTTGGCTATCAAAAGGCTCTCCGTTAATAAAAACATGAAGCTCGCTCTTAATCATTTGGTAAGCAATGCGACATATCGGGGATAAAATATAGGATACAGATTCTTGGATTTCTATCGGCTCTTCAAAAGCCATCATTTCGCTAATTTTTTGCTGATCAAAGGGGTCCAGTCTTGTTACGAAGCAACCAAAGAACTCGGTTGGTAATTGATCGACATTTAAGAGATCCAATGCTTGATTAACGGCTGAATTAGAAATTTCAGAATTACCTCTATCTATCAGCCAGCTAGGGTCAATATAATAGCCATTGTTAGGCTTATGAGGCTTTAAGTCGAGTACCTCCATCATTTCATTTGCTGAGTATGATCTGTAGCCAAATGAAAGGGTGATGCATTCACTGTCAAGACTTGTTCCGTGGTGCGCTATTCCTGGCGGGACATATAAAATATCACCTGGCTCAGCAATAAATGTATCCTCCTCCTGAAAGCTTTGCATTATTCTGAGCTGACTATTTTTAACATAGTTGTTTGGATTGCAATCAATTGAGCTGATTTGCCATTGCCTTCTTCCAAGGCTCTGAAGTAAAAAGACATCATAGTGGTCGTAGTGAGGCCCAACACTCCCTCCTTTGGCTGCAAATGAAATCATTACATCGTCAAATCGCCATCTTGGAATAAAGTCAAATTCTTCAATCAGTTTGTAGACTTCAAGAATGTGTTTATCGACGCCTTGAATAAGAAGCGTCCAATCATTTTGAGGCACACTTTCAAAATAATCATCTTTAAAGGGGCCATTCTCAAGAGACCAATCATTTCTTTGAGTTGAGCCTTTGACTACTCTTGATTCGAACTCTTCCTCGCAGGAGAGTCCAGCCAGCTCATCTGGAGACAAAGGAGAGATAAAATTTGGTAGCGCATGCTTAATGAGTAAAGGCTTTTTTTGCCAATACTCTGCTAAGAATTCTTCTCTAGATACTTGACCAAAATGAATCATTTAATTGTTATTTATTTTTTCCATTTAATTATCTAATAACATATAGACTCATTATGAGCAATTATCTTTAAAATTATATTTAAAACAAATAGTCTAAATTATTACTTTGATTAACAATACCAATAAACTCGCTTCAATTTTAAATACTAAGAGTCATCCTATTGATGCCCCCAAGTATAGATCTAAATGTAAATCAATACTTGATAGGGATGGCGTTCTAGTCCTTAAAAAATTTCTTTTGAAAGAATCCATTCAAAGTATTCTTGAAGAGGCCAAACAACAAGAAAGATTAGCTTATTATTGTGTAAATGAACACAATGTTTACCTAGATCCTTATGACAATAACTACCCTAATAGTCACCCAAGAAATAGAACAGTTGTCTCCTCAAAAGGCTGTATAACCGATGATCAGGTTCCGAAAGACTCAGCATTGAGAGCATTGTATGACTCAGAGAAGTTTAGAGACTTTCTTTGTTCAGTTCTTGATGAGAAAGCACTTTATAAATATGATGACAACCTATCTTCAATTAACATTCATTATGCAAATGAGGGGCAGGAGCTTGGTTGGCACTTTGATAACTCATCTTTTGCAATTACTTTGCTTATACAGAAGCCTGAGGCAGGAGGTGAGTTTGAATATATCAGAGATTTTAGAAACTCAAAAAATAATGACAATAACTATGATCAAGTTTTGGACTTGATTAATGGACATAGCAAACCTAAAAAACTCACTATGGAAAATGGCTCACTGGTTCTTTTTAGGGGAAAGGATGCTATTCATCGCGTTACTCCAACCATTGGGGATAGGACTAGAATATTATCGGTTTTAGCATACAATGCAAGTGCAGGTGTCCAGCTATCTGAGTCAGCCAGAATGACTTTTTTTGGCAAATTGAATTAGAGATTAATAAATTTTTTAAAAAGAAAGAATTATATCTCCAAGAATATCAAAGTTTGGCTCAATCCCTAGTCCTGGAAGGTTTGAAGCAGCCCTTTTGACATTAACTCGAGTTGGTGCGCAACTCGTATAACATTTAGCTTAGTATAGATCTTTCAGATTTTTTAATAACATTTTAAGTGGAGGAATTCAACCAATTAGGCGGCTCATCATTAACAAAGCCAGTTAAAGCAGCATTTGCACAGTCGCTCAAACTTCCAAACCTTATATTTCTCCCTGTCAAACCCTCACCATAGTGAGCGTATTTACCAGAATTAGTAATTAATGATTGTGTCTTTGATGGAAAAACTGGTTCAGTTATTGAGCACCAACAAATATCAGGGATAATTTGAACTCCTAATCTGGAAAGTTGATTTAAATTCCCATGATCACCTATTTTTGCTAGAGTTTCTCGCCCAACAGTCAAAATAGTTGGAACAACAACATTTTGATTTTTTTCCAATAGCAATTTCAAAAACTTCATACACTCAGCAGCAGATGCATGCGGACTCCCAATAGCAACTAAGTCTATCTTGTTATTGCCAGTATTAAATTTTTGCCACAAATTTAATAAATCATTAGGCCTTATAGATTTAGAAACAGCATCTTCAGTACTTGAAAGACCATCTTCTGGCGTATGTCCTTTAATATGCAACATTGGAGATGCAGATGTTGTACCAAATGCTGCACATAAAGCTTTTAAATCATCATTACTCAGTGAAATATCTTCAAGGCCAATTAATACTGGAATTCCATTTGGTGATTTATAGCCAGCCAGCCAACCTAGCATTGGCCAAATAGACTCATCAAATTTTAAAGGTAACGATATTCTAATTTCGCAGCTAGGCTTTCGATTCTCTTCTAAATAAACACCAGTATTCGGAGTTCGCCCAGTCATGGCTATGAATAAATCTAAATAATCTGGATGTTTCTGAGTTCGAGCACCAATTACAGAATTTGCATAAATAACAGCATTTGACTCAGACCATCCAATAACCTCATCTTTAGTTGGTTTTTCACTTAAAAGATAAGGCGCACATGTAAATGTAGGATGAGCACCCATTTTGACATATGCATCAGCAAGTCGGCTAGCTTTATCGCCCAGCTCAGGAGCTACAGCTTGTGACTTCCAATTATCCCTATCTACTGAGATTGCATTTATTGTAGTTGGAATAGTAACACGCGCACCCATATTTAGCATTTTTTCTGCAAAATTGAGATTAGCTTCATGTGCTAAGATACAACCATCAATATGACCTCTTGAAACATCGATTAATTTATCTGCATTTTGAGAAGCAGCCATCAAACATAATATTTCCATTGCAATTTTTGTGGCTTTACCGTGATTGCCAGCCAACATTTTTTTATCTGAATTATTCAAGTAAATTCTACTTAAATCAGGCTGACATAAATTAATTAAGGTAGTTGAGAAATATAATTTGAGACTATCAATTTTTGCAGATTTTTGTAAAGATAATAAATTATAAATGTTAGGCTCAAGTCGTAATATAGCAATTTTCTTGTTAAAGAGTCTTTCGGCAATCATTGCTCCAAGAGTTAAGATATCTTCATTTTCTCTAAATATAAGTGCAGCTGGTGCATTTCCATTTTGCGCAAGCTGAAGTAATACCCCGCTTCCGCTGCATGAACCTCGAGAAGTGGGCATAAGTACGATTTTTCCTGAAAGCTGTTCTCCACAATTAGGATGATGAATATCAATAACTACTCCTGTCTCTGGGTCAACACCCCCCCAGAAACTCACCCCTTCATTACAAACTACAACATCACCTTCCACATTATTTTGTACAAAGATAATGGCTTCGTTATTGGAAAGTTCACCCATAGCTAAACTCCGGTAAGTACTTAATAGTTCTATGTTTTAACTTTTGAAAGAAATTTTTGTAAATACTTAGATTTAGCAGAGCCAAATAATTCTTCTGGTTGATTGATTTCTTCAATCTTGCCTTCATGAAAAAAAGCCACTCTATCAGAGACTTCTCTAGCAAATCCCATCTCATGAGTAACACAAATCATAGTCATGCCCTCATCAGCAAGAAGTCTAATTGTGTCAAGAACTTCTCCCACAAGCTCTGGATCTAAAGCAGATGTGGCTTCGTCAAACAACATGCATTTTGGCTCCATTGCTAAAGCACGAGCAATAGCGAGACGCTGTTGTTGTCCACCTGAAAGTGCAGAGGGGTATTGAGTTAGTTTATCTCCAAGTCCAACATGAAGCAGCTGTTTTTCTGCAACTTCTAGCGCTTCTTTCTTTGAAAGTTTACTAACGATTTTTGGTGCTAGTGCTACATTTTCAAGAACTGTTAAATGTGGAAAACTATTCCACTGTTGAAAAACCATTCCCATATTTTGGCGAACTGAGTTAAGGTTTGTATCACTGGCATGAACATCAATATCATCTACAATAATTTGACCTTTTTGAATTGGTTCCAGACCATTTATACAATATAGCAATGTTGATTTTCCTGAGCCAGAGGATCCAATAACACTTAGCACTTCTCCTTTTGGTACGTCAAGGTCAATTCCCTTTAAGACTTCAAGTTCACCATATTGTTTGTGCAGGTTTGTAATTTTAATCATTCAGACCACCTTTGTTCAAGTCGAGTTGCATAATAAGAAATTGGATAAGATAAAGCAAAATAGAATGCACCAGCAATTGATAATATTAGGATTGCCTCTTGCGTTCGTGTCATAAGTATTTGAGAAGCTTTTAGAAGTTCAATATATCCAAGTATTGAAACTAATGCACTATCCTTTAGAACTCCTAAAGCAACTCCCACCCAAGCAGGAAATACAGCACGAAGTCCAATTGGCCATACTACATAACGTAAATCTTGCCAATAAGTCATTCCTAAGCTTCTTGCAGCTCTTCTCATTGGAATTCCAACAGCTTCAATTCCTCCCCTTGCTACATTGGCAACATAAGCTGAAGTGTAAACAATAAGGACAATTAGGCCCGCTTCAAATGGGTTAAGTCTAAGACCAATAATCGGTGCAAAATTAAAAAATAATACGAGTTGAATAATTAAGGGTACGGATCTAAATACATCTAAAACTGCACCGAGTGTATATGCTATAACCCTTGAAACGCTTAATGCTAATCCTAGAAAGATTCCAATAAAAGATCCAATACTGATAGCCCAGAATGAGATCCATAGTGTTCTTAAGGCGGCTTCACCAAGATACAATAAATCATTGATATTAAATCCTGAAAAGTATGTAGAAGGCGATTCCATTAAGATCCTCCTAATACTTAAAAAGACGTGAAGCCATTAATCTCGAAAGGCCAAGAATAATCTTTACTATAACGTAGTAAATAATTGCAGTTGCAGCAAAATACTCAAAAATACGGTACGTTTTAGATGCAAAAAATTGTGTTTCACCTGAGAGTTCACGAAAGCCAACTAGCATTCCTAAAGAAGACATCAAAACAGCCCACACCATTTGATTAGTCATTGGGTGATAGACAACTCTAAGAACTTGAGGAATTATTATTCTAGTGTAAGTTTGAAAATTATTCATTCCAAGGCTTAGTGAGGCTCGAATTTGCGTATCTGGAATAGAGTTAAATCCACCTCGAAAATTTTCAGCTAAGTAGCCTGAATTATTAAAGGTTAAACCTAATAAAACTATAAGAAAAGGGCTAAAGTGAATTCCAAATGCACCAAGCCCAAAGCCAAAGAAAAATAATTGTAATAGGGCTGGAGTATTTCGAGCAAGTTCAATCCATGAGACAGCGAACCACTTTAAAGGCCCTGTCATTTTAATTCTAATTAAAGAGAGGGCAAGACCAAATAATATTCCTAATATCATCGAAAGGATTGCAACCTCTAAAGTTAATAATGCTGATTCTAATAAATCAGGAAGAGATTTAAATACTGGTCTCCAATGGAAGTTGTAATCCATAATTGATTATTTTAAAAAAAATGGCCGGCAAGCCGGCCATATTGAAATTAACTATTAGTAGTAAACACCAGGAATGCGTAATTCAGGTGCTTCGCCACCAACAAACTTACCCCAAAGCTCTTGATAACGCCCAGAACGAACTTGCTGCGTTACAAAAAGATTAAGATAGTTCAGCCAAGTAACATCCATACGTGGGCCAACTACTGAAGTATAGTCAGTACCCCATGGCATACGTGGACCAGCAATAACTGTATCAAACTGCTGAGTAATTGGCAAAACTGTTGTATTAGTTGTTATACCTGCATCAGCTTTACCTTGAGCTACCGCTAAGAACACTTCATTCTCAGACTGATAGCCTTGATAGTTGCCTTCAATTCCTAATTCTTCAGCAATTTTTAGCCATTCCTGTTCAGGGACAGTTCCAACAGCTGCAGCAACTTTTTTGTCGTACATATCTTCAACAGTAACGATGCCACTATTGGCGCCTACAACTGCCTGAGCATAATAAATTGCATAAGGTATTGTAAAGCCAACTGTCTTAGCACGAGATAGGGTATCGGAAGTACCGCCAAAAACAACATCACCACGATTAGTAACAATGAGTGGAAGGCGCTCAGCCCAAGTCACAGCAATAATTTCATAATCAACTTCTAGTGCTGCTGCCAGGTCTTTACAGTACTCAACATCAAAACCTGCTGGCTCATTATTTGCATCTCGATATCCGATAGGTGGAAAGTCAAGAACTACTCCGCATCTTAAGACACCTGCATCAATTACATCATCTAACTTATCTGCAAATGCAGTTGTCGCTCCTGTAAGCATAACTGCTGCAGCAGTAAGCGACACTAATGTTTTAGAAAACATTTTCATTTATTTCTCCTATTAAATTTAAACAAAACACTGAATATTCCAAATGGCTTAGTTCAATGTTGATGACATCTTATCATTTTTAATCAAAAAATGTAAGTTCAATTTTTGACATAATTATTAAAATAAACTTTTAAGATTTTCATAGCTTAATTGATTACAAAGTGCCGTCAAAAGTTTAATTTAGTATATTATTTTCATTTTAAAAGTTTTCTAATTGGAGAATATAAATGAGATTTGAAGGAATATATACACCTATTATTACCCCTTTTAAGGACAGTGGTGAAATTGATTGGGATATGTATGCAGAGGGCATTGATTGGCAAATTGAGAATGGTGTTGCTGGAATTATTGTTGGTGGTTCAACTGGAGAGTTTTATGCTCTTTCTAAAGAAGAGCGTATTCAGCAATTTAAATTTGCAGCAGATCGAATCAATAATCAAGTCGAATTTATGGCGGGAGTAAACGATATTAGAGTTGATGAATGTCTAGAAATCTCATTAGCAGCGGTTGATGCAGGAGCTAAATCACTTTTAGTGGCTGCTCCCCCATACTCATTGCCATCAGAAGAAGAGCTAGCAAGCCATGTGCTTGATATAGCCAATAAAACTGGTTTACCTATAATGCTTTACAACTACCCAGGAAGAACTGGAGTGGAGATGGGTGAAATCTTTTTAGATATTGTTGCAGATAATCCATTGATAGCTGCAATTAAAGAATCCAGTGGTGATTACTCTAGATTACCACTATTGTCTAACAACTATTCTTCAATTGAACTTGCAGTTGGTGGAGAAGAGCAAGTTCTTGAATTTGCAGCCTGGGGGGCAAAGTCTTGGGTATGCGCCACTGCTAATTTTTTCCCATCAGAGTGTGTCCAGTTAATGGATATACTTGGAAAGCAGTCTGATTTTGAAAAGGGAAAACGCCTCATGGCAGCTTTTATGCCTCTCATGAAAGCTTTAGAACAGGGCGGTAAGTTTTTACAATGTGTTAAATTAGGATGTGAGCAGCAAGGTCGACCTTCTGGAAAAGTTAGACTTCCATTGCTTCCTATTGAGGACTCACTTCGAAAAGAAATGATCGGGGTAATAGATAAGACTCGTTCGTCACTTCATTCAATTTTAAATTAACAGGAGTATGTAAATGTCAGATCTTCTTAGCAAAGATGAATATGCAGATATTGCTGCAAAAATAAAATTTCCAATTGATCCTTATATAAATGGTAAGTTTCAAAAAACAAAAGCTGGAAATACTATGGAAACTATTAATCCTGCTGATGGAACAGTTTTAGCAAAAGTATCTGCATGTGATTATAACGATGTTGATTATGCGGTAGAGGTTTCCAGAGATGCTTTTAATTCTGGTGAGTGGTCCACTAAACATCCTAGTGAGCGTAAGGAGTTATTGCTGAAGTTAGCAGACCTTATTGAGAAAAATCAATTAGAACTTGCAGTTCTGGAAAGTTTAGAAAGTGGAAAGCCAATTAGTGAGTGCGTACTAACTGACCTTCCAGAAACAATTGTTACTATAAAGTGGCATGCTGAGGCTATAGATAAGATTTATGATCAAGTTTCTCCAGCTAATGCTGATGCAGTCGGTTTAATTACTCGTGAGCCATTAGGTGTTGTCGGTTGCGTCCTGCCCTGGAACTTTCCATTAATGATGTTAGCTTGGAAAATTGCCCCAGCATTAGCTGGAGGTAATAGTGTTATCGTTAAACCAGCTGAACAGACTTCGATGACAGCCCTTCGTGTTGCTGAGCTAGCGAGTGAAGCAGGAATTCCTCCAGGAGTTTTAAATGTTCTCCCAGGCGAGGGACCAGATGTAGGAGAGCCGATGGGACGACATCAAGATATTGATGCGATTTCTTTTACTGGCTCAACTGAGGTTGGAAGGCTGTTCCTTGAGTTTTCTGGGCAAAGTAATTTGAAAAAAATCATTCTTGAATGTGGTGGAAAAAACCCTGCAGTTGTGCTTTCAGATGCTACTAATCTTGATGGTGTTGCAGAGCATGCAGTGTTTGCTGCACTTTGGAATATGGGTCAGAATTGTACTGCCAATTCTAGATTAATTGTTCATAAAAATCTAAAAGACAAGATGCTTTCAAAAGTGAAAGAAAAAATGGCAGACTGGCATACTGGAGACCCGTTGGACCCAAAAAATCAGCTTGGTGCGATTATCTCACGTGAGCAGTATGATAAGATTTTAGGCTACATTGAAAGTGCTAAAGAACAGGGTGCTGAAGTTATTGCTGGAGGAAACTCTATTGCTTCAGGCGACGGTCTATTTATTGAGCCAACTCTGTTTTCAGGTGTAAATTCAGAGATGGTTATTGCCAAGGAAGAGATTTTTGGCCCAGTATTTGCTATGATGGTTGTTGAGAGTGATGAAGATGCCATTAAGCTTGCCAATGATACCTCTTATGGACTTCAAGCTTCGTTATTCACTTCAAGCGTGACTAAGGCTCATAAATACGGCAGAGCTCTTCAAGCGGGGACTGTGTCTGTAAATTGTTATGGAGAAGGTGATATATCAACTCCTTTTGGTGGCTATAAGCTATCAGGGTTTGGTGGCCGTGATAACTCCCTAATGGCCCATGATCAATATACTGAGACTAAAACGCTTTGGATTGATATCAGTGATGATACGTAATGAATAGTAGTAAGCTGATTCATATTATCTCTTGTCACGCAGAAGGTGAAGTAGGAAATGTAATTGTTGGTGGTATTGCAGCTCCAAAAGGAAATAGTCTCTGGCAGAAGGCTCGGTGGATTGACCAAGATCAAAAATTAAGGCAATTTGTTTTAAATGAACCTAGGGGAGGCGTATTCAAACACGTAAATCTTCTAGTACCAGCCCAAAATCCAAAGGCTCAACAAGGTTTTATTGTTATGGAGCCAGAGCATACTCCACCTATGTCTGGTTCAAACTCAATTTGTGTTTCGACTGTTTTGCTCGATACTGGGTTAATTGAGATGAAAGAGCCCATAACAGAATTTATACTTGAGGCTCCTGGAGGTCTTGTTCCAGTAAAGGCATACTGTGAAGATGGAAAAGCTAAAAGTATTGAGATCAATAACGTAGCCTCTTTTGCAGACCAGCTAGGTGTTTTTGTTGAGGTTGAAGGATTGGGCACTCTTAAGGTAGATACTGCTTATGGTGGGGATAGTTTTGTAGTTATTAATGCCCATGATCTTGGTTTTGAAATTAAACCTGATGAAGCTAAAGATATATCTGATGTTGGATCAAAAATAACTGCAGCCGCTAATCAGCAATTAAACTTTACCCATCCAACCAATTCTGAATGGAGTCATATTTCTTTTTGTCAAATGGCTCTTCCTATATTTGAGGAGGAGGGTGTTAAGATTAGTAAAAATACTGTTGTAATTGATCCTGGAAAGTTGGACCGCTCTCCTTGTGGAACCGGCTGCTCTGCTCGTATGGCAATTCTCTATGCAAAAGGAGAGTTAAGAAAAGGCGATCGGATGATAGGACGCTCAATTCTTGATTCTCGCTTTGATTGCAGTATAGTTGACGAGACTATGGTGGGTGACAAGAAGGCTATCATCCCCTCAATTCGAGGAAGGGCATGGATAACTGGGACTCACCAATTAATGCTCGATCCTGAAGATCCATGGCCAGAAGGATATCGACTTTCAGATACATGGCCAATAAAGCAATGAAGTTCAATCAATTAAGATTTTGAGATAATGCGTTGGCAAAAAACTTTAACGATGGTCGAAGCTCATGCAGAGGGTGAGGTTGGGCGAATAGTTACTAGTGTTGTCAATGATATTCCTGGCGAGACTATGCTAGAAAAAATGAACTATATAAATCAAGTTGATGATAGTTTACGCCGTTTTTTGGTGTTTGAACCCCGTGGATATGCCCAGATGTCAACAAATCTAATTTTTGAGCCTATTCATAAAGAAGCTGATATAGGTTTTTTAATTCTTCAAGGAGATAAGGCACATGCAATGTCTGGTTCAAATAGTATTTGTTTAGTTACTGTCATACTCGAAACTGGAAGGATTGAGATGTTAGAGCCTGAAACGATTGTAACATTAGATACGCCAGCAGGACTGGTTCGTGCTGTTGCTAGTTGTAAAAATGGAAAATGTGAACGAGTAACATTGGATATGACGCCTTCATACGCAGATCAACTTGATGCAATTATTGAAGTAGAGGGGTTAGGAGAAGTAAGTGTTGATATTGCTTTTGGAGGTATTTTTTATGCCTTAATTGACCCGGCCCAGTTTGATTTGAAAATTTTGCCAGAAAATGCCCGTCAACTTGTTGATATAGGAACTAGGATTCATAGAGCAGTCAATAGTCAGTTAGATATAAGACATCCTGTGCTTGAAGACTTAAAAGGCATTTCTTACACTATGTTTGTTGGTCATGATACTGATGGAGTTATGAAAGGAGCAACAATTCTTCCACCCGGTCGAATTGATCGTTCCCCATGCGGCACTGGTAACTCTGCACGTCTTGCTGTAATGGAGGCCCGTGGTCAAGTTGAAGTTGGCCAAAGTCTTAAAGCACGATCAATCATTGATAGTGAGTTTCAAGTTGAGATAGTTGCTAAAAAGACTATTGCTGGAAAGAGTGGTATCCTTCCAAGGATCTCTGGTCGGGGATGGATTCATGGAATTCATCAGGTGGGAGTAGATCCCAGTGACCCATACCCATTAGGCTATAAGGTTGCAGATTGTTGGGGAGACGCTTTTGATTTACTTAGCTAGAAATAGATAGTGCCAAACGCGCAGATATCTCCAATTTCTTCAGTGGCGATAATAGGTGCAGGTGTTGTAGGGGTAGCAAGTGCATGTACCCTTAACCAGAAAGGCTATGAAGTTACTGTATTTGATCCTTATTTTCCGGGAGAAGGGGGATCATCAAAAGCAAATGCAGGCCATATCGGAGCTTCTGATATTTTTCCTTTGAGTACGCCTGGAATTCAATGGAAGGCATTAAAAATGCTCTTGGATTCTGATGCCCCTTTAAAAGTCCCACTTAAAGATTTTTGGCCACAAATTCCCTGGTTTTGGAGGTTTTTACAAACATCTCACGGAAGTCGTTTTCAAAAAGCAACAGATGCCATCAGTTTTCTTGGAAAAAATTCTTTAAAGGATACCAAAGCACTACTAGAATCATATGGTCTGGGTGGGATGGTTGATTATGGAGGCTGTGCATTTATCTATGACACAAAAAAAAGTTTTAATTCAAGTAAGAAAAGTTGGAATGAAAGAACTAAAAGAGGATTTTCTAGTGAATCATTAAATGAAGAATCAATCGCTAAAATTACTCCAACCATTAATAATACATTCAAGCACGCCTTCTTATCTCATGAATGGGGGAAAGTAACTGAGCCAGTTGACATAGTAAAAAATCTTTCGAATGAAGCTCAGAAGGGTGGAGTTGTGTTTTATAAAAATCATGTTGAGAGAATTAGTGAAAGTTTGAAGTCTGTTTTAATTGAGGCAGAAAATGGAAGTTTTCAATATGATGCAGTAATTATAGCTGCTGGAATTGATTCAATTTCATTTGCAAAATCTTTAGGCGACTTTTTACCAATGACAGCAGAAAGGGGATACAACCTAACTCTTCCTTCTCCAAATATTCAAATAGAAATCCCAATTGTTTTTGCTGATCGAGGAATCGTAGCAACAAGTTTGAGAAGCGGTCTTCGGATTGGTGGTTGGGCTGAATATGCTAATCCTATGCGTCCAGCTAATCAAGCTTATTTCGATTCCATTGCTCGAATTAGTCAAGAATTATTTCCTGGACTGGATGTGGAGGGGGCAAATTATTGGATGGCAAGTCGGCCTTCAATGCCAGATTCATTACCAGTAATTTCAAGATCTCAAAAATCAGATAGAGTATTTTATAACTGCGGTCATGGTCATTATGGGCTGACTCATGCAGCAACCTCAGCTAAATTAGTGTGTGATTTATTAACAAATAATCAGAATTTATCTGTGAGTAGTTTATTTTCAATCAATCGTTTTCTTTGATTGTTGTATCTATTGGTGATAGTTTGGAGCTTCTTTAGTAATGGATACATCATGAACATGAGACTCAGTCATTCCAGCAGAAGTAACCTGAACAAATTCAACTTTATTTCTCATCTCATCAAGATTTTTACAGCCCGTATAACCCATAGATGATCTAATTCCCCCCACCATTTGGTGAATAATGGGTCTAATAGAGCCTTTGAAAGGCACTCTGCCCTCTATACCTTCTGGAACTAATTTTTCTGCAGCTAATTCTGCTTGAAAATATCGATCTGATGACCCATGCGCTTGACCCATCGCACCAATTGAGCCCATACCGCGGTAGGCCTTGTAGGATCTTCCTTGGTATAGTTCAACTTCACCCGGCGACTCTTCAGTTCCTGCAAGCATGGACCCTAGCATCACGTAGTGAGCTCCTGCTGCAAAAGCTTTTGCAGCATCACCAGAGTAACGTATACCGCCGTCTGCAATGACTGTGACATTTGTCTTTTTCAGAGCCTCAGTAATATCAGAAATTGCACTGATCTGAGGGACTCCTACCCCAGCAACGATTCGTGTTGTGCATATACTTCCTGGTCCAATTCCAACCTTGACACAATCTGCACCCGCTTTAGCGAGATCGAGAGCTGCCTTAGCTGTTGCAATGTTCCCTGCAATTATTTCTAAATTTGGAAAATCTTTTTTAGTTTTTACGACTCGATCAATTACGCCTTGAGAGTGTCCATGCGCCGTATCAATCACAATTACATCAACACCGGCTTCTACTAGTGCACTGATTCTCTCACTAGATCCCTTTCCAACACCCACAGCAGCCGCTACGATTAATCTTTCTTGGTCATCTTTCGCTGCCTTTGGAAAATCACTTGTTTTCTTGATGTCGCTGACGGTTATCATTCCGCCAAGCTTAAATTGATTATCAGTGACCAGAACTCTTTCAATGCGATGCTTTCTAAGAAGTTTTCGAACGGTATCCATTGATTCGCCTTCCTTGACTGTAATCAGTGATTTTTGAGGAGTCATCACATTCTCAACAATCTCATCTAGGCGCGTTTCAAATAGAACATCTCGGCTTGTTATTAGGCCAACGAGCGTGTCATTGGAAACAACCGGCATGGCTGATATTCCATGCTGTGCTTGAAGATCAAAAACATCTTTGATTGTTGCAGAAGGTTTAATACTAATAGGGTCTCTAATAATGCCTGACTCAAATCGTTTTACTTTTCGGACCTCCTTTGCTTGAGATTCAATAGACATATTTTTATGGATAACACCCATGCCTCCTTCCTGAGCAATAGCAATAGCAAGCTTACCCTCGGTGACGGTATCCATCGCTGCGGAAATGATAGGCGTATTTAAAGTAATTTTATTGGTTAGCTTAGAGATCAAGCTGACTTCTTTTGGAAGAACTTCTGAGTGAGCAGGTACCAACAATATGTCATCAAAGGTAAGTGCTTTTTTTAATTCTTTCATTTAGTTCTCCTAAAGTTAAAACCGTCTTTTGTTAAGAAGTCCAGGGACAATAAAGCCAATCATCATTCCAAAGAAGAGAACTATCGCACCGACTATAAACCAATTTCTGGAACTGGTATCTTTTTGAATTTGAGTGTTGTTTTCAGAGAGCTGAAGCTCAGCCTTTAATTGCAATTTTTCTTGAATGAGTTTTTCATTTTCGTGCTCTAATTTAAGGGCGTCTTGATATATTTGTTCAATGTGCTCTTTTTCAGCCTGTGATTTTGAGCTTTGAACTACTAAATCTGTGTTTTCCTGTTTTAATGAGGACAACTGATTTTCAAGCTCCTCTTTCTCAGTGCTTAGTTTTGTTATTAAAAGTTTGTTGGCGTTATTTGTTCTTGTCAGCTTTTTTAGTTTCTCCCTGGCAGACGGGTCAGGTGACAAATAGAACGACTTAATCCAGCCAATTGTGTCATCAAACTGTATTTGAGCCCAACCGTCCTCAGTGCTCTGCAATAAAGATAGCTCAGTTCCAGATGGAAGTAGACGAATTATATTGTTGCCAAATGCTTTATCCGATCGGATTGGAAGGTCAAGTTGATCGGTAATGTAGACAAAAGACTCCGCACCAACTTTGAAAGTCAGGATCATTAGTGCAATTGCAAGAATCTTGAGTTTATTCATATTTTCTTTTATTTGGCATATTGTATCTTTGTCTTATAGATTAAATGTACGTTTTATGTGTTTTTTCAATGAATTACAGTTATGCTCCTATAGATTTGAAATTTTCTCGAGTTGCGATTCGAGATCATTCAGAGCGCTCTCAGTTGATGCAAGTTTTTGTTTTTCGTTATTAACAACTGCTTCAGGAGCTCCTTTAACAAATTTTTCGTTACTTAATTTAGCTGAAAATTGAGATTTCAATTTAAGTAGTTTTTCAATCTCTTTATTCAATCGCTCTTGCTCAGCCCCTTTATCAATCAGACCGGCTAATGGAATAAGTAATTTCATTTCTCCAACCAGGGCAATTGCAGACTCTTCCTCCTCATCGGTTTCTGATAGCAATGAAATAGAATCTAACTTAGCGATAGTTGTCAGGATTGATCTATTGCTTTCGATGAATGACTTGTCTTGAGCACTAAAATTTTTGATAAAGCACGGCAGCGGCTTTCCAGGAGATAAATTCATTTCACCTCGAATTTTCCTGATGCCAAGAATAAAGTCCTTTAACCAGTCAATCTCTGCTTCAGCTTTATGATCAACCAGTTCATTTTGCATCTCTGGGAATGGTTGAGAGATCAATTTATCATGAGACTTTGATAATATTTTTTGTGATTGTTCAAATATCTCTTCAGTGATGAAAGGAATTATTGGGTGAAGCAAGACTAGAGTTTCAGTTAAAACTTTGATCAAGGTCGACTCACAGCCCTCTTTGGTTTGGCTATTTTCAAGTAGAGGCTTGGAGAGTTCTAAGTACCAGTCACAATAGTCGTGCCAAACAAATTCGTATAAGGTTTGGCTCATTAAATCTAATCGATAGTCTGATAGGTGTTTTTGAACCTCAATCTTTACATGCTGCAGTCTCGATAGAATCCACTTATCTTGACTCGACAATGCTGCTTCATGATTGATTGTTTTGGATTCAAGATTCATTAAAACGAAACGAGAAGCATTCCATAGCTTATTGCAAAAGTTTCTGTAGCCTTCTACTCGTTTTAAGTCGAATTTAATGTCTCGACCGAACGAGGCCAAGGCAGTAAAAGTAAACCTGATTGCATCAGTACCAAAGGAAGGGATTCCATTAGGGAACTCTTTCTGGGTTTGCTTTTTTATTTTTTCTGCTAACTTTGGCTGCATCATACCTTGAGTTCTTTTGTCTAGGAGTTCCTCAAGATTAATTCCATCAATAAGATCAATAGGGTCAAGAACATTGCCCTTTGACTTACTCATTTTTTGGCCATTACCATCTTTGATTAGTCCGGTTATGTATATGTCTCTAAATGGCACATCACCAGCAAATTTAATCCCAAACATGATCATTCGAGCTACCCAGAAAAATATGATATCGAATCCAGTAACAAGAACACTGGTTGGATAAAATCTTGATAATTCAGGTGTCTCTTCAGGCCATCCAAGGGTTGAAAAAGGCCATAATGCTGAAGAAAACCATGTATCCAAAACATCATCATCTTGAGTTAGCTCTACATCACTGCCAGCTTGAATTTGGGCCTCCTCAAGGCTATCAGCAACGTAATATTTTCCCTCTTTGTCATACCAGGCTGGAATTCGATGCCCCCACCAAATTTGACGAGAGATGCACCAGTCTTCAATGTTTTCCATCCAATTAAAGTAAGTTTTTTCCCAGTTTTCAGGGACAAATCGAATGCTTCCATTTTTAACTGCTTCTATAGCAGGCTCAGCTAATGGCTTGACTTTGACAAACCACTGGTCTGTCATGTAAGGCTCAATAATGCTGTTTGTTCTGTCACCCCTTGGCACCATGAGGGTGTGTGGATCAATTTTTTCAATGAGATTTTGCTTCTCTAAATCTGCAACAATTCTTTTTCTTGCTTCAAAGCGGTCTAGATCTTGATAATCGCTTGGAGCGTTTGAATTTATTTTGGCATCGTGAGTTAAAACGTTGATGATCTCTAAGCTGTGTCTTTGTCCAATCTCGTAGTCATTAAAGTCATGCGCAGGCGTTATTTTTACGCAGCCAGTTCCAAACTCCATGTCAACATAATCATCTGCAATAATTGGAATTTTTCTGTTGGAGAGAGGTAGATTGATTGATTGCCCAACCAGGTGTTGATAGCGCTCATCATCTGGATGAACAGCCACTGCAGAATCTCCAAGCATCGTCTCTGGTCTTGTCGTTGCGACCACTAATACCTCATCAGAGTCAGCGACCTGATACCTGATATGCCATAAATACCCATTTTCTTCTTTGCTGATGACCTCAAGATCAGAGACCGCAGTTAAAAGGACTGGATCCCAATTGACAAGCCTTTTTCCTCGGTAAATGAGTCCTTCATTGTATAGTTCAACGAAGACTTTTCTCACTGCTTGAGAAAGTGACTCGTCCATCGTGAAGCGCTCTCTGTCCCAGTCAACGGATGCCCCAAGACGCCTCATCTGTGAGGTGATTGTGCCGCCGGACTGAGACTTCCAGTCCCAAACCTTTTCAGTAAATTTCTCTCTACCCAAGTCATGTCTAGAAATGTTCTGCATACTGAGTTGCCGCTCAACAACCATTTGAGTAGCTATTCCTGCATGATCGGTTCCAGGTTGCCACAGAGTTTGATTTCCCTTGCTTCTGTTGTATCGGGTGTAAACGTCCATAATCGTATGCTGAAAGGCGTGGCCCATATGCAAACTCCCAGTAACGTTAGGCGGTGGAAGAACTATACTAAAAGCATCCCTACTTGATGAATTGGCACTTGAAGAAAAGAGGTCGCCTTTCTCCCACAATTCACGATACTTTTGCTCGATAAGTTCTGGGTTATATGTTTTTTCCATGAAGGCGAGGTGTCGGATAAAACTGACACATTATACAATAACTAAGCTGATTGCAATGGGCCTTTAAATGCTCACTAGTTATAATCTTTTCGTCCCGAAAGAGCGTGCGCAATTGTATTGATATCGGTATATTCTAGCTCACCTCCTAGAGGGATTCCGTGAGCTATTCTTGTTGTTTTTATTTGATACTTTTTTGCTAAATTATGAATGTAGTGAGCGGTTACCTCACCCTCAATCGTTGCATTGGTGGCTAAGATGAGTTCTTTTACTTCATCATTTGTCAATAACGCTTCGAGTTCATCAAGGCCAAGCTCTGCGGCTCCAATACCATCTATCGGGGATAGATAACCACTTAAAACGAAATATTTTCCCTTGTAGACCCCACTTTGTTCAATCACATGAATATCAGAAGGCGTTTCAACAACGCAGAGCTGTGAGTTTTCACGAGAGTCATTTGAGCAAATCTCGCAAATATTTTTTTCCGTCAAGGTGCGGCATTTTTCGCAGTTCTTGACATTTTCCATTGCCTCTTTGAGGGCTTTTGAAAGCTCTAGTCCACCTAACCTGTCTCTCTCAAGGAGGTGATAAATAAACCTTTGAGCTGTTTTAGAGCCGACTCCTGGTAGTTTGCTAAAAGCTTTATTTAATTTCTCAATCATTTTTGATTCAAAATAGTTAACTAGAAAGGCAGATTAAGCCCGCCAGTCACATTTTTCATTTTATCCTTTGAAATTTGATTGACCTTTGTGGAGGCATCGTTAACGGCCATCATTATTAAATCCTCTAACATCTCTTTGTCTGAAGTGAGTGAGTCAGCAATAGAGATATTAGTGAGCGTATAATCACCATTCATTTCAACTTTCACAGCACCTGAAGCTGCGTCACCCTCACAGCGAAGTAATTTAATTTCTTTCTGAACAGCCTCCATATCTTCCTGCATTTGCTTTGCTTTTTGCATCATTCCTGCCATTCCACCTTTAAACATTGTCTGACTCCTTGATTGATTTGATAGATTTAAGGTCGACTTTTGAATTGAATACTTCCTGTAATTCTTTGAGACCATCATCACTTAAAAACTGACTTTCTGTTTCTTTACGCTTTTGCTCCCTCTCATCAGACTCCTTTTGAGATAGTGAGTGTCCATTGGTCTCACCAGGTTCAAAAATCAAGTCAACGGTGGGATATTCTTTGTGAAGTCCGTTTCGTATTGAGTCCTCCGTTTTAGGAGTGAGAAGATTCAGAAAGTCTGAGCTCAATGTCAAAACCAGTGTCTGATCTTCAAGCGATTTGAATACCGTATTTTTGACCAACATTTTTGCAGCTCCATTAAAATCAAAGGTCTTGATAATATCTTCCCACTCCTCTTGGCTTTTAATATTAAGCTGATTAGTATCTGCCTTTGGTGCTTTCTTGGTGGTGGGAGAGTCTTGAGATTCTTTTGGAATGGAACTATCTTTGTTCTTTGAGTTTTCAGTTGGAGAGGGCTTTAGATTTTTTTTTTCAACCTCTTTATAGTCAGGATGAAAGGCAATCATTCTAAGGAGCGTCATCTCGAGACCAATTTGCTCACTAGGTGAAAGACTCATATCTTTTTGGCCGTTGATTGCTATTTGATAGTAAAGCTGCAAATCTTGAGCTGAAAAACTGCTGGCAAGACTCGCAATATCAGAGTCAATTTGTTTCTTATCTTGGATAATTTGAGCTAAAGAAATTTGATGAAAAATGGACGTCAAGTCTTTTAATGCGTTAGCTAGGTTCTCTCCCTTGTGGGCTAGGTTCTTTACAAACGATAAAATTTGTTCGGCATCCCTAGCATTCACAAGTTTAGCAAGATTGATAATTTCGTCATGATTAACTAGCCCCAACATTTCTTTTAAGTCTTCTTCTTTAACGCTCCCATTTCCATAGGAGATAGACTGATCAAGAAGGCTCAGAGCATCACGCATCGACCCATTACCGAATTCGGCAATCTTTGATAAGGCGCTCTCATCAAACTTAAGTTTTTCTTCATCCATAATAAACTTGAGGTGATTAAGAATTTCCTCATGTGAAAGTTTATTTAGGTTGAACTGAAGGCATCTAGAGAGGACGGTGATTGGTAATTTTTTAGGATCAGTGGTGGCCAGTAAAAATTTGATGTGAGCAGGGGGCTCTTCTAAAGTCTTTAGAAGTGCATTAAAGCTACTTTTTGAAAGCATATGTACCTCATCAATGAGGTAAATTTTGTATAAATTTTTAGTTGGAGTGTACTGCGCATTCTCGAGAATCTCTCGCATGTGATCAACGCCAGTGTTCGAAGCTGCATCCAGCTCGATTAGGTCAACAGACTGACCTTTGTCAATCTCAAGACAGGTTGGACATTTGCCGCATGGAGTAGAGCTAACCCCTTCCTCACAGTTTACTGATTTAGCAAAAATTCTTGCAATTGTAGTTTTGCCAACGCCTCGGGTTCCTGTAAACAAAAATCCATGATGAAGATTGTTATTATCGAGTGCGTTAACAAGTGTTCTGATGGTGTGAGTTTGACCGACTAGCTCTTGAAAATTGTGAGGTCTGTATTTCCTAGCTAAAACTTCGTAGTGTTGACTCATCAGCAATCAAATTATTGAAAAAAGGTAGTGCCGAGAATAGAATCCAACACATAAAAAAATTATTACCGTTGCTCCCTTCCAGGCCTGGCGGGGTTCATAACCATTTATTGCCGGTTTACCCTCGACACTAACCAAGATTTTACTTGAAATGGATATTCTAGTTATTTAATATTAAAGGATTCAATGCGATTTTTTATGACTTAAGGGACTGGTATTCATCATAAACTATTGACCAGATTGGGCCAGCACGACCATTTGAAATCTGACTGCCATCAATCGAGGTGATCGGGACAATCTCTCTTGTTGAGCTGGTGATCCATACTTCGTCAGCATCCATGAGCTGTTGTGTTGTGAATGAAGACTCTTTAACACTAATATCGTTAGTTTTTGCACACTCAATGGCTTTTTCACGAGTAATACCTGGAAGAATCATAGGGCTCTTTGGGTGAGTGTAAATGCAGTTATTTTTTGCAATAAATACATTTGAGCTGGAGGCTTCAGTGACTATACCGTCGCGATAAAGAATTGCTTCCTCAGCGCCGTTACTCTTTGCTTCCTGAGCATATAGAGTGTTGGCTAAAAGTGATGTAGCTTTCGTATTGCTCTTAAGCCATCTGATGTCTTCTCTCGTGATCGCTGACATACCATCTAAGAGCATACTTTTTTTTCTTGGTTTAATAGCGCTTGATTGGATATAGACGGTAGGTTTTAATTCATTATAAGTATGCTTTCTGTTCTCATCGCTCCCCCTAGAGATCTGTAAATAGACCGCTTGGTTGAGGTGAATAGAATCAAATGAAATGACTTTATGGATAAGTTTTGTCCATTCATCTTTGCTGTGAGGATTCTTAATGTTGATTGCATCAAGGCCATCTTGCAGGCGCTTTAAGTGAGAATCTAGACCAATAATCTTTTTGTTGTAAACTGGAAAGACTTCATAGATACCATCTCCAAAAAGGAATCCTCGATCCATGACCGATACATAAGCTTGGTTTTTTTCTATAAAGTTTCCGTTTAGATAAACCAAAATTATCTAAACATTAGTTTGACTGTATCTATCATTTTAGATACGAATCCTGCCTCCTCGGCATTTTCAAGTGCGATCAGTGGTAGCGTTGCAATATCTTCGTCATTGAAACTTATCGCAAGAGTGCCCACTTGATCACCCTGGCTAATTGGTGCAATCAAGTCACCGGAGAGCTCAATAGTTTGAGTAGTGTACTTAAATTGGTTTCTTGGAAGGGTCAAGAAACTAGAGTCAGCCACTCCAACCTTGATGTTGCCTTTCTTAGATTTGAATACTGGAACTTGGTGAGATATGTCATTGACTGATTGTGTTTCAAAGAAGCGGAAACCATAATCAAGGAGCTTTTCTGTCTCAGCAGTCCTTATTGCTGGACTCGCAGAGCCTAGCACAACTGACACCAGTCTCATCCCAACTCGGTTAGCACTTGTTGCAAGACAGTAACCTGCTTTCTGAGTCCAGCCTGTTTTCAAGCCATCGACAGTACTATCTGTAAAGAGTAGCTTGTTGCGATTGATTTGCTTAATGTTGTTGTAAGTGAATTCTTTTTGGCCATACCACTCATAAAAGCCTGGAAAATCTTTAATGATTGCAGACGAGAGGAGGGCCATATCTTTGGCTGTTGTGTATTGATCTTTGTGGGGTAGTCCTGATGAATTTTCAAAGCGAGTATTTGTCATACCAATTTCCTGGGCATAGTCATTCATAAACAAAACGAATGTACCCTCTGAGCCAGCCACGTGCTCAGCCAAAGCTACTGAGGCATCATTGCCTGATTGAATAATCATTCCTTTTAAAAGATCCTCTAGGTTAATCATCTTGCCAACCTCAATAAAGCTTCTAGAGCCACCTGTTTTCCATGCCTTTTCGCTAATTTTGACCTCATCATCCAGAGAAATAAAGTCTTCTTTGAGGCGCTTAAAGACAACATAAGAGGTCATTATCTTTGTCAAACTAGCGGGAGACCTTCTTTCATTTTCATTTTCAGCGGCCAGAACTTTGCCTGAGTTGTGGTCCATAAGAATATAGGACTTTGCAGCAATAGGAGGAGATTCTGGAATGTAAAAGCGAGGCTCGTCAGCACTCACATTTGTGAATAAAAGTATTAAAAAAAATGTTTTAAAAAGAGTAAGAATATTTGATTTCATGAAATATTATTTATCCAGATTAAGTGAGTTGATAAAAAGGCTGAAAATTTAGTTAATTCTAAATACAGATTGATTATAACGAGTTACTGTAAATATCTTGGACTTTTATGTTTGTGAATTGACATAATAATCCCAAAGCTAGCCATTAATGTAATCAAAGAGGACCCGCCATAGCTTATTAAAGGTAGTGGGACTCCAACAACAGGTAATAAGCCTGACACCATGCCAATATTGACAAAAATGTAAGTAAAAAACACAAAGGTGAGGCTTGCCCCTAGCAGCCTAGAAAAATTGTCCTCACAGCGTAGAGACAAACTCATGCATCTGAAAATAATGAGTGAATAAATAATAATTAGTAATAAAAATCCAATAAACCCAAGTTCTTCAGCTAAAACAGAGAAAATGAAATCAGTGGATTGCTCGGGCACAAAATCAAGTTGAGACTGGGAGCCTCTTACGATGCCTTTTCCAGTAAACCCTCCAGAGCCGATAGCTATTTTTGATTGAATAATATGGTAGCCTGAGCCAAGCGGGTCAGATTCTGGATTAAACAGAGTTAGAATTCGCCTTTTTTGGTAAGCAATCAATAAATAGTTCCAGGCAAAATAGAGTGACCCAGCGAAGAGACTTATCAAGATTGCAAGATTAAGCCAAATGCTTCTCACAAGCATTACTCTGAAGCCTGAAAAGAATAAAACATAGATTCCTGAGGCCCCAATCAATAGTGAGGTGCCAAGATCGGGTTGTCTTGCTATTAGAAGAACCACAGTTACAATCGTTATGAGTGAAATAATGACAGGAAACGCTCTAGGAGGAAGAGTTTTTTCACTGAGGATAGCAGCAATCGTCATTGGCAATATGATTTTCATCAATTCAGATGGCTGGAATCTAACAAAACCTAAATCAAGCCATCTTTGAGCGCCACCACCTGAGCTACCAAAAAATAGAACTAGGATTAACAGAAAAACGCCAAGAATCATGAGTATTGGTGATGCTCGAAGCATAATGATGGGTGGTATTTGGGCTATTACAAGCATGACCGAAGTGGCTAATCCTAAATGAATCATTTGCCTGTATACAAGATTAAGTGAGCCACCTGAGCTGCTATATAAAATTAATAGACCAAATGAGGAAAGCAAAATCAGAAGAATAAAAAGTGGCGTATCGATTTTGAAAAATTTATAAAAAAGTAGGAGCTTTTTTAATAAAAATAAAATCATATCAGCAGTAATCCAACTTTCCTTAAATCTCCAAGAAGAAGGTTAAAGCTTGAGCATGCTGAGGTATTATTCATGCACTCCACTCCTAGACCCATACTGGAGAGCTCAATTTGTTGTTTGGGTGAGAGAAATTTGGGGGAATCACCGGTTCCTATAATTAATAAGTCGACTGAGTCTTTAATTATTAGAGGAAATAAAAACTCTTTTCCAATTTCAGTAATGTCTATATTTGATACTTCGTTAGATGAACTGGCAGAGACAAAACAAGGCCTAGTTAATTTGATGTGTGAGAGTGATATTGAAGAATCTTCAATCGAGATAATGGTGTTTGTATTCGTGTTTTGCTGGGTGAATTCCATTAATTTGTATGCATATTTGATTGTTGGCACAACATTATAACAGTGTAAAATTCACAGTGATTTAATTGAACTTTAAATAACTATTATTTAAATCAAGCTTTCAAAATAAATTTTCAATTTCTTTATTAAAAGAGTTATAGATGAAATCAAGATTTGCTCCTTCTCCGACTGGTTATTTGCATATTGGTGGTGCTAGAACTGCCTTGTTCGCTTGGTTATGGGCAAGGAAAAATAAGAGTAGCTTTGTTCTCAGAATTGAAGACACCGATAGGGAGCGCTCAACTAAAGAATCGGTTAACGCGATTTTAGATGGACTCGAATGGATCGGGCTAGATTATGATGAGGGACCTATCTATCAGAGCGATCGATTTGGTAGATATAATGAGGTAATTCATGAGCTCCTTTCAAATAGCCAGGCTTACTATTGCGACTGCTCAAAAGAGCGACTGGAGTCAATGAGAGAGAGTCAAATTGCAAACAAAGAGAAGCCTAAATACGACGGCTGTTGCAGAGAAAAATCTCTAAAGAGTGGCGTCATTCGATTTCGTAATCCTGATAAAGGCAGCGTTACTTTTCGTGATTTTGTCAAGGGTGAGGTAAGTATTGAGAATTCGGAGCTTGATGACTTGATCATTTCAAGGTCCGATGGAACACCAACTTACAATTTAACTGTGGTGGTTGATGATCATGACATGCAAATTGATTGCGTGATTAGGGGGGATGATCATATTAATAATACCCCGAAACAAATTAATCTTTATGAGGCCTTAGATTGGAATATTCCTAAATTTGCTCATGTTCCAATGATTTTAGGATCAGATGGCTCACGATTATCTAAAAGGCACGGTGCACTGAACCTATTATCTTATCGAGATGAAGGGTTTTTGCCTGACGCACTTTTGAATTATCTTGTTAGGCTTGGTTGGTCAAATGGTGATCAGGAGATATTTTCCATTGATGAGATGATTGAGCTTTTTGAGCTTAAAAATATCAATAACTCTCCCGCGAGTTTCAATCAAGAGAAGCTTGAATGGTTAAATCAAAGTTATATTAAATCGTTGCCTTCAACTCATCTCGTTGAGCATTTGGGTTGGCATCTTGAGAAACTCAACATTAACCTTGAAGACGGACCTGATATTTATGTTGTTGTTGATTTCCTTAAAGAAAGGTCAAAGTCTTTAGTTGATATGGCTCAAAGCTGCGTGATGTTTTATCAAGACTTTGAGGATTTTGATGAGGCACAAGCTCATAAAATTTTTAAATCAAAAACAAAAGAAGTTTTGCAGGATTTAGAGAGTCGACTCAGTGAAATAAATGACTGGAATGCTAATAATATCCATTTCGTTATCGAGTCAATCTGTGAGTCTAGAAGTATTGGTTTTGGTAAGGTTGGTCAGCCTTTAAGGCTCGCGCTGAGTGGTGATGGGAAGTCAGGAAGTATTGATAAAAGTGCTCAATTTGTGGGAAAGAAAAGAACTTTGTCGCGATTAAATATGGCTTTATCATGGATTAATAGTCAAAATAATTGAATGAATTAGATTGAATTCAATGCTTTCAAATTTTTTCCAAATCTTTTTATTAATCTCACCTGTATTTCTTCTCATTATTCTTGGAAATATCCTTAGGAGGATTAGGGTGCCCGATCTCTCCTTTTGGGAGGTCAATGACAAGCTGTGTTATTGGGTTTTAATACCTGCCCTCTTATTTCATTTCATCTCTCAGGTTAGTTTGTCCTCTGAGATGTTATACATCTATGCAGTAATTGTATTCGCTGGTTTTGTTGTTACATTCAGCTCCTCGATTTTTCTTGGAAAAATTCTAGGTTACACTCCTGAAGTCTGGACCTCAATTCTTCAGGGCTCGATGAGACAGAATGCCTTTATTGCTCTTGCTATTGCTGGAAGTTTTTATGGCTCAGAAGGCTTAAAAATAGCCTCCCTCTTTATGTTTATTTATGTTCCTACTATCAACATAATCATTATTACCACAATGGTCATGAGTCTCAATAAGTCTAATCAAAAAGACTCAAAAAAAGCCATATCAAACATATTCATTGAAATCTCTAAAAACCCATTCATTTTGGCAATGATCGCTGGTTTATTGGTTTCGTTGTTTCCCTTAGAAAGAATGAGTGTTCTTATTGGTACAACTGAACTTCTCGGATCAGCCGCACTCCCAATAATGCTATTAACCATTGGCGCAAAGATAAAAGTAAGAGATTTAACATTAAAGATTACTCCTATCATAATCTCCAATTCACTTAAACTAATTATCCTTCCTGTAATTGTTTATTTTGTAGCTAGTTATTTCAACTTAAGTCAAATTGAGATAGTTGTTGCAGTAATTTTTGCTTCAGTTCCAACTGCGGCAATGTCCTATTCGTTAGCTCAGCAGTTTGGTGCGGATCATCAACTTATGAGGGCTATCCTGACTACTCAAGTTGCGTTATCATTTATCACTATTCCGCTATTACTTGCCTTCATTGCATAAATATTATTTAATTTAACTTAAATTAAATTAATAAATAATAAGAAAAAGGAAAAAGAAGTGATATAATTTGACTAAGAATTGCCTCAATTCTCCTTGTATATTCCATAATTTAATAAATGAACGACAAAATTAAAGTAGTCAGTGACGCCTCATTTGAGAGCGATGTTGTAAACTCTTCTCAACCAGTTTTAGTAGATTTTTGGGCTGAATGGTGCGGCCCTTGCAAAGCCCTTGCTCCTATTCTTGATGAAATAGCAGATGAATATGACGGTAAGATTACTATAGCTAAAGTTAATGTTGATGAAAATGTTCAGCTTCCACCAAAATATGGGATTAGAGGAATACCAACAATGCTTTTGTTCAAAGATGGAGCAGTTCAGGCAACTAAA
>CACDVH010000006.1 GCA_902556205.1 uncultured Gammaproteobacteria bacterium | reverse complement strand
ACCTTTTATCAGTCAACAAGGATGGCGGAATTAGCCACTTTACCTCTCTAGGTAATGATACTGCCCACATCATTCTAAGGGGGGGTAAGGATGGACCAAATTACTCTAGCGAGCATGTAACTGCCACCTGTGAAAAATTAAAGGCAAAAGGGCTTGTTTCGAGAGTGATGGTTGACTTCTCTCACGCAAACTCAGAAAAGAAATTTAAAAATCAAATAAAGGTTGGCGAAAATATTGCTAATCAGATCGAGAACGGCTCTGACTCTGTCTTTGGTGTTATGATTGAATCTCACTTAAACGAGGGAAATCAAAAGGTTGGACCCCTTTCATCATTGCAATACGGAGTCAGCATAACGGATAGCTGTATTGGCTGGGATGACACAGAACAACTCTTAAGAGACCTTGCTCAATCCGTTAAAAAACGTAATTCTTAGAGCCTCTTTATAATCTGTTTTTTTCAAATAAAAATAGCCATTTTTTGGTGTGTTTTTTGCTTATCTAGGGTACAATAAAATCTACTTATTTAATTAGGTTTATTCTATGTCTGACGATATCGATTCTGAAGAAATTCTAGAGCAAAAATTCCCAATTATTAGTATTGAAGACGAGATGCGTGACTCCTATTTGGAGTATGCGATGAGTGTTATTGTAGGAAGGGCTCTCCCTGATGTTCGTGATGGCTTAAAGCCAGTTCATCGCCGCGTCTTATATGCTATGGAGGTTCTCGGCAATGACTACAATAAATCTTATAAAAAATCGGCTCGAATCGTTGGTGATGTGATTGGTAAGTATCACCCTCACGGTGATACTGCTGTCTATGATACGATTGTAAGAATGGCTCAGCCATTTGCTATGAGAAATATATTGGTGGATGGTCAGGGTAATTTTGGTTCTGTTGATGGTGATCGCGCTGCAGCTATGAGATACACTGAAATTCGAATGACTAAACTGTCGCATGAACTTCTGCGTGACCTTGATAAAGAGACAGTTGACTATATTGATAACTATGACGGCTCTGAAAGTGAGCCTTCAGTTCTGCCAACCCGAGTACCTAACTTATTAATTAATGGCTCTTCAGGAATTGCTGTTGGAATGGCAACCAATATTCCAACCCATAATCTAACCGAAGTAGCTGAAGCCTGCTTAAAAGTGATTGATAACGAGGATATTACTGTAGATGAATTATTAGAAGTGCTTCCTGGTCCTGATTTTCCAACTGCAGGAATCATTAATGGTGCAAGCGGTATCAGAGAGGCCTATGAAACCGGTAAAGGAAAAATTTATCTTCGCTCAAGGTCTCATGTTGAGGGTGAAGACAAATTAAGTATTGTAGTTACAGAGCTACCATACCAAGTCAATAAAGCGAGATTGATCAGTAAAATTGCTGAGCTCGTTAAGGATAAGAAGATTGATGGAATTACCGGACTTCGAGACGAATCTGATAAAGATGGAATGCGGATGGTCATAGAGCTTCGCCGTGGTGAAGTTCCAGAGGTTATGCTGAATAATCTTTATAAGTTGACCGAGATGCAAACAGTTTTTGGAATCAACATGGTTGCTATTGATCATGGAATGCCAAAACTAATGAACCTGAAATCCGTCCTTAATGCATTTATTGCTCACAGAAGAGAGGTGGTGACTAGACGCTCTATCTATGAACTTAACAAAGCTAAGGACCGTGCTCACCTTTTAGAGGGTTTATCGGTTGCTTTGTTCAATATAGATGAGATTATTGAACTCATTAAAGCAGCACCTAATCCTAGCGAAGCTAAAGACGGTCTAGTCTCTAGAACCTGGCAGGGCTCAGTCATTAAGGAGCTGATTGGTGACAGAGATATGGCGCAGTTTAAGCCTCAGGGTCTAGATCCTACTCTTGGCCTTCAAAAAAATGGAGATTATCAATTATCAGAGAAGCAAGCACAAGCCATTCTTGACTTAAAGCTGCACAGATTAACTGGCCTTGAAAAAGATAAAATCTTTAATGAATTTAATGAGTTATTAGAGCAAATTAAGAGTCTATTGGACATCTTACAAACACCAGACCTTTTGATGGATGTAATTCGTAATGAAATTATTGAAATCAGAGATAATTTTGGCTCAGATCGAATGACAGAGATTTTAGAGAGCAAAATTGATCTGACTCTAGAGGATTTAATTGCTCAAGAAGATAGAGTGGTAACACTCTCTCATGGCGGTTACGTTAAAGCTCAATCTTTAAGTGACTACCACGCTCAAAGAAGGGGTGGAAAAGGTAAGGCTGCAACTAAGATGAAGGATGAAGATTTTGTTGATCAATTGTTTGTTGCAAATTCTCATGATACTGTCCTTTGTTTCTCATCAACCGGAAAGGTTCATTGGCTCAAAGTCTATGAACTCCCAATGGCCTCAAGAATTTCAAGAGGAAAGCCAATTATTAATCTATTGCCACTTGAAAAGGACGAATCAATCAACGCAATTCTTCCTGTTAAAGAGTTTACAGACGATCAATTCGTCTTTATGGTAACAAGCTCTGGAACTTGCAAAAAAACCTCACTCACAAACTTCTCAAGACCCAGAAAGGGTGGAATCATTGCTATTGAGTTGAGGGATGACGATAAGCTTGTTGGTGTTGAGATTACAGCAGGTGAGCATGACATTCTTTTGTTCTCTTCAGCGGGTAAGTCAATTCGATTTAGAGAGTCTGATGTTCGATCAGTGGGTAGGACGGCAATCGGTGTCAGAGGAATTAGACTAGCAGACAAAGATAGCGTTGTTTCTCTAATTGTTGCCGAGTCAGATGATCCAATTCTCACTGCTACTGAAAAGGGCTATGGCAAGAGAACTCAGCTGGATGAGTATCGCGCACAGGCAAGAGGTGGCTCGGGCGTCATTTCAATTAAGACATCAGATAGGAATGGACAAGTTGTTGGTGCTATCCAGGTCACCGATGAAGATGAAATGATGCTCATTTCAGATAAAGGAACGCTTGTAAGAGCAAGGGCGTCTGACGTCTCAATTATTGGCAGAAATACTCAAGGAGTTACCTTAATCAACATTGCTGATGATGAGGCTTTAGTATCTGTAGCTAAAATAGCTGAAACTGAGGATGATGAAGGTGATAGCGAAGAAGTTAGTGAGTCATCTGAAGAGTAATATCTCGCTTCACTTGCTATTTCATAGTTCAATTTAATCTTTATTTTGATTTTATTTGTTTTTTAGAGTTATAAGTCCTTGTTAATTAGATGAAAAAAAGGATGGCAATGCCATCCTTTTTTTTTAAAAAAAACTTTATAATTTATTTTTCTATTGCTATAATCATTTCAGAGTATGAAATTGTTCACTCTCTGTTTTTAAAATAATCCTTTAGGAGAAAGAAAATATGAATATTAAATTCACGACTAAAGTATTTGGTGCGGTAGCTGCAGCTTTATTGCTCAGCACTTCAGCGAATGCTGCAAAATGTGGAAAAGTTACAATTGCAGATATGAACTGGGCTTCAGCTTCATTGATGGCAAATGTTGACAAAGCTATGTTAGAGGCGATGGGCTGTGAAGTTGAGCTAGTTGCTGGTTCAACAATGCCTACATTCACTTCAATGAATGAAACTGGTCAGCCTGATGTTGCACCAGAGATTTGGGCAAATGCAATGGCAGATCTAGTTGACAGTGCTGTTGGCGCTGGACGTTTACACATTGGTAATATTGCACCAATGAGTGGACTTGGAGAAGGTTGGTGGGTTCTTCCTCACACACTTGATGCTCACCCAGAGCTGACTACTGCACAAGCAATTCTAGCGCGTCCTGACTTATTCCCAGACAAAGAAGACCCTTCAAGAGGTGCCTTCCATGGTTGCCCTGCTGGTTGGGGTTGCCAATTGTCAAATCAAAGCCTTTACAAAGCGTTCGATATGGAAGCTTTGGGTTGGAACCTGATTGATCCAGGTTCTGCTGCAGGACTTGACGGTTCAATTGCAAAGGCATCTGAGCAAGGTGAAAACTGGTTTGGTTACTACTGGAACCCAACTTCATTAGTTGGAAAGTATGGTTTGACAGCTGTTGATTTTGGTGTCCCATATGCTGGTGATGACAATTGGGTTGGATGTATCGCACTAGGAGCTGATAACTGTTCAGACCCTGAGCCATCAGCATGGATTAACTCACGTGTTAACACTCTACTTAGTGATAATATGTTCTATAACGGACCTAAAGGAGCTATGGAGTACTTTAAAGCTCGCACATGGCCTGGTAGTATCATGAACGAAATGCTAGTTTGGATGGAAGATACAGGTGGAACTGGAGCGGACGCTTCTGTTGAGTTCTTATCTTCTCATGGAGATGTTTGGAAAGCTTGGGTAAGCGCCGATGTTGCTGCCTCAGTAGAAGCTTCTCTATAACTGAAAGACCAGTAAGTTAATACTTACTATAAAAATTGCCCGTAGTTAAGTCGAATGCGGGCAATTTTTTATTATTAAATCAATTCAAAAGTTATTAGACTAATAGCTAATAATTTTTGAATTGAAACTGTTAGAATATGCAGAAAATTAAAGGAGCTCATTATGGCAGCAGTTAGGCCGCTACCTCAACAAAGTATTATTGAATGTATACCCCCTGCATCTGAAATTGCAGATCTAAGGATACTCAATAAGGATTTGAATTTTATACAGGCGATGACCAAGAGGGCGGATGATCTCAATGCTCAAGCACAAGCTGCAACTGATTATTCTGAGTTAGTAAAGATATCGGATAGTTTTTCTAAGCTTGCTGAAAGGGCTGAAGTTAAAACAAAAACGTTAAAAGAGCTAACTAATGATTCAAACCCACTAACTGAAGTGAATAGCTCAGCAGAGCTTCTTGAAAAGGTTCAAGTCTTATCTCAAACGCTTGAGTCAAAAACACAAGAGCTTTCTGGTTTATATAACTCTAATGAAAGTTCATTGATTGATGGTTATGAAAGTTCCATTGCAGAATTAAATAATCAGGTTGATTTGACATCGTCCCCAGATGGAGTAGTTGCTCTATTTCCTCAAATAGAATCTCTGTTTCAAGAGATAGAAGAAAATACTCGATATGTAAGTAATAGTTCTGAAGCTTCGACATTAACTGAAAATGTTCAGAAACTTTCAAGTAATTATGCAGATAAGGCAGAGCAGTATAGCGACGCTTTTATGAGTGAAATGGGTTCTCAGATTGCTTTGCTTAATGATGGTATCGATTCTTTGAGAGCAAATATTGACTATCTTAACTCAAACTCCTCAGTTCAGTCACACCTTGAGAGGCTCTCTGAGATTAGAGAGCAAGTGAATGCATCTGCCTCAATCTACAAGAATTATCCGGGTGCTCGTGATATGGTTTACAACCTTGATACTGTTAGTATCTCTACGCATGCAAGAGTTGAACAAATGGCTAATAGTTACGAGATTGTCTCTGAAGAATTAATGCCTTTGGTTGATAACCCTGAGGCTCTCGTAAGAGCTGTCAAAGAAGCTGCGATAAGAACCGATGTATCAACCATTGAAAATGTTCTTATTCCTCTTACTAATAAAGCCAATGAGCTCAGTGCAAAAGTGATTGAACTTGCTGGACGCTATGATGCAGGAAACTACGGAGATATTAAGGTCAGGGCCGTCTCAAATTTTGATAAAACAGTAGAGCGACTTGACAGGCAATACATTGCAATAAGATCTACCGACCCTGAGGCTTTGGCAGCTAATATATCAGGCTTATCAAGTAATATTGAAAGTAATATGAGTGCAGTCAGATCTGTTGATCCTGCCTCTCAAGTTGAGTATTTTGCATCATTAAATTCAAGAGTTGTTGACTCTGTAAATACCTCCGATTTCAGCATATTTGTGAATAACGTCATTTCCATCCCAGGTGATGTGATGATGAGCTCCAGAAACTGCGTTGATGCTGCGTTTAAAGACTTCACAAGAGAGTTTGGAAACAATATCGAGTCATTCTTTGACCCGCTCTTAACTTTTTTGATTGTCATTGAAAAGTTACTTCTGTCAACTCCTTGGCCTATCTTTTTGGCTGTGGCCGGTGCTCTTGCATGGCTAGGTTCTAGAAGCATTAAAGTCTCAATTGGTGTTATGGCAGCATTCTTTGTGATTGGTTTCCTAGATATGTGGGAGCCAATGGTCTCTACCGTAACGATGATTTCAGCGGCAACATTGCTTTGCCTAGCGCTTGGTATACCGCTTGGAATTTGGATGTCTCGATCTGATCGAGCGCAATCATGGATCACACCTGTTTTAGACATCATGCAGACCATCCCATCTTTCGTATATTTGATTCCGGTAGTTATGATGCTTGGAATTGGAAAGGTTCCAGGTCTTATTGCGGTATGTATATATGCAATGCCACCAATTGTAAGGTTAACAAACTTAGGTATTCGATTAGTTGATAAAGAGGCCATGGAGGCGGCTGATGCATTCGGAGCTACTTATAGGCAAAGACTATTTATGGTGCAAATGCCACTGGCACTTCCTAATATTTTTGCTGGTATTAACCAAACCATTATGATGGCCTTAGCCATGGTTGTAATTGCTTCTATGATTGGAGTTGCAGGACTCGGATTACCAGTTCTTCAAGCGGTTCAAAACCAATTCCTATCGATGGGTATGCTGAATGGCTTGGCAATTGTTGCTCTCGCTGTCATTTTTGATAGAGTTTCACAGGCATTTGGTACCAGAATACAGAAACACCGTTCAGGAGACGTACTATGACTCAGGACATTAAAGTTAAAATTTCTAACCTGACTAAGATTTTTGGTCCTAAAGCACAGTCTGTTCTAAAGCATGTTGATAATGGAATGGGTAAAGATGATCTTCTTAAGGAGCATAAGCATGTTCTTGGCCTAAGTAATATCAATCTTGAATTAGCTAACAAAAATATTGAAGTCATTATGGGGCTTTCTGGATCTGGAAAGTCAACACTGATTCGACATATTAACAGACTCATTGAGCCAACCGCTGGATCAATCATGATCGGTGGAGAGGATGTCATTCAGATGCCAATGGAGAAGTTGAGGCAGTTTAGGCAGCAAAAAACTGCGATGGTGTTTCAAAGCTTCGCTCTCCTTCCGCACAAAACGATTATGGAGAATGTTTGTCTTGGTGTTCATTTGCAAGGTATAAAGGCAGATGAGGCTACTAGCAGAGCAAAGAGGTGGATTGATCGAGTTGGATTAACCGGTTATGAGGATCGTTACCCCTCGCAATTATCAGGTGGTATGCAGCAGCGAGTTGGTCTTGCAAGGGCTCTGACTTGCGATACTGAGATTCTAATGATGGATGAGGCGTTTAGTGCGCTAGATCCACTCATTCGAAGTGATATGCAAGATTTGCTGTTAGAGCTTCAAGAGGAGCTTCACAAGACGATTATCTTCATTACTCATGATCTTGATGAGGCCCTTAAGATTGGAGATCGAATTGCTATCCTTAATGGTGGAGAGCTTGTTCAGCATGGAACATCTCAGGAAATCTTAATGTCTCCAGCTGATGACTATGTAAGAGACTTCGTCAAAAAAGTGAACCGCTCCCATGTTCTACATGCAAATTCAGTCATGACTGATGTTAAGCCAGAAAAGGGTTCTACTAACATTAAAGTCAATGAAATGGATTCAGTTGATTCTGTTTTATGCGAGATGCTTAGGCAAAATGCTGACTGCTGTATAGTGCAAGATTCGAAGGGATCAGATGTCGGCTACCTAAATAAGAAGGATATCGCTGAGGTTGTTCAGCCACTAGAGGCTGTTGATAATTAGTGCTCCCTTGTAGCGCTGAACGTTAAATCTGGATGCCGCTCTAGAGTAAGTTGAAGGTTAACCATGCTAGGCGCTAAATAAGTTAGCATACCCGCACTATCAATGGCAATGTTGTTTCCAGCTTTGATCTTCAGTTGTTCAATGTCTTTGTCTGAGCCGCTGACCCATCTAGCTGTTGCAACATTGATTGTTTCAAATTGACAATCAACACCGTACTCATATTTGAGTCTATGAGCAACAACATCGAACTGCAATATACCGACAGCCCCTAAAATTTGAGAGCTGTTTGATAATGGACGAAAAACCTGCGTCGCACCTTCCTCTGAGAGCTGATCTAAGCCCTTCTGAAGGGCCTTCGCTTTGAGAGGATCTTTGAGCTGAGCTCTTCTAAATAATTCTGGAGCAAAGTTAGGAATACCTTGAAAATTAATTTTTTCGCCTTGTGTGAAGGTATCACCTATACCGATACCACCATGATTATGAATCCCAATCACATCTCCTGCGTGAGCTAGATCAGTTGCACTCCTCTCTCTTGACATAAAGGTAACAGCGTTTGCAATCTTGATTTGTTTGCCAGTTGAAACTTGAAGGACTTTCATTCCTTTTTGATACTCCCCGCTCACAATTCGCATAAAGGCTAAGCGGTCATGGTGCTTTGGATCCATGTTGGCTTGAATTTTAAATACGAAGCCTGAAAGTTTGCTTTCATCCGGCATTACCATTCTGGAACCACTCTCACGTCCCTGAGGAGTTGGAGCATAGTCTATAAAACCATCCAGTAGGTTTTCAATTCCAAAATTGTTTATTGCTGAGCCAAAAAAAACTGGGGTTTGTTTTCCTTCCAGAAATTCATCTAAACTGAAAGGATTGGTTGTTCCTGCGATTAGCTCAATCTCATCACGAGCCTCATGCGCCAAATGCTCACCCAAAACTTCGTCTAGCTGAGGGTTGTTGATTCCATCGATAATGGTGTTGTCACCAATACTCGCATTTTTCCCGCTTTCAAAGAGATAAACCTTGTCTTCAAGTAAATGATAAACGCCTTTAAATCCCTTCCCCATTCCAATTGGCCAGGTAATCGGTGAGCACTCAATATTCAAAACTGATTCGACCTCATCAAGGAGCTCTATTGGCTCTTTACCCTCTCGATCGAGCTTATTAATGAAGGTCAGTATGGGAGTATCTCTAAGCCTACAAACCTCCATTAATTTTATGGTTCTTTGCTCAACACCTTTAGCAACATCGATAACCATTAAGGCTGAATCAACAGCAGTCAGAGTGCGGTAAGTGTCCTCAGAAAAGTCTTCATGTCCTGGAGTATCTAAGAGATTAATGACATGGTTATTATAGGGAAACTGCATTACTGAGGAGGTTACAGAGATGCCTCTCTCCTTTTCCATTTCCATCCAGTCACTCGTGGCATGAGTATCCGCCTTTCTGGCTTTAACGCTTCCCGCTGTTTTGATGGCGCCGCCATAAAGTAAGAGTTTTTCTGTAACGGTCGTCTTGCCTGCATCGGGATGAGAAATGATCGCAAAGGTGCGACGCTTAGAAATTTCAGACATAGTGATTATGCCTTAGGAAGGGTAACACCCGTTTGGCCTTGGTATTTTCCGTTTCTATCTTTGTAGGAGGTCTCACACATCTCGTCAGACTCAAAAAAGAGCATTTGGGCTACGCCTTCATTGGCATAAATCTTAGCTGGAAGGGGGGTGGTATTTGAAAATTCAAGAGTCACATGCCCCTCCCATTCAGGCTCAAGCGGGGTGACATTGACAATGATTCCGCACCTTGCATAGGTTGATTTTCCAAGACAAATGACAAGCGTTGATCTTGGGATTTTAAAGTACTCAACTGTACTTGCTAGAGCAAAAGAGTTGGGCGGAATTATGCATTCATCAGCATTGACCTCGACAAAGCTCTGTTCATCAAAATTTTTAGGATCGACGATGTTATGATTGATGTTGGTAAAGATTTTAAATTCGGTTGAGCACCTAACATCATAGCCATAGCTTGAGGTTCCATAAGAGATAATCTTTTGATTCTCTGACTTACGAATTTGTTGTGGCTCAAATGGAGTAATCATCTCACTTTCTTGAGACATTCTTTTGATCCATTTGTCTGATTTAATACTCATGAGATAGTATTTTACAGTTCAATTCTTTGGTGAGTTATCTAATCTTAATGCTTGCCAAGCTAATTAGAACAAGTATCAGTGTGATAATCCAAAAGCGCACAATAATCTTCGGTTCTTTGAGACCTTTCTTTTCAAAGTGGTGATGAATAGGCGCCATCAAAAAGAACCTTTTTTGCGTTCTCTTGTAGTATCCAATTTGTATGATGACTGACAAGGTTTCGGCCACAAATATACCGCCCATGAGAATCAATAGTATCTCTTGATGAACAATGATAGCAATCACAGCTAACACTGCACCTAATGACAAAGATCCAGTATCTCCCATAAAGATTTCAGCGGGGTAGGTATTAAACCACAAGAAACCAAAGCCAGCTCCTATGAGAGCTGCGCAGACAACAAATGCCTCACCTGTACCGGGCATGAATGGCATGTTTAGATAGGCAGAAAAATTATAGTTTCCACCAATATAGGCGAAGACGGCGAGTGCACCGCTAATAATAATAACTGGCATGATAGCTAGCCCATCCAAACCATCGGTTAAGTTGACAGAGTTTGACCCTCCAACAATTGCAAACCAACCAATAACTAAAAACCCTAATGCGTTCAGCGGAATAATTAAATCCTTAAAGAAAGGAATTAAGAGTTCGGCTCCTATGGTCTGTGAATTAAGACTCAGCAACCAAAGGCATATGAAAAGAGTACTTATTGATTGAGCTGATATTTTTTGTCTTCGACTGAGCCCGTCAGAGTTCTGTTTTTTGATCTTTAAATAGTCATCAATAAAACCTATCGAACTGAACAAAAGTGCGGTAACAATGACTATCCACAGGAATGGATTTCTCCAGTCACCCCAAATTAATACGCTGACAAAAAAAGCAAAGAAAATCAGGACGCCACCCATCGTAGGAGTGCCTTTCTTTTCAAGGTGCGTTTCAGGTCCATCGTCACGAATGACTTGCCCAATTTGATAATCTTGAAGCTTTCCAATAATCCACTTACCCAGTAGTAAGGTAATCAAGAGCGCTGTCATCATTGCGAAGACCGCTCTGACAGTTAAATAGTTAAGAACATTAAAGCCAGTATCAAGTGATGAGAGAAAGCTTAAAAGCTCCAGAAACATATTTAGTTGTCCTCAGCAGAAATTAATATAAGATCAAAAATTAAGAAGGCATCTTGCGGGATGTTACCACTTGGCGCACTCCCGAAGACTGATTCATAGGTCGCTATTGCGGTGCGCTCTTCACCAATCGTCATTTTTTGAACATTCGTCTCAATGATGCTGATAATCTCTCCTGTACCCAGAGGAAAAGGGATAGGACTTCCAGGAGGACGCATAATTTCTCCAGTATTTGCGCTCAGCGCAATATCAACAGTAACGATTTGTCCTTGACTTGCAAAATCCCCATTACCTTCTTTAGTTATAGTTGTGAAGTAGCCAAGCTCATCTTGAGTAGCACCAGGAAAATTTGAAACTACATAGGACTCAAAGTTTTGAAGATAAAGCTTTTTTTGCGCAACAATAGCTTCGTTTGCTTTAGAGACTAATGCATTAAACGAGTCTTCATTTGCAACAAATTGTTTGGCCTCATCACCAACTCGCTCAATTCTGACCCTATCTAGAGTATCCCCTTTTACAATTGCATTAACCACATCCATTCCCTGAACTACGATGCCAAATACGCTATGCTTGCCATCAAGCCAAGGCGTTGGCACATGAGTAATAAAGAATTGAGATCCGTTGGTATTAGGACCAGAGTTAGCCATTGATAGAACCCCAGGACCATCATGCATGAGATCACTAAATTCATCAGCAAACTTGTAACCAGGCCCACCTGTGCCATCACCATTAGGATCTCCGCCCTGAATCATGAATTCATCGATAACTCTATGAAAGGTCAAACCGTCATAGAAGGGCGCGCCAAGGGCTTTGTTGCTCTGCTTTGTGCCTTCAGCCAGAGCAATAAAGTTTGTTACGGTAAGGGGCGCCTTTTTGTAGGCTAGTTCAACTGTAATTTCACCTTTAGAAGTCTGGAGTTGCGCATAGATTCCATCTTCTAGGTTTCCAAATGAGAGACTTGAAAGTAGAATTGAAAAGATAGCTAAAATTTTTCGCATGATAACCTTAGAAATAAAATGATTAATGATACCCAAAATCATCAATATTTTAGCGCTGATACGTTAAAATATAAGGGTTAGAAACTCAATGCCACGACTTTTTTTAGGTTGTGTAATTTAAATACAGAATTTAAGGAATTTTATATGTCTTTGCTTATTACAGATGAATGCATTAATTGTGATGTTTGTGTTCCTGAGTGCCCTAATGAAGCTATTTACATGGGTGAAGAGATTTATGAAATTGATGGTGACCTTTGCACTGAGTGTGTGGGACATTTCGATACCCCTCAGTGCGTTGAGGTTTGTCCTGTAGATTGCTGCCTTCCAGATCCTGATAGAGTCGAGACCGATGAGGAGTTGCTCGCTAAAATAAAAACTTAGTAAAGTTTTTTTATAAGGCCTTTTTAAGGGCTGACAAGCAAAACTCCACGTTTTCTTTTCTTGATGTATGTCCCATTAGGCCGATCCTCCAGATTTGACCTGCAAGGTCCCCAAGGCCTGCGCCAATCTCTATATTGAAGTCGTTCATCAAGCTTGAGCGAACCTTTGCATCATCACTTTCATCTGGAATATATACGCTGTTGAGCTGAGGAAGTCTGCTTGATTCATCTACTAAGTAGTTTATTCCAAGCTTGCTTAGGCCATCCCTGAGAAGCAAATGATTTTCTTTGTGACGCGCCCAAGAGCTTTCTAATCCCTCCTCAGTCAGCATCACTAAGGATTCATGCAGTCCATAGAGTGTGTTGACAGGGGCTGTATGGTGATAGGCACGCTTTGCACCTTTTCCCCAATAACCCATCACTAAATTAAGATCTAAAAACCAGCTTGTCACCGGCGTATTTCGGTTTGTAAATTTGTGTATTGCTTTTTCACTAAAACTAACAGGTGATAATCCCGGCATTGCTGATAAGCATTTTTGTGAGCCGGAATAGATCGCATCAATTCCCCAGTCGTCAACCCTAAGCTCAGAGCCAGCCAAAGAGGTAACCGCATCAACAATCGATAGGCAGCTATGCTTATTGGCTAATTCACAGAGCTGCTTTGCATCTGATATGGCCCCTGTAGAGGTTTCTGCATGCACAAAAGCTAAAATTTTAGCATCCGGATTATCAATTAAAGCTTGTTCAACTTTTTGTGGATCCACCGGTTTGCCCCAGTCATCATTAATGATGACTGCCTCACCGCCAACACGAATGACATTTTCCTTCATACGTGTTCCAAATACTCCATTAATACATACAATGACCTTATCTCCAGGCTCAACAAGGTTTGCGAAGCAGGCCTCCATGCCCGCTGATCCTGGAGCTGAAATAGGCATTGTTAATTCATTTTCAGTCATGAATGCGAACTTTAACATCTGTTTAGTTTCATCCATCATTTCAATAAATGCAGGATCAAGATGCCCTATAGTTTGTCTGGCCATAGCATTTAAAATTCGCTTGTGAACATCGGATGGACCAGGACCCATTAATAGTCTCTTTGGTGGTAGGAATGATTTCATTTTTATTTTATTGGTTAGTTTTAAATTCCTGCTGCCAGTGACTACAATACTTCAAAGCCAATAAAAACAAGATATAATTTTTTGTTAATTATCTAAGATATAAAAAAAAATATTAGTAATTAAATTCATAACCGCTTGAATTTAATTTTAAATCGATCCGGTCTATTTTCTTTATGATAGAAATACCGATAACAACTGAAGGTCAAAGGTGTCAATAATTTCTCAGTTAAGTAAGTCATTACCCAAAAACATTGTCATTAGCGGTGATGAAAATACTCGCCCTTTTGAGTGTGATGGGTTGAGCGTTTATAAGCAAAAGCCACTAGCTGTTGTTCTTCCAAATGAACTCAGTCAAGTCAAAAAGGTGCTGGAGATTTGTCGAAAAAATAATACACCTATCGTCACTAGGGGCGCTGGAACAGGGTTATCTGGCGGCGCAATGCCTATAAAGGACAGTGTAGTATTGGGACTCTCAAAGTTGACTAAAGTCATCTCTATTAATCCACAAGAGCAAACAGCCGTTGTTGAGCCGGGCGTTAGGAATTTAGCAATTAGTGAGGCTGCAGATGAGTATGGACTCTATTATGCACCGGATCCTTCATCTCAAATTGCTTGCACAATTGGTGGTAATGTTGCTGAAAATGCTGGCGGGGTTCATTGCCTTAAATATGGTTTAACTGTCCAAAATATCGAGTCAATAAAAATAATGACTATTGAGGGTGAAGAATTAGTTTTTTCGAGACAGGATGAGGGGCTGGGTCTTTTAGCATTAATGACTGGATCGGAGGGTTTGTTAGGGGTTATTACAGAAATAACCGTAAAGCTGACTAAAAAGCCCGAGGTTGCTAAGTTGGTTATGGCTGGTTTTGATAGTGTTAAAGATTGTGCAAATGCAGTTGCCGACATTATAAAGAATGGAATTATTCCAGCCGGTCTTGAAATGATGGATGAATTTGCAATAGAGGCCTCTGAAGAGTTTGCAAGACCGGGTTATCCTTTAGGATCGAAGGCATTGCTGCTATGTGAGCTAGATGGGTCAGATGAGTTAGTGAGTAATGATTTGGAAACAGTGCTCAGTTTACTGTCTAAGGCTAGCTCAGTTAGGGTTTCAGAGAGTGAGGAAGAGAGGCTTCTGTTGTGGAAGGGGAGGAAGTCAGCCTTTCCTGCCGTTGGACGAATATCACCAGACTATTACTGTATGGATGGAACAATACCCAAAAGACATTTGGGCGATGTTCTTGAAAAAATTAATGCCCTATCAATGCACTATAGTTTAAGAGTGGCTAATGTATTCCATGCAGGTGATGGCAATCTACACCCTTTGATTTTATATGATGCAGGAGTGCCAGGTGAGTTGGAGAAGACAGAAGAATTTGGAAATGAAATACTTAAACTTTGCATAGATGTGGGAGGGAGTATTACTGGAGAGCATGGTGTTGGTGTCGAAAAGTTGGACGCCATGTGTTACCAGTATAGTGATTCTGAGCTAGATGTTTTCCATCAAATAAAAGCCGCTTTTGATCCTAAATCACTTCTCAATCCAGGCAAAGCGGTGCCTTCGCTTCATCGATGCGCTGAATTAGGAAATATGCATGTTCATCATGGAAATCTTCCACACCCAGAGCTAGAGCGATTCTGATCATGCAAACGATTGGAGAGATTCAAAAAAAAGTTAGAAATGCAAGTCAGCTTAGAATAACAAATTTTGGAAGCGCTTCTAGTTCAGAAGTATTGAACATGATTTCTTACTCTGGAGTGGTTGAGTATTTTCCCGAAGAGCTAGTTATTACCGTTAAATCAGGAACCTTAATAAAAGAAATTAATCAGGTTTTGGGAGAGAATAATCAGGCACTTCCTTTCTTTATAGAGAATTCTGATAAAACGATTGGGTCTTTATACTCAACCTCAGGATCTGACTTTTCCGATAGTGTGTTGGGCGTGCAAATCATAAATGGGAAGGGCGATTTGTTAAATTTTGGTGGCCAAGTCATGAAGAATGTAGCTGGATATGACGTCTCAAGGCTTTTAGTAGGATCGATGGGCAAGCTTGCGGTGATAACTCAGATCAGTTTTAAGGTCTTTCCTGAAAAGATGGTCCAGGAAAGAAGCGTTAGGCTTGAAAAGAGAAGTGGTGATTCGCCTCTGAGAAAGCAAATTGAAAAAAGACTTAAGGATGTGTTTGATCCTTACGGAGTATTCGTTTAATGCATGCAGAGATAAAAAATAATAATGTTTCAGATGCATCAAGAGATAAAGCAAACCAAATTATCGAGTCTTGTGTACATTGTGGTTTCTGCTTGGCAACCTGTCCAACGTATCAGTTACTGGGTGATGAACTGGACTCACCTAGAGGAAGGATTTATTTAATTAAGTCTGCTCTAGAGCAAAACCAGTTTAGCCTCAAATCATTGAGGCATATGGATCGATGTTTGACCTGTCGCTCATGTGAAACTACTTGCCCATCTGGCGTTGAGTATGGACAGCTTCTTGAGATAGGTCGAGATATCATGGAGCCTAAGAGAGGAAAGTTGCAGTCTCTTTATAGGTACATAGTGAGAAAAACTCTTCTATCTCCGACAGTCTTTAGGCCTATCGGGTATTTTTATCGTCACTCCAAGATTACTTCTAAATCTGCAAAGCCAGAAAAAGCAAACTCAACAGTTCTTTTGATGTCTGGTTGCGTTCAGCCTTCACTTGCGCCAAACATCAACCATACTATTAAGAATGTATTGTCCAAACTGAATATTGAAGTATTAGAGTCTTCTCAGTCTCAGTGTTGTGGAGCACTTGACCAGCACCTTTCAGCCACAGACGATGCACTCAAAAAAGTGAGACGAAATATTGATCATTGGACTCAACAGCTTGAATCAGGAGTAGAATCAATTATTTCTAGTGCAAGTGGATGCGGGGTGATGATTAAGGATTATCCGAAGCTCTTTAAAAGTTCTGACCCGTATTTTCAAAAGGCGTTATTTGTCTCATCAAAAACCAAAGACATCGCTGAATTTCTCTCAACCATGGATTTGAGTGGTCTCAATCTATCAGAATTAAATGTCACTTATCATGAGCCTTGTACCATGCAGCACGGACAAGAGCTTGGCGGTTTAGTTGAATCAATACTATCTCAATTTGGATATATTAAAAAAACTGTCAAGGATTCTCATATTTGTTGTGGATCTGCCGGTGCATACTCAATTTTTGAGACTAAAATATCAAACCAGCTTAGAGACAACAAGATTGAAAATTTAAATGCTTCAAAACCTAACATGATAGTAACAAGCAACATTGGATGTTTAATGCACCTTCAAAAAGGAAGCTCTATTCCCGTGAAGCATTGGGTGGAACTTCTGGATGTCTAGAAGAAGAAAGTTAAAACCTAAAGTCTATGAAATTCAGATTGAGTCTCTTTCTCATGAAGGAAGAGGCATCTCTCACATTGACAACAAAGTAATTTTTACTAGGGGCGCCTTACCAGGCGAAAAGGTTATAGCCTCCAGAACTCTATCTCGCGCTAAATATGAGGAGGCTGATGTCGTTGAAGTCATTGAGTCCTCTCCTGACAGAATCGAGGCAAAGTGCTCGGTGTATGGAATATGTGGTGGATGCTCCTTTCAACACCTATCTAGTGTAAATCAAATTAATGCAAAAAATGATTGGCTTCAAAGTGCCTTTTCAGGACAGGCAAAAGTTCAACCAAAAAACTGGTTAGAGCCAATTCAAGTTGAGAGTTGGGGCTATCGCCGAAAAGCCCGTTTGGGAGTTCGTTATGTTGCTAAAAAAGAGAAAGTTCTAGTTGGCTTCAGAGAGAGAAAATCTTCATTTGTTACAGTTATGAGTCGATGCGAAGTTTTGCATCCCTCCCTAGGTGACAACCTTGAGCTACTCTCTGATTGCATTGAGTCGCTTAGTATTAAAGAGCAAATTCCTCAGATTGAAGTAGCGATTGCTGAGCAAGATACAATTTTAATCTTAAGGCACCTTCAGCCATTAAATGATAATGATGAAAAGGTTCTTGCTGAGTATGCAAAAAAACTATCCATTACATGGTACCTACAGAGTGGAGGTTTAGAAACAATTAAACCTTTCCAAGACTCAGTTCAGTTGACATACTCGCTTCCAGGCCACTCAATTGAAATGTCTTTCCTTCCTAATGACTTCACTCAGGTTAATTTTGAACTCAACAAAAAAATGATTGATCTGGCATTAGATCTCCTCAATTTAACTAAAAATGATAATGTCATTGATCTTTTTTGTGGTCTTGGCAACTTCACACTCCCGATCTCAAGGTATGTGAATAGTGTTGTTGGTATAGAAGGGGATAAGGGTCTTGTCGAGAGAGCAAAAGAAAACGCTAAAGTGAACAATATTACTAATGCATCGTTTTATAAGGCAGACCTTTTCGAAGATGTGACAGGATTTGAATGGTTCAGAGGTAAGACATACAATAAAGCATTGATTGATCCAGCAAGAACTGGCGCCATAGAAATTGTTGAGCTTTTACCTAAGCTCAAAGTTGAGAGACTCGTCTATGTTTCATGCAACCCAGCAACCTTGGCAAGAGATACTGCAAAGCTAATTGATTTAGGATTTTCCTTAGAGAGCGCTGGCGTTATGGACATGTTTCCTCAGACTGCTCATGTTGAGTCAATCGCACTTTTTGTTCGAAAAAAGCAACCTTAGAGTATCATTATTTAAAAATATCAGGAAATAAAATGAGTTATAAAAGAAACCTACTTCCAAAAACGGCTGTTGAGCGAATGAATAAGAATCCTGAGGCAGTTTTGATTGATGTGAGAACCCGAGCTGAACATAAGTATGTGGGTTTTCCAGAGAACTCAATTCTGATTCCTTGGTTTGATGAGCCAGATTTAGAGTCTGACCCAGATACTTTTTATGCCTCTGTAATCGCTGAACTGAGTAATCGAAGTGATGCGATGGACACAGAGCTTATTCTTATTTGTAGAAGTGGATTCAGGTCTAATGAGGCTCTAAAGTGTCTTCAAAGCAAAGGCTTTACATGTGTTTCTCATGTTGCTAGTGGCTTCGAGGGGGACTTGGATGAGAACGATCATCGTGGAAATCTAAATGGCTGGCGAAATGATGGTATGCCTTGGTCTCAAGGCTAAACAATTTCTAGCTTAGCATAGGAGCTAATTAGCCACTTTGTGCCTACTTTTTGGAATTTGATTTGAAGGCGCATCGAATCCCCGCTTCCCTCATAGTTCATTATGGTTCCTATTCCAAATTTAGCATGACTGACAACCTGGCCAATAGCATAGATAGAATCTGTAGAACTTGATACCCTTTTTTGGGGAGGGTTTTTTACATCCTCAAATGATGTTATTACTGAATCACTATTGGGATTTTTAATATAGTTTAAAAAACTCCTAGGAATTTCATCTAAAAACCTTGAGTTCATCGAGTAGAAAGATTGTCCATGGATGAAGCGTCTACTTGCATAGGAAAGGGTTAATGAGGACATCGCTCTAGTCATTCCAACATAGCAGAGCCTTCTTTCTTCATCAAGTAAATGAGGCTCATCCTTACTCTGCCTTGAGGGGAATAAATCCTCTTCTAGACCAACCAGAAAGACAACTGGAAACTCCAGCCCCTTTGCTGAGTGTACCGTCATGAGTTGAACGCACTCATTATTGTCAGGTTTAGAGTCACCGCTAGAATCAAGTGTTGCAAGGGCAATGAATCCTTCAGTCTCACTCATTTCGCTCTCTTCTTCGTGAACATACTGCTTGGCAGCGGTCACCAGTTCTTCTAGATTTTCTTTTTTACTTCCTGCCTTGTCAGTTTTATCGTTTGAGTAATGGTTCATGAGTCCTGACTGAATTAGAATAGTATCAACTTTCTCGCTTAGATCAAGACTGTCGACGGCGTCTGTCATTGACTCGATTAAGTGAATAAAGTTTGTGAGGGCGTTAGATGCTCTCGAAGCAAGAGAGTCTTTGATTGCTAAAGAAGATTGGAATAAATCGGTATGGTTTTCAACTGAATGGGACCTTATTTTTTCAATGGTCGATAACCCAATGCCGCGTGTTGGAAAGTTCACAATTCTCTCGAAAGCAATATTGTCAGAAGTATTTTCAGTAAGGCGAACGTAACCCATGGCATTTTTAATTTCAGCTCTCTCAAAAAAACGTAACCCACCATATATTCTGTAGTGGATATTTCTCCTGATTAGAGCTTCCTCAAAAACCCTTGACTGGGCATTAGATCTATAGAGTATAGCGCACTCACTCAGGTTCCTTCCCTGATTAAACTGGTTTTCAATTTCACTGACGACATAATGAGATTCTTCAGTTTCAGTCCTAGCATTAAAAACATTGATTAAGTCACCATCACCAGACTCTGTCCATAGAGACTTTTCAAGTCGATTTTGGTTGTTAGCAATCAGCGCATTTGAGGCGCTTAAAATGTTCCCCGTAGACCGATAGTTTTGTTCAAGCTTGATAACCTCTATGGGTTTAAAGTCATTTTCTATTTTTTGTATATTTTCAATTCTGGCTCCTCTCCAGCCATAGATCGACTGGTCATCATCACCTACACAGAAGATATGATTATTCTCGTTATGAAGTATTTTTATAAATTGATATTGTATGCGGTTGGTATCTTGGAACTCATCGACTAGAATGTGTTTAAACTTTTTTTGATAATGCCCTAGTAAGTTTTGATTGTTTTTCAGTAGCTCATAGCTCTTCACTAAAAGGCCAGCAAAATCAACTAGGTCATTCGCTTGGCAGTGTTTTTCATAGAGGTCAAAAACCTTAGCACTTTGCTTGACAAAAAAATTATAGCCCACATTAATACTTTGAGGCTCTATCCCTTCATCTTTTTGTTGATTGATGAACCACTGAACCTTTCTGATAGGGAACTTGCTCTCGTCTATGCTATTCTCCTTCATAAGGCGCTTAATTATTCGATATTGATCCTGTGCATCAAGAATTTGAAAGGTGGGCGAGAGATTAGCATCAATTGCGTGTGTTCGTAAAAGCCTATGTGCGAGTGAATGAAAGGTGCCAACCCACATTCTACCTATGGGTTGATATAGAAGTTCACTCAGCCTTTCCTTCATTTCGTTGGCAGCTTTATTTGTAAAGGTGACAGCGAGAATATCATCAGAGTGATGATTTTTTTCAGATACTAGGTAATGAATTCGATGCGTCAGAACTCGCGTTTTTCCGCTTCCTGCACCAGCAAGAATTAAAGCGTTGCTGTCTTCGGATAAAGTAACCGATTGATGCTGTTTTTCATTCAGTCCATTTGCAATTGGTGGTGAAATCATAATGAAGTTATCTTAGGTAATTGGTGAGATGTATTTATTCAGATCTTCAACTGTGATTTCCCCCATAAAGGTTTGAAGTAGCTCCCCTTCAGGGCTATATATAAGCGTTGTAGGCATGCCGACAATTTCTCCAAAGTTGGTATATTCAGAGTCATTGATGTGTGTATAGAGAACTATTGGATAGTTAATCGAAAAACGTTCAATAAACTCATCAATCACTTCAAGGTTGACAGGTTCAAAGTCCAAGCCAAGAATTTCTACATGGCCTGAGTTTTCCTTGTAAAACTCAACAAATGCTGGTATCTCTTTTAGGCAGGGTGTGCACCAAGAGGCCCAAAAATTAACGACCAAATACTTACCTCGCGTGTTTTTTTCTGTAAAGATATTTCCATTAGTATCGGTCAATTCAAAGGCCAGTTTTGGGGCTGATTCATGCCAGGGCATGAGTTCTTTGACCGAGTCAACTACTTCGCTAAAACTCAGCGCTTGGCTTGCATGAAAAGGAGTTATTAGGAGGAGTATAATAAGAAATTTTTTCATGAATAATTACTATGAGTACTAAGATTTATCACAATGCCCGCTGCTCTAAATCTAGAGCAACTGTTGCTATTTTAGAACAAAACGATATAGACTTTGAGGTTGTTAATTATCTTGTTAATCCCCCAAGCGAGTCAGAACTCAAGTCAATATTAAAAGACTTGGACATTAGCGCTAGAGAACTGCTTCGAAGAGGAGAGTCTAAGTTTAAAGAGCTTGGGCTTTCTGATAAGTCATTGAGTGAAGACTATCTTATAAAATCAATGCTAGAGTTCCCTATATTAATCGAGCGACCTATCGTTAGAACAGAGAAGGGCATTGCAATCGGAAGGCCTCCTGAAAATGTCAATTCAATTCTTTAAAGCTACCTAACTTCTATGATAGGGGTGATTACTTAGTAAGCTATAACCCCTGTAGATTTGCTCTACCAAAAGCAATCGAGCCATCGAGTGAGTCAATGTTAAGTTTGAGAGACTCCAGATTAAATTACATTTCTGTTTTATGTCACTTGACAGCCCATCTGCGCCTCCAATAATCAAAGCCACATTCTCTGCGTTAAGCTGCCATTTTTCAATTGATTTTGATAGCTCTTCACTGGTTTGTTGTCTGCCCTGCTCATCAAAAGCAATTAATAGGGTCGAGTTTGAAGCGGCATCTAAAATTAATTTTTCTTCAAGGCTTTTAGCTTGTTCTTCACTTTTTGATCTCCTGCTTTGAGATTCAATTGAGGTGATGGCAAAGTTGTAGTTTTTGGGAAATTGTTTTTTGTAATGTTCAATGCCTTCATTTATCCAGTCAGGCATTTTTTTTCCAACAGCAATGAGATTAATCTTCATCTTCCTCGATGGACCATAACTTCTCTAACTTATAGAATTCTCGTGTTTTTTCTGTCATGACATGAACAATGACTTCGCCAAGATCAACTAGCACCCACTCACTAAATTCAACACCCTCAGTCCCTAAAACAGGCATATTAAGTCTCTTGGCTTCGATACTTACATTGTTGGCAATTCCTCTGACGTGCTGAATAGATCGTCCAGTTGCAATGATAATGGCCTCCATGTCATCACTCAGTTGCATTACGTTGAGTGTGATGATGTTTTCTCCTTTTAATTCCTCAATAACGTTTTCAACAACTTTTATCTGTTCAGCAAGTTTCATATTTTTTGAAGAAAGTTTATAACGGAGGAGGGCATCAAGCCTTCAAGATTTTGGTTGGAGGCAATTTTACCTCTAATATTGGTTGACGAAATATCGATCAGCTGAGAATTAGAAAAATATAAAAGCCCACTCGGTTTCTTACTCAAGTCATTCTTATCAAGAGCTAAATCAAAAGTATCAAGGTTTTTTTGAAAGGGTTGATTGGTCTTTCTTGGAAGGATAATTAAATGAATTAATCTAGCAAATTCATCCCACTTTTTCCATGTTTTAAAGTTAATAAAACTATCCATCCCAATGATGAGGCAAATTGTCTTTCCCTTAAATTCTTTTATTAATTCAGCTAGAGTATCAATCATAAAAGAGTTTCCTCCTCGGTCAATTTCTCTAGTATCAATTTCAAGGGAGGGATACTTTTTGATAGCAAGATCGAGCATCTCTAGCCTTTGGGTGGAGGAATAGTGAAGTGAATTTTTATGAACAGGCTCAAAGCATGGCAAAAGGAATAAACGCTCAAAATTAAGCTCTTTTTTAATTGATTTTGCAGTATTGAGATGTCCTAAATGTACGGGATCGAAGGAGCCGCCATAAATTCCTATCATAACAAAGCGTTTACCTCATCTAGGGTCATAGGAGACATTGGGTAAGTTCGAGTAGAGTCATGAACATGCATTCTGTAACGAACGAATGTATCTTCATCTTCAATGAGTAAGAAGGGGTTGGCTCTTTTCTGCTCTGCAATTGTAGTTGAAATTTCAGAGCCATAGTTATGCCCGCATAACAAGTGAATATGGTCAGGGACCTGAGCAATGAGTTTCTTAAGAGAATGATATAGAGTGACTGGGTTTGAGCCAGCAAGACTGCAGATACCTACCCCATAGACAAACAAAGTATCACCTGCAATCAGGTGCTCATCCAGTAGATAGCAAACACCTCCAGCAGTATGTCCTGGCGTTTCAATAATTTTGACTTCGATGTTACCGAGTGTAATGATGTCTCCATCAGTAACCGTATGAACTGGATTCTCAATGTTTAAATAAGGGACTTCATTCACACCGGCAGTTATTTTTGCTCCTGTTTTATTTGCTATGTCGTCCACAGCATTAGTATGATCCCCATGCCAATGCGTAATCCAAATATCTGTGAGAGTGTAGCCTTTATCACTAATTTTTTTTAGAAATAAATCAGGCTCCCATGCAGGATCAACAATTGCGCATGTTTTAGTTGACTCATCAAAAATAAAATGAATTGAGTTTTCATAAGCGCCAATATGATAAAGCACTTCTATTGAGTAATTATCGCTGTTATATATTTTTTCCATAATTATATTTTACCAATTTTGACTTGACTGAAATGATATACAGATTATAATTTACGTTTTTGCTAACAACCCAGTTTTTTGGGGCTATAGCTCAGCTGGGAGAGCGCAACACTGGCAGTGTTGAGGTCGGCGGTTCGATCCCGCCTAGCTCCACCATAGCAATAATGATTTTGTCCGGTTCGTCTATCGGTTAGGACTCCAGGTTTTCATCCTGGCAAGAGGGGTTCGATTCCCCTACCGGATGCCATTTTTTTGATTAAGCAAGTTAAATATAGCTTGCTTAATCATAGCAAAGTCCTCTAAAATTTCTTTTGTCCCGTTCGTCTAGTGGCCCAGGACGCCAGGATTTCATTCTGGAAACAGGTAGTTCAAATCTCCTACGGGACGCCACCTTAAGCCAGATTTAAAACGTAATTAAATGGTCAGTTGATTTGACCTAAATCGCCTTTGATAATTACTCAATCTACTCTTTGATAATGTTGTTATATTGTTTACATAATGATTAAATAAAGGGGTTTTATGAGTCATATTATTTATGAACCAGTCAAACAGAGGCTGCAGCGAAGTGAATTAGCTGTTCCAGGATCAAATCCTAAAATGTTTGAAAAGGCATTAAAAAGTTCTGCGGACTATGTCTTTTTAGATTTGGAGGATGCAGTTGCTCCAGATGATAAAGTTCCAGCACGTAAAAATGTCATTGAAGCTATTAATGACCTTGATTGGCAGGGTCATGCAAAAACTATTTCAGTGCGAATTAATAGTATTGATACACATTACATGTATCGAGATGTCGTTGAGGTGGTTGAGCAGGCTGGAGAGAAGCTTGACACAATACTTCTTCCAAAAGCAGGAACGTCATCTGATATCTATATGCTATCAGCAATGCTCAATCAAATTGAGACAGCAAAAGGTTTAAGCAATCGTATTGGAATCGAAGTATTAATTGAGACAACTCTTGGAATGGCCAACGTTATGGATATTGCTAAAAAAGGTCGTGAAGAAAGGCTTGAAGCGATGCACTTTGGTGTTGCTGATTATGCTGCGAGCTGCAGGGCAAGAACAACCGTGATTGGTGGTCTAAACCCTGACTATCCTGGTGATCAGTGGCATGCAGGGCTCTCACAAATGTTAGTCGCTTGTAGAGCCTACGGTTTGAGAGCAATTGATGGGCCATTTGGTGACTTTAATGATCCAGAGTCTTATATTGATGCAGCAAAAAGAGGCGCAGCTCTTGGATTTGAAGGAAAGTGGGCGATACATCCTTCTCAGATTGAATTGGCTAATGAGGTTTATACGCCTCCTAAGTCCGAAGTCACACATGCCCAACAAATTTTAATTGCCTTAGATGAAGCAGCTAAAGAGGGAAGGGGCGCTGCGCAACTTAACGGAAGAATGATTGATGCTGCCTCTGCAAAGATGGCAGAAAATATTGTGAATACTGATAAAGCAATTAATGGAAAAGTTGGAGTTTAGTTATGAATATTCATGAATATCAAGCCAAGAAGCTTTTAGCTCAATACGGAGTTCCAGTTCCAAGAGGCGGTGTTGCACATTCTGCAACGGGGGCAATTTATCAAGCTAACGAATTAGGTGGCGATAAATGGATCGTAAAGGCACAGGTTCATTCAGGAGCACGCGGCAAGGCGGGTGGAGTCAAGTTATGTAAGTCTCCAAAAGAAATTTCACAATTTTGTGACAAGTTTCTTGGAAATAACCTAGTCACAAATCAGACAGGCCCAGAAGGCAAAATGGTTTCAAGTATATATGTTGAGGAGGCTAGTGACATTTTAAAGGAGCTCTACTTCAGTATTGTATTGGATAGGGCATCTCAAAAAGTAACTCTAGTTGTTTCTACAGAAGGCGGAATGGATATTGAGCAAGTTGCAGAAGAGATGCCAGAAAAAATTAATAAGATAAGGATTGATCCTTCGGTTGGTATGCAGCCTTTCCAGGCACGTCAACTCGTTTTTACCCTAGGGCTGCCTAATGAGGCGATTGGCTCAGCTAGTCGAGCAGTGATGAAATGTTATCGCGCATTTCGAGACACGGATGCTAATTTATTGGAAATCAACCCATTGGTTTTGACCTCTGGAAATAAAGTTTTGGCGCTTGATGCGAAGATGTCATTTGACTCAAATGCACTCTATCGACGCCCAGAAATCTTTGAGTTTCATGACAAAACACAGCAAGATATTCGAGAAATCAATGCAGCTGAGCATGATCTAAATTATATTGGCCTAGAGGGAAATATTGGTTGTCTTATCAATGGCGCAGGCCTTGCAATGGCCACTATGGACATGATTCAGCATGCTGGTGGTGAGCCAGCAAACTTCCTCGATATCGGTGGAGGTGCTTCTGCCCAGAGGGTTGCGACTTCTATAGAGTTGGTCCTTTCAGATGATAATGTTGAGGCAATTTTGGTCAACATCTTTGCGGGCATCAACCGATGTGATTGGGTTGCTCAAGGTATTGTGGATTTATTAAATTCACGTGATGTTGATGTTCCCCTGGTGGTTCGCTTATCAGGGACTAATGTCGAAAAGGGGAGGAAAATATTAAAAGATAGTGGAAAAAAAGTTATTACTGCTGAGACTTTGTCAGATGCAGCTCACACAGTTGTTGCTGAATGGAAAAAGTCAACGGGAAAATAAGGTGAAGAAATGAGTATATTTATTAATGAGAAAACTCCAGTTTTAATTCAGGGGCTAACTGGTCGCATGGGTTCATTTCATGCTCAAGAGATGATTGATTATGGTACTAACGTCGTTGCTGGAGTTACCCCTGGCAAGGGAGGTACAACGCATCTAGGAAGGCCAGTATTCAACACAGTCAAAGAGGCTGTTGCATCAACGGGTGCTGAAGCTAGCATCATCTTTGTACCTCCTGCGTATGCTGCAGATGGAATTATGGAGGCAGCTGAAGGCGGCATTAAATATTGTGTGAGCATTACTGACGGAATACCAACGCATGATATGATTCGAGTGAAGCGATACCTTTTTGCACGCGCTAAGCCTGAAAACCGTATGATTTTAACGGGCCCTAATTGCGCAGGAACAATTAGTCCAGGTAAGGCTATGTTAGGCATTATGCCTGGCCATATCTATAAACAAGGTAACGTAGGATTGATAGGACGCTCAGGCACTCTAGGTTATGAAGCAGCTTCTCAAATGAAAGAACTAGGCATCGGTATTAGTACCGGTGTAGGAATCGGCGGTGACCCTATTAATGGAAGTTCATTTGTGGAAATCTTAAAGCATTTTGAGCAAGATGATGAAACTGAAGCAGTATTGATTATTGGTGAGATTGGGGGTCCACAGGAAGCGGAAGCTGCAGAGTATTTCCAAAAACATATGACTAAACCGATGTCAGCCTATATTGCTGGTTTGACTGCACCACCAGGAAGACTAATGGGTCATGCGGGAGCAATTGTTAGCACGAGTGGTGAGAGTGCTGCTGAGAAGGTTGAAATACTTCAGGATGCTGGAATACTTGTGTCACCAACACCTTCAGATATGGGGGCAACAATGGCCAAACTCTTAAAGGTTTAAATTCAGCTATAAAGTTTAAACTATTTAAGCCATTCTTTTACCTTATTGAAAATCTCAGAATCCTTATTGGAGAGTCTCTCTACAACGCCAAAGTGATCAACCTTAGGTTCTGCAAAGTAATCAAGTGGTGCCTTGAAGCTTTGCCATTGCTGTACAAAGTTATCAGTCTGCCAATGAAATTCAGGCGTTTCACCACCACCTAAGGTAACTAGAATCGGGGCGTCAGTTGTTGGCTCAAAGAAATGTGGACTCAAGGCTAGACTCTCTTTATCATCAAGCCCAAGAGCATCTGCTATAGTTGTTTCTCTGATCGGATCAAGCTGATAAAGTCCGCTTATTGGAACCCCTGTTTTAACGATATCTTTTGGAAGATCATTTGAAATAGTTGACCAGTCGGTTGCAAGAATCATTCCGGTGATATGGCCACCCGCTGAATGACCAGAGACATTGATTCTGTGTTTTGAAATCGAGTAATCATTTGCGTTATTCCAGATCCATACGATAGCTTCTCTAATTTTTTCGACAATATTCGTCATGCTAGCGCCAGGACATAATTGATAACCAATGAGAGCAACATCAATTCCTGAATTCACAAAAGACTCTGCTACAAAACTATAGATTGACTTGTCTCCCCTTTGCCAGTAACCCCCATGAATGAAGATAAATAATGGGGCATTTCGATTTCCGCATCTGAAAATATCAAGTTTATCTTTCTCACCTTTACCATACTGACAGTTGAGAGAGGAGTCCGCATTAGATCTAAAATCTTCACTCCAGTTTGACCACTTTTCAATGAGTCCGTCGAAGTCATCGACCAGTAACCTGACGTTGTAGCCTTTTTCAAGTATTGGGTCAATTGGTATTTTTCTTTCCATATTTTTGCTTTTTTAATTAGCTTGTTCGATTCTTGTAAAAAGTATCTTTGTGGATGATCAGGCCCTCTCTAAAGGTGAGGACATCAACGCTTAAATAGTCTTGAATTTCGCCGGACTTTAGTTTTGCTACACGATGAAACTCACAGTATGCCTTGTCACCAGATACTCTTGTATCTATTGGCTCCCAGTGGACACTTTCAACGTTATCAAAAAGACCTTGGAAAATACCCCTTATTGTATCTAGCCCTGAAAAGCGAGTGCCATTAATGTCTGGTCCTGTAGCATGGTCAAAGACAGCATCCTCTGCAAAGAATGACATCACAGCGTCAGTATCATTTCGATTGTAGGCATCCGTAATCTCATCAAGGAGATTAGGGGTTATTCCTGCTTCTTGGGTGGTAGTGTTTGAATTAAATATTGACATAATAGTACCTATTATTCCTCTTCTTCGCCCTTGGTTTGTAGGTCAAAGAATTCTGATGGTGAATTACCGAAAGGCTGCATCGCATGCTCTTTAAAGGCAGGTCGCTCTGAGAGTCTTTGATACCAAGCTTCAATTCCAGGTAATGATGGCCTTTCGATATCAAGCACAAAGTACTTATGAATTAATACGCCAAGAGGAATATCTCCAAAAGTAAACTCATTTCCTGCAACAAAGTGATTGTTAACTAAGTAATCATCGAGAACTTTGAGAATGCTTGAGCTTTGTTTAGCCATTTCTGCAATCTTTGTATAGTTTCTATCCTTCTCTTCGGTTCGAACGAGCTGCCAGAAGACAGGAAAAAAGGTGCCCATAAAGCTGTCAGTTGACCAGGTCATCCACTGGTCTGAAATTGCGGCCTTTTGAGGATCTTCAGGATACAGACTGCCAAATCCATACTGCTTGGCAAGGTATCTTATTACAGCATGAGACTCCCACAGGACAAATCCATTATCTCTGATGGTGGGTATTTTAGAGTTGGGATTGAGAGACTTATAGTCCTCAGTGTCAAGGTCACCAGATTCAGTTCCTATGGAGTGTCTTTTGTATTCAATACCAAGCTCTGAGAGGGTCCACAGAACCTGAATGACTTGATTCGCATTTTTTCTACCCCAGACTTCTAACATAATTTTTTGCTAAGCTCCATCTGGGTTAAATCTAGGCATCACTCGCTCAGAAAACAAAGTCATGCTTTTGAGAATATTTTGATAGTCAAATCCAGGGAACTGCTGAAGCAACATGATATGTTTGAGGCCAATTGACTCATTATATTTTTGAATTTTTTCTGAAACGTAGTCCGCATCACCAACCCAGATGAGCTCATATTTCATTAGAAAATCAAACCACTCTCCATTAAGGTCATCATCAGTTGGGTTTACATCATCATCAAGGTAGGCTTTTCGAGTCCAGCTACCTTCTGGTCTCGATCCACTTAGGTACTCGTAGTAGCCGTTAATTGCATTCCTAACATCCTTATCTGCTTGGTCCATGGTTTCAGCAACATAAATAACTGCACATACTCCCACTCCGTCACCTCTTTGATGGATAGTTCCATCATGTGATTCTGCATCTGCGTATGCATCCCAGCAAGAAACCAGTTTACTAGGAGGGCTTGACATACCAATCACCTTAAAGCCCCTCTCTGCAGCTAGTTTATAGGTATGCGGTGAGTTTGACATGAGCCATACTGGAGGATGTGGGTCTTGATAAGGCCTAGGATGAATATACATCCCTGTATATTCACCATCCTCAGAGTGATATTCTTTTTCAAGAGGCATCAAATATCGATTGGTTTCCTTCCAGCCAGGAACTGGGAACTGATAAAATTCACCCTTGTGGGTAAAAGGATCTTCAGTCCATGCCTTTAATATAACCTCAAGGGATTCCATAAATAGTCTGTAGCTTTTTTCATTATCGCGACGATCTGCGTCGATATTAAACTGAAGTGTAACTCTCTCATTGATACCTTTTGCCACTCCAAAATCAACTCTTCCTTCAGTCATATTATCTAGAAGTGCTACATCCTCGGCAACTCTTAAAGGGTGCCAGTCAGGAAGAACAATAGGGGCTTGACCAACTCTAATTTTTTTTGATTGAGATGCTAAGTCAAGAGACATCATGATTGGGTTAGGTGGAGCATTGAGATAGCCATTGTGAGCAAAGTGGTGCTCGGTAAGCCAAACCGTTGTGAAGTCTGCTTGTTCTGCCAGTTGAGTTTGCTCACGCATCATCTTAACGACACGGTTCCAAGGAATATTCTCACCTGGATTAAAGAAAGGAACAAAATCAAACCTCATAATTATTTTTAGATTCCAAAACTTGAAGTATAAATCAGTTTAATTGTGATAGTTTATTTTTTTAGTAAGATTTCAGACCATCAATAAGGTTCTTTATATAAGGCTTGAATTGTTTCCAAGCTTCTGAGCTACCTTGGTACATTGTTTGCCTAACTTGTGATGCACTCGCAGTCTTAATTCCACGATCATTTTTATGAAATTCTAGACATTTTTTATCCCAGTCTAATTCACAATATTTCAGAAGTTTTTCTGTTTCTATTTTTTGATTTTCTGTTAATTTTTCATAATCCAAATCATAAATTTTATTCGGGAATAATTTATGCCAAAAATCCATAATTTCAATGTAAAGGCCATAGAATTTGTATAAATCTTCCATATCAAAAGTAAATCCATTGCCAGAGCTGAAATAATGTTTATAGTTTGACCAGCAAGTGGCTCTGGCATCTCTTTTAACATGGATAATCTTTGCTTCTGGAATAGCGGATAGAATAAAACCAATTAGCCTAAAATTGATTGGCATCTTATCTGTCACTATCTTTTCTTGAAAATTTAGCTCTAAGAGTGAATCCAAATAGCTATTCCTTAGAGACAGGATATCCTCTTCATTGATAATCTTTTTATTAGAATTTGCATGCTCAAGAAATATTGGGGTAGCAAATTTTTTTAAGTTATTTAGCTCACCGGCACCATAGACTTCATGATGACTAGAAATAATTTGTTCTACTAGGGTGGTTCCAGATCTTGGCATCCCAACTATAAATATAGGTCGAATGGTTGATTTATTATTAGTATTTTGTGTAATTATTTTTGGAGGAGACTTAAATGCTTTTAACATGCTTAAATGAAAATTTTTACTTGATGCAAATGTGTAATTTAATTCTTGTTTTCTTAAATTATTACCTTCATTTAAGAATTTGAAAAACTTTTCATTTTCTCCTAAATCTTCGTATACTTTAGCCAATGCAAAACTCAGATTTTTTTTATCTGGTTTAGTTAAATTGATATTTGAATAAAGTGATTCTAATTGATGTATTTGAGGATCATTTTTCTTAAATTTTTTAATAGCACTTAAGTTTCTATGAGCTTCAGAATAACCTGGATCCTCATTAATAGCATTGTTATAGTTCTCTACTGCCTGATCTTTAAGTCCAAAAATTTCACATGTTGCGCCTAAGTTGTTTAGAGCTTGAGCAAATCTTGGATTGATTGATAATGCTTTCTCATATTGTTCTTTTGCCTTTTCGAAGAGCATAAGCTCTTGGAATACTGCTCCTAGATTATTATGTGCTTCAACATAGTTAGGGTTGTAGGCTACTGCCCATTCAAAGCTTTTAACCGCAGAATTAAGTTCTCGTTTTTTTAGGCTTATCATTCCTATGTTGTTATGCGCTTGAGGATATGCATGATTTAATTTCAATGCATTTTCATAGCAATCATATGCATTATCATTTTGGTCAATTTTTTGAAATACGACACCCAGATTGTAATGCGCTTCAGCATAGCTTTGATTAAGAGATATTGCTTTTTTGAAATCCTCTATTGCATGATCAGTTGGTCCAAGCACACTATAACAGGCACCCCTAATATTAAACAATATTGGCTCGCTAGGATGATTTTGTATCAATTCATTTACAGCATTTAATGCTTCATCTAATTGGCCTAATTTGTATAGCCTCATTGCTTCTTCTAATTGAGCTTTTTCAGGATTTGAGGCATGATTTTGTTCTAAGGAAAGTAGTTGTTTTTTTGCTACTTTGTTGTCTGGAGATATTTTAAGAACAGAAGAGTAAATTTCTTTTGCTTTTTCTAGTTCCCCCTTTTTAGAAAGTTTATTTGCGCGAGAAAGATAGCGCTCAATTTTTAGAGACATCGTAATAAATTATTTAATATCATTCACAGTATAGTATTTTGAATACTTTATTAATATTTTATTCGAAAAACCTCAATTATATAAATAAAGCTTTGCTAAATAATATCATTCATATATTGAATGTTATTAAAAATAAAAATACTATGGAATATAAAATAACCTAGTTTAAAATTAATTGTATGCACCAAAATTTGTAGACCCATACCTAGAGTATTTCTGCACAAATTATGACATTTTGGTTTGTTTGATAAAAATGGAAAAGCTTTAATGAAAAATGAAAATCCTGTTTTATCCCGTAAGCAAATTGATTATGTTATGTCTCTTTATACTCAGGGTAAATTTGAAGAAGCTATAGGTCAAATAAAAGCTTTAAATCAATCATATCCAAATGTTCCATTGCTGTTTAATTTAATTGGGGCATGTTATAGGGAGGTGGGGCATTTAGAGGGCTCTATCCAAATGTTCAAGACTGCTGTTCAAATTAAACCAAACTATGCTGAAGCCTTCTTTAATCTTGGATTTGCATTGAAAGAAAAAGGAAACATTGATGAATCGATAGAAAGCTACAAAAAAGCAATTTTGATTCAACCTAACTATCCTGATGCATACAACAACTTGGGAAATATTCTAAAAGATGATAAAAAAGACTTGATTAAGGCGATTGAAAATCTAGAATGGGCCGTGGCTTACAAGAGTGATTTTGCTGAAGCACATAATAATCTTGGACTCGCATTAAGTGACTTTGGTAGGGCCAAAGATGCTATTAAATCTTTTGAAAAAGCAGTCAGAATCAAGCCAGACTATGAAGCGGCTTATTTTAATCTTGCTATGGTCTTCAAGGATCTTGGCAATAAGGATGAGTTTATTAAAAATATTGAAAAAGCTATAAAACTCAGACCTAATTGGGGTGATGCTCATCTTCATTTAAGTAGAGCAAAAAAATATAAGAAAAATGATCCTAAAATATCTGAAATGGAATCCTATCTTTTGGACTCTGAGCTTGATGTAATTGATCGGATAGCAATCAACTTTGCCTTGGCGCACATCTATGAAAGTCATGATAATCATGATGAGCAATTTAGATATTTAAATGAGGCTAATAGGCTCAGAAAAAATGAATTAAATTATGCTATTGATAAGGATATAAAGCTATTTGATAGAATTAGAGAAGTTTTCAATTCCAAACTTATTGTTTTAGACAAAGATGATATTAAACCATCTAATGTTAAGCCAATTTTTATTGTTGGAATGCCTCGTTCAGGAACTTCTTTAGTTCATCAGATTATAGGTAGTCACGACAAAGTCTATGGAGCTGGAGAGCTAAATCAATTAAATCAGTTTGTTGTTCCATTTTTAAAGAATTATGACCCCATTAAAGGATTCATCAAGGAAGATTTATTAAAGGTCCGCAATCAATATTTGCAATACATTGATAGCTTGAATGTAAATGAAAAAATTGTAATTGATAAAATGCCTTTGAATTTTCGGCATATTGGTTTTATGATTTCTGCTTTTCCTGAGGCAAAAATTATCCATATGAATCGTGATCCAATGGCAACTTGTTGGTCAATATATAAATATTATTTCAATGGTAATGGTTATTCTTATGATCAAAATGATTTAGCAAATTATTATCACTTATACAAAAAGCTTTTGGCTTTCTGGCGGCAATTATTTCCAAATAAAATCTTCGACCTATATTATGAAGATCTAACAAATGACCAGGAGAAGCAGACTCAAAACCTTTTAAAGTACTGTGAACTAGAGTGGGATGAAAATTGTCTAAAATTTTATGAGAATGAAACAGCTGTTAGAACTACCAGCGCTCTTCAAGTTAAGCAAAAAATATACAAAGGTAGCTCAGATGTATGGAAAAAATATGAAGATTATCTTCAGCCGTTGGTGAATGGCTTAAATTATTATAAAGATTAAATATATATGTCCTCAAAACATCCCTCTGAATCAGAAATTAATGATCTAATCGATTTATTTTCTAATAATAGCTTTAAAGAAGCTTTAATCGAAATAAATAATATTGAAACAATATACCCATCTGAACCAATTATAAAAAATATTAAAGGGGCCTGTTTTGAGGGGCTTGAACAATTGGATGAGGCAATAAAATCATATAAGGAGGCAATTTCTATTGATTCTAAGAACTTTAAGGCATATTTCAACATAGCAAGAGTAATGGAGCAATTAGATAGGTTTGAAGATGCACTGGACTTCTATAAAAAATCGCTAAAAATTAATTCTAAGTTTGCTGAGGCGCATAATAACCTTGGCAATCTTATGAGGGAAATGAGTTTTCTTGATGAGGCTAGGAAAAGTTTTGAAACTGCAATAAGTTTAAAACCTGAATACGTTGAAGCGCTATTCAGTTTAAGTCTAATTTTTCAAGAATTGGGTCTATTTCATGAGGAGGTGGAGTGTCTTAAAAAAGTAACAAAATTAAAACCAAAATTTATAAATGCTTTCAATAATCTTGGTGTTGCTTTAAAAGCCTTAAATAATTTTAGTGATGCCATTGAAGCTTTCAAAAGAGCTATTAAAATTAATCCAAATTTTGCAGAAGTTCATAATAACCTTGGCAATACATACAAGGAACTTGGAAAACTTGAAGAAGCAATTAGTTGCTACGAGTTAGCAATAAACTCTGATGCAGTTTATCCAGTTTATTATAATAACCTGGGTATTGTTCTGACTGAATTGAAACAATTTGATAGAGCAACTTTAACATTTCAGTCGTCTCTTGATATTAATCCAGATTATTCAGATACCCATAATTATCTTGGCAACCTTCTAAAAGAACAGGGTAGATTTGATGAAGCCTCTGGTCGCTACAAAAAAGCATTGAGCATTGATCCCAATAATTTTGATGCACACAATAATCTTGGAAATACTCAACGAGAGTTAGATTTAGTCGATGATGCGATTAGATCTTATGAGAATGCAATTGAAATTAATCAATTTTTTCCTGAAGCACATAATAACTTAGGATCCATTCTAAAAGAAATTAAGAGATATGATGATGCATTAAATAATTATCAAAAAGCTATTCAGTTAAATCCAAACTATGTTGAATGCTTGAATAACTTTGGTGTTATTTTTTTTGAGCTGGGTGAATCAGATAAGGCTTTAGAATATTATCAAAAAGCATTAGAAATAAATCCTGATTATGCTTATACGTGGGGTAATATAGGCATAGTCTATTTTAATAAGTTTGATATAGTAAACTCCATTAAATTTTATAAAAAAGCCATTTCATTAGATCCGTTAATGATTGAAGCGCACCTTAATCTGGGAATATGCTTTAAGATAAAAGGTGAGTTTAATGACGCACTTAATAGTTATGCAAGTGCAATTTCTATAAATCCTGATGCAGATTTTCTTTTGGGAAGCACATTGAATACAATGATGCTTTTATGTTCCTGGGCTGAAGTTATCGATCGAACTAATGAAATTAAAAATAAAATTGATAACAGCGAATTAGTAATGCTTCCCTTTGAATTTATGGCTTTAACTGATGATCCTCTTCGCCTAAAAAAAATAACCCAAATTTATGCTGAAAAGAACTACCCTCGTCTTGATACTCTTCCAAAACTTGAAATTTATCCAGCTCATAAAAGAATTAAATTAGGGTATTTTTCTGCAGATTTTAGATCACATCCAGTAACAACTTTGACTGCTCAGTTGTATGAAATGCATAATCGGAAAAGATTTGAAGTTCATGCGTTTTCTTTTGGGCGTAATACAAATGATGACATGAATCTTCGAATAAGAAAGGGGGTTGATTATTATCATGATGTGGTTGATAGTTCTGATAAAGATATTGCGCTTTTATCAAGGTCTTTGGAAATTGATATTGCAATAGATTTGGGTGGATTTACAGAAGGATGCAGAACTAAAATATTTGCTATGTCTGCAGCTCCAATCCAATTAAGTTATATTGGATATTTAGGAACATTGGGAACAGATTACTATGACTATCTAATTGCTGATGAAATTATTATCCCAAAGGAAAATCAAAAACATTATTCAGAAAAAATTATTTATCTGCCTAGCTTCCAAGTCAATGACTCAATAAAACCCAAAATTAAAAATCAAATTAAGCGAAAAGATTATGGACTCCCCGATAAAAATTTTATTTTTTGTTGTTTCAATAATACCTTTAAGATAACTCCTAGTGTATTTGATAGTTGGTCTCGAATTCTATCTAAAGTTGATGAAAGTTTATTGATGATATTTGTTGAAAATCATGCATCAAGAAGTAATTTGTTATCTGAAATGAAAAAAAGAGGTGTTAAGGCTGAAAGGCTTATATTTGCGGATAAGTTGTCCAGGATAGAATTTTTAGAAAGGAATACTGTTGTTGATTTATTCTTGGATACGTTCCCATATAATGCAGCCACTACTGCAAGTGACTCACTAAGAATGGGCCTACCAGTTTTGACACTTTCAGGGGACTCATTCGCTAGCAGAGTAGGGGCAAGCCTTCTTACAGCGGTTGATATGCCCGAATTAATTACTAATGCCCAAGATGATTATGAATCTGTTGCAGTGGATTTGGCGTCAAATCCAAATAAAATGAATATCATTAAAAAGAAGTTAGCAAGAAATCTAGAAAATGCTCCCTTGTTCAATACAAAAGATTTTACTATGCAAATCGAGAAATCTTATGCTGAGATATATGAAAAAAATCAGTTAGGATTTGAGCCAGATCATATTTATATAAAAGCATAAAGTGAATCAAAGTAATAAGAAGATAGAAATACCTCAGTCAAAGATTAATGCTTTGTTTGATCTCTATTCAAAGGGGAGGTATGTTGAAGCAATTGAAAAGATTCAAAATATTAATAAGTCGTATCCCAATGTTCCAATAATTTTTAATATTGCTGGTGCTTGTTATAAAGCAATTGGAGATTTAGTAGCTTCTGTCAAAATGTTTGAAAATGCGGTAAAAATTCAACCTGATTACTTTGAAGCATATAAAAATTTAGGGATTACACTTGAAAATCTTAATAGGAATAAGGCTTCAATTGATAATTTGTTGATAGCAATATCTATTAATCCCTCTTATTTTGATGCAAATTATCATTTAGCTAATGTCTATCAGAAATTATCTCAACATGAAAATGCAGTTGAATTCTATGAAAAAGCGATTTCAATAAACCCTAATGTGGCTGAAGCTCATTTTAATCTTGGAAATGCCTTAAAAGATTTAGGACATTTAGATAGAGCTATTCAGACTTATAAAAAAGTAATTTCAATGAAGCCTAATTTAGCTGAAACTCATAATAATTTAGGAGTTATTTATAAGGAAATCGGCAATATTAAGCTTGCAGTTTCCTCTTATAAGGATGCAATAAAGATTAAGCCAGACTTCATTGAGGCTCATAATAATTTAGGAATTCAGTATAAAGAAAGTTTTCAATTTCTAAAAGCAAAAGATAGCTTTAAAAAAGTTATCGAATTAAAGCCAGATTACGCTGAGGCTCATAACAATCTTGGACTGGTATATATGAATCTTGGGCAATTTGTTGATGCTCATAACTGTTATAAAAACGCTCTTAAATTTAAACCAGATTATGCTCTTTCATACAATAACTTAGGAACTGTTCTTGGAGTATTAGGAAAAACTAAAGCTTCTGTTGAAAGTTATGAAAAGGCAATCGCCTTAAATCCAGATTATGCGGATGCATACAATAATCTTGGGAATGTTCTAAGAAATCGAAGAAAAAGAGTTGAAGCACTTTCTTGTTTTGAAAAGGCTTATAGTCTCCAGCCAAATACTGCTTATCTTTTTGGTGCCCTCTTAAATACTAAAATGCATCTTTGTATTTGGGAGGATTTTGATAGTAACATCCTTAAATTATCTAAAAAAATCAATAAAAATCAAAAGGCAATTGGTCCCTTTGCTCTTAAAGCTTTGATAGATGATTTATCTATTCAAAAGAAAGCTGCTGAAATTTTTGTTGAGGATCAGTTCCAAAGCAATTTTCTTGAGTATGAATCTAAGATTCATCAAAAGCATTCTAAAATTCGGATCGGATATTTTTCTGCAGATTTTAGATCACATCCAGTTACAACTTTGACTGCCCAGTTGTATGAAACTCACGATAGGAGTAGATTTGAAATACATGCATTCTCTTATACAAAAGATACTAAAGATAAAATGAACCTTCGTATAAGAGATGGTGTTGACCATTATCATGATGTGCTTTCAATGTCAAATGACGATCTAGTTAATTTATCAAGATCTCTAGAGATTGATATTGCTATTGACTTAGGGGGTTTTACAGCCAATTCAAGAACAAAGGTTTTTGCAATGTCTTTAGCGCCAATCCAAGTTAACTATTTAGGATATCCTGGTTCAATGCATGCAGATTATATGGATTACCTAGTTGCAGATAAAATATTAATACCAGAAAATAAAAAGAAATATTATTCTGAGAAGATAATTTATATGCCGGATAGTTATCAAGTTAATCCTTCTAAGCAGAATGTCGAAGATGTCAGATTGAATCGAAAAGGTCTTGACTTGCCTGAAAAAGGTTTTATTTTCTGTTGTTTTAATAATGCCTATAAAATTACGCCTAATACATTTAAAAGCTGGATGAATATCCTTACTCAGGTTGAAAATAGTGTTTTATGGCTCCTCGTCAATAACGAGACATCCATTAAAAATCTCAAAAAAGAAGCTACTAAACTAGGTATTGATGAGAATCGTTTGGTTTTTGCTCCTTATATTTCAAGTGAAAAACATTTAAATCGAATTCAGTATGCAGATTTATTTTTGGACACTCTCCCTTATAATGCGCATACAACAACTAGTGATGCTCTAAGAATGGGTCTCCCAGTATTAACTTTACTAGGGAAATCTTTCGCAAGTAGGGTGGCCTCAAGTCTATTAAATGCTGTTAATTTACCGGAACTAATTACAAATTCTCAAAAACAATATGAGTCCCTAGCTATAGAATTAGCAACAAATCCAAAAAAATATAAAATCATTAAGTCAAAACTATTGAATAATCTAGATAATGCGCCTCTATTTAATTCACCTTTATTTACAAAAAATCTAGAGTCAGCTTATGAGGTTATGTTTGAAAAATTCCATCAGGGAATAGAGCCTGACCATATTTATTTAGATAACGAGCCTAATTAAATTAATAGTAATTTGCAATGAAAAGTATCAAAAACATCTTAATAACTGGCGGAGCAGGATTTATTGGCTCTGCCTTAATAAGAAGCCTTGTTATAAATTCAGAATATAAAGTTGTTAATATCGACAAACTCACCTATTCAGGGAGTCTAGAGTCTTTAAAGTCAATTGAAAATAGAAAGAATTATATTTTTGAAAAGCTAGATATTTGTGATTCAATTAACTTACAAAGAGTAATTAATGACAGTAAGCCTGACCTAGTTATTCATCTAGCAGCTGAATCCCATGTTGATAGATCAATAGATGAACCAATTGATTTTATTCAAACTAATGTTATTGGTACATTTAATGTTTTAGAGGGTGTTAGGATATATTATCAGTCGCTTAAAGGCTTAAAAAAAGACAATTTTAGATTTTTACATGTATCAACTGATGAGGTTTATGGTGATTTAAAGAATACAAATAATTTTTTTTCAGAAGAAACGCGTTATGATCCAAGCTCTCCCTATTCAGCTTCAAAAGCAAGCTCTGATCACCTAGTTAGAGCTTGGCATCGAACTTATAACTTGCCAGTTTTAATTACAAATTGCTCTAATAATTATGGCCCATATCAATTTCCTGAAAAATTGATACCACACATGATATTAACTGCAATTACATTAAAGCCACTTCCAGTGTACGGTGATGGTAAACAAATTAGGGATTGGCTATATGTTGATGATCATGTCAGTGCGCTAATGATTGTTGCACTTCAAGGGAAGATTGGCGAAACATATAATATAGGAGGAAATAATGAGATTAAAAATATTGAGGTTGTCCAACAGATTTGCTCAATCTTAGATGAACTTCTTCCTATAAATAATTCGGAAATTAGCTCCTATAGCGAATTAATTACTTATGTTGAAGATAGGCCTGGACATGATGTAAGATATGCCATAGATTCTTCAAAAATCAACAAAAGTCTTGGGTGGAAACCGAATGAAAATTTTGAATCAGGCATCAGAAAAACCATAATGTGGTATTTGAAGAACCATGCTTGGTTAAAAAGCATTCAAAATGATAACTATAAACTTGTTCGTTTGGGGAAGAGTAAATAAATGAAAGGCATTATTCTTGCTGGTGGTTCTGGAACTAGGCTATATCCATTAACAAAAAGCATTTCTAAACAGTTATTGCCTGTTTATGATAAGCCAATGATTTACTATCCCCTGTCAATTTTAATGCTTGCGGGAATTCAAGAGGTTTTAATAATATCAACACCCGATGATTTATCAAGATTTGAGGATTTGCTTGGGGACGGGTCTGATATTGGAATGAAATTTCAATATAAAGTCCAACCCTCTCCAGATGGAATAGCACAAGCCTTCATTCTTGGAAAAGACTTTATCCAAAATGATGATGTTTGCTTAATTCTTGGAGATAATATTTTTTACGGTCATGGCATGACAGGCATTCTAGAGGAGGCAGTATCATTAGCAAAAGACTCTAATTTAGCAACGGTCTTTGGATATTATGTCAAGGAGCCTAAGCATTATGGTGTTGTGGAGTTTGACAAAACTGGTCTAGTGAAATCGATTGAAGAAAAGCCAGTTAGCCCTAAAAGTAATTTTGCTGTAACTGGGTTATATTTTTACCCAAATGATGTTATTTCAAAGGTTATTCTAATTCAGCCTTCTCTAAGGGGTGAATTAGAAATTACCTCATTAAATCAACTTTACCTTAATGATGGGCGTTTAAAAGTAGAAATAATGAGTCGGGGCTATGCTTGGCTCGATACCGGAACTCATGAAAACTTATTAGATGCCTCAGCATTTATTGAGACAATTGAGAAAAGACAGGGATTAAAAGTAGCGTGCTTAGAGGAGGTTGCTCTTGAAAAAGGTTTTATCTCAGCTGAAAATTTTAAGGTTTTAGCAAATCATTCAAGTAATAATCAATATGGACGATATCTTCTTGATATAGCCAAAAATATATAGATAAACATTATTGGCTAAATAGATGATTCATGAATTTAAACAAAATATAGGAGAAGGCAAAATGTCTTTGCAATTCAATTAATGAAGAAAGTTTTTTACGCAGAAGCAAATTATTCAGAAGAAGAAATCAATGCCGTTATTGAGGTCCTTAGAAATGATCGCCTTGCACTTATGTGTGGAAAAAATGTTCAAAGATTGGAAAGTAAAGTAGCGAATATTTTTAATAAAGAATATGGCTTGATGACAAATAGTGGCTCCTCTGCAAACCTTATTGGCGTCCAAGCACTAAATCTGAAAAAGGGAACAAAAGTAATTACTCCAAGTTTAACTTTCTCAACTACAGTATCTCCTCTAGTTCAGAGTGGCCTAAAACCCTTATTTATTGATGTTGAAAGAGAGACAATGCAAATAGATACATCAGTTTTAAAAAGAATACCACTTGAGGGAGTGTCCGCAATATGCGTACCTAACCTCATAGGAAATGTTGCTAACTGGGAGGAGATATATCATTTTGCAAAAGAAAATAATCTAAAGACTATTGAAGATTCTGCAGACACCATAGGGTATAAGTATTCATCAGAGATTGATAATTGGTCAGATGTGTCAACGACTAGCTTTTATGCTTCCCATGTTGTAACAGGAGCAGGCTTTGGAGGGATGACGTGTTTTTCTGATAAAGAACATTTTGACTTAGCTTTATCACTAAGGGGCTGGGGTAGAAGGTCCTCTCTGTATGGAGAAACGGAAGATTATGAGAGGAGATTCAATGCAAAAATTGATAATATAAACTATGACGACAAGTATATTTTTGATGACATTGCTTATAACTTTCTACCATCAGAAATCTCAGCAGCTTTTGCGCTAGTCCAAGTCAAGAGTTTAGGGGCCAATCTTAAAAATAGGTTAGATAACTACAATTATCTAAAAAATAACTTATCATCTTCTGATAATTTTTTTGTTCCTTCATCCTATGGTAATGTTGAGACTGGCTGGCTAGCTTTCCCAGCAATACTTCAAAATAAGTTAGCTTCAAAGAGGAAGGAGGTTCAAATTTATCTCGAAAAATCTGGCATCCAAACAAGAACTATCTTTACCGGAAATATTCTTCGTCAACCAGTAGCTAAAAAATTTGAATGGGACTCCTTTGGGAGCTTTGACGTAAGTGACAATATTATGGAGTCTGGCATCCTTCTTGGTTGTCATAATAGACAAACAAAGGAGAAAATGGACTACATGCTAGAAAAATTATTTGAAATAGAAAATTGCTTAAAATAATCTATACTACAGGCCTAACAGGCTTTATTGGGCAACACGTTTTAAAAAAAATAATTTATGATTATGATGCAGTAGTCAATTTTGGTAGAGAAAAAAAAATAACCATCTATCAGAATTCTGCTGATCCTGTATGCAAAGATTTTAGTATAGAAGAGTTACAAAAATATCCTTCAGATTTGCTGTTGCACCTTGCAACCTACTACAATCCAAACCCTATAAATCTAGCTGAAGAGGAGCTATTGGAAAAGTCCAATTTTCATTTTCCTAAATCCCTTTGTAATATTTTAAAAAATGTTGGTTTAAAGCGAATCATTTCTTCATCTTCTTATTTGCAGCTTCCAGATTTGAAGCAGAAGAGTTTATATTCAGAAACAAAAAATAAATTTGTTAGTTGGGCAAAGTCAGAGTTCGAAGTAACCGAGGTTTTTTTGTTTGATACATTTGGAAAAAATGATCAAAGAAGTAAAGTATTAGACGTCTTTATTAAAAACTCTATTGCAAATCGTGATATCCAAATACCATCAATCAGTGTTGACATCAATTTAACTCATGTTGAGGAGGTTGCAGATTCTTTAATTAGCTCTATAGGTTTGACTCCAAGTCAATACATGATAATGTCAAATAATCATCTAACTATAAGAGAGCTAGCAGAAAGCATTATCTCAATTGAGAAAACTTCCACTAAAATTAAAGCTACAATGAAAGGTAATAATTTATTAAATAATATAAATTCTTTTCCAGAAAATATTTATATAAATTCTTTGAAAAAAAATTTTTATGAGCAAATCAAGAACCAGTATAACGAAATTAAACAAACCTATAGTATTTAAAAACGTTTTTAATGTCTTTAATGATAATCGAGGATTTTTAAGTGCACTCGATGCCCAAAAGATGTTTAAAAATATCCCAAGCTTAAATTTTAATTTGAGTTACCAGTTGATTTCTTGCAATGAAAAAAAACATACATTCAGAGGGATGCATTATCAAGATCAACCATTTGCTCAAAATAAGTTAATCTCAGTTCATCAGGGGTCAATTATTGATCTTGCTATTGATTTATCTAAAAAAGAAACTGAAAAAGTGCTTCGTTTTGAACTATCAGCTGGCGATGCTATATTCATTCCTAAGGGTTTTGCCCATGGATTTATATCGTTGACTGATAATGTTTTATTGCAGTACTTTATGGATAATAAATATTCTCAAGAAAACTATAAAGGCTTTAACATAAAAAAGTACCTCAAAAAAGAATTCCCTGATTTAGATATTATAATTTCTGAAAAAGATAGCAACTTGAGCGATTACAAGTCCTAATTTTTTTTTGGTTAGTAAATATGAAATCACTTAATATTATAATTCCAGAGCGAATGAAAGGTGATAGGCTAGATGTCTCTCTAGCCTCTATGATGCCAAACTACTCTCGCTCCAAGATTTCTTCATTAATTAAGTCTGGAGATGCTCTGATTCATGGCCAAAAATTTAAACCAAAGGATAAATCTAATGGCGATGAGGTTATTTGCTTGACAATCAAGGAAATACAGAGAAATCAATGGGTTGGAGAGAGAATTCCACTAGACATTGTTTTTGAGGATGAAGATGTTATAGTCATTAATAAGCCTTTTGGGCTAGTTACGCATCCTGGAGCAGGAAATTGGAATGGGACTCTTGCTAATGCACTTCTTCACTACAATTCTGATTTGTCAATGTTGGATAGAGCAGGTATAGTTCATAGGTTAGACAAAAATACCTCAGGATTAATGGTGGTGGCTAAAAACTTAAAGTCACAAAAGTACCTCGCTGAACAACTTCAGACTCATTCAGTTGAAAGAGAGTATTCAGCTATTGTTTATGGCCATATGATTTCAGGTGGAACTGTGAATGAGCCTATTGGAAGAGACCCTAAAGAAAGAGTCAAACAGTCAGTCAGAGCTAATGGAAAATCTGCGATTACTCACTACAGAGTCATAGATCGATTTGTGAACCATACTCATGTAAAGGCTATTCTTGAAACTGGAAGAACCCACCAAATTCGTGTTCATCTTTCACACATTGGCTACCCTTTGGTTGGAGATCCATTATATGGAGGGCGCGTCAGATTTCCAAAAAAAGCAGGAAATGAAATAAAAAAAGCTCTTAGAGCTTTTCAAAGACAAGCACTCCATTCAAAAAAATTAACCTTAAAGCATCCAACAACAGGTATTTCAATGACATGGAGAATTGAACTCCCTGAAGATATGATGGGGCTAATAGATGCATTAAATAGTTTTGATTCATGATTTTAGTTGATAATGCAAAAATGAATCATTTTCCGAGTAATGTAAAACTTCTTTCGACCCAACGATTTACTGAGGGAGGAAAGAGCACGAATAACTTTGAAAATTTTAATTTAGCTCTTCATGTGAATGATAATTCTAATAGAGTTTTAGAAAATAGAAAGATTCTTAAAAATTTATATAATTTGCCTTCTAAGCCGCTATGGATTAATCAAGTCCACTCTTCTAAATGCGTAGATGCCGCTTCTATAGTCTCAATTATTGAGGCAGATGCAAGCTTTACTTCTGAGGCTGGAGTTGTTTGTGCCATAATGACTGCCGACTGCTTACCTGTTTTTGTTAGTAAAAAAGATGGGTCAATGGTTGGAATTGCTCACGCTGGCTGGAGAGGCTTAATTTCTGGAGTTATAGAAAATTTAATCAAATCCTTCAATTCGGATGGAGATAATCTATTGGTTCATCTTGGTCCTGCAATCTCAAAGAGATACTTTGAAGTTGGTGAGGAGGTTAGGAATCTCTATTTAGCTAAAAATAGTAACTTTGAGCGTTCTTTTACAATTAAAAATAATAAAAGTTTTCTTGATTTATATGATGCAGCCAAAGTGATTCTCGAAGGTTTTCAAATTAAGTCAATTTCTGGAGGCGATAGGTGCACTTATAGAGATTCAAGTGATTTTTTTTCGTATCGAAGAGATGGAATTAATTCAGGCAGAATGGCTCATCTTATATGGATGATAAGGGACTAGAATTATTTATTCGTTTTCTCTTTGCCTGTTTGTGTAAATTCAATTTTTCCAGTAGAATTATTTGGAAGGTAATAATGAAGTGACTTTTGTTTTCTTTGTTTCTGCTGGGTGATGCATCCGTGAACTTCAAAATTGTTATCTAGCTCAATTTCATCATATTGAGAGTTTAAACACATTAAGACCTTTCTGCCATTTTGTTCAATATACTGGCGGAAATATAGATCATCATTGAAATCAACAATAACATAGGCTTTATGGTGAATTGGAATTGATGGATCTACAATGATAATACAATTTTCACTAAACTCTGGCGACATCATATCCCCAATATTTTGCAGTGCGTAAGGCTCTGAGTTTGTAGAGCAACTACTTTGAAACAAAGCTTTTGAATTATCTAATGTTGACATTTAGAGCAGTAAAAGGTTGCGCGTTGATTTTGTATTATCCGCTTAATTTTACCACTGCACCTCATGCAAGGCATGTTTTCCCGACCATAAACATTTAGAACTTGTGAAAAATATCCAGGATTGCCATCAACATTTGAAAAGTCATTCAGAGTTGTGCCGCCATTATTAATCGCGTCTTTTAAAACATTTTTGATGGAATTCGTTAAAACTTTGTAGCGTTCCTTGGAGGTTTTTCCAGCCTCTCTTTTAGGAGATATTCCCGCTAAAAAAAGGCTTTCGGATGCATAAATATTACCAACTCCAACTACCACATTGCTATCCATAATGAAGGATTTAATATTTCTTGATTTTCCAATAGAGGAACTAAATAGCGAATCCTCATCAAACTCATAACTTAGGGGTTCTGGACCTAGATTTTCTAAAAGAGCTAGAGTTTGGTTAGGACTTTGCCAAAGAATTGACCCAAACCTCCGAGGATCGTGAAATCTTAAATTTTTTGAATTATCAAGTTTGAGTTCAAAGTGATCATGTTTTCTTAATGGTTCAAATGAGTTTACTACACTTATAGAGCCCGACATACCCAGATGCATCACTAGCTGACCAAAGTCAAAGTGGAGCAGTAAATACTTTGCTCGTCTTGAAATTTTTAGTATCTTTTGACTCTTTAGAGTCTTTTTAAGGTGAGTAGGTATATCCCATCGAAGCTTTTTTTTATAGATATGAGCTGATATGATTTTTCTATCAGTAATGAGTGGTTCTAAACCTTTACGAGTGGTTTCAACTTCAGGTAACTCTGGCATTCATCTAATTATTGATCATTGACTAATGCAATTTTTTTAGTAGCACCAAAGTCTGTTTTGCCACTTCCAAGTTTAGGTATTTCATCAACAACAAGGATAGAGGAGGGGTGATATAAAGGATTTACTTTTGCATCTGAAAGAATCTTATTAAGTTCACTTTTCTCAATATTGTTAGTTGAGAGTAGAACAATTTTTTCGCCTTTTCGCTGGTCTGGCAGACAAGTAGCTGCAATCTCTAAGTCTTTTTCATTGTAAGCATCTAATATTTCCTCCTCGACTGAAGTTAGGCTTATCATCTCTCCTCCAATCTTTGCAAATCTTGAGTACCGATCAACAATTGTTAAAAAGCCGTCCTCATCTAAATGACCTTTATCTCCAGTTCGGTACCATCTATAGCCATCAATAAGTTCGATTACTTCCGCAGTTTTCTCTGGCATCTTTAAATAGCCTTTCATTATTTGCGGACCACCAATTAAAATTAATCCATCTTCACCAGTAGTGATAGGCTCTAAAGAGTCAGGATCAACTATCCTGAATTCTGTACCACTAAATGCCTTACCAACTGTTCCTGGCCTATTTCTAAGTTTATAAGGAGAATCAATGTCGGGTAAATTCACAGATGCCCCAGGTGATGTTTCTGTTGTGCCATAACCCTCATATACTGGCATATTGAATTTATTTTCAAACCCCTCTCTGACTTCTGCCCTTAATTTTTCTGCACCCGCGACAACAAGTCTCAGCGACTGCATTGATTCAACGCTTACTTTCTTGCTGATAGTGTACATTCTAAGAAAAGTTGGAGTACCAACCAGTATTGTTCCAGAGTATTTTTGGATTCCATATGCAATGGTTACAACATCTTTTGGGTCAGCATGACAAACAATAGGGATGCCTTCTGATAGAGGCATTAATGTAGTAATGGCAAAGCCAAAAGCATGAAAGGTGGGTAGCGTTGACATTATAACATCGCTCTCAACCGCACCTAATTCAATAGCGGCCTGTTTAGCATTCGCAGCAATATTGCCATGAGATAACTCAACTCCTTTTGGCGAGCCCTCACTGCCACTTGAGAATAAGATGGCTGCAGTGTCATTCATTGAGACATCTCTAAAGTAACTTTTTTGAATTAAATTAGCTGGCAATAAAATTGCTTTTAAGAGTGTTCCAATTCTTGAAATTGTAGAAATTTCTTCACGAATATCTTCTAGCATGAGAAGTTTGGATTCAGGAAAAAATGATTTTAAATCCATACCTCTCTCTTGCATCTTATCTAAAAACTTACGAGAAGTATAAATATGCTTTACTTCAGCTTGCTTAGCAGCGGATTGAAGTGCCTTTTTTCCAGCCGTAAAGTTCAGATTTACAATAGTTTTTCCAAGGGCGAGAATAGCCATAGATGCTATTGCACCCCCACCACTACTTGGTAATAGAAGACCAACATTTTGTTCAGGACTATACTCTGCAATTTTCTTTGAGAATAAAAGTACTCCAGTCAGAAATCTTTTGTGAGGTATTTCAACACCTTCAATATCTGCAACTGCAAAAGCAGTTTTAGACTTTTTTGCATTTTTAAGCCAAGATACATGAATTGGATCCAGAGAACTGGGATAGTTTTGCCAGTCAGCAAAAGAGGTAGGATGATTTGACATTGATAATTAGCCTCCGAGCATAGCTTTTTTTAGATTTTTTTGTATTGGATTGTCAGATAGAAATATTCCAAAGAAGGCTTTTTTAAATTCTAGCCCTGGAATCAAATCTACTAACTCTTTGTTTTTAATAATGTGTGTACCAGCGTTTGGTATGTATATAAACTCATAAAAGTCACTCGAACTAACGGCACTATTAAATGAAGATGATAATTGTTCAATTTCGTCTGATATGTGTTCAGTATTATTGTTCGTTGATTTTTTTAGCCCTTCACTCAAAGCTTTCTTCATTGCTTCTGCCGTAACCATTTCCGATATGACATCAATACGAACAGCCATTGGTGAATTATTATTAACAATTTCTTTGGCATCTGAGCTTTTGGTCTCTAAATATAAACTGCCATCATAAACTTTCATAAAAAAAATAATACGTGTGCCTTGGCCATTAAGAAACAACTGATGATTTTGGTATTCTATATTTTTAGGAATTTGACTTGCATATATTGAAGAAATTGAAAACAATCCAATTGAAATGAATAAATAAACAATAAGTCTCTTTAAATTCAATAGCATTTTTTTCTCCTGCCCTTTTAATTAGGATTAAGCTTTTAATTATAAATAGAAATATAAATGATAAAAAAACATTTAAATGATAATGAACTATTTATAATTAGATATTTTACAAACTATATAAAAATATTATGAACCCATTAACTTCAGTAAGAGGCACAATAATAAGTGGTTTTATTCTTGCAATCCTTGTTGCAATTTTCTTATCACCCGAGAATTCTTCTTTAATTACTAGAAATCTTAGTATTTGGCTACATGTCATGTTTGGTGTTACTTGGATTGGACTATTGTATTATTTTAATTTTGTTCAAGTACCCGCCTTGGCTGATGCATTAGCTGATGAGGGTGGTCCAGGACCTGCTGCGATTGGAAAATATGTCGCTCCAAGGGCGCTTTTGTGGTTCCGGATGGCTGCAGCAGCAACGTGGTTAACAGGCGCTTGGGCGTTATCAATTTCTCCGCAGTATGGTTTTATTAAAACATTTCTTTTTCAAGCACCTGCAGGCGCCATGATGAGTTTGGGAGCATGGATGGGAACAATTATGTTGTTTAACGTATGGGTACTTATTTGGCCTAACCAGAAAAAAGTACTTGGAATTGTTGAGGCTAGTGCTGAAGAAATTGCAAAAGCTAAATTTACTGCAGCCATGGCTTCGAGAACAAATGTTGTTCTATCTGTTCCAATGCTTCTATGTATGATAGGTGCAGGTCACGGTGGGTATCTATTTTAAAAAAATATATATTTTCTAGGTAAAAAAGCCGGACATTGTCCGGTTTTTTTTCAACAAATCTCATATTTGCAACAAATAAGCGTCAAATTCAATTAAATATTTAATTAAATTAAAGTATTTATCATAAAAATTAAATACGATTGTGATTTTTAAAAATCCTATTAAATAAAGCTTTAGTTAAATAATTAGTTAATAATTATTAGTATTGTTGAAAAAAAACAACTTTTTGTATTATTTTTTCAAATATTTGTTGACATTGGTTCTAAATATAGTTATTATTGGCGTATTGTTACTTGAAAAAGTAACAAAAGGGTGTTGGAAATTCCAACAATTAAATATTCTAAATGGAGAATAAAATGAAAAAACTAATCGCACTATTCGCGACAACAGCTGTAGCATCAACTTCTGCTATGGGTGCAATCGCTCTAAGTGGATCAGCTTCAGTATCATATGATGATAAAGGTTCAGCTGCTTCTGCTACTACGTACGATGCTGACTTGACAGTAACTGGAACTGCAGGTGCTACAACATTCACGCAATCAATGGATATTGATGCTGCTGTGGCTGTAACTGCAACTACTATGTCAACTACAGTTGGTCCACTATCAGTTTCTGCTGATATGTTTGACGAAGATGATTCAACTACTGTTACAACAACTGGTGGCCGTAAGGTTGACAGTGGTGACAACAGATCAGTAACTGTAAGCTTAGCTGCTCCAATCGGTGACGCTAACCTTGCTTTAGATGATTCTGGTGACGTAACTCTATCTGGCACATGGTCAGGTGTTACACTTTCACACACAATGTCTGATGACGGTGACAAGACTTCTGGTTCAGCTTCAATTGCTGGAATGGATGTTAGCTTGACTAATGATGATGGTTCAACTACATGGTCAATTGGTACAACTGTTGCTGGAACTGCTGTAACTTTAGATAGTTCTGCAAATGTAACAGCTACATTTGGTGTAACAGGCAACACTGTTGTGGTTTCTCACACATCAGCTCGTAGTGCTGCAGCTTCTACAGCTACTACACACCACGCTACTACAGCTAAAGATGCGTTCACTACTATTGCAATTTCGCGTGACCTAACTTCAGGTGCTTCGATTTCTGCAACGTATGACTCATTTGATGACGCGCTTACACTTAAGGCTGCTGTTTCATTCTAAATCTTGATTTAGATATAACAGTTAACTTAGTTTAAGTTAGTGTTTAAACCCAGGGCGTGCCCTGGGTTTTTTTTATCCAACATTCTAATCATATAAATATAATTGATAAAATAGCTTTATTAATTTAGGACATATAGTTACATGCGAATTCAATTATCAAATCGTGCAATTTTAAGAATATCAGGTGCTGATGCAGAATCTTTTCTCCAGGCTCAATTGTCTAATGATATAAACTTGCTTAGTGATGAAAGCATTCAGCTGAGTGCGTTCTGCCAACACCAAGGGAAAATAATTGCATTATTTTGGTTAATGCGCTCTAAGGGGAATTATCTACTTTCGTTTCCAGCTGATCTCCTCGAGACAGTAATAAAAAGACTTCAAATGTTTGTCATTATGTCGGATGTGTTAATAGAAAATATTTCAGACCAAGTATTGCAAATAGGTTTAATTAATGAAAATCATTCTGAAGCATATTCAATTAATGACAATTTGTTATTATTAATTGAATACAATCAAGAAAAAAACATAGAATTCAATTCTCATTATGACCATTGGGCTATGGCATGTATTAATTCACAAATACCTGAAGTCTTTTTAAATACAAGCGAAAAGCTTGTTCCTCAAATGCTAAATTTAGATATAAATGAAGTTGGTGTTAATTTTTCAAAAGGATGTTATCCGGGACAAGAAGTTGTAGCTAGACTCCATTATTTGGGTGAAGCAAAGCGACGTTTATTTTCCTTTAAATCTAATGGTGAAATAGAATTGGGAGATAATTTATATTGTGCATCTTCTAAAGCAGCAAAAGCAAGGGGGAGTCGTTATAAAGGAAGCGGAATCGTTGTCAATAGAGTAAAATACAAATCGATATTTTATTGTCTAGCAACATTAGATGTTGAATTATTGGAGGGTAAGATAACTATCAATAATGAACATGGATCTGAACTAAATTTATTAAAAAAATGAAAAAATTACTAATATTACTAATTGGATTAATTCCAAGCCTAACTTTTGCAGCCTCTACTGGGGAAAATATAGATCTAACTTCTCACGCAGCTGGTTATATTGCATTAGTTCTGTTCGTTACTGCTTACTTCTTTGTAATGATTGAAGAGTTCACCCATCTTCGCAAGTCAAAGCCAGTTATTTTGGCTGCAGGCGCAATTTGGGCAATTATTGGATGGGTATATGCATCCAACGGTATGCCCCATGCTGCTGAAGCTGCAGTTAGGCATAATTTTTTAGAGTTTGCAGAGCTGTTCCTATTCTTACTTGTGGCCATGACTTATATTGAATCCATGCGAGAGCGACTTGTGTTTGACAAGTTGAAAGTTTGGCTGATTTCTAGAGGGTTCTCTTACAGGCAGCTGTTTTGGCTCACTGGAATCTTGGCTTTCTTTATGTCACCCATTGCAGACAATTTAACGACTGCTTTGGTAATGGGTGCCGTAGTCTTAGCTGTAGGTGCTGGTAATGCTCGCTTCATCTCTATTGGTTTCGTAAATATTGTTGTAGCAGCAAATGCAGGCGGTGCATTTAGCCCTTTTGGAGATATTACAACGCTTATGGTTTGGCAGAAAGGTCTTGTTGATTTTCAGCAGTTTTTTGTTCTATTTGTTCCATCAGCAGTTAACTATCTTATACCCGCAGTTATTATGCATTTTGCCATTAAAAATGAAAAGCCTAATGCAACAGTGGAAAAGGTTGATATCAAAACTGGCGGTATCCTAATTACATTTATGTTTCTTTTAACCATTGCAACTGCAGTTAGCTTCCATAACTTCCTTCACCTCCCGCCAGCGATGGGAATGATGACAGGCCTTGGATATTTAATGATTGTCAGTTACTTTGTTAAGCGCCATAATCCAAATGAAGAAAAATCAGAAAGATTTGATATCTTTAAGATGGTCTCAAGGGCTGAATGGGATACACTCTTATTTTTCTTTGGCGTCATTGTGAGTGTCGGCGGACTTGGCTTCATGGGTTATTTAGCTCTAGTATCTGAAGCAATGTATGTGGAGTTAGGTGCGACCTATGCCAACGTTCTAGTTGGAATACTTTCTGCTATAGTTGATAACATCCCAGTGATGTTCGCAGTACTAACTATGACTCCTGACATGTCTTTAGGTCAATGGCTTCTTGTGACGCTAACGGCTGGTGTTGGTGGTAGTCTCTTATCTATTGGATCAGCGGCTGGAGTTGCGCTTATGGGTCAATCTAAGGGTTATTACACTTTTGTATCTCATCTCAAATGGATTTGGGCCATAGCACTAGGATATTTTGCAAGTATTTTGATGCATCTATGGATTAATGCAGCTCTTTTTGATGTCCCAATCTAAGATCTTTATTGATATAGGGAACTCTGCTATTAAGTGGCGGACAACAGAATCAAATGTCTATTCCAAGGACGTAGGTGAATTTTTAATAAACACACTGCCTCAAGCTGATTCAGCTTGGGTCAGTGCAGTTGCTAATCTGCAGATTGTTCTGGATTTAGAGGCTTATTTTGATGAAGTACATCTTCTCAATACTCAAAATAATTTTAATAATCTACAAATCTCCTATGGTGATTCATCGAGCCTTGGTTCAGACCGTTTCTTTGCCATGCTTGGTGCAATGGAGCGCTTTCCCAATCAGGCTCTACTCATAATTGATATAGGAAGTGCAATGACTTTTGATGTTATCAAGGAGGATGGTTATCATCAAGGTGGTCTAATCATGCCTGGTCTTGGAGTCCTCAGAAAGAGTTTTTCAAAGTTTGAAACGACAGATGTATCGACTAATTTTGCTGGTTTAGCAAATAATACAAAAGATGCGTGGAAAAGCGGAACACAAGTAATGCTCTTGTCATCAATAAATGATCAAATTGAAAAATTTAATGAGGTGTTTTCAGATGGAATAGTCACAATTTGTGGAGGTTTGGCTCATGAGATAAAAAATGAATTACCTGAATCCGTCCAAATCTTTGATAATCTGGTTCTTGATGGTTTGGAATGTTACAGCCAAACTGTGGGATAATAAATTTAACAGTTCAATACTATTAAAAATATAATGAAAGATCATCGCGTACTATCAGGAATGCGCCCAACAGGTCAACTCCACTTGGGACATTACCATGGAGTCCTTAAGAACTGGGCTAGACTTCAAAATGAATATGATTCATACTATTTTGTTGCTGATTGGCATGCTTTCACGACTCACTACTCAGATAGAATTGAACTTGAGAAAAATGTCTCAGATATGATTGTAGATTGGCTTGCAACAGGCTTAAATCCTAACACCGCAACTTTATTTGTTCAATCAAAGGTTCCAGAGCATGCAGAGCTTCATTTGCTTTTATCTATGACAACCCCTTTAAGTTGGCTCGAGCGAGTTCCGTCATTTAAAGATCAACAAGAGAAACTTAAATCTAAAGACCTGTCAACCTATGGTTTTTTAGGGTATCCACTTCTTCAGAGTGCAGATATTTTGATGTACAAGGCTGGACTCGTACCTGTCGGTGAGGACCAAGTTGCACATGTAGAATTTACAAGAGAGGTAGCAAGAAGGTTCAATTTTGTATATGGCAGAGAGTCTGATTTTGAAGAGAAGGCTGAGTCTGCAATTACTAAGATGGGTAAAAAACAGGCAAAACTATATAGAGAATTAAGGAAGAGCTATCAGGAGACCGGGGATGATGAGTCTCTTGTAAAAGCAAAAGCTTTACTGGGAGAGCAGCAAAATATTACCCTTGGGGATAGAGAGAGGCTTCTGGGCTTTATAGAAGGCTTAGGAAAGATTATTCTTTTAGAACCCGAAGCACTTTTAACTGAGGCATCAAAAATGCCAGGCCTAGATGGTCAAAAAATGTCTAAGTCCTATAATAATACGATTCCGTTAAGAGAGAGCCCTGAGGTAGTTAAGCAAAAAGTGAACAGGATGCCGACTGACCCTGCTCGAATCAAATTAACAGATCCAGGCGATCCTAATAAATGCCCAGTTTGGCAAATGCATCAAATCTATTCTTCTGAGCAAACTCAAAATTGGGTTAAGGATGGTTGTACAAATGCAAAAATTGGATGTATTGAGTGCAAAAAACCCATTGTGGATTCTATTGTTTCTGAGTTGGAGCCGATCCAAGAAGAGATAGCTAAGTATGAATCTAACCCAAACCTCATTCAAGAAATAATCTTTGAAGGCTCCGAGAGAGCAAGGGTTGTTGCTAAAAGTACAATGGAAGAGGTCAGAGATGCCATGAGGATAACTTACTAAGTTAGGTAAATCATGTCTGAGAGAATACAAAAACTCATCGCTAATGCTGGCTATGGTTCAAGACGCTGGGCTGAGAGATTAATTCAGCAGGGCAGGATATCAATTAATAATCAGGAAGCCAAGCTGGGTGACAAAGCTGTCATTGCTGATAAGGTTACCATCGATGGAAGGTTAATTGATCTTGGTAGATACTCAGAAGAAGAAACAAAGGTATTGATCCTCAATAAGCAGGCAGGTGTCATCTGCTCCAATAAGGATGAAGAAGGCCGACAAAGTGTCTTTGAATACTTGCCCGAAAACACTCGATGGGTTATGGTAGGCCGTTTAGATCTTAATACATCGGGTTTGTTGCTTTTTACAAACAATGGTGATTTGGCTAATAAATTAATGCACCCAAGCTCTGAAATAGATCGAGAATATGCCGTTCGAGTTTTAGGTAAGGTTGAAGAAGAGCACATCAAGAAGCTCACAAACGGTATTGAATTAGAGGATGGTTTCGCTAAATTTCATAGAGTCACATTAGGTGGAGGCGAGGGTGCCAACCGCTGGTATCATGTGGTCGTTAGAGAAGGAAGAAAGAGAGAAGTGAGAAGGTTATGGGAGGCGCTGGACTTTAAAGTATCTCGTCTTATTAGAACAAGATTTAGTGACATCCGTTTGCCTGAAAAATTAAGAGCGAATCAATCAGAATACCTAAAACCTAAACAGGTTCAAGCGCTCCTAAAGTCGGTCAATTTATAGAACAAAATTAGAACTTTTTTCTAAACTAAAATTCATATTTTGGATGGATTATCAATCTTGATATAGCCTATGTGTCAAGTATAATGGCGTCTTTAGATTTAAATAATCATAAGCCAGAATGTCTGACTATAAAAATACCTTAAACTTGCCTGCGACAGATTTTCCGATGAAGGCCAACTTAGCGAACCGCGAAGGCGGCTTTCTAAAGGAGTGGCATGATCAAGATTTAAATCAACAGATTCGAAATAAATTCAAAGGCAATCCCTTGTTTGTATTGCATGATGGTCCGCCCTATGCAAATGGTGATATTCATATTGGCCATGCTGTTAATAAAGTCCTAAAGGATGTTATTGTAAAAAGTAAAACACTCTCAGGTTTTGATTCTCCCTACGTTCCTGGCTGGGACTGTCATGGCCTTCCAATCGAGCATATGGTTGAGAAAAAGAAAGGTAAGGTTGGACATAAAATTACTGCTGATGAATTCAGGGCTGCTTGCAGAGAATATGCTGATAAGCAAATTGAAAAACAAAAGGTTGATTTTAAGAGACTTGGAATTATTGGTGATTGGGATAATCCTTACCTAACAAAAAATTTCAAATATGAGGCCGATATTGTTCGCTCATTAGGAAAGATTGTTAAAAATGGCCACATTACGAAAGGCTTCAAGCCTGTTCATTGGTGCACTGAGTGTTCATCTGCATTAGCAGAGGCAGAGGTGGATTACAAGGATAAGGACTCTGATACGGTCGATGTAGCATTCAAAGTTAAGAGCGATTTTTTTGCGCTTGAAAAGCAAGTATCACTGATTATTTGGACAACAACCCCATGGACACTGCCCGCAAATGAAGCGGTATCTTTGCATCCTGAATTAAATTATGCACTTGTTGATGTGGGCGAGAGTCTATTTCTTTTATCAGAGGACTTGCTAGAGTCATCACTCGAGAGATATGGTATTCAGGATTTCAAAAAACTAACTAAGGTTTATAAGGGCTCTGAACTCGAAGGTATTATGCTTCAACACCCTTTCTATGATAAAGAGGTTCCTGTTATACTCGGTGAACACGTCACTACTGAAGCAGGAACAGGGGCAGTTCACACAGCGCCAGCCCATGGACAAGATGACTACATAGTCGGGCTTAAATATAACCTACCGGTAGACTGCCCAGTTGATGGCAGAGGTGTATTTATCGAGTCTACTGAGGGCGTTGCAGGTGAGTATATTTTTAGAGCTAATTCAACTATTATTGACCTCCTTAATGAAAAAGGCACTCTTGTAAAGCATGAGCCAATAACGCACTCATATCCTCATTGTTGGAGGCACAAAACTCCTGTCATTTTTCGAGCGACTCCTCAATGGTTTGTGTCGATGACACAGAGGAACTTGAGAGATAGGGTCAATGAAGAGATTCCAAAGGTTAAATGGATTCCTAATTGGGGTCAAAAACGAATTGAACTCATGGTGGGAAATAGACCAGACTGGTGTATTTCTCGTCAAAGATATTGGGGTTCGCCCATAACATTATTTGTCAATAAAAATACTGGCGAGCTGCATCCTGATACCGAGTCTTTATTTGAAGTCATAGCAAAAAAAATTGAGGTTGAAGGTATAGAGGCATGGTTTAAGCTAGAGGCTGAAGAGGTTTTGGGGTCTGACGCAAAAGATTTCGAGAAGACAACGGATACTCTCGATGTTTGGTTTGATTCTGGAGTCAGTCATTACGCTGTTTTGAATGCAAGTGATTATCTCCCTGATGAAGCTGACATGTATTTAGAGGGTTCTGACCAGCATCGTGGCTGGTTTCAGTCTTCTTTGTTAACCTCCTGCGCAATTAATGAGAGAGCGCCATACAAACAAGTCTTAACTCATGGCTTTACTGTCGATCAAAACGGTCACAAGATGAGTAAGTCTCTAGGAAATGTTATCCCACCTCAAAAAGTTGTTAACTCTCTTGGTGCTGATATCTTAAGGCTTTGGATAGGTAGTACGGATTATTCAGGAGAGATGACTGTTTCTGATGAAATTCTCAATAGAAGTGCAGATAGCTATAGAAGAATCAGAAATACGATGCGCTTTATGTTGGCTAATATGCAAGGATTTGTTCCAGATAAAGATTTAGTTAAAAATGAAGAAATGATTTTATTAGATCGATGGATTGTAGCAAAAACGCATGATTTACAGCAACAAGTTATAAACGAGTACGATAATTATAATTTTCATTTTGTTATGAAAGCTATCCTTAATTTTTGCACTAATGATTTAGGTAGTTTTTATTTGGATATCATTAAAGATCGTCAGTACACAACTCAGGCTGATTCATTGGCAAGGCGCTCAGCGCAAAGTGCATTGTTCCATATCTCACATGCTATGGTGAGGTGGCTTGCACCAATTCTTTCCTTTACAGCTGAGGAGATTTGGCAGTTTCTACCTGGCGCAAGCAAGGAGAGTATCTTTTTACAAACTTGGTATGACGACTTAGAGGGTAATTTTCATAATAAGGCGATTGAAACAGCCAGAGATATTAATACGCACCTTAGAAAAGAGCTTGAGGAGATGCGTCGGAATAAGGTCATCGGGTCATCACTTGATGCTGAGGTTGACCTATACTGTGGCCAAGAACATTATCAGGCTCTGTTAGAGCTTAACAATGAATTAAGGTTTGTTTTTATCACTTCGGAAGCAAATCTCCTTGAACTGAGGGATAAACCAGCTGACGCTAAAGATATTGATAGTTCTCTTGCAATAAGAGTAAGAAAGAGTGTTCATCAAAAGTGCGTCCGTTGCTGGCATCACCGCCCTGAAATTGGTGAAAACAAGGACTATGTTGATTTATGTGGGCGATGTATAGAAAATGTATCTGGAGAAGGTGAACATAGGATATTTGCTTAATGTCAGTTAATACCAAAATTTTAAACGTTGATCTTAGTGATAAATCCTATCCAATTTATATTGGTACTGATTTGCTATCTTCGAAATCTGTTCTGACAAAACATATTCAAGGTAAGCAGGTAATGATTGTAACCAATACAACCATTGCTCCTTTGTATCTTGAAAAGCTCAAGGCTGTTCTGGAGGGCTTTAATGTTGAGTCAGTTGTTCTTCCTGATGGAGAAAAGTTTAAAACGCTTGAGACATTAAATAAAGTTTTTGATGCTCTTATGAAGGCTAAATTTGATAGAAGTTCAACCCTAGTTGCTCTGGGTGGCGGCGTAGTTGGAGATATTGCTGGGTTTGCTGCAGCCTCCTACCAAAGAGGGGTTAATTTTATTCAAATGCCTACAACACTTCTTTCACAAGTTGATTCAAGTGTTGGCGGCAAAACTGGAGTCAATCATGAGTTGGGTAAAAATATGGTTGGTGCTTTCTATCAGCCAAAAGCAGTCATCATAGATGCTGACACACTAGATACTTTGAGTAACCAAGAGTATTCCGCTGGAATGGCAGAGGTCATCAAGTATGGTCTTCTTGGTAATGCTGACTTTTTATCTATGCTAGAGGTTAACATTGAATCAATTATGTCTCGCAAAAAAGATCTAATCATTGAGATTATTTTTAACTCTTGTAAAGATAAAGCCAGAATTGTAGCACTCGACGAATTTGAAAGAGGAAAGAGGGCGCTATTAAATTTGGGACATACTTTTGGCCATGGAATAGAAAATGCATTTGGTTATGGTAACTATCTTCATGGAGAGGCTATTTCGATAGGAATGGTCATGGCGGCTTATCTCTCTAAGGATGAAGGGCATTTATCTCATGAGGATGTGCTCAGAGTTGAAAGCATTCTTTCAAAAGCTGATTTACCAATAGATATCAAAAAGAGTATTGATAGGGAAACATTGATAGAGGCAATGTCACTGGATAAAAAGTCAATTGATGGCAAGATTCGCTTAGTTCTTTTAAAAAGCCTGGGTGATTCTTACCTCACAGACTCATACTCAAAAGAAAATTTTAATAGAGTGGTCAAAAACTTTTGTCACTAACTAGTTTTAAATATGTCATTAGATAATAAAAAAGTTAAAGAAATTGCCCATCTAGCTAGGCTCAACATGGAAGATTCAGACATTGAGCAAGCTACTGCTGAGCTGAACAATATTCTAAGTTTAATGGATAAGCTTGGAGAAATAGATACTGGTGATGCTGAGCCAATGGCCCACCCCTTAAAAATGTCCCAACGATTAAGGGAGGACAAGGTCTCTGAAGATGATCTTTCTGAAGAATTTCAGGCGATTGCCCCAAAGACCGGTCAAGGTCATTTTCTCGTACCAACAGTAATTGAGTAATCATGCATAATTTAACCGTTGCTGAGTTAATAAAAGGTCTAAAAAATAAGGATTTTTCCTCTCTTGAGCTTACCCAGCATTATTTAGATAGAATCAACAACTCAGATCTGAACGCGTTTATCTCGATTACAGAAGATGAAGCGCTCTCTCAAGCAAAGGAGGCGGATAAAAAAATAACAAAAGGAAGTAGCTCAATTCTTACTGGGATACCTTATGCCCATAAAGATATCTTTTGCACTAAGGGTGTCAAGACTTCTGCTGGTTCTAAAATGTTGGATTCGTTTATTTCTCCTTATGACGCTTCTGTCACAAAGAAACTGAATAACGAAAATATGGTTATGCTTGGAAAGACCAATATGGATGAATTTGCAATGGGATCATCCAATGAGAACTCATATTTTGGTCCTGTTCAAAATCCCTGGGATACCAATAAAGTTCCGGGCGGCTCATCTGGAGGTTCAGCAGCCGCAGTGGCAGCGCGTCTATCTCCGTTTGCAACTGGGACTGATACAGGGGGAAGCATACGCCAACCAGCAAGCCTATGCGGCATTACTGGGCTAAAGCCTACCTATGGAAGAATTTCTCGATATGGGATGATTGCCTACGCATCAAGTCTTGATCAGGCAGGACCAATGACCCAATCTGCAGAAGATGCCGCTATTATTCTAAACGCAATGGCTGGCTTTGATAAACATGACTCCACTAGTGCAAATAAATCGGTTCCTGACTATACTCAGTGCCTCAAAAATAGTATTAATGGCCTTAAGATTGGCTTACCAAAAGAGTACTTTTCTGAGGGGCTTGATTCAGGTGTTGAAAAAATAGTGATGCAGTCCATTAAAGAATATGAGTCGATGGGGGCTGAGATTAAAGAGGTCTCACTTCCAAACTCTGTCCATGCAATTCCAGCCTACTATATTGTTGCTCCATGTGAATGCTCATCCAACCTCTCTAGGTTTGATGGAGTCAGATATGGCTATCGCTGCAAAGATCCAAAGGATTTAAATGATCTTTATCTAAGGTCACGCTCTGAGGGTTTTGGGGAAGAAGTCAAAAGAAGAATAATGATAGGTGCTTACGCATTATCAGCCGGTTACTATGATGCCTACTACCTGAAAGCACAAAAAGTGCGTCAGCTTATCAGTGAGGATTTTAAAAAGGCATTCAAGGAGGTTGACCTTATCATGGGGCCTGTGTCACCAACTGTTGCTTTTGACTTAGGATCAGTTAAGGACCCTGTTTCAATGTATTTGGCTGATATATATACACTCTCAGTTAACTTAGCAGGGCTTCCAGGCATGAGTATTCCAGCTGGATTTTCAGGCAACTTGCCTGTAGGACTTCAGTTAATTGGAAACCACTGGTCAGAAGAACTGCTCTTAAATGCAGCGCATCAATTTCAAAAAAGGACTGACTGGCATAATCGTTCCCCAGCAGAAGGCCAGGGAGCTCGTCGATGACTTGGGAAACTGTAATTGGGCTAGAAATTCACTCACAATTAAGAACTCAATCCAAGATTTTTTCTGGCGCCTCAACTGCATTTGGCTCTAAAGCAAATACTCAAGCTTGTGCTGTAGATCTTGGTTTTCCAGGGGTTTTGCCGGTTTTAAATGAGGAAGTAGTTAAAATGGCGCTCCGTTTTGGCCTATCAGTGAATGCAGCCATTAATAAAAACTCGATTTTTGCGAGAAAGAATTATTTTTATCCTGACTTACCCAAAGGTTATCAAATCTCACAATTTGAGATTCCAATCGTTGGTGAAGGCTCTATTGAAATCACTTTAGAAAGTGGAGATAATAAAACAGTGGGTATCACTCGTGCCCACCTTGAGGAAGATGCAGGAAAATCTATCCATGATCTATATGATGACTATACTGCAATTGATCTAAACCGAGCCGGAACCCCATTGCTAGAGATTGTCTCAGAACCTGACATGAGCAGTGCTAAAGAAGCTGTTGCCTATGCTAAAAAAATTCATGCTTTGGTTCAATATATTGAGATATGTGATGGAAATATGCAAGAAGGCTCTTTCCGTTGCGATGCCAATGTTTCAGTCAGAAAGCAAGGAGAAGGTCTTGGAACAAGAGCTGAACTAAAGAATATCAACTCATTTAAGTTCTTAGAGAAGGCTATCAATATTGAAGTTGACAGGCAGATTGATATTTTGGAGGAGGGCGGCTCTGTAGTGCAGGAAACCAGGCTCTATGATTCAATTAAAAATGAAACTAGGTCTATGAGATCTAAGGAAGAGGCTAATGACTATAGATATTTCCCTGATCCTGATCTTCTGCCCGTTGTCATTAGTGATGAACTTCTGGAAGAGATTAAAAAAGACCTTCCAGAACTTCCAACTGAAAAAAAGATAAGATTTATTGACACCCTTGGATTAAGTCCATATGATGCAGAAGTTTTAACATCACAAAAAGAGGTGGCTGAGTATTTTGAAAGTATTATAAAACAAGGTGCAGACTCAAAGCTGTCTGCCAATTGGGTCATGGGCGATCTCTCTGCAGCTCTTAATAAAAGTCAACTTGAAATTGTCGATTCACCAATCTCTGCAGATGAGTTATTTCTATTGATTTCAAGAATAACTGATAATACGATTTCTGGAAAAATTGCTAAGGATGTTTTTAAATTAATGTGGGATGGTAAAGGGTCTGTAGATGAAATAATAGATAAGCAAGGCCTAAAACAGATGACAGATTCAGGTGCTATAGAGTCAATTATTGATGATGTTATTGCAAATAATCCTGGTCAAGTTCAACAGTTTAAAGATGGTAATTCGAAACTACTTGGTTTTTTTGTTGGTCAGGTTATGAAAGCTTCACAAGGAAAAGCTAACCCAAAACAGGTTAACGAGATATTAAATGCAAAGCTCTCTTAAATTTAAAGATTTAGGTAGTGATTTTTTTACTCAAGTGCATACTCAAAAGTTAGAAAATGCCTCTTTAATCCATGTTAATGAGAGTCTGAAGAAAGATTTGAGTCTCAAATCCAATGACAATGAGCTTCTAAGTATCTGTTCTGGAGAGAGGCCTCTTAACGATGAAAGTCCAATATCTACAGCCTATGCAGGACATCAATTTGGATATTTTGTTCCTCAGTTAGGTGATGGCCGAAGTTGCTTGATTGGTGAGATAGATGGGTTAGAACTTTCTCTAAAGGGGGCTGGAACCTCACCCTTTTCTCGTGGTGCTGATGGACGCGCTGTCCTTCGCTCAAGTATACGTGAGTACCTATGCTCAATAGCAATGCAAGGGCTCAATATTCCAACAACTAGAGCCCTGGCTATAGTGAATAGCGACTCTCAAGTTTATAGAGAGCATGTTGAAAATGCAGCAATTATTACCCGAGTGGCTGAGAGTCATATCCGGTTTGGCCACTTTGAATATTTTGCATCCCAAGGTCAAAATGAAAACGTAAAAAAATTAGCAGATTTTGTAATCAAACACCATATGAGTGAGCTTGAGCGAGGGGATTATTTAGGACTCTTTAAAAAGGTTATAGAGTTAACCTCAATAATGATAGCAAAGTGGCAAGCTCAGGGTTTTTCTCATGGAGTTATGAATACAGACAACATGTCAATTCTAGGGTTAACAATTGATTATGGACCTTTCAGTTTTATGGAAACTTATGATCCAGCCTTAATCTGTAATCATTCTGACACTCAAGGTAGATACTCATTTGAAAGGCAGCCATCAGTTGCATTATGGAACTTACAGCGACTTGCTCATGCTTTAGAGTCACTTATTCAAGAAGACCAGCTGAAGGATGCTCTTTCCTCCTATGAAAAAATATTGGTCAAAGAGTACTCATATTTAATGAGGAGTAAGTTCGGTTTAATACTTCAAGATGAAGGTGATAATGCCCTAATTAACAACTTTTTAGAGCTTCTTTATACGCAGAAAAAAGACTATCACCGCTCATTAAGAATGCTATTAAATCAGAATGAGAATTTATTGGGTGAAAAATTTGAATCCTGGTTTAAGGATTATAAAAAAAGAATAAACAAAGAGGAAAATTTAACACAAAGTTTAAATTTGATGAAACAGTTTAATCCAAAATATATTCTACGAAACTACTTGGCTGAAGTAGCAATTAGGGAAGCCGAAGATCTTAAAAAATATGAAGAAATTGATGTTCTATTTAGACTTCTTAAAAAGCCTTTTGATTCACATAATGGTTATGATTCGTATGACAGTGAGCCACCTGACTGGGCTAAGAATCTAGAGCTTAGTTGCTCATCCTAGGACAACAAGTGCATAGTTAAACCAACTTAATATAAGCTCAACCCATGGCCTTACTAGGTAGTTAAATCCTCCAAGAAACATTAAACCCAAAAGGATATAGAGGCCATATTGCTCTAGCTGGTTGTATTGATAAGCTAGTCGATTAGGAAGAAGTGCACTAATGACCCTTGAGCCATCGAGGGGAGGAATAGGTAGTAAATTAAATACAGCAAGTACACAATTGACAAGGATGCCAACCCTTCCCATTTCAATGAGTACAGTGATATTCATTTTAATCGCAATAATCATTACAAATAACCAGCAAATGGCCATCACAATATTTGCTCCAGGGCCAGCCAAAGCAACCCATATCATGCCATTTTTCCCATTACGAAGTGCGTTGAAGTTTATTGGAACCGGTTTAGCCCAACCAAATATAAATCCTGATGAGGAAAGCAATAAAACTAAAGGGATTGCTATGGTTCCAATTGGATCAATGTGCTTAGTGGGATCGAGAGTAACCCTGCCCATCATACGTGCAGTGTGATCACCAAGTTTGCTAGCTACCCAGCCATGAGCAGCCTCATGAAGAGTAATTGCGAAAAGCAATGGAATAATATAAATTAATAAAGTTTGAAAATCAGGCATTAGGTAAAATCAATTTATTTAGTGGCTTAATACATTTTATATGAAAAGCAGTGATTTTTTAATCTCTACAGTTAAAGAGGCACCCAATGATGCAAAAATTATCTCGCATCAATTAATGATAAGAGCAGGGCTTATATCCAAATTAGCTTCAGGCCTTTATTCTTATTTGCCAATTGGCTTAAAGATTATTCAGAAGGTTGAAAAAATTATCAGAGAAGAAATGAATAAGTCGATGGCATTAGAATTATTGATGCCCGTTGCACAGCCAGCTGAAATTTGGCAAGAATCAAAAAGATGGAAGGAGTATGGGCCAGAATTACTTCGATTTCAGGATAGGCATGAGAGGGATTTTTGTATGGGTCCTACTCATGAGGAAGTGATTACCAATATTGCCAAACAATACATCAGAAGTTACAAACAGCTCCCTATTAATTTTTATCAAATTCAAACAAAGTTTAGAGATGAGATTCGACCTCGATTTGGTGTAATGCGTTCAAGAGAATTCATAATGAAAGATGCCTATTCATTTCATATAGATGAGAAATCACTTGGCGAGATTTATCAAGTAATGCATCAAACCTATTGTAATATTTTTGATAGGCTTGGCTTTGATTACAGGCCTGTTTTAGCCGACTCAGGTGCAATTGGCGGGGATAGTTCTCATGAGTTTCATGTTCTCGCAGAATCGGGTGAAGATGCAATCTGTTTTTCTGACACTTCAGACTATGCTGCAAACATCGAGAGGGCTGAAACACTTCCTCAGGGAGCTCCAGAATCACCTAAAGAGGATTTAACTATTATTGAAACTCCTGGAGTGAAAACCATTAATGATGTCTGCAATCTGCTGAATGTAAAGCCTGAGAATTCAATTAAAACCTTAGTTGTAATGGGTGATAATGATGATCTAGTTGCGCTTGTTTTGAGGGGTGACCATGAACTTAATGAAGCCAAAGCATCAAAAATTGAAGGCATTAAGCAGCCGCTTCAAATGGCAGAGGAGGAAGAAGTGGTTAAACAGTTGTGCTGCAACTTTGGCTCTATCGGTGTTGTAAATTTAGATATTACAATTTTGGTTGATTATGCAGCAGCCTCTTTATCGGATTTTGTTTGTGGGGCTAATGAAAATGATAAGCACTTTACTGGGGTTAATTGGAAAAGAGATGTCCAAAAAATGACCCCATGTGACCTTCGAAATATTGTTGCTGGAGATCCTTCACCAGATGGTCAGGGCGTAATCGAAATCAAAAGAGGAATTGAGGTTGGACATATTTTTCAGCTTGGGACAAAATACTCAGATTCAATGAATGCTAATGTCATTGGCGAAGATGGTAGGGCGGTCAATATGAATATGGGATGCTATGGTATTGGAGTAACTAGAATTATAGCTGCATGTATAGAGCAGAATCATGACGAAAGAGGGATCATTTTTCCCAGAGCAATTGCTCCTTTTGAGCTGGTCATAGTTCCAATTAATTACAATAAATCATCGCGCGTTAGAGAACTTGCTGATCAGCTTTATCATGACTGTCAGCAACAGAAGATTGATGTGTTGCTTGATGATCGAAAAGAGCGACCCGGAATCATGTTTGCCGACTCAGAACTGCTTGGTATTCCACATCGTTTGGTAATCAGCGATACGCATGCAGATAATGGGAAAATTGAATACAAATCAAGAGCTCACTCAGAAAAGGACGAAATTGATTTTAAGGATGCTGTTAGCTTTATTCTAGAAAAGCTTGCCTAATGACATTTCTTCAGTTTTTATTACCTCATCATCTTTTATCGAGACTTATGTTTCGATTTGCAAGAATACAAGTCCATTGGATAAAAAATAGCTTTACTTCATGGTTTGTTTCAAATTACAAGGTTAATTTAAATGAGGCAGAGCTTGAGGATATCAAAGAATATAAAAACTTCAATGATTTTTTCACGCGATCTCTTAAGGCCGGTATAAGGCCACTATCTGAATCAAAAGTAGTTTCTCCAGTTGATGGTGTTGTCTCTCAGTTCGGGAACATGGAGGGATCTATGATTGTCCAAGCCAAAGGCAAGAAATTCTCAGTCAAAGCTTTGCTTGCAGACAGTTCAAAAGATGATTTTTATACTAGTTTTGCAACAATCTATTTATCACCTAAGGATTATCATCGAATTCACATGCCCTTTGATGGCATCTTGAAATCAATGAAATACATTCCTGGAAATCTTTTCTCGGTAAATAAAAGGACTGTTGAAAACATTGATCAAGTTTTTGCTCGAAATGAAAGGCTCATATGTTATTTTGATACAGAATATGGTGAAATGGCTTTAGTTATGGTGGGAGCTATTTTTGTTGGATCAATGGAAACTTCATGGGAGGGTCAAGTAACTCCTCCCTATACAAAGTCAGTTAAAACATATGACTATGATTCTCGTCAAATAGGCTTATCCAAGGGAGAGGAGCTGGGTCGATTCAACATGGGTTCAACCGTCATTCTTATCTTGCCTAAAGGGTCGCCTGAACTTAACCTTGAGACCGGGCAAGCTCTCAAGATGGGCCAATCTATTTCAAACTAATTACTCAGTTTCTAATACAGATATTGATTCAATTTGATTCTCAAATTCTCTAAGTCTTTTATAGACACTAGCAAGTTCAATAATTGTTGGCCATGAATTAAAGAGGTATTGTAAGGAACCCTCAACCCTTCCAAAAGCTCTGATTATTTGTTGCATAACCCCAAGAGTCATTACACCCGCAACAATCGCTGGCGCTAAAACAATGTAGGCAACCAATACGTTTACTTGGAGATAGGCTAGTCTTCCAATATTAAAGTATAGGTAATTTAAGTAGCTTTTAAAGTGGATGATGCGAACGCCTTCAAAGAGTTCATTAAGTGACTTAGGTCTAATAGTGCCATCATCCTCTGCAATCACTAAAACCTTTCTGTAGGCTGCTTCTCTTTTTTGAAGGTCATATTCAATTCCAACTAGCCTTAATAGCCAGGCTAAGCCTATCATTAATAATGTTCCTCCAACTGCCCAAATAAGAGCACTAACTACCAGTCCGAATTCCCATTCTCCAAACCACATGATTGGTATACCAACTGCAAGTCCCATTAGGAGTGGAAAATATTCTACCAATACCATAATTGACTCGATAAGACTTGTTCCAAGTCCTTCCATAATTCTAGAAAAACGGATGGTATCCTCTTGAACACGCTGCGAAGCACCCTCAATAGTCCTGGCTTTATCATAAACGCTGTGGTAGAACTCAACCATGGACGTTCTCCATCTAAATAGGAAGTGCGATGTTAGGAATGAAGTTGCTAATCCAAGGATAATCCAAAGTGCTGCTAATTTAGCAAAACTATATAGTCCTCCGAAATACTCTTCAATAGTTACAGCATTTGGAGTAGCCAAAGCTTTTTGAATCATGTCGTAGAAACCACCAAACCATTCATTAATTTGAACATCTATCTGAACAGAAAGCCATAGCGAAGTAAGAATAACTGCTGAGCCAAGATAAGCCCACAAGAACCATTTTCTTTGAGTAAAAAATTTAAACATTGTTGTCCTTAAAAGTTTGAGTTGTTGATATTAATAAAGATAATACCTAATTTAATTTTGTGATTTTAACTAGTTTAACACCCTGTTTGCTAACTTGAATAATCTCAATAATTAATGGATTTATTTTCAACGAAACATTGTGTTGAGGAAAACTTTGCAGCTGCTCTAAAATTAACCCATTTAATGTTTTGGCGTTGTCGAATGGGAGTTTTATTTTGAGTTCACTGTTGAGTTCTCGAATACTTATTTTGGGGTCGACTAGGTAACTTCCATCCTCCTGCAAAGATATTTCATCGATGCTTTCGCCTTGAGATGAGGTAAATTGACCTACTATTTCTTCTAAGATATCATCAAGAACAACCATCCCTTGAACTTCGCCATATTCATCAACAACAATTCCCAGTCTTCTTTTTTGGCTCTTAAAGTGTTCAAGTTGCTGCGATAAGGGGGTTCCTTCTGGAATAAAATAAGGCTCTCTAATGAGTTCCTTAACTTGTGACATTTCAACCTCACCTTTAGCATAACTATTCACTACATCTCTCATATGAATTGTTCCAATAATATTATTCTCGGAGCCTTCAAAAATAAGAAGTCGATTATATTGGATGCGTTTGAACTGATCAAATAATTCATCCTCATCATCAATATCAGCAATAACTAATTCATTATGAGGAATCATAATATCCTCAACCTTTACTTTTTCCAGATCTATGATGTTGAGAAGCATCCTTTGATAATTGCTAGTCATCATAGATTTGGAATCTTTTACTGCCATACGAAGTTCATCAGAATTTAGGTTGTCTTTGTTTTCACTTTTAAGTCCAAAAATTTTTAGTATAGATACTGAAATAAAAGATATTAAATAAATAACTGGCTTAAACAGTTTGATGATTAATTCAAGAAGCCATGATGCAGGAAGTGCAATTTTTTCAGGGTTCTTTGCAGCGAAAGTCTTAGGAGTATTTTCAGCAAAAATTAGAATCACTATTGTTAGAACCATTGAGGCAATAATCACTGAACCTTCGCCATATAGTTTGATAGATAAAAGGGTAGCGATACTCGCAGCGAGAATATTGACAAAGTTATTACCTAAAAGAATTGCACCAATCAAATAATCAATGTTATTGAGAAGCTTTTCAACTCTTTTGGCTTGAACGTTGTTTTTTGAGATTAGTGTTTTAAGGCGATAACGATTTATAGCCATCATCGAAGTTTCCGACGACGAAAAAAAAGCAGAAGCTAATATTAAAATGAATAGTAAAACACTTAGCCAAAAAGTGGACAGTGATTCCAATCAGTTACCCGTAATAGTTATTGATGTACTATTTTAACCTTAAATTAACTTTAAGTATTAAAACAAGATTGTTCTCAATCTTTTGATAAATTGTTGAATGCTTTTAGACCAGGGTATGAAGCCTTTTCACCCAGATCTTCTTCAATTCTTAATAGTTGATTGTATTTTGCGAGTCTGTCTGAGCGGGATAGTGAGCCTGTTTTAATTTGACCACAGCTTGTTGCCACAGCAAGGTCTGCAATTATGGTGTCTTCTGTTTCACCACTTCTATGAGACATAACGCAAGTATAGTTTGCATTGTGAGCCAGTTTCATCGCGTCAAAAGTCTCAGTCAGCGTTCCGATTTGGTTTACTTTAATTAATATTGAGTTTGCTATATTGCTTTCAATACCTTTGGTTAGAATTTTACTATTGGTCACAAAAAGATCATCACCAACCAGTTGAACAGATTTGGATAGGGTTTTAGAGAGCATATCCCATCCTTCCCAATCATTCTCATCCATTCCATCTTCAATTGAAATAATCGGGTATTTTTCAGTCCAATTAGCAAGGTAATCAGTAAATTCGGCATTGCTTAGCTTTAAGCCCTCAGAGGTCAGATTATAGGTTCCATCACTATAAAATTCTGAGCTTGCAGCATCAATACCAATAAAAATATCTTTTCCAGGTTTATATCCTGCATTATTGATTGCTTCAATAATAACTTCGAGAGCCTCTTCATTTGACTTAAGGTCAGGCGCAAAGCCCCCCTCGTCACCTACAGCGGTATTAAGCCCTTTATTATCCAACACAGCTTTCAAGTGATGAAACACCTCTGTTCCATATCTGAGCGCCTCTTTAAAGCTTGGTGCGCCTGCAGGAATAATCATGAATTCTTGAATGTCAACACTATTGTTAGCGTGTTCACCACCATTAATGATATTCATCATAGGAACTGGCATATCAAAAGAATTCGAATAGTTAAAGGAGCGAAATAATGGAACACCCATAGCGTTTGCGTTTGCTTTGGCGCAAGCTAAAGAGACTGCAAGAATTGAGTTTGCGCCAAGTCTTGATTTAGTTTCAGTTCCATCTAGATTGATCATCGCTAGATCGATAGCTTCTTGTTTGGATACATCCATACCCTTTAAGGCGTCATTAATTTCAGTATTTACATAATTAACTGCTTTTAGTACACCTTTACCTAGGTATCGATTTTTATCACCATCTCTAAGCTCTAACGCCTCCCTTTGACCAGTCGATGCACCTGAAGGCACTATTGCACTTCCACTCACACCATTAGTTAAATAGACGTCAGCTTCAACAGTTGGATTTCCTCTTGAATCTAGAACTTCACGAGCTTTGATGTAATGAATTATCATAAGATTAAAAATTGGATAAAAAGATGAGATTTTATATATGACACATTAATTCTTTGTGTCAAATTGTTTCAAGTTTACTCAAAGAAAGACTTCATTTTACCAAAGAACGAATCTGACTCAGGGTGATGCTTGGCTTCACATGAGCTAGAAAACTCTTTTAAAAGTTTTTTCTGCTTTGAGTTCAGATTCACTGGAGTTTCAACCTTAACCTGGCAGAGCAGGTCTCCAGAGCCATTATGCCTCATCGCCGGCATTCCTTTACCGCGCAGTCTAAATAGTTTTGAGGTTTGAGTTCCTGATGGAACATTAACTTTGAGTTTACCCTTTAGCGTTGGGACCTCGATAGAGCCGCCCAATGCTGAGGTAGCAAAGTCAATAGGAACTTCACAATATAAATCATTACCTTCGCGCTGAAAAATTGGATGATCTTTGATGTGAATTTGTACATACAGATCGCCATGAGGGCCACCTCGCAAACCAGCTTCACCCTCTCCGCTCAGTCTTATGCGGTTTCCTGTATCAACACCAGCTGGAATCTTCACAGAAAGTGTTTTTTGATTGCGAACAACGCCTTGACCTCGACAGGTACCACAAGGAGATTCAATTTTCTCACCGCTGCCGTTGCACTGGTTGCATGGTCTCTGAACAGCAAAGAATCCTTGCTGCATGGTCGTTTGACCAGTACCTCGACAATTCCCACAAGTTTTAACAGAGGTACCTGGTTTTGCACCTGTTCCAGAGCAGGTACCACAGGTATCATTTTTAGGGACTCTTATTTTGACTGTATCACTTTCAGCAGCTTGCTTTAAATCAATCTCTAAGTCGTAACGAAGGTCAGATCCTCGATTATCTGGTTTAGAATTCCCACCACCAAAGATATCACCAAAGATATCACCAAAACCTCCAGTTCCTCCAAATGGGTTTCCACCACCAAAGCCTTGACCACCCTGCTCAACACCTGCGTGCCCAAACTGGTCGTAAGCAGATCTCTTTTGAGGGTCTGAAATGATATCGTACGCCTTACGCACTTCCTTGAATTTTTTTTCTGCTCCAGCTTTGTCCCCAGAATTTCTATCTGGGTGATACTTCATTGCTAGACGCTTATAGGCCTTCTTGATCTTGGCTTCATCAGCATTTTTGTCGACACCTAAAACTTCGTAATAATCTCTTTCTGACATATTTCCCTTAAAATATTAAACCTCTCATGCACTAGACATGAGAGGTTTTTTAAATCAGCAAATAAAGCTACTTACTTTTCTTCCTTTACCTCTTCGAAATCAGCATCTACAACATCTTCACCTGCATCTGCACTACCAGCCTCGGCAGAACCTTCTGCACCCGCTTTTTCTTGGGCTTTCTGGGCCAGGACTTGTGCTTTCTCGCTAAGATTTTGAACTTTGGCATCGATGGCTTCTTTATCATCACCCTTAATGCTTTCTTCTAGCTCACTGAGAGCTCCTTCGATAGAAGTTTTTTCATCTTCAGTGATTTCATCTTTTAACTCTTCAAGCGACTGCTTTGTCGAGTGAACAAGAGAATCGGCCATGTTTCTAGATGAGACGAGTTCCTGGAATTTCTTATCTTCATCTGCATGTGCTTCAGCATCCTTGATCATTTTGTCAACCTCTTCATCTGAGAGGCCACTCGATGATTTAATAGTTATCGATTGCTCTTTTCCAGTGTTCTTATCCTTGGCAGAGACATTCAAGATTCCATCTGAGTCTAAATCAAGTGTTACTTCAATCTGAGGCTGGCCCTTTGGAGCTGGGGCAATCCCTTCAAGGTTGAACTGACCAAGTGACTTATTCGCACTAGCGACATCGCGCTCGCCTTGGAGAACATGAACTGTGACAGCTGACTGATTGTCTGCAGCAGTTGAGAAGATTTGTGACTGATTTGTTGGAATCGTTGTATTTTTCTCAATGAGCTTTGTCATTACACCACCCATAGTTTCAATTCCCAGGGATAAAGGCGTTACGTCAAGTAGCAATACATCTTTCACATCACCACCTAAAACACCAGCTTGGATTGCTGCTCCCATAGAGACTGCCTCATCAGGATTTAAGTCTTTCTTAGGCTCTTTTCCAAAGAAATCTTTTACCATCTGTTGAACTTTTGGCATTCTAGTTTGACCACCTACAAGAATAATCTCATCCACATCTCCACTGGATAAACCTGCATCCTTGAGAGCGATTTTACAGGGATCAATAGAGCGCTTCAAAAGGTCAGCTACTAGAGACTCCAACTTAGATCTTGTCATTTTAATGTTAAGGTGTTTAGGGCCAGAAGCATCAGCAGTGATATAAGGCAAGCTGATTTCAGTCTGCTCTGAAGATGAAAGCTCTATTTTTGCCTTCTCAGCCGCTTCCTTGAGTCTTTGCAGAGCCATAGCATCATTTGCTAGGTCAAGGCCTTGCTCCTTTTTAAATTCTTCAACTAAGAAGTTGATGATTCTTTGATCAAAATCTTCACCACCTAAAAATGTATCACCATTCGTTGAGAGGACCTCAAAGTGTTTTTCTCCATCAATATCCTCCATCTCAATGATAGAGACATCGAATGTACCTCCACCTAAGTCATAGACAGCAACTTTTTTGTCACCTGTTGTTTTATCAACACCATAAGCCAAAGCAGCAGCAGTCGGCTCATTGATGATTCTTTTAACTTCTAGACCAGCAATCTTTCCTGCATCTTTTGTTGCTTGGCGCTGAGAATCGTTAAAGTAGGCAGGTACTGTAATGACAGCTTCAGTAACTTCACTTCCCAGGTAGTCTTCTGCAGTTTGCTTCATTTTTTGAATCACTCGTGCAGAAATTTCAGGTGCAGCCATTTTTTTACCCTTGACCTCAACCCAGGCATCTCCATTTTTGGCTTTGATAATTTTGTATGGAACCAAGTCGATATCTTTTTGTACAGCCTCTTCTTCAAAGCGTCGACCAATCAATCGCTTAATAGCATAAAGCGTATTTTCAGGGTTAGTTACAGCCTGTCTTTTTGCTGGTTGACCCACCAAGATTTCATCAGAATCCTTTGGGTATGCAATAATAGAGGGTGTAGTTCTAGCTCCTTCTGAATTTTCAATGATTTTAGCAACACCACCATCCATCACAGCGACGCATGAATTTGTTGTTCCTAAATCAATTCCAATCATTTTAGACATTTCATTTACTCCTTGTATTTTTTGTATAAACCCTATTTAGGGATACAAAATCCAATTTCAAGGAAATTATGAAATTATTTTTTAACTATATCAAGTAGAATTTTTTTGACTTCTCTTGGCACAAAAGGGCTGATATCGCCTCCAAGCAGAAGAATTTCACGAACTAGAGATGATGAAATATTGGCAAATTCTTCAGAAGGAGTCATAAATAAAGTCTCAATTTCAGAATTAAGGCGTTTATTCATTCCACTTAATTGAAACTCATATTCAAAATCAGAAACAGCCCGTAAACCTCTAATAATTATTTGAGCATTATGCTCTTTAGCAAAATCAACCAATAGGGAATTAAAACTAAGAACTTTGGTATTTTTTAGAGAACTAATTGAGTTTTCAGCGGCGCTAACCCTCTGATCAATCGACAGAAAACCAGATTTATTAGCATTTTGAGTTATTGCAATAATGACCTCATCAAAGAGCTTGGATGCTCTTTTTATTAAGTCAACATGTCCATTAGTGATGGGATCAAATGACCCAGGATAGATTGCAATTTTTTTCATAGTTAACCTAAGCTTATCAGACAATAGTTCACATTACCTGATTTTTTCTGTTTTTCAATTTTACAATTATACTTAATGTTTGAATTCAAGAGCTCTAGGTCAATCTCAAACTCAGTTTCAATATAGATTTTACTTTTTGAATCGATAAGATTTTGTTCCGAAATTAAAGACAATATTAAAGGAATTAATTGTTGATTAAAGGGTGGATCTAAGAAAACAAAATCAAAAGGTAAAAGTTTTTCTTTTTCAAGATATTTAAGTGAGTCTTGATTAATCAGGTCATAACAATTAGATTCTAAAAGTTTAAGGTTAGACTCAAGTATTTGATGCGTTTTGAAATCTTTTTCAATAAAGCTGACCTTTCCAGAGCCTCTTGAAATTGCCTCAATACCCAACGCGCCAGTTCCTGCAAATGGATCTAAGATAGTTTTGTTATTAATCTCAAACTGAAGCCAATTAAATAAAGTCTCTCTGGCTTTGCCCGAGGTGGGGCGAAGTCCATCAGAGTCCTTAAAAGAAAATTTTCTCCCTTTGAGACTGCCCGAAATAATTCTAAAGGTATTGGTTTTAATGGTTTTAATTTTATTTATATAAGTTATTATTATATTTTAAATATTTTGGATCTCCAGCCACTATTTAATGAACTGAAGTCAATGCCTCTAATGAAGTTAACAAGGTTTTTAGATGTACAGATTAATTCAGTGGGTAAGTCATGTTCAATTGATAGTAATCTAATTTGTTCCTTCAACTCATTTTTTCTAATGAGTTCATTTTCTGAGAGCGGTTTACTTATTTTTACTAGGTTTAAATTTCTAAAGTCTTGCGTATTCTGTTTAATGAAATTTTCAAATTCATGTAATTTATTAGAGGTAAGATTGTTATTTCCAGTGGCATAGTCAATAAGTTTTTCATCAGACATAATCCATTTTCGAGGCTTGTTTTTTTTCTGGGCAACGGATTCGCGCCATAAAATTAAGTTGATTGCTAAGTTCTTATGTTTTGAAGAGATTTTTGAAATACCTTTTGTTTTTTTTATAATTTGTTTAAGATTAGGACTATAAGTCTCTTTATTTAATAAGAATCTGCACTCCTCTTCCGTCCAATCTAACTTATTCTGTTTAATCAATTCATTTGAGAGCTGATTAAAGATCGGAATTAAGTATCTAACATCATCAATTGCATACTGCAATACATCAGTTGGAAGTGGGCGTTTTTTCCAGTCAAATCGGGTAAATTTTTTTTCCAATCGAACATTTTGAAGAGATTCAGTAAGGCTTTGATAAGAAATTTGCAAGGGATAATTAAGAAAAGACGCTGCAATTTGTGTATCAAAGATTTCACTTGGAATTCGACCGGACAAGTAAAAAAGAGCCTCAACATCTTGCCTTGCAGAGTGAACAATCCATTTTGTTTTTTTATCATACAGTTTAACAAATAAAGGCTCAAGATTATCTAGGGTAAGAACATCGATGCACTCCAATTTATCCAAAGTAGCAATTTGGATTAAGCATAATTCAGGAAAATAGGAATCAACCCTTCTAAACTCGGTGTCTACAGCAAGAAGAATCTCATCTTCAATATGATCTAAGTATTGGCTAAGCTGAGCAGCAGTTTTTATCAAAATATTTGGAAATATTGCGTTGTTGTATTTTATCAACAACTTATGCTAGAAATAATGCATTTATGAGATAATCGGAATACTTTACTATATGGCTAACAAATTTTATGTTGCTTAATCAGGCTTTTTCCTTGAGAGAAGCTCCCCGCGCTTTGTTTTGGATAGGTGTTTTCTTGATTTCGTTTTTTGGAATGTTTTACCTAGGGCTTAATCCAGAATTAATTGAGAAATGGTATCTAGTTTTAGTTTTATTCAATGTGGTAATGAGTGGTGTTGCATTTTTCTACATCATCCTTTCAATGAAAAAATTAAAACAAAACACTCAAGAGGGAGTTATTGGCTCAAGATTTACCTGGTCATTTATAAGAATTGTTCCAGTTTTAGTTTTGCTCCCAGTGCTTTCCTTTTATCTATTTTCATTTGGCTCAATAAGAGATAACCTTCAGATTGCAGAAAATCAGTTCGATGAATTCAACTTAAAGGTAGGGGGTGAGGTAGATGAACTCTATCGCAATACAAATAATATTGCAATTAAATACTTTGAGGATCGAATACGTAATATTGCAAAACTGGTTAATTATTTTGATGCCCCTAGAGCCTCTAATGAAAAAATGCAAACCGTTTTGAGTCTTTTAACTAGTGATTTTTGGGCATGTGAACTCAAGCTATATGACAGTGAGATGAATCTAGCGGCATCAAGCAAACGAGCTGACTCCAAATGCATGGCAGATGGATATACAGCGTCGACTGATGAGTTTACTCTTATTGCTCACTTTGCCCCTGATATTAATATTGAGAGCCTTACTTCTAGAATGACGCGTTTTCGAGATGCAGCAAAAGATGCAGAACTGACGCTAAACTCATCGATCATTAAAACTCGATTTATGATTGACTTTACCTCAACTATTTTATTGGCAGTTTTGAGTGCATTATTAATTGTGTTAAGAATGATTGATCAGCTCATGAGGCCTATGCATAACTTATCAATAGCTACTCGAGAGATTTCTTCTGGAAACTATGATGTAGAGATTGAGCGAGATCCCAAGTTCAAGGATATGCACGATCTCATTGGTCACTTTAATGAAATGAGCAGAAGAATTAAGCTTTCTCGAGAAGGTCTAGATACTCATAACTTATATTTAGAAACAATTCTGCAATATTCGTTTGGTGTTATTGCACTGAACAAAGAAAAGAAAATACAGATCATAAATCCTGTAATAGGAAAGATACTGCAAATAAATGATGTCTTAAAATATACTTCAGAGTCTTATGATGCTATTGTTAAGGATTATCCGAATCTTAATTCTCTGTTTGACTATATCCAAGAAAAGATTGAAAGTGATTCAGTGGAGTGGAGTCAAGAGATTGAATTAACCCTGAATGATCGAAATCGTTTGCTTTATTGCCAGGGAGCTTTTCTTGACGTAGAAAATAAGTCTTTAGGGTATGTCATTATCATTAATGACATTTCGAAGCTTAACAGAGCACAAAAGAAGGCCGCTTGGGGCGAAGTGGCGGTTCGCATGGCGCATGAAATAAAGAATCCATTGACTCCAATTTTGTTATCTGCCCAGAGGCTTCGAAATTTATTTTTAGATAAGCTCGAAGAAAAAGACTCTAAAGTGATTAATAAAACAACACAAACGATAATGGATCAGGTTGCATCTATGGATTCAATGGTGAGCGCATTTGCAGATTATGCAAATACACCAGAGATTAGAAAAACCTTATCCTCTTTAAATAAGCTAGTCAATAAGTCTGCATCTTTATATGATAACCATGATGATGTTAGAGTAGATCTTGATTTGAGTGGTGATCTGCCAAAGATTCAGCTGGATCAAGATGCAATCTCGAGAGTGCTTATAAATCTCATTAAAAACGCAATAGAAGCGAAGAAAGATTCTTCGACTTTAAATATCAAAATTAAAACTCTTTTGAAGGCCAATGAGAGATTGGTTCAATTAATAATTATCGATGATGGAAATGGATTTCCAGAGGATATTATTGACCATGTATTTGAGCCTTACATTACCACTAAAGAGAAGAGTGGTGGTTTAGGTCTTGCGATTGTCCAAAATATAATTGAGCAGCATGACGGTCAAATATTTGCAAGTAATATTGAACCTCATGGCGCAAGAATAACTATTGAATTGAGTATAATTGAATCTGTGAAGGGGGGAAAATGACTGAAGAGCCTACATTTGGAAATATTTTGATCATCGATGATGAGAAAGATAATACTGAGATCATTAAAGATATTCTTGAGGATGTTAATTACTCAACAATGCTCGCTAGAAGTGCTGCAGAAGCCAAGGTTATTCTAGCAGCTAATCATTTTGATTTAATCCTCATGGATGTTTGGATGCCAGGGCAAGATGGAATTTCCCTATTATCAGAGTGGCATTCTGAGGGTTTTGATACGCCAGTTGTTATGATGTCAGGTCACGCTGAGCCAAGTGATATCGTTAAAGCTATGAAGTTGGGCGCTGTTGATTTTCTGAAGAAACCTTTGCACGACTTTCTACCTATTTTAAGAAACATAATGACTTCGGATGAGCCAGAGCCAGAAATTCAGCATGTCAGTGGAATCAACTATTCTTTAAGATTAAAAGAGGCTAGAAATATCTTTGAAAGTCAGTACCTACTTCATCACCTAGCAGCCAATGATAATAATATTGCTGTTGTTGCTGAGATTGCAGGCCTTGAGAGAACAACGCTTTACAGGAAGCTCAAAGATTTAGGGATAGATAAAAAATGAAAATACTCATTTTAGGTGCAGGTCAAGTTGGCTCAACCTTGGCAAGATATCTCTGCTTAGATGATGATAACGATATCACTATTGTTGACCAAAAAGAAGAGATGCTTACATCTCTTCAAAGGCATTTAGATATTAAAACAGTAGTTGGTTACGGGGCATATCCAAGTGTTTTAGAGAAAGCAGGAATTAAATCCATGGACATGGTCATTGCTGTGATGAACTCCGATGAGAGAAACATGGTGGCTTGCAGAATGGCACATACTTTGTATCATGTTGAGAAAAAAATTGCAAGAATTAGAACTACAGAGTATCTCTTAAGGCCAGAAATCTTTTCAAATGATGCATTACCAATTGATTTCTTGATTACTCCAGAGAACTTAATTACAGAATATATTCAAGGTATTGTCGATGAGCCTGGTGCCTCCCAGGTCTTTGACTTCGAGAATGGTCTTGTGCAGCTAGTTGAGACCCGCGCTTTTATTGGAACTCCTATTGTCAATAGGCCCATTAAAGAACTACAAGAGCATATGCCGGACGTAAAAATACGAATTGTCAGTCTTTACAGGAATGAAAGGGCAATTCCTGCAAAAAGTGACACAGTCATCAGAGAGGGAGATCACGTTTATTTTCTTGCGAAGAAGAATGATATTTCAAGAGCGCTTAAGGAGTTTAGAAGGGCGGAAAACACTTATCAGAAAATCTTCATTGCGGGAGGTGGAAGTATTGGCCTAAATGTAGCCAAGCTTCTTGAGGAGAATCATAATTTAAGGATTATTGAGCTTGATGATAATAGAGCTAAATATCTCAGTGAAGAGCTTAACCATACTCTTGTTCTGCAAGGCAATGCCTCTGATGAAGATTTATTGAAAGAAGAGGGTATTGAAAATACAGATTTATTTTTAGCCTTGACTGACTCTGATGAAGTCAACGTGATTGTTTCAATACTTGCAAAGCGTTTGGGGGCTCATAAAACTATTGCCCTAGTTAAAAGAGATGTTTATGCAAATCTTGCAGAGCAGAGTGGCGATGTAGACATTATTGTTTCTCCAGACCAGATCACTGTGAGCGGTATTTTGTCTCATCTCAGGAAAGGAGACTTTATGCAAGTTCATTCGCTCCAGCATGGCAAGTCCGAAGCTATAGAGATTGTTGTTCATGGTGATGAAAAGACATCACAAGTTGTTGGCGTGTGCGTTAATGACCTTCCTTTACCTGAAGGGGTTGTGGTTGGTGCAATAGTTCGAGATGAAGAGTTATTGATGGGTTCAAAAAAATTAGTCATACAAACTGGGGACCACGTCTTAATGGTTCTTGTCGATGTCGGCAAAATTCATGAAGTCGAAGCTTTATTTTTAGAGAATGAATGATAATTTAATTACCTCTTCAATCAAGGTGGAAATTTAAATGCAGTTAAGTATTGTTGCAAAAACCATTGGCCTTCTCCTGATGGTTTTTAGCTTTGCACAGGTTCCTCCGCTTTTGATTGATTTGATCTATGCTGAAGGTGAGTACCTCTCCTTTGTCTATTCCTTTGCTTTGACTGTGCTTGGCGGCTTAGTTCTTTGGTGGCCTTTTAAAGATATTAAAAAAGACTTTAGACTCAGAGAGGGCGTTCTCATTGTCGTTTGTTTTTGGATCGTTTTGTCACTCTTTGGAACCCTTCCGTTCTTAATTACTGATTCTATTAGTGATCTTTCATTTTCAGAGGCTTTCTTCGAGTCCATGTCAGGTCTGACCACTACAGGGGCAACTGTTTTGAACCAGCTGGATGAATTACCAAAAAGTATCCTTTTCTACAGGCAGCAACTTCAGTGGCTTGGGGGAATGGGGATCATTGTCCTTGCGGTTGCAGTCCTACCACTTTTAGGAGTTGGTGGAATGGAGCTTTATCATGCTGAGTCCAGCGGTATTGCCAAAGACAGACTAACACCTAAACTGAGAAATACAGCAATAGCGCTCTGGAAAATTTACCTTTCATTAACAGTGTTGTGCGCTCTAGGATACTTTTTATCTGGAATGTCAATTTTTGATGCGGTAAGTCATAGTTTTTCTACTGTTGCTATTGGAGGTTTTTCAACCCATGACGGCTCAATTGGTTATTTTAATTCAGCTGCAGTTGAGACGATAGCGATGTTTTTTATGTTTCTGGCGGGAATTAATTTCTCGCTTCATTTCGTAGCATGGAATAACCGATCTCTGGTGGATTACATTAAAGACTCTGAATTTAAAACCTACGCAATGGTCCTAATTTGCTCTTCAATTATTGTGATAATAGCGCTTTCTTTAAATGGTCAGTATGACTCAGCAAATGAGACACTAAGGCATAGTCTATTTCAAACCATTTCTATTGCTACTACCACTGGTTTTACGTCTCAAAATTACAGCAGCTGGCCTGCTGCAATTCCTGTTTTTCTAATTATGATGAGCTTTATTGGAGCCTGTGTAGGGTCAACGGGAGGCGGTATCAAGGTCGTTCGTATTCTAGTAATGTTCAGACTCGGCATGAAAGAGATAAATAAATTTATTAGGCCAAATGCGCAGGTCAGTGTGAAACTTAATAAATCGAGCATTAATGAAAAGGCTTTAGTATCAGTTCTCGGATTCTTTTCACTTTACGCGATTTCTTTTTTCCTTATCTTGATGCTTCTGATGTTTGCAGGACTCGATCAGGTTACTGCATACTCAGCTACTGCTGCCACAATGAATAACTTGGGGCCTGGGTTAGGTGATGTTGCTCAGAATTATGGCTCTGTTGGAGAGGCGGCGAAATGGATTTTGAGTTTTTCAATGCTCATTGGTAGGCTCGAAGTATTGACAATTATTGCCATTTTCCATAGAGCTTTCTGGAGACAGTAAGAAAGATTATCAGCCCTCCAATAGAGAAGGGCTGAAATAGATTTAATTCTTATTTAAAGTAAAGGAGCAATGACTAGACTAACGATTGCCATTACATTAATAAGAATATTCATAGATGGGCCTGAGGTATCTTTAAATGGGTCGCCAACAGTATCACCAACAACCGTTGCAGCATGAACTTCAGTACCTTTGCCGCCAAAGTTTCCCTTTTCGACGTGCTTTTTAGCATTATCCCAAGCACCACCAGCATTAGCCATCATAAGCGCCATCAAAACACATCCTAGAAGAGCGCCACCAAGCATACCGCCGAGTGCCTCTGGGCTAATTAAAAAGCCCACAAGGACTGGCGCTGCAACTGCAATTACTCCAGGAAGAATCATTTTTTTAAGTGCAGCAGTAGTCGCGATATCAACACACTTAGCTGTATCAGGCTCTGCTTTACCCTCTAGAAGACCCTTGATTTCTTTAAACTGTCTTCTGACTTCTTCAATCATCTCGAAAGCAGCATCACCGACCGCTGTCATCGTGAGAGATGCAATTAGAAATGGAATAGTTCCACCAATAAATAAACCAATCAACACTTCAGCGCTGTTAAGTTGAAGCAAGAAATCTGTAGAGTTAGCAGCAACAGTCTCGGTGTAAGCAGTAATAATTGCTAGAGCAGCTAGCGCTGCAGCGCCAATTGCGAATCCTTTTCCAATAGCTGCGGTTGTATTTCCAAGCTCATCAAGAGAGTCAGTAATATTTCTTGTATCTTCACCAAGGCCAGCCATTTCCGCAATACCGCCGGCATTATCAGCGATGGGTCCATAAGCATCAATTGCCATGGTCATGCCCACTGTAGCAAGCATACCAATTGCTGCAATACCAACGCCATATAAGCCAACAAAAAGGTTTGAAACATAGATAATTAAGCAAATCATAAGTACAGGAATCACAACCGACTGCATGCCAACTGAAAGACCTTTGA
>CACDVH010000005.1 GCA_902556205.1 uncultured Gammaproteobacteria bacterium | reverse complement strand
GGGAGTTGAAACCAAAAAAGCGCCTACAAAGAAAGCAACTCCTAAAAAGAAAATAGTGAGTGTTACGTTAGTTAAAAGTTTTAACGGAAGATTACCTAAACATCGTGCAACTATAACTGGTCTAGGTTTAAAAAGAATCAACCATACTGTTGAGCTTGAAGACACGCCAGAAGTAAGAGGTATGATCAACAAGGTTTCTTACCTATTAAAAGTTGAGGGTTAAAAAATGAATTTAAATACATTAAAGCCTGCATTAGGTGAAAAGACTCTAAGAAAACGTGTTGGAAGAGGCATGGGTTCAGGAATGGGTAAAACAGCTGGTAGAGGCCATAAAGGTCAAAAATCACGTTCGGGTGGATTCACAAAGATTGGTTTTGAGGGTGGTCAAATGCCACTTCAAAGAAGATTACCTAAAGTAGGATTTACCTCACGAGTTTCACAAATTACTTCACAGGTAACTTTATCTCAACTAGATAAATTGTCTGAGAAAGAGATTACTATTGATGTACTAAAAAAACATAATCTTGTTACTAAAAACATTTCAAGAGTTAAGGTTATGCTCTCAGGTGAGATTAATCGTCCAATCAATTTGGTTGGAATTAAGCCTACTAAAGGCGCTAAAGCAGCAATTGAGGCTGCAAAAGGAACTATAAGCGAGTAATTCATGAGTGAAGATCTACTAAAACGCATCCTTTACCTGATCGGTGCTCTGATCGTTTTCAGACTGGGAACACATATTGTGATCCCTTTCATATCTCAGACTGCGCTTGCATCTCTTGTTGAAGATAATAGAACAGGTATTTTAGGAATGATGAATATGTTCTCTGGTGGTGCATTAGAGAGGCTATCAATCTTTACCTTGGGAATTATGCCTTACATTTCTTCATCAATCATTATGAACCTGATGACATCTGTTGTTCCAAGATTTGAACAGCTTAAGAAAGAGGGTGAGCGAGGCAGAAGAACAATTACTCAGTACACTCGAATGGGAACAGTGCTTTTAGCGGTATTCCAATCTTACGGTATCTCAATAGCACTTCAGTCTCAATCAGGTGGAGGTGTTGCGTTAGTCACAAACCCTGGATTAACATTCAGTTTTGTAACAGTGGTAACCCTAACAACAGGTACATTATTCTTAATGTGGTTAGGTGAACAAATCAGTGAAAAGGGTATTGGGAATGGTATCTCAATGATCATTTTTGCAGGTATTGTTGCTGGATTGCCGGCTTCTTTTGGTAACACTTTGAGCATGGTAGGCACAGGTGAGTTAAGCGTCTTTACTGTTGTAGTTATGCTCATAATGGTGGTTTTAGTAATGGCTTTTGTTGTCTTCATGGAGCGAGGTCAGAGAAGAATTGCGGTTAACTATGCTAAACGACAGCAAGGAAGAAAGATGGTTGGTGGGCAGACCTCTTATTTGCCTCTTAAAATTAATATGGCTGGAGTAATTCCTCCAATTTTTGCATCGAGTATTATTCTATTTCCTGCTACGTTAGGTGGTTGGTTCTCTCAGTCAGAGGGGATGGGCTGGTTAGCAGACATCACTTCAAGTATTTCACCTGGGCAACCTTTATATATTATGTTTTATGGTGCTGCTATTATTTTCTTTACGTTCTTTTATACAGCGCTCACATTCAACGCAAAAGATACAGCAGACAACCTGCGTAAGTCTGGCGGTTTTATTCCAGGCATAAGACCAGGACAGCATTCTGCTGACTACATTGACGCCGTGACTTCAAGATTGACAGCAGTAGGAGCGATCTACATCACTGCAGTATGTTTACTGCCTGAGTTCTTAATTTTATACTGGAATGTTCCTTTCTATTTTGGTGGAACAAGTCTACTGATTATCGTTGTAGTGGTTATGGATTTTATTGCTCAAGCTCAATCTCATATGATGTCAAATCAATATGAAGGTTTAATGCGTAAGGCAAATTTAAAGTAAGGGTAAGTTATGAAAGTAAGAGCATCAGTTAAAAAGATTTGTAAAGATTGCAAAATTATTAAGAGACATGGAGTTATCCGTGTCATCTGTAAAGAGCCACGTCATAAGCAAAGGCAGGGTTGATTACATTGACAGAGCTTAATTTACAAAGTAAAATTGCACGATTTTTCAGCTTTAAAAAATTGAGAGGAATAACCGCTCAAAATTATTATTTATTTGAGGTATAGGGAAAGTATATGGCACGTATTGCAGGAATAAATATTCCAACAAATAAGCATATTGTAATTGGCTTACAGTCTATTTTTGGAATTGGAGAAACTAGATCTAAGTTGATATGTCAATCATTGAAATTAGACCCAAGCACAAAGGTATCTGCATTGACTGAAGATCAGCTAGATTTAATTCGTGATGCGGTTTCAAAGTATGAAGTTGAAGGTGATTTAAGACGTGAAGTGGCAATGAGTATCAAACGTCTAAGAGATCTAGGTTGTTACCGTGGCATAAGACACAGAAAGGGATTACCTTTACGTGGTCAGAGAACTAAAACAAACGCAAGAACCAGAAAAGGTCCGCGTCGTTTAATTAAATAAAAAGGCATAAGATATTATGGCAAAAGAGCAAGCTTCCAGGAAGAAATCAAAAAAAATCGTCTCTGACGGTATTGCGCATATACACGCAACTTTTAATAATACTATCGTGATGATTACTGATCGACATGGCAATACAATTTGCTGGGCAACTTCTGGAGGCGCTGGCTTTAGAGGATCAAGAAAATCTACTCCATTCGCAGCCCAAGTTGCTGCTGGAAATTGTGGAGAAAAGGCACAGGCTTTTGGAATGAAAAATCTGGAAGTAAGAGTTAAAGGGCCAGGTCCAGGGCGTGATTCTGCAATTCGTGGTCTTAACGCACAAGGTTTAAAAATTCAATCAATAACAGATGTGACGCCAATACCTCATAACGGTTGCCGTCCCTCTAAGAAAAGAAGAGTATAAGGGTAAATTATGGCAAGATATACAGGTCCTACATGTAAATTAGCACGTCGCGAAGGTGTTGACTTAGAGTTAAAGAGTGGAATCCGTTCTATAGATTCAAAATGTAAATTAACGCAACTGCCTGGCATGCACGGAGCAAATGCTCGTCGTCAAAAAGGAAGTGAATACGGTCTTCAGCTAAGAGAAAAGCAGAAAGTGAGACGAATTTATGGCATCTTGGAAAAACAATTTAGTCTTTACTACAAGAAGGCAAGTTCAAGAAAAGGACCAACTGGTGAAAACCTTTTGTCACTTCTTGAATGCCGTTTAGACAATGTCGTATATAGAATGGGATTTGCTTCAACACGTGCTGAAGCTAGACAGTTAGTGTCACATAAGTCAATTTTAGTTAATGGAAAAGTTGTTAATATTCCTTCTTTTCAAGTCAGTGCAAATGATGAAATTTCAGTAAGAGAAAAAGCGAAAAAACAAAGCCGAATCCAACTTGCAGTTGAGATCTCTGGTCAAAATGGATTAGCCGAATGGGTTGATGTTGATAATAAAGCATTGAAAGGTGTCTTTAAGAGCGTACCAGCACGTGATGAATTATCTTCCGATATTTCGGAGCAATTAATCGTTGAACTATATTCTAAATAGGAATTAAATATGCAAGGAAGTGCAAGAGATTTTTTAAAACCAAAACTAGTAGATTCTGTTGAAATATCTAAGAATGAATATCGTGTTGTTCTTGAGCCTTTTGAGCGTGGATTTGGCCATACTCTAGGTAATTCAATTAGAAGAACATTATTATCGTCTATGGTTGGCTCTGCTATTACAGAGGTTGCTATCGATGGTGTTATGCATGAATTCTCAACTATAGAAAGTGTTCAAGAAGATGTACTTGATATACTTCTTAACCTGAAAGAGGCTTCAATTGGACTTAATGCAAGTGATAGTGCTACTGTCATCATTGAAAAAGAAGGCCCATGTGAGCTTACTGTTGCAGATATCGAAGCGAATGGAACAGATGTATCAGTCTTTAATCCTGAAAAAGTAATTGCTACGGTAAATGAAGGCGGCAAAATCAGAATGACACTTGGTATTGGAACTGGTGTTGGTTATGATGTAGCTGTAGCGAGATCAGTTGATTCTGAAACTATTGGCAGTATTCAATTAGATGCTAGCTTTTCACCAATCAAAAGAGTTAGTTTTACAGTTGAAGCAGCCAGGGTAGAGCAAAAGGTTAATCTTGATAGACTCAATATAGTTATCGAGACTAATGGTTCAGTAGACGCTGAAGAAGCTGTTAAAAGAGCTGCTACTATTCTTCAAGATCAGCTTTCATCTTTTGTAGAGTTAGAGCCTGTAATTGAAGAAGAGCCTCAACCAACCTCTGATGATTTCCCTCCAATGTATCTATCTGCAGTTGATGAACTTGAACTCACTGTTCGTTCAGCAAATTGCCTTAAAGCAGAGCAAATATATTACATTGGTGATCTAATACAAAAATCTGAGCAGGACTTACTTAGAACACCTAACTTAGGTCGTAAGTCGCTTAATGAAATTAAAGAAGTATTAACTGAGAAAAATTTAGAGCTAGGTACTGAAATTGAAAACTGGCCACCAGTTGACTTAATGAGTGAATAAGGATATACGATGAGACACAGAAAGTCAGGAAGACAACTTAATAGAAATGCATCACACAGAAAAGCTATGTTTAAGAATATGGCTAATTCTTTGATTTTGCATGAAACAATTAAAACTACTTTACCAAAAGCTAAAGAGCTTAGACGCGTAATTGAGCCTCTTATTACAAGAGCAAAGGCTGATAGCGTTGCAAATCGCCGACACATCTTCTCTAAGTTAAGAGATGATGCAATGGTTGCTAAATTGTTTACACAAGTTGGCCCTTTCTATAAAGACCGTCCTGGCGGTTATGTTCGTATATTGAAAGCAGGTTTTCGTACAGGCGACAAAGCCCCAATGGCTCTAGTGCAACTAGTAGACTTTGAAGGACAAGAAGAGCTAGTATTAGAAGCACCAAAGAAAGAAGCTAAAGCTGCGGCACCAAAGAAAGAAGCTAAAGCTGCGGCACCAAAGAAAGAAGCTAAAGCTGCAAAAAAAGAATCTTAAAGGAACGAATATGCCAGCAATTAAAGTAAGAGAAAATGAGCCATTTGACATCGCACTTCGTCGTTTCAGACGCTTATGTGACAGAGCAGGTGTTATTACCGATGTAAGAAAAAAAGAATTTTTCGAAAAGCCTACATGGGTTAATAAGCGTAAAAAAGCTGCTGCAGTAAAAAGAACTCATAAGGAAATGTCAAAAAACAGAATTCATCGTAAACGTATGTACTAAAGTTATTTAGTACTCAAGTAAATAATCAAATGTCTCAGCTCAAACAACTCATAACCGATGATATGAAGTTGGCTTTGAAGGCTCAGGACAAAGCTGCCCTTAAAGCCATTAGGATGATCCTTGGGGCAATCAAGCAAAAAGAAATAGACGAACGCATTGACTTGAATGATGGTCAGGTTATGGCTGTTATTCAGAAAATGGTTAAACAGCGTAAAGACTCTATTTCTCAATTTTCAGATGCTGGCAGAACAGATCTGGTTGAGGTTGAGGAGGCAGAGTTATCTATTATTAATAATTACATGCCAAAACAGCTCAGTGAAGCAGAAATTGATGCTGCAGTCGTTAAAGCTATCTCTGACTCTGGTGCCGATTCTATGAAAGATATGGGTAAACTCATGGGAATTCTAAAAGGTCAATTGGATGGCAAGGCAGATATGGGTCAGGTTTCCCAACTAATTAAGTCTAAACTGAATTAAACGCTTGTAATTACCTCCTCCATTACGACAAAAGTAGAGCTATTTTGAACGTGTGGTAGGGCAGAAATTTTCTCACCCAAAACTTTTCTATAGCTATCCATATTCTCAGTCCTTACTTTCAACAAATAATCAAAATTTGAAGCAATCATATGGCATTGCTCTACTTCAGGAACTTCTTTAATGGCTTTATTGAAAGCATTAAGAGCCATGGTTTTTGTGTCATTAAGTTTTATTTGAACAAAGGCAATATGATTGTTTTCGATTAAGTCGTGATTAATAATTGCTTTATAACCCCTTATATAACCTGCTGCCTCGAGCTTTTGAACTCGTTTCAAGCAAGGGGTTTTAGACAAGCCAATATGGTTAGATAAATCGGTAATTGTCATGCGTCCATCATTTTGTAAGAGCTCAAGTATTTTGTGATCAAAGCTATCAATATTAGTCATAATTCCTATTATTTACATAAATAAAGTTATAAATACAATTTTATTATAAAAAAATTGAAATAAAGAACTTTTAATATCTATATTTTAAGTCATATTCACTATTGCATATAAAATAAAATATCACTATGAATTGTATTTGTATAAAGTATGCAAAGCTACTCACACCTTAAATTTGAAGTTGACTACTCTCCTCTAAGAAATAAGATAAGAGATTCAAGGGTTATGAGTGAGATTGATGCAATCGAGCATCTTCAGTTATTCGAACAGACTCGCTCAGATCAGCGGGTTATTTTTCAATTACAAACTTCTGACCTAATAAAACAATTGAGAGATTCAAGTCAGCCTGACTTGTTGTCATTATTCGTATCTGAGTATAACTTGACGAGTGATGAGGGTCTCTCACTAATGACTCTAGTGGAGGCATTTTTGAGGGTTCCCGACAATAAAACTAGGGATAAATTGTTTATTGATAAAGTTGCTAGGAAGGGTTGGTCTCAGCATATCGGGACCAGTAATTCTTCAATGGTAAATATAGCTACGATAGCATTAAATATTGCTGACAAAATGATAGCTCACGGTAGCAATAAAGAAATAAAGAACAGAATTAAAAAGGGTATTCAGATTCTTTCAAGACCGGGTATACGTTTTAGTGCGAACAATGTCATGCAGTTTTTTGCTAAACAATTTGTTTTTGCAGAGACAATTGAGAGTGCGCTGAAGGGCCGTAATTTAAATAATAGACTCTATTCATTTGATATGCTTGGTGAAGCAGCCTGGACAATGAATGATGCTGATAAGTACTATAGTTCATACAAAAGTGCACTGATTGAAATAGGAAAGCGCAACAAAAGAAATTCCGTTACTGGTGCCCATGGAATATCAGTCAAACTTTCAGCTCTTCATCCCAAGTACGACTTTTTGCATCGAGAAAGAGTGATGTCAGAATTACTTCCTAGAGTATTAGAGTTAGTTCAAATTGCACAAAGATACAACATAGGAATAAATATTGACGCAGAAGAGGCGGATCGCTTAGAGATATCGCTAGACATTATCGCTGAGGTGATGAAGACAATTGCAAATTCTTCATGGGAAGGATTTGGTGTTGTTGTTCAGGCCTACCAAAAGCGTGCATCTTTTTTGATTGACTGGCTATTTCATAATTGTCAAAAACATAATCTCAAAATAATGTTGAGACTCGTTAAAGGCGCGTATTGGGATAGTGAAATTAAGAATTCTCAAACTCTTGGAGATACTGATTTTCCTGTTTTTACCAAAAAAATAAATACCGACTATTCATTTCTGGTTTGTTCTCAAAAACTCCTGGATATGAGAGATTACATTTTCCCTCAATTTGCAAGCCATAACGCTCACTCACTTGTCACCATCTGTGAGATAGCAGGGAATAATGAGGGATATGAAGTACAGAGACTTCATGGGATGGGTGAGTCTTTGCATCATGCTATTTCAAAAAAGTATGGTGTTGAATCAAGGGTTTATGCTCCAATTGGGAGCCACAAAGAGTTGTTAGCCTATTTGATGAGGCGTCTTCTTGAAAACGGTGCAAACAGTTCTTTCATTAATCACTTGTTTGATGAAAATATTAGCCCTGAAAGCTTAGCTAGTGATGTTTTTTCTATTGTTGAGCAAGATTCTGAAAAATCACACCCTAAGATTCAGTTGCCAAAAAATATCTTCAATAATAGTCATCGAAATTCAAGGAGCGTCATATTTACTGAGCAGTTTAGTGTTGATGAGCTTTATGAAAAGAAAAACATTTGGCTTGATAACCAATGGATTGCAAAATCGATCATTGATGGAGATCCTGTTGAAGGCAAATCAGACCAAGAGGTCAGAAACCCATCCGATAAAAATGATATTGTTGGATATGCGCTCTATGCAACCAAAGCTCAAATAGAAAGATCAATCGAATCTGCAAAAAGTACTTTTAATACCAAAATGATTGATACTGAAACAATACTGAAGTGTTTGGAATGTGCTGCAGATCTGTATGAAGAAAATCAATACGAGTTGATGACTCTTGCCATGAGAGAGGCTGGAAAAACTTATCAAGATGCTACGGATGAAGTTCGGGAAGCGGTTGACTTCCTTCGCTATTATTCAAATTTATCAAGAGAAGTAATGCCCCAACAAAGGAAGGCAAGAGGTGTTTTTGTTTGTATTAGTCCTTGGAATTTCCCTTTAGCAATTTTCACAGGGCAAATAGCTGCAGCGCTCTCTGCAGGTAATGCTGTAATTGCAAAGCCTGCAGAGAGCACTTCACTTATTGCTTATAGGGCTAGTGAACTTTTAATCGAAGCAGGTATCCCTGTTGGACTGTTTCAGTTATGTTTGGGTAAAGGTTCTCAGGTTGGCTCTTATCTTTCCGGCAACAATAAAATTGCAGGCGTTGCATTCACAGGTTCAAACGAAGTGGCAAAGCAAATTAAGAAAAGCTTGATTGAATGTGGGAACATAGAGGCAAGGCTCATTGCTGAAACTGGGGGCTTAAATGCTATGGTGGTAGACTCTACAGCGCTGTGTGAACAAGTTACAAGAGATGTTATTGATTCCGCATTTAAAAGTGCTGGTCAGCGCTGCTCTGCACTGAGGATTCTTATGATTCAAGATGATTGCTATGAGGAAGTAGTCAGTATGATTAAGGGTGCTATGAAAGAGATAGGTTGTGGAAATCCAAAGTATCTAGATATTGAGTGCGGTCCTGTTATTAATTCAGCTGCACAAATTAAATTACAAAGCCATATTGATAAAGCAAGACACAATAATCAGATTATTGAGGAGTTAGATATTAAATCACAAGTTGGCTTCTTCGTATCTCCAACATTAATCCGACTTGAATCAATGGATGATATTCATGAGGAGTTCTTTGGACCTATTCTGCATGTATTGTCCTATAAAGATGATGAGCTTGAAAAAATAATAGATCAGTTAAACACGAAAGGATTCGGACTGACCTTTGGAATTCACTCAAGAATTGAAAAAAAGGTTAAGAATATTTCATTGAGAGTTAACGCTGGAAATGTATATATCAATCGAAATCAGATTGGTGCTGTGGTTGGCTCACAACCATTTGGCGGTGAAGGTTTGTCTGGGACAGGTCCGAAAGCTGGTGGCCCAAACTCGCTCCACGGCTACAGCCAAAACATTCTTTGTAGAGAAAGATCAAACCATAAAATGTTATTCAGTGATGATCCCCTAGTTGCTCGAGAACTCCTCCCTTCATCACTCCAGTTAAGTAATGAATTGCTATTAAAACTTAAGAGAGCATTTCCAAATATTGAAGAGGATTTCTTTGAATTTTTATATCAAGAGGTTTTGAAATATAGTTCTTACATTTCGTTACCAGGTCCTACAGGAGAGTCAAACCAGTTAAGTTATAAACCCAAAGGAACAGTTTTATGTCTTGGCCCTGAGCCAGATGAATTATTAAAGCAGACACTCTTGTCACTTTTTTTAGGTAATAGCGTCATTTGTCCAATTTCCAGTAAAGACTGCAACATCTTCATTGAACTAGGCTTCAAAAAAGAAAATATACTTAGGCTTAATGACTCTCCAAGTATGAGTTTATTGGTAAGTAATTTATACAGCGCCGTGTTTTATTCTGGTAATCCCTCATCAATGCAAGAAATTATATTGGCGTCACGAAGTGAGCTTATACCAATAGTAAGTTCAATTTATGAGGCCTGGGAAATTCTTAAGGAGCAAGTAGTAACTGAGGATACAACTGCATCAGGAGGCAATGCAAATCTTCTTGCGCTCTAACGCGCGTTAATTTTAAATGCAGTTGGAGTGAGTTGAGTTTGACCTATAAACCATCTCACAAAAGAGGAAGGCTCTGAGTAACCTAGATGGTATGAGATAACCTTAATAGAAAGTCCCTTATTAATCATATGCTTAGCTTTTTTTAATTTGAAGCCATTAAATATCTCACGAAAAGTTGTATTCTCTTTTAGCAATTGATTACGAAGTGAGTTAGTGCTTAATCCAAGATGGTTTGATATTTCTTCAATATTGATTAGGTTGTAATGATCCTCATAGTTATTCATCATCCTCTCAATCTTATCTCTGAGGCTTAAGTTTGAGCTAACTTTGTCTGACTTATGTTTAAGTATAGTGCCCAGGTAGTTGACAAGGTTGGGATTGGATAGAGCATTCTTTTTTAGATAGTTCTTTTTACTAATGACGAGGGATGTTTCTTCACAAGAGCAGTAGATGGGGCAATTAAATAGCGATTTTTCGTGTACTCCTTTAGCCTGAGTGCTTGTTTTCGTATTAATTTGTTTAATCTGAAACCGTTTTGAACGTATGAAGGATGCGGCTATAGAAAGTCCAAGGTTTTCATAGATATATGGATGCTTTATTGTTGGATCAGCAACTGATTGAATTGTTATTAAGTTATCTTTGTCACTAATTATAAAGTCAATGCCCTCAAGTTCAGTTCCAATAAAAGATTGAATTAGTTTTATGCCGTCTTCTAGATTTTTCGAATATACAAATGCTAAACCAAAAGCCTCACCATAGTTTGGTCTCACTTGTGCCATCCGACCAAAATTGATTGACACTAATTCATCCTGAAAAACTGACTCAGCATTCATTACGAATTCGAGAAGTATCTCGACAGGTAGAGATACATTTTGATTATCTAAAAAGCTTTTTGCTATGCCAACCCTTTGGAATATACCTTCTACCTCAAAAGGATAAATTTGATGTAGTCTTTGTATGCATCTCCATACGCCGCTGTAAGTATTCAAAATTTAAGTTAAATTACAATAAAATGTTAATATTTTATAATAATATGTTAATTATATTTTGATATTTGTATTTATACTAAATGCTATCAAAATAAGTAATAGAGCCAATTTTGGTCTGAGCCAAAGGCTCTTGGAACTTTAAAGTTATTAATCAGGATTAAGATTTATGCTAGAAAATATATTTGAATATTCTTTACTCTCTTTTCTTTTATCAATAGTATTGATTCTATTGGTTCTCGTTAAGACAAATATAAAGATGTGGCAGTTATGGTTATTAGCTGTTGGCTTAACGTATCCAGGTGCTGTGATTGCTAATCATTTTGGAGCTCAATTTCTCTTGCTTATTCTTTTTGCAGTTGGAGCCCTCTTGGTCCCGGTAATTAGGCAGCTTTTTTTCACCAAGCCTTTGTACAATGCAATGCGAAAATCTTTGCCGCCAATTGGAGTTACAGAAAATATCGCTCTTGAGGCAGGAAGCGTCTGGTGGGATGCAGAGCTTTTTCAGGGGGATCCAAATTGGAAAGAGTTGACTGAATTAGAGGCGACAGAATTAACACAAGAAGAGCAAAGCTTTGTTGATAATGAAGTTGATACATTATGTGCAATGGTTGACTCTCATGAAATTCAATCGTCTCATGATCTACCCAAGGAGGTATGGAAATATATCTTTGACAAAGGATTTTTAGGACTCATTATTCCAAAAGAGTTTAATGGAAAAGGCTTTTCTCATTTTGCTCATGCAATTATTGTAGGAAGGCTATCTTCTGCATCTCAATTTTTAGGGATTGCTGTTATGGTCCCTAATTCACTTGGACCGGGAGAATTGCTCTTAAAATACGGTACAGATGAACAAAAACAGCATTACCTTCCCAGGCTTGCAGAGGGCAAAGAAATTCCATGCTTTGGACTTACCTCAACAGTTGCTGGATCAGATGCGGGTTCTTTAATAGATAATGGAATAGTTTGCTATGGCAAGTTTGAAGGAAAAGAGGTTTTAGGCCTAAGGTTGAATTGGGAAAAACGCTATATCACACTTGCTCCAATTGCAACAGTGATTGGGCTGGCTTTCAAAGCCTACGATCCAGATAATTTACTTCCAGAAGATCACCCACTACATAAAAAAAATGACTTAGGGATTACCTGCGCATTAATACCAAGGAGTACCAAAGGTTTGAGTATTGGCACAAGGCACAAACCAATTGGTGAGCCATTTCAAAATGGCCCAATCTTTGGAAAGGATGTATTTATACCGATGGATTGGGTCATTGGTGGAGATAAAATGCTTGGACATGGCTGGAGGATGCTGATGGAGTGTCTCAGTGTAGGAAGAGGTATTTCACTTCCAGTTACAGGTGCGTCAGCAACCCAAGCAATGCTTCTAACTTCAAGCACTTACTCACAAACACGTGAGCAGTTCGGAATACCCATTGCTAAAATGGAAGGAATTCAAGAAAAGCTTTCAAATCTTGCTAGCAATGCATTTAGAGCTACCGCCAATATAAATCTTTCAACGTGGGCACTGGATGCAGGACACAGGCCCTCAATCATTTCTGCAATTGTGAAATACAGGAATACACAGCTTCTTCAAAGCTCTTCAATCGATGCGATGGACGTTCATGGGGGCAGAGCAGTCATGGAGGGAAAGAGGAATTATGTATCCAAGGTCTACTCAGGTGCTCCAGTTGCAATTACCGTAGAGGGTGCGAATATATTAACAAGAAGCCTGATGATTTTTGGACAAGGGCTCATTAGATGCCATAAAACGATGCTAGAGGAGTTAAGAGTGCTTCATGATGAAAGCAAAGATTCAATCAAAAAGTTTGATAAAGCTCTCGTTAATCATGTGGGTAGCTTTATTAACAATTTTGCAAGAGCCATTTTGTTTTCTTGGACGCGTGGACGCTTGGCTAAACCTTATGGAGATCATACTACTAAAACCTATTATCGAAATCTTTCTGTGCTGTCAGCTAAGTTTGCCTGTTTGACTGATATCGCCTCTCTGCTCCTAGGAGGTTCACTTAAAAGAAAAGAAATGATATCAGGCAGGTTCGCAGATTCAATATCAGCAATGTACGAAATTAGTTCCTGCATTAAGTTATATGAAGAGAAATTTCTTGATGATGAGAGAGCAAAGTACATTCTTAAGCTTTCAGTTCTCAGGCTTATTGAGGAGGCAGACACATCAATGCTTAAAAACATTGAAAGTATGCCTATCAATAGAGTTGGAAAATGGCTCTTGAGAATTTTATTATTTCCATTTTCAGTTACATCCTCTCAAGTTAATGACAAGCTGATTATCGATACTTCAAAATCTGTGCTTGATACTGAGTGGTTAGAAAACAACCTTTCAACCTGCATTTGCGCTAACCTAAAAGACAAGCCTGAGCATCCATTCAATATACTTTTTCAAGGTTTTGAGGCTGGAAAAGAGTTAAAAGTCTTTAGAGATAAAGCTAAAAAAGCTGGATACAGATATCAGCCAAGCATTACTTTAGAGTTTTGGCTTCAAGGCCTTGTCGATAATAAAACTTTAACCAAAGAGGATAAAGAGAACTGGCTAAGATTGAATGATTTAGTTCTTGAGGCATTAAAGGTAGATGATTTCGAGAGTTTTGATAAATAAAGATTTAGGATGGATATGAAAGAATATTTTGATAAAGCGTTTACTAAAATTGCTGTACTAGGTTCGGGCACAATGGGAGGTCAGATAGCTGCCCACTTTGCCAACTTAGGTTTTGATACTACTATGTTTGATACTAGTGAGGAAGCATTATCAAAATCCATAGCCATGATGAAGAAATTAAAGCCAACACCTTTTGCAAGTCCCTCTGTATCAGGATTAATAAAGACATCAACTTACGATGATTTAGCTGCTATTTCAGGCTGTGACTTCATCATAGAGTCGATCGTTGAGAATCTAGAAATAAAAAAGAAGCTTTTTAAGCAAATATCACCTTATGTTAACGACAATGCCATTCTCGTTACGAATACATCTGGTTTGTCGATTCAAAAAATAGCTGAGTCGGCTCCAGATAGTTTGAGGAGTCGAATCTTTGGGGTTCATTTCTTTAACCCTCCTAGATATTTGCCGCTCGTTGAGTTAATAAGAACGTCATATAGTGACGAGAGCTTGTTAATCAAGGCTGAGGGTTTCATTACTTCAGCTTTAGGCAAAGAGGTTGTTTATGCTAAAGATAGTCCTGCTTTTGTTGCAAACAGGATTGGTGTCTTTTCATTTATGGCAGTTTTAAAGCATGCCGAAAACTTTAACCTTTCTGCTGACACAGTTGATGCTCTGACTGGGAAGAGAATAGGAAGGCCTGCGAGTGCTACTTTTAGAACCTTAGATGTTGTTGGCCTTGATGTAATGGCAAACGTAGTAAAAAATATTTATGAAAATGCGCAAGATGATCCTTGGATTGAATTATTTAAAATTCCAGATTGGATTCAGGCGTTAATTGAGAAGGGATCGTTAGGAAGCAAAACTCGAAAGGGAATCTATGAAAAAGTGGGCAAAGACATATTTGTCTTTGATCCTAAAGATGGAGAATATAGGCTTTCTGATAAAACTATTAGTTCCAAAGTAAAGAAAGTAATAAAAGATAGCAGAACCATAGAAAATGCTCTTCTCGAGCTCTCTAAATGTGAAGACCCTCAGGCTCAGTTTTTGTGGTCGGTTCATCGCGATGTATTTCATTACACTGCCTATCATCTAGAGCATGTTGCTGAAACTGCAAGATGCGTTGATTTGGCATTAAAGGCAGGTTTTGCTTGGCAAAAAGGAATCTTTGAACAAGTCCAGATGACTGGTTGGTCTGAGGTAAGAGGGCTTCTAAATCAAGACATTGAGGATGGTAAGACTTTATCAAATCAAGCCCTGCCAGCATGGGTCATGGAGCAAGGTTTCGTCTATTCTGATGAGGGTGCATTTAATCCAAATAATAGTCAGTTTATTCCAAGGTCTTCTCATCCGGTCTATGAAAGGCAATTAAATAAGGCCCTCCTGAGTGGAGAGAGGAAAAGTCAATTTGAGATCTTGAAAGACGGTGAATCCACTAAATTGATTGATGTTGGAAATGGAGTTGCTAGCGTCTCTTTTAAAACAAAAATGAACGTATTGAGTTCAAGTGTTTTAACTGAGCTACCTGAATGCCTAGATTATCTGGAAAGCAATGGTTTTCATGCCCTTGTAATCAGACAAGAGCAGGAGCATTTTTGTGCAGGTGCTAACCTTTATGAGGTTATTTCAGCAATTAAGCTTGGCCTGCTTGAAAAGGATCCGGGCTTGTCATCCAAGGCAAAAAAGAAGGCTTTTGAGGTTATGCATCCTGAGCTGCCTAAACTTGGGAAACTTTTCTCCATTAAGAAAACTATCCGCATGCTTCAAGACTTATTAATGCGGCTAAAGCATGGAAAAATACTGACCATTGCCGCTGTTGATGGACTAGCGCTTGGAGGAGGCTGTGAACTTTTACTTCACTGCAATAGAGTGGTTGCCTCTATGAACTCTTTCATTGGACTTGTAGAGGTTGGTATTGGAGGAATTCCTGCTGGGTGTGGCAGTAAGGAGATGGCCTTAAGAGCTTATTTAAATAAAGAGTCTGATGATATTTTTCCTTTGCTCTCTAAACATTTTGAACAAATTGCAATGGCAAAAGTCTCAGCTAGTGCTCTGGAAGCAAAAGAAATGGGTTACCTAAAGAGTGAAGATGTCATTATTGCCAATCCAAATGAGCTACTTTATGTTGCAAAACAGCAAGCTATAGCAATGCTTGAGTCAGGATTCAGGCCTCCACTTGATGACACATTTAAAGTAGTGGGTAAGGCTGGATATGCAAATATTATGGCGCAGGTTGCCAACCTATTTGAGGGTAACTTTATGTCTGAACATGACAAATACTGCATATCTTCATTGGCCAAAGTGATGACAGGCTCCCTAGTTGAGGAGAACACAGTTGTCAATTCAAAAATGCTGCTAGATCTTGAACAGAAATATTTTGTTGAGCTTTTGGGTACACAGAAAACTCAAGACAGAATTGAGTTTATGCTTCGAAATAGCAAACCCCTTCGCAATTAACTGGAGAGTATGATGAGAAAAGCTTATATTATTGATGCAAAAAGAACTCCAGTTGGAAAAGCCAGAGGTTTGCTCTCTAAGACTAGGGCAGATGACTTATTGGTCCATGCCATACAAAGTGTTCTCAAGGCGTCAGATCCAAGTGAAAAAATAAACAATAGTATCGATGATATTATTGTTGGATGTGCCATGCCAGAAGGGCCTCAAGGCTTAAATATTGCACGAATTGCAACTTTGCTTGCCGGACTTCCAGATTCGACTCCAGCATATACGCTCAATAGATTCTGTTCTTCAGGTCTGCAGTCCGTCTCTAACGCTGCTGACCTCATTAAGTCTGGGTCATCTGACCTGGTCATTGCTGCAGGCGTCGAAAGCATGAGTAGTGTTCCAATGACTGGCTTTAAGCCGTCAATGAATCCAAAAATTTTGTCAGACGAGAATATTTCAATTGCTTATGGGATGGGGCTTACTGCTGAGAAAGTGGTGCAGAAATATGGGGTCTCCCGAGAGGCACAAGATCAGTTCGCTTACGACAGCCACCAAAAAGCAATAAAAGCAAACAATAGCGGTTTATTTGAAAATGAAATTGTACCCATTTCAACTGTTGAGGATAGTTACTCAGTTGAATCAAATGAATATATAAAAAACACTAATCTTGTTTCTAAAGATGAAGGACCTAGAGAAGATACAAGTTTGGAAGTTTTAGCAAAACTAAGAACTGTTTTTGCTCAAGATGGTTCAGTGACAGCAGGAAACAGCTCTCAAATGTCAGATGCCGCCGCCGCTGTTCTTGTTGCTAGTGAAGAGGCAGTTGAGAAATATAATTTAACGCCTAAGGCAGAGTTTCTGGGCTTTTCGGTTGCCGGAGTTCCTGCAGAAATAATGGGTATTGGTCCAGTCAAGGCGGTGCCTAAAGTTCTTGACTCCTTAGACCTTTCTCTTGATGATATTGGATGGATTGAGCTTAATGAGGCATTTGCTGCGCAATCTCTGGCTGTTACTCAGGAGTTAAAACTTGATCCAGAAAAGGTCAACCCACTTGGAGGTGCTATAGCCCTTGGACATCCTCTGGGTGCTACTGGAGCCATTAGAATTGCAACACTTGTTTCTGCAATGCAAAGAGAAAAGATTGATTATGGAATGGTAACCATGTGTATTGGAACTGGGATGGGGGCTGCAGGGATCATTAAAAGATGCTAAATCATTTATGACTAATCAAAACTACATCGACCAGCTCAGACTGCCAATTATTCAGTCACCTATGTTTATTGTCTCGAATGCTAGGCTTGTGATAGCATCTTCTAAGGCAGGAATTGTTGGGTCCTTTCCGACTGCTAACTGTCGAACTTTAGAGGCTTTAGATCAAGAATTCACAGAAATAACACAAGCATTAGGATCAGGTAAAGATGCTCTGCCTTGGGCGGTAAACATCATCGTAAGTAAAATGTATGCCAGGAGTAATGATGATATAGAGTTAATTCTTAAGCATAAGCCGCCCATAGTTATTACCTCTCTTGGGAACCCTAAAGAGGTTGTAAATAAAGTTCATGAATATGGCGGCCTAGTCTATTCAGATGTCATTAATTTGTATCACTCAAAAAAAGCAATTAGCGCTGGAGTAGACGGACTTATTCTTGTTTGTAATGGTGCGGGGGGTCATACTGGAGACCTTTCCCCATTCGCCTTTATATCTGAAGTGAGAAGCATATTTGATGGAACAATTATAGTTGGTGGAAGTATTAGTTCTGGCGATTCAGTTCTAGCGATTCAAGCTTTGGGGGCAGATATGGCTTATATGGGCACTCGATTTATTGCCACCGAAGAGAGTGACGCGACTGAAGACTATAAGCAGATGATCTTAAATGCATCGGCAGGTGATATTATTAAGTCTAACAAGATTACCGGAGTGAATGGGAACTGGCTTGAGCAATCCCTTAATAACGCTGGTATTAATCCAAATGCTGGAGGTATTCAATCAACAATCTCTAATTTTAAGAAAATGATAATGCCACTCATCAAGCAAAAACTTAAGGTAGATTTTGATGTCAGTAAGGCTTCAGCAAAGAGATGGAAGGATATTTTTTCTGCTGGTCAAGGTGTTGGCTCAATTTCCAATGTGCCGAGTGTTGAGGATTTGATGTTAGAATTAGAGCAGCAATATAAAGAATCTAAAAATCGAATTTCATAAGGATCACACTATGCTATCTAAGCCGGCCAGAAGAGATTTAAAACATAATAGAACGATTGAAGGCAAAGGCTATAAAAGAGAAGATGGAATGTGGGACATTGAAGTTTTTCTTGTTGATAGTAAAACCTACTCCTTTAACAATATGCATCGAGGATATATTAGCGCCGGTGAGCCTCTTCATGACATGGCGCTCAGACTGACTCTCGATGATAACAGACAAATTATCGATATAGAGGCATCGATAAACGCCTCTCCCTATAACATTTGCCCTCAAGCGGTTAAAAACTGCCAAAAACTAAAGGGCGAGTATGTCGTTGCTGGCTTTAATAGAAAGGTCATAAAGGCTCTAGGGGGCGAAAAGGGTTGCAGACACATTACTGACCTCCTGGCCTATGCTGGAACTATTGCTTATCAAACCCTGTGGAAAGAAAAAACAGGTGGTGAGTCAGAAGCCATAACTCTTGAAGAGGCCAAGTCAATAGAAAAGAAGTTTGCAAACTCATGTTTTGCTTTCAAAAAGGATGGAGAGGTTTATAATGAATATAAGGAAATCTTAATAGGCAAAGTAAAAAATAACTAACAATGAGGTAATCTAATGACAGTCAACATACCAAACAAACTTGAAGAGACAGATTTTTTTAAGGAGCATGGAAACTTAGTAGAGTTTTTTGATAACTGTTGTAATGAGCATCAAGAAAAGATAGCGTTTGAAAGTTTTGGGGTTGAGATGTCCTACAATGATTTATCGGCCCAGGTTCACTCCTTTGCCTCTTGGCTGACTAGCAACTTTGAGGTGGGTGACAGAGTTGCTGTCATGATGCCTAACATGCTGGTTTACCCTGTCATAGTCTATGGTGCCTTGAAAGCAGGTATCGTTGTGGTGAACATTAACCCTCTCTACACTCAAAGAGAGCTTGAGCATGTCTTGAGAGACAGCGAAGCAAAATTATTATTGGTTTGGGAGGGCGTTGCTAACGTTGCTGCTAAATCAGACCTTGCAAGCGTGGAGAAAGTTCTGGTAACAACTGTTGGAGATCTTCTTGGATTTAAGGGAAAGATCATTAATTTGGTTACTAGAAAAGTCAAAAAGTTAGTGCCGAAGTATCAAATTGATGGTGCAAAAATGTTTCTTGAGGTTTTGAAGGAGAATGAAGGATCAAAGTCAGCACCCATAGATATTCCTATTGAGAACACTGCGTTCCTTCAGTACACTGGGGGAACTACTGGTGTTTCTAAAGGCGCTATTCTGACTCACCGAAATATTCTTGCTAACATCATCCAGGCCTTCTTTACAATCGATCCTAAAATGTACGATGACTCAAGAAAAGAACAAAGGATCGCTATTTGCCCATTACCTTTGTATCATATTTTTGCTCTAACTGTTCATAACTTCATGCTGTTCCATATTGGTGGAAGGAGCGTTTTGATTACCAATCCTAGAGATCTTAAGGCATTCGTTTCAATAATGAAGAAACATAAGTTTCACATGATCTCAGGTGTGAACACGCTTTATGAGGCGCTATTGAATTATGACGGATTTAAAGAGTTAGATTTCAGTAACTTGCTCATGTCATTAAGCGGGGGTATGGCAGCCCTTGACACAACGGCAAAAAGATGGGCAGAGGTTACTAAATCAGTGATTTGGCAGGCTTATGGACTCACTGAGACCTCTCCATTGGTTAGTGTTAACGACTACAAGCAGACTGAATTTACAGGCTCAGTAGGCCTGCCAGCATCTTACACTGAAATTGAAATTAGGGATGAAGATGGAAATGCCCTTTCCGAAACGAATGCTGTTGGAGAGCTTTGTGTCAGAGGCCCACAGGTTATGAGTGGTTATTGGAAGTCGGAAGTCTCTGGTCTTGATAAGAATAATTGGTTTATGACCGGTGACATTGCTCGAATTGATGAAACTGGTAATATTTTTATTGTGGATCGAAAGAAGGACATGATTATTGTCTCAGGCTTTAATGTCTTTCCAAATGAGGTTGAAGCGGTTGTTAATGAGCACCCTGCTGTTCTTGAATGTGGCTGTGTTGGAATAGAGGGTGAAGGTTCTCAAGAGCTTGTAAAAGTATTTATTGTTCTTCATGATGAGCAAACTGCAACTGAGGAAGAAATTATCAGTTTCTGTAGGGAAAAGTTAACCGCTTATAAAGTTCCAAAGCATATAGAATTTATCAAAGAGATTCCAAAAACTAATGTTGGAAAAGTCTTAAGAAGAGAGCTAAAAGAAAACTAATAGACTTGGTTTTCTGACTTACAGTTTGAGTATCTACTAAGAATATGGATTCTGAGTATCCCCTTTTAATTAAGCAAATTCTTACAAAATCTAGCGTTATGTCTTTTTCGCAAGAAATTGTTAGTAACCCAAATGTAAGGCTAAATTATCATGAGTTTACTGGACGCCTTGGAAGACTGGCCAATTCTCTAACTGCTAAGGGTATTTCTGAAAAAATGCGCGTCGGCGTTATGGATTGGGACACTCACCGCTATCTTGAGTATTTTTTTGCTGTACCCATGATGGGGGCAGCTCTGCATACAATCAATGTGCGTTTGTCTCCAAAGCAAGTTCTTTATACAATTAATCATGCCAAGCCTGATCTAATAATTGTTCATCAGGACTTCATGCCCTTAATTGAAGAAATCAAATCAGACTTTGAGTGCGAAACTCTAATCATCCCTATTGGATATGGTGAAAAGTATGAAGAATGGATAAGTCGTTCATCAACTAGTTTTAATTTTCCAGAATTTGATGAAAATAGAACTGCAACACTGTTTTATACAACTGGGACAACAGGTGATCCAAAAGGAGTCAGCTATTCACATCGGCAGTTGGTTCTTCACACATTGGGTTTATTAGCAGGGTTTGGTGTATTTTCAGGAAATTCTGGATTACATCGCGACGATGTTTATATGCCGCTAACACCACTATTCCATGTTCATGGGTGGGGCTTCCCTTATGCTGCGACAATGTTGGGACTTCGTCAAGTTTATCCCAATCGTTACGACCCTGAGACAATATTGCGATTAATCGATTCCGAGGCAGTGACCTTTTCACATTGTGTTCCTACTGTTTTATCAATGTTATTGGATCATCCCCATAGTAAAAAAGTAAATTTGAGTAGATGGAAAGTAATTATTGGAGGGTCTGCTCTATCAAAGAGTTTGCAGAGGCGCGCTTCTGAGTTTGGTATAAGATTGCATGCTGCTTATGGTATGTCAGAAACCTGCCCATTTTTAACAGTTGCAGATTTATCAAGTACTGATCCAGATACTCAATCCCAAACTGGGTTTTCAGCACCACTAGTTGATCTGCGTGTTGTAACCCCTGATATGCATGATGTTCCTAATGATGGAATAACAACTGGTGAAATTGTTGTACGAGCTCCCTGGTTGACAAAAGGCTATATGGGTAACCTTAAGGGCTCTAATGATCTCTGGAGCAATGGCTATCTGCATACTGGAGATGTTGGATTTATTCGTGAGAATGGATCATTGCAAGTTACTGATCGTCTCAAAGATGTTATCAAGACTGGTGGCGAATGGATCTCATCGCTTACACTCGAAAATATTGCATCCTCATGTTCAGGCGTTGAAGAAGTGGCTGCTATTGGCATTCCAAATGAAAAGTGGGGTGAAAGAGTAGTATTAGTTGTAAAACTTTTGAATAATGCAGTGCCAGATCTTATTAGACAAGATTTACTAAGAAAATTTCGAGAACATGTTGAATTAGGAGAAATATCTAAATGGGCGATTCCCGACAACATTTTTTATGTTGAGCAACTTCCTAAAACAAGCGTTGGCAAGCTTGACAAAAAAGTAATGCGCAAAAATGTTTTAAATCTAAATGAAAAAAGTGATGACGGATAGAAAGATTAGAGTCAAGGCACTAGTTAGATCCATTATTAGTTATCTTGAAAAGCATAGAGTAGAAATGTCAGGAGTTGAAATGACATTGAGAAAGTTAGAAAAAATTGATCTTTCCGATGATAAACTTGTTGATGTTAAGCCTAAAGGAACGAGACATGAAAAGGTTTTAAATCAAGCAATTTATGAAATAAAAGCACAGCAGCTTAATGAGATTGCAAATTGCCTTTATTCAGCTAAGAATGATCTTGTTTGGTTGGAAGATAATTCTCAATATTATCAACCTGGAGCAAATCTTGGGCCAGGTTACAAAAATTGCAACCTGCATACTCTGCTAATTGGCCCTAATTCTTGTGGATATCAAAGCGATGACTTTCTCCTAGGCGTGTTCATGCTTGGACCACGTACGCTCTATCGTGATCACAAGCATGATGCGCCAGAGTTATATCTAAACCTTTCAGATAAATCAGGTTGGCGATTTGAATTGGGAGAATGGAAAGACTATCCAGCCGGTTCATTAGTTTGGAATGAACCTGGAGAGCGACATGCTGCTCGAGTTTACGAGCAACCTTTTATATCTATATTTGCCTGGCTTGAAAATATCAATTCGCCATGTCAAGTTCTTCATTTTGAGGACTGGGAAGAAATCGAAAATAGCCTCTCTAAATAATGGTACGATCCATAAGCTGTAATTATTGACTGGGACTTATATATGCGCCCATCTCAGAAAGCTCATCTTCAAATTTTTTGATTCGAGCTAACATTTTTTTACCTCCCTTCGTCATAATCTGTGAAACGAGAATTTCTGAGAATGCTGCATATGGCAAGATACTTGGTAGGAAATTAAGAGTCTCATTGCCAAGTGCGACAATGATATCTGCATTTGATGCTGCTTGAGAGGTATACATATCGGTTGCGACAATAATGAAAGCCTTTCTTTTCTTGATTTTGTCTAGTGCTTTTGTTGTTTCAAGTGACAAAGGAGATGCTCCAAATACAATCACCACATCATTTGCATTTATTTGAGAAATTTCACTTAGTAACATTCCTTCTTGGCCACGTATCAATTTTGTTTTTGGCAGAATGAAATGCAGAAGATAGTGCAAATAAAATGCCATTGAGAAGCTACTTCTCATTCCTAGAATGTAAACAGTCTCAGCTTTCATTAATTTATCAACAGATGAGTCAATGGCTTTATAGGTTTTATCATTGAAGGCTCCAGAAAGAGACTTATATACATTTGCTTCTACATCAGAAAAAGGGTTCTTATGTTTTTCATTCAGGAGATCTTTTGCGTGAGATGTAAAGTTGGAGACAGGCATCTGGGATGCAGCCTTTTTGTAAATCGTCTTAAATTCATCATAACGTTTGAATCCTAGTATGGTTATAAGACGAACCATTGTCGAGGGATTAACTGCGGCATTTGAAGCAATAGTTCGTATTGAGTGCAAGGGAATCTCTGCAGGATTATCCATTACATACTTGGCTGCTTTTTTAACTTCTTTAGAAAAACCAACGTATCCATTAGACAGTTTTTGATTGATTTCAGTAGTCGAAAAGTTATTTGAATCCATAGCTGAATATTCTACTATAAATCTAGCTAAATAAACTCGAACAAAATGAAAACACTTGTGTTTTATACATATAAATATTGAAACAATTGTATTAAATATGGTATAACTATTTTGGACTTAAATTTTTTGTCTAATAAAACAAAGGAGATGAAATGAAAAAAATTAACTTTTTAAGTGGCGCACTTGCCGCGGCTGTATTAAGCAGCATGACGGTGTCAGCGCCAGTAATTGCTGCAGATACTTTTGTTACAATTGGAACCGGAGGAGTAACAGGGGTCTACTACCCAACTGGTGGTTCAATTTGTAGACTAGTAAATAAAGATAGAGCGAGTCATGGTGTTCGTTGTACAGTTGAGTCAACAGGTGGCTCAGTTTATAACATCAATACTATTCGTGCTGGAGAGCTAGATTTGGGTGTTGCTCAGTCAGACTGGCAGTACCATGCTTATAACGGAACAAGCAAGTTTGCTGATGCTGGTGCATTTACAGGTTTAAGAGCTGTATTTTCTGTTCACCCTGAGCCTTTTACAGTTGTAGCACGAGCAGATTCAGGTATTCGTAATCTTGAAGACCTTAAAGGGAAGAGAGTCAACATAGGAAACCCTGGCTCTGGTCAGAGAGGAACTATGGAGGTATTAATGGACGCTCTCGGTTGGGATAAATCAACCTTTGCACTTGCCTCTGAACTTAAGTCTTCAGAGCAGTCAAAAGCACTATGCGACAACAAGATTGATGCAATGGTCTTTACTGTTGGCCACCCTTCAGGGTCAATCAAAGAAGCAACAACTTCATGTGATAGTGTCTTAGTAAATGTGACTGGCGCTGCAGTTGATGGATTAGTAGCTAACAATGATTTCTATCGAACTGCCACTATTCCAGGCGGAATGTACAATGGAAATCCTGATGATACAGTAACATTTGGTGTGGGCGCAACAGTTGTATCTTCAACGGCGACTTCTGACCATGTAATTCACAGTATCGTTAAGGGAGTTTTTGAAAACTTTGATAGTTTTAAGAAGCTTCACCCTGCGTTTGCTAACTTGAAGAAAGCAGAAATGATTTCGGATGGTTTATCTGCTCCGCTTCACAACGGTGCAGCAAAATACTATAAAGAAGCAGGCTTAATGTAATATTTAAGTTATGAAAAAAAGGATGGCTTTGCCATCCTTTTTTTTTATACAATATTCCAATGGAAGTCGATCTAGAAACGGGAAACAGAAACCCAGGAAATCTACTAATTAGGAACATATTAATCTATGTTGCTATGGCCTGGTCAGTCTTCCAGCTTTACGTTTCTTCCCCTTTAGTTCTTGAAGTAACACCTTGGATGAATGCAGATGTAGTGAAGAGAGTTCATGTCTCTTTTGCAGGCTTTTTAGCTTTTCTAAGTTATCCAGCTCTTAAAAGATCATCGAGAGTCGTCATTCCATGGGCTGATTGGATTATGGGAATTCTTATAGTCGTTTCTTGTCTGTATTTGGTTTATAACCAGGTTTGGGATTCAAGGGCTTTTGAAATGCGGCTAGGTGTTCCAAACTCAACGGATTTATTTTTGAGCATTATTGGAATTCTACTTCTTTTAGAGGCTACAAGAAGATCTCTTGGGCCACCGCTAATGGTAGTAGCAATTATTGCGTTGACCTATGCATTTCTTGGGGCTGGCGGTTATGGGGGAGCTTCATTAAATAAAATTGTCTCACACATGTGGATTACTACTGAAGGAGCATTTGGAATCGCTGTTGGAGTCTCGGCAAGTATGGTTTTCTTATTTGTTCTTTTTGGCGCTCTACTGGAAAGAGCTGGTGCTGGTAATTATTTCATACGGGTTGCTTATGCACTTACTGGACATTATCGAGGGGGACCTGCAAAGGCTGCAGTCGTCTCTTCTGCCATGACTGGTATGATTTCTGGATCCTCCATTGCCAATGTTGTAACGACAGGCACATTTACAATTCCATTAATGAAACGAGTCGGCTTCCCATCCGAGAAAGCTGGAGCAATTGAGGTTGCATCCTCTACCAATGGCCAACTAACTCCGCCAATTATGGGTACTGCAGCATTTCTAATGGTTGAGTATGTCGGCGTCTCTTACATTGAAGTAATTAAGCATGCTTTCTTGCCTGCTGTCATTTCTTACATTGCACTGATCTATATCGTTCACTTGGAGGCTTTAAAGTCTGGAATGGAAGGACTTACTAGAACCAACAAGCTTAATAAAGTTGATAGGTTAATCGGTATTTCAAGTGTTTTGATTGTTCTGGGTACTCTTGTTTGGGTGCTCCCGCCTCTCTTCGAATTTATTAAGATGATCGCTGGCGAAGCAACTACATTAATTGTAGCATTAATTATGTTTTTTAGTTATGTTGGACTCTTGTATTCTGTTTCAAGAATGCCAGATTTGCCCTCAGGAGATATAATTGAAATTCCTGAAATTGGCAAGACAGTTAAGGCAGGACTTCATTTTTTACTGCCAGTCATTTTGTTAATTTGGTTACTAACTGTTGAGCGGTTTTCGCCCGAAACTTCAGTTTACTGGGCAACTATGTTCATGATGTTTATTGTGCTAACGCAGAAATTTATCTTAGCTTTATTTCGACGCCAATCTAATTTTGCAGCTCATCTAGTTTCAAGTTTGATAGATCTAAAGCTTGGTTTTGTAAATGGAGCTAGAAATATGATTGGTGTCGGAGTTGCTACTACTGCAGCAGGAATCATTGTTGGCACGGTAACACTAACTGGAGTGGGACAATTAATAATTGGCTGGGTTGAATTCATTGCTGCAGGAAACTTATTTTTAATATTACTTTTTACTGCAATGATAAGTCTTATTCTAGGAATGGGCTTACCAACAACAGCTAATTATATTGTCGTCTCAAGTCTAATGGCCCCTGTAATCATGAGTTTAGGTGCAGCTAATAATGTCGCTATTCCTTTGATTGCAGCGCATATGTTTGTTTTTTATTTTGGTATTTTAGCTGATGACACGCCACCAGTGGGTCTTGCTGCCTATGCAGCAGCAGCGATTTCCAAGGGGGATCCGATAAGAACTGGTATTCAGGGTTTCATCTATGACATGAGGACAGCCGTACTTCCATTTATTTTTATTTTCAATACCCAGCTACTTATGATTGGTATTGACAGTGTAATAAGTTTTATTTCAGTTGTAACCTCATCAGTTATTGCAATTCTACTTTTTGCTGCAGCTACTCAGGGTTATTGGCTTGTTAAAAATCGACTGTGGGAGACTGTATTGATGTTGTTTGTAGCATTCATGTTTTTCAGGCCAGGATATTTTTTGGATAAAGTCGACCCTCCTTATGAAAATATTTCAGGTCAGGAGTTGTTTACAGTTGCTGAGAGTATGAGTGAAGGTGAATCAATCCGTTTTGTTGTTGAGGGCGAGACAATTGAAGGTGTTGAGAGAAGTTACACATTTTTATTACCATTAGCTGATGGGGCGACAGGTAGAGAAAGGGTAAATAATACTGGACTTCAAATAGATGACTTATTTGGAGATATGGAAGTTGCAATGGTGCTCCCAGGAATTTCAAATAGTCGAGCCATAAATAAACAGGTTGAATCCATAAAAGTTGCAGGTGTAGATAGTGGCTGGATTATTACTTCAGTTCTTCAAGAAAGGGAGACTATGCCTAAACAAATTGTTTATATTCCAGCAATATTATTAATAGGGATGGTTGGTTTTGTGCAATTAAGAAGAAAGAGGAAAGTTGTTCAAATTCAACAATAAAAGATACAAAAGTTTTAATTTTTTTAAAAAAAAGAAACATATATTTCTGGTATTCTGATAATACAAGGATGTAGTTTGTAAAACTAGTATGAAAATACAAAAAAATATTCAAAATTTAAAAACTTCAGCTACTCTAGCTATCAATGAGCTTTCTCAGCAATTGATTAGCGAAGGAAAGGAAGTTTATAAGTTTGGGCTTGGACAGTCGCCGTTTCCAGTCCCAAAAGTAATTGTTAATGAGTTAAAAGATCACGCTCACGAAAAAGACTATCTTAATGTATCAGGCCTATTAGCTCTTAGAGAAGAGGTAGCTAAATATCATTCAAGTAAGAATCAATACTCTTATGATTCACAAAATGTCATTATTGGACCAGGTTCTAAGGAGTTGATTTTTCAAATTCAAATGGCATTGGATTGTGATTTATTGCTTCCTAGTCCAAGCTGGGTATCTTATGAGCCGCAAGCTCAAATGATAAATAAAAAAGTTCATTGGATTGAATCAAATGCCGAAAGTAATTGGCACCTTAGTCCCGAGAGTCTGGACATAGCATGTGAAAAACTAAAGTCAGTCAACAAACTTTTGATTTTGAACTCTCCAAATAATCCCTCTGGAACAACTCATGATGATCTTAAAGAATTTGCTGAAGTTGCAAAAAAACACAAAGTTACTATTATTGCTGATGAGATTTATGCAGAACTAGATTTCTCTGGTGTATACAAGTCACTGACTCATTTTTATCCCGAAAACACAATTATCAGTAGTGGACTTAGCAAGTGGTGTGGTGCTGGAGGTTGGAGAATAGGGACCTTGACATTTCCAAAAGAATTGAGCTATATTAAGGATAGTATCAGAGCAATTGCAAGTGAAACTTATACTGCAGTTAGTGCGCCTATTCAGTTTGCAGCAATAAAAGCATACTCTGAAGACCACTCAGTATTTTTAAATCATTCGAGACTTATATTAAAGACAATTGCAGACTTTGTTTATCAAGAATTGTCTACTGTTGGGGTTAGTTGTGAGCTACCTCAGGGTGGGTTTTATATGATCTGTGATTTTTCAAAAATTCCAAATATTTTTAGAAAAATTTATGATGACAAAATACTTTGTCAAACAATTCTGAATGAAGTTGGTTTTGCAATGCTGCCAGGTTCTGACTTTGGCTTAGACAAGGGTAAATTACTATCTCGCATTGCGTTTGTAGATTTTAATGGTGAGGAGGCACTCAGATTGATTTCGGAAGAGGTGTCATCTATTGATAACTTAAATAGAATCTGTCCAAGAATAGTCAAGGGCACTTCTCTCTTAAAAGAGTGGATTATTAATCAATAACTAATTCACCAATGGAACATAGAGCGATGTTGGATGGTCACAATAGCATATTCTCTAAGAGCTAGAATGATGTAAATTTCTAATTAGTCCCAAGGGTTATAATATAACTTTATTAATAATTTTAGGTTTATTTTGTGGCTAAGCTTTACTTTTATTATTCTGCGATGAATGCAGGTAAATCAACCTCTCTTCTTCAGTCAGCATACAACTACAAAGAGAGAGGAATGACTCCTTTTATACTCTCGGCTGCAATTGATAACCGCTATAGTGTTGGAAAAGTGACTTCCAGAATTGGACTTGAGGCGGAGGCCCATCTTTTTCATAAAGATGACGACTTATTTACAATCTTAAAACATCAAAACGATAAAAATTCAATAGACTGTGTATTGATTGATGAAAGTCAATTTCTAAGTAGAGAGCAGGTTCAACAACTTGCCCAAGCTGTTGACCAATTAAATTTTCCAGTCCTTTGCTATGGAATTAGAACTGATTTTAGGGGTGAGCTTTTCCCTGGAAGTAAGCATCTACTGGCATGGGCAGATAATCTAATTGAGCTAAAAACTATTTGTCACTGTGGAAGTAAGGCAACTATGGTGGTTCGAATTGACGAGCATGGAAATGTCATTGAAGATGGCGACCAGGTGGTTATTGGAGGCAATGATCGCTATCAATCTATGTGCAGAAAGCATTTCTCTGAACATATTTGGAAGACTTGAGCTTATAAATCAAATGATGAGTTATGAGTGAAGCGTTAATCCTATTTATTCTTCTTGGTGCCTTTTCGGGTTTTGTTGCAGGGCTTCTAGGTGTTGGGGGAGGCCTAATAATTGTTCCAGTACTGCTATACCTGTTGGCACCATCCATTGACCAATCCATTTTAATGCATACTGCAATAGGTACGGCATTGGCCGCAATAGTCTTTACCTCTATTTCTAGTCTATATGCCCATCATCGTCATGGAGCTATACTGTGGAGAAACTTTGTAAAACTAACGCCAACGATTTTATTAGGTTCATACAGTGGTGCTATTCTTGCTAAATATTTAAGCTTTGATTTTTTACGTGTTTTCTTTGCTTTATTTGAAATAACCGTTGCATTGATTATGTGGTTTGGCGTCAGTGCTTCAAGCCATGCCGATAATTTATCTAGATGGATTTGGTCTGTTGTAGGCTATGTGATAGGACTAGTTTCAGCTATGGTTGGGATTGGTGGCGGTACAATGACCACTCCATTTTTAGTTTATAACAATGTAAAAATTAAAAATGCCATTGCCACATCTGCAGCGGTAGGTATGCCAATTGCGATTGCTGGAAGTATTGGGTTTATGATTGCAGGATCCTCACAATCTCTTCCAACAGGAGGGATTGGCTTTGTGAACTTTGAGGCTCTTTTTGCAATAGTTGCTGCCAGCATTTTTTTTGCACCACTTGGAGCAAAAGTGACTCATAAAATGGACAGTAAAAAACTCAAAAAAGGATTTTCAGTTTTCTTAGGTTTTTTAGCAGCTATGGTGCTTATATTTTAGAAAACTAAAATTACCACTTAAGAATCATCACCGGAAAAGTTGAGAGCAACTGAGTTTATGCAGTAGCGCTTTCCAGTTGGTTGAGGCCCATCAGGAAAGACATGACCTAAATGTGCATCGCAAGATGAACATCTTACTTCTATTCTCATATACCCCAAGGAATCATCTTCTAGCTGCCTAATACAGCCACCATTTGCAAGGTCATAAAAACTTGGCCAGCCGCTACCAGAGTCATATTTTGTAGACGATTCAAATAATACAGCATCACAACAGATGCAATGATAGTTTCCAGTTTCGTTGTGGTTATAATATTCACCAGTGAAAGGCGGTTCTGTTCCGCACTCCTGAGTAATACGATAGGCTTCTGGGGATAAATTCTTCTTGTTATTCATTCGTGTATTATAAGAGAAATTTATACTTAACTTTAATTTCTAGAGTAAGAAATATGCAAGAATTTTTGGTCGGTGGTGCAATCCGAGATAAGATTTTAGGAATTGCCACTGAATCTACAGAAAAAGACTATGTCGTTGTAGATTCATCTCCTGAAGAAATGAAGTCATTGGGCTTTCGCCAAGTGGGAAAAGAGTTTCCAGTTTTTCTACATCCTCAATCTAAAGAAGAATATGCTCTAGCTCGATTGGAGCGAAAGGTCGGTAAGGGATATAAAGGATTTGAATTTAATACGTCAAAATCGGTTACATTAGAACAAGATCTTTCCAGAAGAGATCTGACAATCAATGCAATTGCCCAAAATAAGGATGGCTCTGGTGAATACATTGATCCTTTTGGTGGCTTAGATGACATTAAGGCAAGAAAGCTAAAGCATGTGTCAGAGGCATTCACTGAGGATCCAGTAAGAATTCTCAGGACAGCAAGGTTTGCATCCCGTTTTAATCACCTCGGTTTCAAGATAGATTCTAAGACACTCGATTTAATGAAAATGATGGTCAGTTCGGGTGAGGTTGATGCGTTGACTCCAGAAAGAGTCTTTAAAGAAATTAATCTATCAATGAATTCAGAGTCACCATCTATCTTTTTTGAAGTTTTAATTGAATCAGGCGCCTATCAAAGATTGTTTCCAATGCTTGATATGACTCAAGCTGCAAACCTTAAGCTTTTAGACCATGAAAATTTAACTAGTGAGGTTCGTTTGGCTTTGTGGCTTTATGATCAGAATCCGAGCAATATTGGACTCCTTTGTGAACATCTTAAATGCCCAAAAGATATTCAACAAATTGCTGAACTGGTTTCAATTTGGCATAATTTTGTTTCTGATTTTTTATCTCATAAGCCTGAAGAGATTCTAAATTTCTATCTAAAAACTGATGGTCTTAGAAGGCAAAAAAGGTTTGAGCTAATTTTGGATTCCTTTAAATATATAAATATTGATACCTCTCCAATAGTTCAATTAAAAAATCAGCTGAACTCAATCAAGATATCAGATTTAAAGAATATTAATATTGCTCAGGAGCTAGCTGAAGAGAGGCTATCAGTCATTTCCCGATTTATCAACCCTGCATAGTAAATCATAATCACAGTAGTCGCAAGCATGAGATGAAGGTAGAACTTGAGCATTTCCATTTTGGAATTGCTGACTTGCATTGACCAGTTCACTTTTCCAGTCAGATACTTGTTTTTTCCATTCAGGCATTCTATTAATTGATTGACTACTGATTGGTAAATCATATTTATTTTTTGTAATCGCTTTAAATTCACAGTTTTGAGTGTTGATTGTTGCAAATGCAATTCCATCAACCTCATTTGAAATTGCATAAATTGGAAGTTGTGCTTGCTCTAAGGGCTTGTTAGTGAGCTTTGATAATCCAATATTCTTCCCTGTCTTGTAATCAATAATGAGCTTTGAGCCATCTTTCAATCGATCCATTCGATCAATCCGGGTCGAGAATTTTAAGCCATCAATATCAACTTGAGTTTCAGATTCAGTCTCAATAACTTCAAAAAATTCTCTATCTTTTTCAAGATCTATGTATTTTTTTATCACCCTTTTAACTCTTTCCTTTTCATTATATTTAAAATTTGATTGAGGCACATCTCTAAGGGCATTTTCAGAGTGAGCTTCTATTAATTCGTCGAGTTTAATTTCTGATAACTGCTTTAAATCTGAACTTGAGGGGACTTCGTTGAAAAATCTCTCTAATATATGGTGAATGATATTTCCCTGTTCAAGTTTACTAATGCCTATTGATGGATCATTAATTTCTTGAAAATTCAGTCTATTGGCAAAGCCTTTAAATTCACAACCCATCTGATCTTGAAGTGTTTTAACACCTTTTTTAATGTTTAAATTATCAATTTTTGGCCCAGAAAAATCTTCAATTAGCTCCATCTCTCTATGAACTACTTGATGCTCTTCCACTGGTTGAAAATCCTCAAATAATAGATAGGGAGTGGATAGCTGCTCACGACTATCCGAAGAGGCTGAATAGCTAAAAGTCAGATTATTGCTTAAATTTTTTAAGTTGATAAGTGTGGTTTCACTTTCTTTGGTAATGAGCTCAAAACTCGTGCCTGGTAAAGAATATTCTATGGAGATTTTGGGTGGAATAAATAAAGGCATTTTGATTTTCCCCGGAAGGAAGCTATTCGTCATGCTAGTGACCCATGCAAAATCAAAAAATAATCCCTCAGCCTCTAGAGACCCCAGAATATGAATATTCGCAGGACCACTTTGTGGCTGAAAAATAACGGCATTCATATGTGCTATTAAAATTTTAAGGGCTTCTTCTAGAGTGTTTAACTTATGAAAATTTGATAATTTATTTAGTACCAAACTTTCAACCTGATACTTTTCATACACTTGAAATTCGCTACTCGATAGATTTCTATCTGAAGTGAAGCCCCAGATTAGCAAAAATGCATTCATTGAATCCAATGATCGTTCCAAAGTAATTTTTTGTGAGAACCTAGCATTATCCAGCTTGATAAAAATATCTTTAAGAATAGGGCAATCTCTAATTAAACTTATAACTTCATTCGTTTTAATCTGGGTTGCAGATAACTGCAGTATTTTGCTAGTTAAGACGGCACGATTATTTTGTTCACTCATCGCGCCCTTTATATAAGGAGACGTCACAACCTTAATGAATATCTCAGATTCGAGATAACCATTTTGATACTGATTTGATAACCTCAAGATTGAGATAAGATGCTTAATTAATGGGTAGTCACTTAGAGAAATTCCTAAAGAAATATTGAAGGGCTTTTTATGAATCTCAAAAAGATGAGAGTTGAATTCTTGGTCAAAAGTAGACATAACCTGATGCTGTAATTCATTTAAGTTAGGCACAACAATACCAATTTGTTGTTCTGGATACTTGGCGCTAGTTTTTTTTGCCCATTTTGCAATAGCTGTTAATTCTGACTCTTGATCAATAAATGTGAAGTTTCTAGAAGAGCTCTCTAGCTGCTTTGTAAATAGTGGTTTACAATCTAATGTCTCAAAAAGCTTATTTTGTTCTGGTGTGGGCTCATTAAATCCGTACCTATAGTAATTTCCAGTGCCAACGCTGACTTGACTTAAATGATCTATAGTTAAATCCAAAATATCGGTCTGATCAATGCAATTATTATGAACTTTAAATACTTCATATTCTCTAACTAATCGAACAAATAGTTTGGTAGGAATTGAAGGTAATTTTGAAAGCTGATGGATTTCAATTTCATGGCTTTTGCATAATCTATAACATTTAATAAGCTCCTCAATAAAAGTTTCAGGATTCTTTATTGACGCATCACCACAGAACTTCATTAATAAAAGTCGAAATTCAAGCTGAGTTAAAAGACGTTTTTCCTGATCTATAGGACTACTCTTCCAAAACTTTTCAAGAAAAGATTGATATGAGTAAACTTTGGATATTTTAGAAGCTTGATTTGAATGTGTTAGGGACTTCTTAAGTGCAAGAGCTTGACGATTGTTAGCAACAATTATAGTATCGTTTGATTTGATTGAGCTAAGATCTAAATTAATTCTCATCACTCATTTCAAATACTTGGTTTAGATAACTACTAAGATCTAGAACTCCCTCTTTTTTTAAAGAAGAAAAAAGTTGAACATTAACTGAAGGTAAATTACTCACAGCTTTTAATGCGGAAAGTTTAGCTGCACTTGCAGCTCCCCTTTTTAATTTATCAGACTTAGTTAGCAAAATATTAATAGGGACTTGACTATTCACACACCAATCAAGCATCATTTGATCAAAAGGCTTGAAAGGGTGACGGCAATCCATAACAAGTATTGCAGCTTTAATACATTGTCGATTATCAAAGTATTCACTCATATTTTGATGCCAATTTTGTTTGACTGAGTCAGGTACTTTTGCATAACCATAGCCCGGAAGATCCACCAACCTTCTGTCATTCCCAAGATCAAAAAAAACAAGGTGCTGTGTCCTTCCTGGAGTTCTGCTAACTTTAGCTAATTTTTTTTGTTCTGTGAGCGTGTTAATAGCACTTGATTTACCAGCATTTGATCGACCTGCAAATACCACTTCGTATCCACTATCATCTGGGCACCCTTTTATAGATGGACAAGATAAAAGAAATTTAGCTTGACGATAAAAATTGTGCATAATTCAAGAGATGAGGGCCTTTCATTCCATTATATAATCATAATTAATTCAGTTCTCATAACATTCAATTTCTGCATTTGCTTTTTAATTTAATATGGACAATGAAATATATCTAACAAGAGAGTATCAGTATTATTCAGAGAGTGATAAATTAGATAAGCCTCTTGTCCTTTATAGTGCCAAAGTTCACACAGATTGGATTGACTACAATGGACATATGAGCGAGTCATTCTATCTTTATGCTTTTGGTGATGCCTCAGATGCACTTTTTCAATATATAGGGATTGATAATGATTATAGGCTTGCGGGACAGTCTTTCTATACGGTAGAGACGCATATTAATTATTATTTAGAGGTATCAGAGAATGAGCCATTACAGTTTTCTACTCAAATATTAGGTCTTGACTCAAAGAGACTTCACATTTTTCATCAAATGTTTCATGGAGAAAGTGGAGAATTATTGGCAACAACCGAACAGATGCTCGTTCATGTAGATATGAATAAAGCAAAAGCAAGCGAGATAGATCAATCAGTATTTACAATACTGCAAAAGATTTGGAGTGAGCATAAAAAGCTAGCCTCACCAAAGCAAAAAGGGCGAGTAATGGAGATCAAATAAGGTTAATTGAATAAGAGGCGAAAGACATGAATTTTGGACTTACAAGCGAACAAGAAATGATTATTGACTCTGTCAAAAGTTTTGTTGAAAAAGAGCTTTACCCTTTTGAAGAGGAGGTTGAAAAGAACAATAAAATAGAAGATTCAGTTGTAGAGCAGATAAAGCAAAAATCAATAGAAAGTGGACTTTATGCATGCAATATGCCTGAAACTCATGGTGGTGGTGGGTTAGATTCTCTTACATTATGCCTATTAGAAAAAGAATTGGGAAAAGCAAATTTTGGACTTCAGTATATTGTAGCTCGTCCAAGTAATATTTTATTGGCATGTAAAGGATCACAGATCGATGAATATTTGCTACCAACAATTCGGGGAGAAAAGGTTGACTGTCTTGCGATGACGGAGCCAAATGCTGGCTCTGATGTTCGCTCAATGAAATGTAAAGCGGAGAGAGATGGTGAATTTTTTGTCATTAATGGCTCTAAGCATTTTATTAGTCATGCGGACATGGCTGACTATGTCATATTATTTGCTGCTTCGGGTGTTGAGCAAACTCCAAGGGGTGAGAAAAAAAAGATTACAAGCTTTTTAGTCGATATGGGTACGCCAGGCTTCTCAGTTGAGCCCGGCTACAACAGTGTTTCTCATAGGGGTTACCATAACTTTATACTTAATTTTGATAACTGTAGAGTGCATGAATCACAAGTTCTCGGTGAGGTTGACCATGGTTTTGATGTGGCTAATGAATGGTTGGGTGCGACTCGATTGTCCGTTGCTGCGATGTGTCTTGGTAGAGCGGAAAGGGCTTTGCAGATTGCAACAGAATGGGCTGCAACACGAGAACAATTTGGTCAAACGATAGGCAAATTCCAAGGGGTTTCATTTAAACTTGCTGATATGTCAATGGAGCTCAATGCAGCAGAATTACTGACTTTGAAAGCTGCATGGAAGGATTCTCAAGGTCAGATGACCAATAGTGATGCCGCCATGGCAAAACTTAAAGCAACTGAGGTTCTGGCAATGATTTCTGATGAGGCTATTCAAATTTTAGGTGGCATGGGACTGATGGATGAGCTTCCCCTTGAGAGAATATGGAGAGATCATCGAGTAGAAAGAATATGGGATGGAACGAGCGAGATACAAAGGCACATTATCTCTAGATCTTTGCTTAGACCCTTTGAGTAGTTAAAATGAGCAAAAGCAATTTGCATCGATTAATCTCTCCGAAGTCAATCGCTGTGGTTGGCAATCGAGGTGCAAATTTTGCGATTAGAGAATCTCTTAAATTAGGATATAGTCATCAAATATGGGCAGTTCACCCTTACCTAGAGTCACTTGAAGGTATCAAATGTTTTAAAGACATTAAAGATTTGCCAGAAGTTCCAGACGCTACTTTTATTGCAGTTAATGCAGAGTCTGCCATTGAGGTTGTATCTGACCTGAAGTCTATGGGCGGTGGCGGTGCTGTTTTGTATGCCTCTGGATTTGGAGAGGTCGGCGCTGAGGGTTTGATGCGCAATCAACAATTAGTGAAAGCTGCTTCTGGAATGCCGCTAATAGGTCCAAATTGTTATGGCTTTATAAATAGTCTTGATGGGATTGCTCTTTGGCCAGATGTTCATGGCTGTGAACCGGTATCTGAAGGTGTTGCAATAATAACACAAAGCGGAAATATAGGTCTGAACATGACTATGCAGTCCTCCGGTCTTCCAATTGCCTATATGTTTACTCTTGGAAATCAAACAAATACTAATATTGCAGACATTATTCATGCGATGTTGGATGACTCAAGAGTCAATGCGATTGGCCTCCACATTGAAGGTATTTCTGACATTAAGTCGTTTGATATTGCAGCTAAAAGGGCTCTTATGATGAAAATTCCAATCATTACTATTAAATCAGGAAAAACAAAAGCCTCTGCAAAGATTGCTCTTAGCCACACAAGCTCATTAACAGGTTCAGATGAATTATATAATGCCCTTTTTGAGCGACTTGGTATAGCCAGAGTAGAGACTGTTCCAGAGTTTCTAGAAACACTTAAACTTATCAATGTATTGGGTGTCATTGAACATGGCGGCGTCGCATCAATGAGTTGCTCAGGGGGAGAGGCAGGAATGATGGCTGATTTAATTGATGGCTTAGAGATTAATTTTCCATCACTCAGCTCATCACACAAGGCCAAAGTTAAGCAGACGCTAAACGATTATGTTGAGGTAGATAACCCGCTTGATTACCATACGTTTATTTGGGGCGATAGAAAGAGAACGTCAGAATGCTTTAGTGCCATGATGAGTGGCCAATTTGCTGCAACAATGCTGCTTTTGGACTGGCCTAAGTCTAAGGAATCGGAACAAAAGGACTGGGACGCAACTTTATTTGCTCTTTCAGATGCTCTTTCTGGCACGAGTGAAAAAGCAATCGTACTGGCATCTATGGCAGACTGTATGCCAAAAAGAATCATAGAGGAGTGTCTAAGTTTGGGTATTGCTCCTATGGTCGGGTTAGATGTATGTTTAAAAGCGCTCAATCACTCCTATAAAATTGGGAGGGCTTTTTCAAGTAATTCAAGTCCTGATTTAGAGGTTTTGAGAAATAGTTCAGAACATAAATCTAAGCAGCAATTAACAGAGTATCAAGGCAAACAGTTACTAAAGAAATATGGGGTAACAATACCTATGGGATGTCTTGTTGAGAATGTGACTGAAGCGATAAAGGCTGCTGAGGAGATTTCCTTTCCAGTAACGCTTAAGGTGTCGGGTGCAAAATTAGCACATAAGACTGAATTGAATGGTGTTAGGTTGAATATTCAAAATGTGAAAACTCTGAAAGAAGCTTGTGATGACTTATTCAAAATTAGCCCAGAGCTTTTAATTGAAAAAATGATTGAAAGTCCTATTTGCGAACTCATCATTGGTATGGACTATGATCCTACCTTTGGGAAGCATATCATTGTTGGCGGTGGCGGTATATATGTTGAACTTTTGCAAGATAGTTCTGTTCTCATGTTGCCTGTTAGTAGAGAAGATATCCGTCAGGCTTTATCAAATTTAAAAGTCTTCAAGCTACTTGAGGGCTACAGAGGCGGTATGAAGGGAGATATTGAAGCTGTAATAGATTCTGTAATGTCAGTAATTGAATTAATCCGTACAAACGCAGTTGAAGAGTTGGACATTAATCCATTATTGGTGTTAAAAGGCTCAGACGGTGTTGTTGCAGCTGATACACTTATCAAGCTATACTCAGAATAATAGATTGAGGTAAATATGAATGATTCAGTAAATTATGAGATCCATGGCGAGGTTGTTTTAATCACTTTGGATCGTCCAAAAGCTAATGCTATCGATGTAAAAACGAGCTATGAACTTGGAGAAGCCTTTATTCGGTTCAGGGATGATTATAACCTTAGAGCTGCGGTTATTACTGGCGCTGGAGATCGTTTTTTTTGTGGAGGATGGGATTTAAAGGCCGCTTCTGAAGGGGAAGCGATTGATGCTGATTTTGGCCCCGGTGGTTTTGCGGGTCTGACAGAGTTATGGGATCTAAATAAACCTGTAATTGCTGCAGTGAACGGATTAGCAGTTGGTGGTGGGTTTGAGTTGGCACTCGCTGCAGATCTGATAATTGCTTCAACTAGTGCAGAATTTTTTGTACCTGAGGCTACTTTAGGTCTTATCCCAGACAGTGGTGGTGTTTTGAGACTTCCACGCCGCTTACCAAAGCCAGTCGCAATGGATATGCTTATGACTGGCCGAAGGATGGGTGTTGAAGAGGCAAAACATTATGGTCTGGTTAATAGAAGTTGTGATCAAGATGATTTAATTAATGATGCTCTTGAGTGGGCTCATCAGATTTCAAATTCAGCTCCACTCTCTTTGGCAGCCATAAAGTCTGTTATGAGATCAACTGAAATGATGGGCTTAGAGGAGGCTTATGAATTGATGCGATCTGGAAAAATTGAAGCCTATCATAAAATGCTAAATTCTGAGGATGCTAAGGAGGGGCCAATTGCCTTTTCAGAAAAACGATCACCTGAATGGAAAGGTCAATAACTTGCATCAACTAGAGTCTAGTAAAACATTAATGGGTATAATGAATTAGAGATCATAAGTGCTTAGAACTATGACAAAATTTATTCATACGATTATCGTGTTTGTTTTAGCCACTTTTTCTATTAGTATTCATGCCAATAGTGAGGGTGAGGCAATGTATGGTGCACTAGGATGTGCAAGTTGCCACGGTGAAAATGGACGCTCTAATGACGAAGCAATTCCCTCTCTTGCAGGCAAAGATGTCGAATGGATCATCCAGCAACTTGAATATTTTCAGTCGGGTCAGCGTCAAAATTCATATATGAATGCAATGGCTCCAATGGCTGAAGGTTTTGAGAGATCGATAGCAGAATATCTCTCTATTCAAGATCCGCAAAGATAGAATTTTTCTTTTTAAATTTTAAGTAATTAGAGGGTTTCTTAACCCAGATTTATCACGTATAATTTCACTGAATTTTTTGGAGATTGAGAATGAAAAAAACGCTTATTATTTTAGCTTCCATACTAATGACCACGCTAGTTAGTCCTTCAATGGCTGCAGGAGATGCAGAAGCAGGCCAAGTTAAATCTGCTACATGTATGGGCTGCCATGGTCTAGCCGGAAATAGTACGATCCCAAACTTTCCAAAGCTTGCTGGTCAAGGAGAGGCTTATCTTGTCAAGCAACTTCAGCATTTTAAATCTGGTGAGAGAAACAATGCAATGATGGCTGGTGTCGCCTCATTACTCTCTGACCAAGATATGGAAGATATTGCTGCTTACTACTCAATCCAAACAATTAGTGAAAACTCCGCTAAGGGTTCAGCTGAACAAATTGAACTTGGTAGAAAAATTTATGTAGGCGGTAAAATGGAAACTCAAACGACTGCTTGTATTGCATGTCATGGTGCCAAAGGCGAGGGGATACCAACTGCAGGATTCCCAGCAGTTGCAGCGCAGCACGCTGAGTACACTGCATCACAGCTAAAGGCTTTCCGTCAGTATTCCATCAATAAACAGACAGGCTCTGATGGTGTAGAGCGAGTCAATGAGATGATGAATAATGTTGCTATGGGTCTGACTAATGAAGAAATAGATGCTCTATCTCAGTATATTGCAGGGCTTCATTAAATAGGTATTATTGAATCAATTCTATTTAGTCCATCCTTTCAGTATTGCCATCTACGGTCATGACTTGACCGGATATTTTCTTCGCTTGGTCAGATAAAAGAAATGTTGCCATATTAGCAATATCTTCTTTGTCAACGAAAGATTTCAGTGAAACCATACCCTCAAAATCTTCTTTGACTTCACTAACAGGAGTTTTAAGTGATTTTGCCTTTGCCTCAATCACCCTATTAATTCGATCTCCTGACACCGAACCTGGACAGATTGCATTGACTCGTATATTGAATTTTCCTAGCTCCATAGCCAAGGATTTAGTGACTCCAATAATTGCCCATTTAGATGCTGCATAGGGCGTTCTCAAAGGAAACCCAAAGATTCCAGCTGTTGAAGATAGGTTGACAATTGACCCACCTTTATTTTTCTTTAAAAGTAGTATAGCCTGCTTAGTAAAATAAAAATGACTATTTAAGTTCGTTTCTATAGTTTGATTCCAGTCATCTATTGATATTTCCTCCATTGTTCCAGTGGGTCCTGCAATACCAACATTATTAATCAAGCCATCAATGCTTGATAATTTTAAAGATTCAAAATAATTATTTACTGAATCTGCATTTGCAGCATCTACGTTGTCAACAAATAATCTTGTATTGATTAGAGGATGATGATTTAGTTCATTAATTTTTTTTTGATTTATATCAGAAGCATAAACTGTGTATCCCCGGTCTAACAAGGACTTGGCAATGCACCAGCCAATTCCATCTGCCGCTGCTGAAATAATTATATTTTTGCTCGCAGATTTCAATGAGGGTTTATTTCGTTTTAGTTAGTGCAACTGAGAGTTCATCAGATGTGATAAATCCAGTAGTCATACCTTCTTTATCAATAACCTCAATTGTTGACCTGTCCTTTAATACCTTAGGAACAATATCTTCAATATAGGTATCCTCATCATACTTATATGTTGATGATGGATTAACTGATGACTTATCAAACTTATCCAGTTTAGTCATAATGGTTCTTGCTCGAAGAACTTTAGAGCGGTTGACATCTTTTACAAAAGCTTTAACGTAATCATCAGCAGGATTTAAGATAATATCTTCCGGCTTTCCAACCTGAACCAGTCTTCCACCATTGAGAATACCAATGTGATCACCTAGTTTAAGAGATTCATCAAGATCATGTGTTATGAAGACAATAGTTTTTTTGAGTTTGGCTTGAAGTTCGACCAATTGATTCTGCATTTCACTTCTTATAAGCGGGTCTAATGCACTGAATGCTTCATCCATTAAAAGAATTTCGGGGTTAGTTGCAAGTGCTCTTGCTAGACCAACCCTTTGCTGCATTCCACCAGAGAGTTGGGCTGGATACTGGTGTTCAAAGCCCTCAAGACCAACAGCCTTGATTTGGCCCTGTGCAATCTCATGTCTTTGATCTTCAGGAACCTCTTGAATCTCTAGACCATAGGCAACATTTTCAATAATCGTCTTATGAGGAAATAGTCCAAATCGCTGGAATACCATACTCATGGTTTTTTTTCTGAACTCTAATATTTCTTTTTCGTCTAAACTACAAACATCAACATTGTTAACAAGAACCTCTCCTGCAGTAGGATCAATTAGCCTATTAATGTGCCTAATTAGTGTTGACTTTCCTGAGCCAGAAAGCCCCATACAGACAAAGATTTCCCCTTCTTCAATAGATAATGAGACGTTATCAAGACCAACGGTGTGACCTGTTTCCTCCATCACTTGTTCTTTAGATGCTCCATCTTTTACCATTGGCATTATTTGCTGAGGGTTAGGACCAAATATTTTATAAATATTGTTTATTTCAATTTTCGACATAATAGGAATCTATTTTGGTGGTTGGTTTCTATCTTGAATTTTTTTACCATAAGCCTGGGTAATTCGATCTAAAACGATTGCCAGAAGAACAATTGCAAGTCCAGCTTCGGTAGCTTTTCCAACGTTCAACTGTTGGAGTCCAAGTAGAACTTCATCGCCCAGGCCTCTCGTTCCAATCATAGATGCAATAACAACCATGGCTAGTGCCATCATCGTGCACTGGTTAATTCCCTGCATAATATTTGGAAGTGCGAGTGGTAGCTGAACGCCCAATAGTTTCTGTCTTTTGCTAGCCCCAAAGGCTTCAGCCGCTTCGATGACTTCTGTATCAACTAAGGTGATTCCTAGGTCAGTTAGACGAACTAGTGGGGGTACTGCATAAATAACGGTTGCAATAATCGCTGGAACTGCTCCAAGTCCAAAGAGCATAATTCCTGGAATGAGATAGCAAAAGCTTGGGATTGTTTGCATTAAATCGAGCACAGGGAGTATTGCATTTCGAAGTTTGTTATTTCTTGCCATTGCAATACCTAGAGGAATACCAATAATGATACATATGAGAATTCCAATAATCATGATTGAGGTGGTTTCTATGGCTTTATCCCAAAACTTGGGATGAAGGAAGCCAATAAAAAATGTACAGATTCCTACAAAAACGGTTGTTCCAAGTTTTCTTCCACTCGAGAAGAAAACAATTGCAACAACAAGTGCGATGACCACTGGCCATGGCAAAACAATTAAGAATTTTTTGAGTGACAGGATTGCACCAAGAAGAAAGTCATTGATTACTTCAAAGTAAATTCCATACTTTTCATTGAAGACCTTGAAGCCATCATTGATCCACTTCATTAATGGAATATCTAACCATTTTGGCCAATCATAAAGCCAACTGGGATCAGTTAAAAGTTCCATAGCGCTGTCGGGCTTTCTTTTAGATGAGTTATAGCTTACAACTAAAAGCCAAACAAAGATTATGGGAAAAGTAAAGTAGGTGAGTAATTTTCTTATCATGATGCTTATTCTATTTAAAAAAAGAGCCCACAAGTGGGCTCTTTTTTATATGTAATCTAACTTATAGAGCTGCAGATACCTTAGCAGCTACGTCTGCTGGCACCCAAGCTTTCCATGTGTCATCATTGGATAAGTATTCCATTGCAGTTAGCTCCATATCACCATCTGACTCATCTTCATAGAATGCAAGCAGTCTATTGACTTGTGCAGTTGGTATGCTATATGCTTCGATGAATGCAGTCTCATCAGGATGAGAATCAGCCCATGAGGCAAGAACTGACTTGTCTAATGACATGTCTCTATACTCAACTCCACAAGTTGGCTTCCATGCATCTGTTCCATTAGCCTTGATATCTTCAACAACAACTTGCATTGATGCCCAGCACTCGGCGTTAAATGGTGGCTCAGCTAGTCTTACTAAATCAACTTTGCCCATCAAACCTGTTGGCGCCCAATAGTAAGTAAAGATTGGCTGCTTTTTAGCAAACGCACCAGCAATAGCCGCATCAAGTGCTCCACCTGAACCTGGATCAAAGTTAGTGTAGTATTTATCTAATCCGTAAGCTTTTTGTTTAACAAGGTTAATTGTGTAGCAAGTCCAGCCACCAATACAACTTGTCATTCTTCCCATTGAAGGGTTTTCTGGATCACTGAATAACGCAGCAATTTCTGGGCTGTTCATATCTAGCACATTTCTAAGATTGTACTTATCAGCAGTCGCTCTATCAACGTAGAATGCTTGCTGAGAGTCAGGCGTATTAATTCCTAGGTTTCTTACTGTTCCTGCTGCTTCATGACTATCATAAGTATCTTTAATGTTGTCATACCAAAGCTCAGTCACAACATCAAGCTGTCCATCATAGTGTGCAGCCATAATTGGTGTTGTGCTTCCTTTTGTTACAGAAACATCGCAACCATAGCCGTGCTCTAAGATAAAGCCAGCAATTGCCGTGTGAATGTTAGCACTACTCCAGTCAAAATCAGCTAGTCTTGCTTTTCCGCAGTCAGCGCTCACAACTCCTGGCACTAGAGCAACCGAAATAGCTGTTACAGCTAATAATTTATTTATTAGTTTCATTTTCTCTCCTTAATTTTAAAAATAAATCCACTGAAAAAAAGTGGATTAAATCTAGTTTAACTTAATTCATGTGAGAGTGAAATACTATTTTGAGAAAGTTACTATCTTTTTATATAATTTATAAAGTTATTTGATTGATCAAAATAATAATACTAACCCTGCAAAAAAAATAAGCCCCAAAATAACCTTTTGAAAAAGGTCTTCATCAATAAATGAATAAATCTTGACACCAATAAGAGACCCAATAATCAAGGCTGGAAAAACCTTAAGAAAATAATAAAAAATATCTAAATTCAAAAACCCAGCAAAATAAAAGCTAACAACTGCTGCAATACTCGTAATAAAAATGAATGGTTCGTAGGTCCCACGCTGAGTATTTTTTGGAAGTCTTTGAAGATTAACCCAGATTGTTGGGAGTATTCCACCAAGCGCAGCAAATCCTCCCAATATGCCGCTAATAAAGCCAATCAATTTATCAAGTGAGGGACTGCTTTTAAAGTTTATTAAAATGTTTTTACTTTTAAATTTCCAGATTGAAAAGAGAACCAATATAAACCCAACTGTTGTCTTAAAAATTGTTGGTTCAGTTAAAGTTAATATGAGCAATCCAGTCGGTATTCCAATGACACCAAAAGTTACAAATGATTTAAGTTTTGAGAAGTTTAAAGTTTTACGAAGCTTGAATATGGGAAGTGCAGAGACAAATAAACAGGAGACAATGTTTAATGAAATTGCAGCGGATGGCTCAAGAATATGAAGCCAAAAAGCATTTAATACAATTCCACTTCCAAAGCCTGTCGCACCCTGGACAATACCTGCTATGAATGCACCAAAAATTAATATTGATTGAAAAATTACTGGGTCTGAAGTCAAGGCATTAAATTAGTTTATTGGATGGCTCCAAGTTTATAGATTATTTTGGTATTATTTTTTTTGATTTCTATAAATTATTCATCTAGGGTTCTAATGTCTATCTTATGAAAGATTACGATTATATTATCGTTGGTGCAGGTTCCGCAGGTTGTGTTTTGGCGAATAGGCTAAGTGAAGACCCTGCGAATAAAGTTTTACTCATAGAGGCTGGCGGATCAGATCGACGCTTTTTCATTCAGATGCCTATTGGTTATGGAGTTACTTATCACCAAAAAAAGGTCAATTGGATGTATTTGACAGAGCCAAGTCCAGATGCTGACAATAAGCCCAGTTATTGGCCGCGAGGAAAGGTAATGGGAGGTTCTAGTTCAATCAATGCCATGGTCTATGTCAGAGGAAATCCAAAGGATTTTGATGAATGGTCAGAAGCTGGAAATCCTGGCTGGTCATACAAAGAGGTTCTGCCCTACTTTAAGAAAATGGAATCTTGGCAAAAAGGTAGTGATAATTTCAGGGGTGGTGATGGGCCTTTAAATGTCTCTGAAGTGACAAACCAGTTGCACCTCCTTTGCGAGAATTTTTTATCTGCTGCTCAAGAGATTGGCATTCAGTTAAATCCTGATATGAATGGTGAGAAACAAGAGGGAGTGGGTAATTACCAGATTACTACCCACAAGGGTCAGCGAATGTCTGCTTCGAGAGCGTATATATGGCCAACAAAGGGCCGATCCAATCTTACAATTGTCAAGAATGCTAGGGTAACAAAAGTCCTCATAAAAAATAAAAGGGCGTATGGAGTCGAATACTTAAAGTCAGGCAAGACTTCCAAGGCTACTGCATTGCGTGAAGTTATATTGAGTGCAGGGTCAATAAACTCACCACAACTCCTTCAACTCTCCGGAGTGGGGCCAAAAAATATCTTAGAGCAAGCTTCAGTTCCAATAGTTCATGATAGCCCTGCAGTTGGAGAAAACCTTCAAGACCATCTCGGTGTGAGTTATTTTTATAAAAGTAAAGTACCTACTTTGAATGACCAGTTAAGACCAGTTCTAGGTAAAGTTTATCACGGGCTTCGATATATTTTTTTAAGGAGAGGGCCGCTCAGTTTAAGTGTCAATCAGTCAGGCGGCTTCATTCGAACTCGAGATGATCTTGAAAAGCCAAATATCCAGCTTTATTTTTCGCCAGTCAGCTACTCATTGGAGTCTCCAGATAGACGTGCAATGATGAGTCCAGATCCATTTTCAGCAATGCTTCTGGGTATTTCAAATTGTAGTCCGAGATCAAGAGGCAGCGTGCATCTGAGAAGCAGTGACCCATTGAAAACACCCATCATTAGGCCTAATTACCTTTCTAATGAGGATGATGTCAAAGACTTATTAGCGGGCGTAAAGATTTTGAGGAAGCTAGCAAAAACTGATAGTTTTAGACCAGTTATTGGAGAGGAGTTTCGACCAGGCCCTCAGTGCCAGACAGATGAGCAAATGATTCAACACATTAAAGATACCGTATGGACAGTATTTCATCCATCCAGTACCTGTAGAATGGGGTCTGATCCAAAAAGCAATGTTGTAGATAGTGACCTTAAAGTTTATGGGATTGAAGGTCTGAGAGTTGTTGATGCGTCAATATTTCCGAGCTTAGTCTGTGGTAATATTAACGCCGCAACTATTATGGTTGGCGAAAAAGCATCCGATCTCATTTTGAAGGATCAAAGAACAAAGCATGAAGATAATTAGCATTGAAACATTTACTAATGAATATGTTGGATTGGTTCGTTTGAGAACTGATGAGGGTGATGAAGGATGGGGGCAGACTGCAACCTATAACAGTGAAATAACCTCTCAAATAGTCCATCTTCAAGTTGCCCCCCATGTTTTGGGGATGAGTGGACTTAACATACCGGAAGTCAACCGAGAGGTTTTGGAAAGAGAACATAAATTTCCTGGCACTTATCTTTATAGGGCACTATGCGGCGTAGATACCGCACTTTGGGATATTAAGGCGAAAAGAGCCAATCAAAGTGTATGTCAGCTTATTGGAGGGAACCCTAAATCTATTCCAGTGTATGCATCTAGTATGCAGCGCGAAATTTCTCCTGAAGCTGAAGCCCAGAGACTTCTGGAGTTAAAGGAAAAGTATGGCTACTATGCCTTTAAGTTTAGAATTGGTAAAGAGTGCGGCCATGACATAGATCAATGGCCTGGTCGAACTGAATCAATTGTCAAAGAGGTGAGGAAGCAGTTAGGTGATAAAGTGACTTTGCTTGTTGATGCTAATAGTGCTTACAGTCCAAAAAAAGCAATAGAAGTAGGACATATGCTCCAGGATTATAGCGTGAGTCATTTTGAAGAGCCATGTCCTTATTGGAAACCAGACTGGACTCGAGAAGTCTCTGATGCCCTTGAGATTGATGTCAGTGGTGGTGAGCAGGATAATGACATGAGGGTTTGGAGGCATATGATTGACACTAAAGTAGTTGATATTATCCAGCCTGATATTTGTTACCTAGGAGGCATTACTCGAACATTAGAAGTTGCTAAAATGGCTGAAAAAAAGAGTATTCCAGTGACTCTGCATGCTGCTAATCTTTCATTAGTAACGCTTTTTTCTGCACACATTATGGGCTCTATAAATAATCCAGGAAAGTATCTCGAATTTTCTATTGAGGGCCTTGATTATTACCCTTGGCAAGACAACATTTTTACCCCAGATTTTAAGATTGTTAAAGGAAACTTAGAAATGACTCATCAGCCTGGCTGGGGAATTGAAATTAATAGAGATTGGCTTTCATGCACTCATCATCAAATCAGCTTTGCTGGTTCTCGCTTCTAGTATCGCACACAAACTTATTTTTACGTCTTAAGTGCACTTTTTTTTAAGACCCAAAATACTGTATAATTTGCCTTTTTTTAATATGTTACGGATTTAGAAATAGATGAAGACATCACTCACCACACTCGAGGGACTTAAGAGATCTCTTACAGTTGAATTGCCAGTAGACACGTTCAATCAAAAAACAGAAAAAATCATCAAGAGTCTCGCAACTAAGGTTCGTATTGATGGCTTTAGAAAAGGCAAAATCCCTGCAAATATATTGCGTCAAAGATTTGGTGCAAGTGCTAAGTCAGACGCTGCCACTGAAATGGTCAGTGAGACCTTAGAAGATGCTTTAAAGGATGCGGATGTAGTTCCTGCTGCGCAGCCATCACTCACTAATGTTGATACTGAAAATTCTGAGAGTTTAATTTATACAATAGAATTTGAAGTCTATCCTGAAATCAAATTAAATGCTTTGTCTAGTCTAAAAATTGACCAAGTCACCTCAAAAGTCACTGAAGAGGATGAAGAGCGTGCATTACAAGATCTTCAAGATAGATCAACTGAATACAAAAGCGTTAAGCGTAAGTCAAAAGAAGGTGACCGCTTAATAATTGACTTTGAAGGCCTAATGGACGGTGAATCTTTTGAGGGCGGCGCTGCTGAAGCATTCGAAATCATACTGGGCAGAGGAACAATGATTGATGGCTTTGAGAAGGGCCTTATTGATATTGCTCCAGGTAAAAATGTTGAGGTGAATGCTACATTCCCAGAAGATTATCATGTTGAGAATTTAGCTGGAAGAGAGGCTATTTTTAAAGTTAAAGTTAACGAGGTTGGTTCTCCTATTGAGCTGAAAAGAGATGATGAGTTTGCCAAGAAATTTGGTGAATCAGACTTCGAAACAATGAAAACAAGAATGACAAGTCAAATGAAAATGGAGCTAGATTCACGCCTTGTTCAACAAAATAAAGATACTGCTTTTTCAGCTCTATTAGAGGCAAATGATTTTGAGGTTCCTGAGGGAAGTGTTTCTTCAGAGGCTTTGAGACTTCAGCAAGATATGGAGTCACGTATGGAGCAACAAGGAATGCCTTCAAAGGGTAAGCTTCCAGCTGAAATGTTTAATGAGGAGGCTGCTAGAAGAGTTAAGCTTGGCTTACTGATCAATAAAATTGCTACTGATTCAGAAATAACGGCTGAGAAAGACTTAGTTGATGCTAAACTAAATGAAATGTCACTCCAATATGGTGAAAGTGCCCAACAGATGATTGATTGGTACAATACTGACCCTTCACGTCTGGCTAATATTGAATCAATTGTTGTTGAAGATCTAGTAGCTAAGCACATCGCAGATGAGGCAAAAGTTACCTCAACTGAAAAAAACTTTTTAGAAATAATGAATACTCAAAATTAATATGACAATTCAAAATTTAAATCAAATCCCTATGGTTATCGAGAGCTCAGGTAGAGGTGAGAGAGCTTACGATATCTATTCAAGACTTTTAAAAGAAAGAGTGGTTTTCATGGTCGGTCCAGTCGAAGACTATGCCGCAAATGTTGTTGTTGCACAGCTACTTTTCTTGGAATCTGAGAATCCAGATAAAGATATTCATTTATATATTAATTCTCCAGGAGGTTCTGTAACTGCTGGGCTGGCTATCTACGATACAATGCAATTTATCAAGCCTGATATTTCAACTTTATGTATTGGACAGGCCGCAAGCATGGGTGCTTTGTTACTTACTGCTGGTACTAAGGGTAAAAGGTTTGCACTTCCTCATGCCAGATGTATGATTCACCAACCTTTAGGCGGGTTTTCTGGACAGGCGAGTGATATTGATATTCATGCTCAAGAAATTCTTAAGGTAAGAGATAATCTGAATTCAATTCTTAAAGATCATACGGGTCAGAGTTTAAAGAATATCCAGAAAGATACTGATCGTGATAATTTTATGTCGGCCAGTGAATCTGCTAAATATGGACTCATTGATAAAGTGATTAACAAACGCTAATAAAGCATACTAATGGATCAAAATACTGAAGAACTAAGCTGTTCATTTTGCTCTAAAAACAAGGATGAGGTTTCTCGTCTTATAGCAGGCCCTGGCGTTTACATATGTGATGAATGCATTGATTCTTGCTACAACCTAATTCAAGAACAATCTATCAAGGACAAAAAAGATCAACATCAGGATTGGGATTACACTCCTAAAGATTTATTTAATTCACTCAACGAGTATGTCATCGGACAATCTCATGCCAAAAAAGTACTTTCCGTCGCAGTCTATAATCACTACAAAAGGCTTAAATCCAATTACGTATCAAATGATGTCGAGCTTGATAAATCTAATATATTACTGATAGGCCCAACTGGAAGTGGAAAAACTCTATTAGCACAATCTTTAGCTAGATTTTTGGATGTTCCTTTTGCAGTTGCTGATGCTACAACCTTAACCGAGGCTGGTTATGTAGGAGATGATGTAGAAAATGTAATAAAGAGTCTACTATCTAAGTGTGATTTTGATCCAGAAAGGGCTGAGCAAGGGATTATATTCATTGATGAAATTGATAAAATCTCACGTCGTTCAGATTCTCCATCAATTACAAGAGATGTCTCTGGAGAAGGGGTTCAGCAAGCGATGCTTAAATTGATTGAGGGCACTATCGCATCTGTTCCACCTCAGGGTGGAAGAAAACATCCTAATCAGGAAACCATCGATGTAGATACCTCTAAAATTTTATTTATTTGCGGTGGCGCATTTGATGGTCTTGGCAAGGTAATTGATAGGCGAGTTGAAAAGGCTACTGGAATAGGCTTTTCTGCAAATGTAAAAGATGAGGGAGACAAAAAGACTTTGACTGAACTTTACAAATTCTTAGAGCCTGATGATTTAATAAAGTTTGGACTTATCCCTGAATTAGTAGGTCGTTTAGCAGTTCATACTTCACTTGATGAGCTCGATGAAGAGGCTTTGATAGAGATTCTTATGAAACCAAAAAATTCAGTAGTTAAGCAGTTTCAACAATTTTTTGCAATTGAGGGAGTCAAGCTGAGAATTAGAAAAAATGCCCTAGTTGCAATTGCCAGATTAGCACTCAAAAGAAAAACTGGCGCAAGAGGTCTTAGAGCAATCATGGAAGATCTTCTTCTAGAAACAATGTATGAAATACCTTCTGCCCCGACTGCAAAGGAGGTTGTTATAGATAAAGCTGTTGTAGAAGGCGTAAAGCAGCCTGTTATTCTTCATGAGTCGAATAATAAGAAAACTAACATTCGAAAAGCAAGTTGATAGTTTTAAGCTCATTTATGTTTGAAATTTAACTATGTCTTCGGATCTATTTGATCGCCAGAAGGATGCAGTTGGTCAAGGTGAGCGAACAATCCTTGTCCATGTTGAGCTCACCTCAGGTAACCATTCAAATGGAAGTTTAGAAGAGTTTCAACAACTAGCGGAATCATCTGGTTTAAATATTGTTGAAACGTTAGCAATTAAAAGAAGCTTCACAAAGGCACAGTTTTTTATTGGGACAGGTAAGGTAGATGAGCTTGAATTGCTTGTCAGAGAAAATGAAATTGAGCTTGTTATCTTTTCAATGCAGTTGTCCCCTTCTCAAGAACGTAACTTAGAAAAAGCATTAAAGTGCCAAGTGATGGATAGAACTGGCCTAATACTTGATATCTTTGCATTAAGAGCGAGCTCATTTGAGGGAAAGCTTCAAGTTGAATTGGCCCAATTAAAGCATCTATCAACAAGACTCGTAAGAGGTTGGACTCACCTAGAGAGGCAAAAGGGAGGTATTGGGCTTCGAGGACCTGGTGAAACGCAGTTAGAAACTGATAAACGACTAATCTCGTTGAGAATTAAAAATATCAATAAGCGCCTTTCAAAAGTACATAAACAGCATGACCTAGGACGAAAATCCAGGGTAAAAAATCAGCTTCCTATGATTTCACTTGCAGGTTATACAAATGCTGGAAAGTCGACTCTTTTTAATCTTTTAACTAAAGCTCAAGTTTATGCAGATGATAAGTTGTTTGCAACCTTAGACTCTACCATTAGAAGAGTCATGCTGCCAGCATCTGGAGAAGCAGTCATTGCAGATACAGTAGGCTTTATTCAAGACCTCCCCCATGAGCTCATAGAGGCTTTCAAATCAACTTTAGAGGAAACCCGCCAGGCTGATGTACTTCTTCATGTTGTGGATGCTTCTGACCCTAACAGTAGGGACAAGATTGAGCAAGTTGAAGAAATTATTGAGCAAATTGATGCTGCAGAAATTCCAAGAATCATTGTTATGAATAAAATTGATGGTATCAATGATTTTAAACCAAGAATAGATAAGGACAATGAAGGCAATATTTATCGTGTATGGCTTTCAGCTCACACTGGTGAAGGTGTGGATCTTCTTTATGAAGCTCTCTCTCAAGGCCTTAGTGGAATGATGACTTTTGCCAGTATTAAATTAGATGTCCAGTCAGCATATATCAGAAGTGAAATCCATAAAGTGGGATTTATAAAAAAAGAAATAATGAATGAATTTGGCCAATGGCTACTTGAAATTAACGTTACGAGTCACTATCTAGAAAGATTATTAGATAAGCAAGGTGTTTCATTATTATGGAAGCAGAATCCCCAGCAGAGTCAAACGGCATAGTTAAGCAGTCAATACCTCTTTTACCACTTAGAGATGTAGTGGTTTTCCCTCACACTGTCATACCTCTATTCATAGGCCGAAAGTCGTCTGTAAAGGCAATTACTCAAGCTATGGAAGCAGATAAAAATGTATTCTTGGCAACGCAAAAAGATGAAACTATTGAAGAGCCAACGAATGATGAACTTCACAAAGTTGGCACACTTGCAACAATTCTCCAGCTATTGAAACTGCCTGATGGAACCATCAAAGTTCTTGTTGAAGGCGTTAAACGAGGGAAAATTGAGGAGTTTGTTGACTTAGGAGATTACACAGAGGTTGTCCTCACTGACTGTACTCTTAGTTTTGATGATGATACTGAGATTAAGGCTATGATGCGCCTTGCTCTCGAAAATTTTGAAAAATATATTAAGCTGAGTAAAAAAATTCCTGAAGAAGTTTATAAGGTTCTTAAAGAAATTACTGATATAGAGAGATTTAGTGATGTAATTATTGCAAATTTAAATCTTAAGGTTGAAGAAAAGCAAAGTCTTCTTGAGAGCGGACTGGCGAAAGATAGGCTTGAAGCTATCCTTTCTATACTTGAGGGTGAATTGGATGTATTGGGCGCTGAGCAGAAGATTCAAAATAGAGTTCGTAAGCAAATGGAGTCGAACCAGAGAGATTATTATTTGAATGAACAAATGAAGTCTATTCAAAAAGAACTCGGAACGCTTGATGACGAAAATGAAATTGAGGAACTACAAAATAATATCAATAAGGCTAAGATGCCTAAAGAGGCAAAGAACAAAGCCCAAAGTGAATTGAATAAACTTCAAAGAATGTCGTCTCAGTCATCCGACGCATCAATTATCAGAACTTACATCGAAAATTTATGTTCTGTCCCATGGAGCAAGAAAACAAAAACAAATAAAGACTTAGTGAAGGCTCAAAAGATCCTTGATGCTGATCATTATGGCCTAGATAAGGTCAAAGAAAGGATTATGGAGCATCTTGCTGTTCAGAGTCGTGTGACTCATAATAAGGCAAACATATTATGTTTGGTTGGACCTCCAGGAGTTGGAAAAACTTCCCTAGGAGAGTCAATAGCAAAATCGGTGAATCGAAAGTATGTCAGAATGGCTCTTGGCGGAGTTAGAGATGAGGCGGAAATTCGTGGCCATAGGAGGACCTACATTGGTGCGATGCCTGGCTCTATTGTTCAAAAAATGCAAAAGGTTAATGTTAAAAATCCATTATTCTTGCTTGATGAGATAGACAAAATGGCTTCAGATTTTAGAGGTGATCCAAGTTCAGCCATGTTAGAGGTGCTCGATCCAGAGCAAAACCATACATTTAACGATCACTACTTAGAGGTTGACTATGATTTATCTCAGGTAATGTTTGTTGCAACAGCGAACTCTTTAAATCTTCCTGAAGCATTGATCGATAGAATGGAAATAATTCAGCTGTCTGGTTACACTGAGGATGAGAAGCTTGAGATTGCAAAAAGACACTTAATTGCTAAGCAAATGAAAAATAACGGCATTAAGGCCTCAGAAATAGTCTTTAAAGATTCTGCAATCATGGATATTATTCGCTATTACACCCGTGAAGCAGGTGTAAGAAATCTCGATCGAGAGATTGGAAGTATTTGCAGAAAGGTGATTAAAGATGTCACTCTAAAAAAACGCAAAACAAAAGCAATAATTAACTCAAAAAGTCTTCCAAAGTTTTTAGGCATGAAGAAATTTAGATTTGGACTTGCTGAGGAGCATAACCAGATCGGCGAGGTAACAGGTTTAGCATGGACATCAGTTGGTGGAGACTTATTAACAATTGAGGCATCTTCTTATAAAGGAAAAGGAAAACTAAATTACACTGGACAGCTTGGTGATGTCATGAAGGAGTCAATTCAGGCCGCAATGTCCGTCACTAGATTGCGTGCAGATTCTCTGGGCATCTCAGATGATTTCCACGAAAAGCTTGATATTCATATTCATGTTCCTGATGGATCTACTCCAAAAGATGGGCCAAGTGCAGGTGCTGCAATGTGCACTGCATTAGTTTCAGTTCTAACTGGGCGAAAAGTAAAAGCCGCTGTAGCAATGACAGGCGAGATTACACTTCGAGGTGAAATTACACCAATTGGTGGACTCAAAGAAAAACTTCTTGCAGCTATGAGGGGCGGTATCAAAACTGTGATTATTCCTGAGGATAACGAGCGAGAATTATCTGAAGTTCCTGAAAAAATTAAAAGTAAGCTTGAGATTATTAAAGTTAAATGGATTGATCAGGTCTTAGACATTGCTCTTGAAAAAGAAAAAAGTTAAATTGACAAGATAACTTAATTTTTCAGAAGTTTTGCGTAATAAAATCCGTCATAGTTATGCTCTGTAAGCTTTTGTTTTCCAATTTTCCCTTCACCCCATTGAATTTCAATATCCACATTTTTAGCATCTTGAAATTTGCCTAAAAAGGATTTTATTTGATACTCATTTTCAACTTTTAGAATTGAACAAGTTGCATACACTAATTCACCGCCAGGCTTAAGTAGGCCCCATAAGTTTTCTAGAATTTGTGCTTGAATTTTAGTTGCTTGACTCACATCTTTTACTTTTCTCAATAGCTTGATATCTGGATGTCTTCTTATCACCCCTGTTCCTGAGCAGGGAGCGTCAATTAAAATTTTATCGAAGAGTCTTTTACTCCACCAATCCTTATTGGTGGCATCGCCCTGAACAACTGTGACATTATTCACTTTCAGTCGATTAATATTTTCAAAAACTTTTTGAACTCTTATCTTATCATTATCTAATGCAACCACTTCTGTCTCTTCACAAAGCTCAGCAATGTGTGTTGTTTTTCCTCCTGGAGCAGAGCAAGCATCAAGAATGTAATCCCCTTTTTTAGGAGCAATCAGATAACCAGCTAATTGAGCAGAGATATCCTGAACATAACAAGAACCATTTTGAAAGTTGGGTAATTTATGAACATTAACTGCATCTTTAATAATTAATCCTTGTGAAGAGATATCAGATGCTTGACTATGTATATTTAGCTCTTCAAGTTCTTTTTGGAACTCATCTCTATTAATTGATGGATGAACTCTGATCGACATAGGGGCTTTTCTGTTGTTTTCCGATAATATATTTTCATAATCTTCGGGATAGTCTTTTTTGATTTTTTTTATAAGCCAGCTTGGGTGAGAAAAATGCTTTGATTCAATAATTACTTTTTGATCTCTATCAATGCCCCTAAGGACTGCGTTAATAAATCCTGTTGCCCAGGGTTTATCAATAATCTTTGCCACCTCAACTGTTTCATTTATTGCTGCATGTTTAGAAATATCAGTGTAGATTATTTGGTATGCGCCGAGCACTAGCAAACAATGAAGATCAAGATTTTTCTTTTCAAGTGGTTTTTTAAGTCGGGGGGTTATGATGTCATTTAGGTGATGATAAAACCTAATCGAGCCAAATGCTAATGATTTGGCAAATGATAAGTCATCACCATGAATTGGGAAAAGTGATTCAGACAAAGAGCGTTTTTCTAAAGCTACTAAACAAATAGCTTTAAGTGCAATAAATCTGGCGCTATCTTTATTGAGCAACTGTCTGCAAAATTCTATTTAATATATCGTTTGGCGGAAGGTAGCCAGGTAAATTCGTACCATTTTCAAAAAATATTGACGGTGTTCCGTTAACACCTAATTGCTTTGAAATTGCGAGTTGATCTGAAACTGGGTTTATACAATCTGGACTATCAGGAAGGTATCTTTTGGACTTGTAATTATGCATAGCAAGCTCCCTATCCTCAGCACACCAAATTTTTTCCATAGCGCTTTGAGCATTTGGATGAAGCTGCTCAAGAGGCGAGGCTAAATATTTGACAGTGATTCCAAGATCATTCATTTGACGCATATTGGCATGTAATTTGGCACAATAAGGACAATCAACATCAGTAAAAACATTAATGACATATTTCTCTTCTTTGGCTTTAAAAACAATCTTATCACTATCACTTATACTTTCTAGAATATTAAGTTTTATTGAATTAATTCGATTTGTAGATATGTTTGTCATGAGCTCTAGGTCGGTAACTGCTCCCTGGATTACGTACTTACCATTAGTTGATATATACATTACATCTATGAATGGATCAGTAAGAATGACCTCGTAATAACCATCTAATTGAGAAGGACTGATATTTTCAGCTTTAATTTCAGGAAAAAAAGGTTTTAGCTTATTTACAACGACACTAACATCTGCCAATGCATAGTTGGTTAACAATATTAAAGTGATTGCCAGAAACTTTTTCATATTAGAAACTCATGATTAAAGGAGTAAATTTTACAGTTTTTTGGTAGAATACCGAGATTATAATTTTTGGAAGAAGATATGGAGTTTTTCGTCACCCATCAAGCCGTTGACCACTACAGTGGAGACTGCTCAGTAGCCTTTGCATCAAAGGATAAATCAAATGATAATAGAATAATTCAGACTTATTTGGATCTTCATCGATTTGAGCCAAAATTAGCCAGCACTTTGATGCTTGGAAAAGTTGAAGGTTACAAATCAAAAAGAGTACTTGTTGTTGGTCTAGGAGAGTCACCCTTAACTAGGAAAGATTTCATTAAGGTGCTAAAGTCACTCTCATCAGCAATGGGCAACGCAAAAGTTAAAAATGTTGTTATTCCTTTCATAGAGGTTGAGGATGCTGATGAAGCCTGGATTCAAACTTCAACTGCCAGAGTACTTAAGAATGAAAGTTACAAGGTTAACAAAGTCGGTGTTCAAGAAGAGCCAAGCGATATTGCCCTTGAAGCAGTCAATCTTTATTCAAAAAATAATGGCGCTTCGGAAATTCAAAAAGGAGTGGCTGTTGCAAATGGAATGGCACTAACTAGAAAGCTAGGAGACTTGCCGCCAAACATCTGTACACCAACTTACCTTGCCGATGCCGCTAAATCACTTGCAAAAACTTATAACTTAGAATGTGAGATTTTAGAAGAGTCTGAGATGGAGTCATTAGGAATGAATTCTCTACTATCAGTCTCTAAAGGTTCTTCTCAGCCTGGAAAGCTAATCAGTTTGAGTTATTCAAATAACGGCAATGCGGCGCCGATTGTTTTGGTAGGAAAGGGAGTAACTTTTGATAGTGGTGGAATTTCTTTGAAGCCTGGCTCAGGAATGGATGAAATGAAATACGATATGTGCGGAGCAGCTTCAGTTCTGGGAACTATGAGCGCAATTGCGGAAATGAATCTAAAAGTGAATTTAATAGTGGTAGTTCCTGCAGTAGAAAATATGCCTGCTCATAATGCTTCAAGACCGGGTGATGTAGTCAAAAGTATGTCTGGACAAACAATTGAAATCTTGAATACAGATGCTGAGGGCCGACTTATTTTGTGTGATGCTTTAACTTATTGTGAAAAATATAAGCCAAAAACAGTCATCGACATTGCAACACTTACTGGAGCAGTAATTATTGCTTTAGGCAAACATCATTCTGGGGTCATGTCAAATGATCAAAGCCTTGCAGATGCCTTAAAAATTTCAGGTGAGGCTGCTCAAGATACTGTTTGGCAACTGCCACTTGATGATGAATATGATGACTTACTTAAATCAAATTTTGCTGACATGGCAAATATTGGTGGAAGAGAGGCTGGAACAGTAACGGCGGCCTGCTTCCTGGCCCGTTACACAAAAAAATATTCTTGGGCGCATATTGATATTGCAGGTACTGCATGGCTTGGAGGCTCAAAGAAAGGTGCAACTGGAAGACCTGTTCCCCTGCTGACTCAATATATTATGGATCAAGTTTAGGGAGTAACTTATGTCAACATTTAAAGATGTAGAGATCATCAAAGCTGCCAATATTTACTTTGATGGCAATGTCACTAGCAGAGTTATTAAATTTAATGATGGAAGTTCTAAGACGCTTGGAATTATGATGCCAGGGGAATTCGAGTTCTCCACAGAACAGCATGAGCTCATGGAGATATTATCAGGGGAGCTGAGTGTTTTGCTTCCAGGGAGCGAAAATTGGCAAACTATTCAAGGCGGCGAATCATTTGAAGTTCCTGCCCACAGCATTTTTAAGTTAAAAGTCATGTCAGTTGTTGATTATTGCTGCTCATATTCCTAACTTTATTGCTCAATAATATGCTCTCATAAGAATGGATTCAATTGCTATCATCAATGGACAAGAGCAGTCAAATATAAGTATTTATAACCGTAATTTTCAATATGGAGATGGGTTATTTGAAACTTGTGTTGTTAAAGACAATCGAATTTTATTATGGGACAAACATCTGTTTAGACTTAATGAAGGGTGTGAAAGGCTCAAAATAAAAAATTCAGATGAATCCATCTGGCTAAAGGATGTTAAAAAAGCACTTAGCTTAACTTCAACAAAAAACTGTGTTGTTAAATTAATACTTTCAAGGGGTAATTCTCAAAGAGGGTATAGCTACCCTGATGATATTTCGCCAGTTAGGACTGTCATTGTTTCAGAGTTGAGAAATGTTCAGTCAAAAAAATCATTTTCCCTTGAGTATGCAGAAAGTGGTTATCACTCAAATCCAATTCTAGCAGGTATTAAACATTGCAATAGAATTGAACAGATTTTGGCCCGGGCATCGTTGAAAAGGGATGAGGCAATCATGTTAGACGAAAATCAAAATATCATTTCTGTCACTCAAGGGAATATCTATTTCATCTTTGGCCAAAGGCTAGTGACACCCAAGTTGGATAGATGTGGAGTGATAGGCAGTCGGCGATCCCTTATTTTAGATCTAGCAGAATCGTTAGAGATGAATGTTGAACAGGTTAATATCTCAATAAATGAGGCAAAAAAAGCTGATGAAGTCTTTATTTCAAATAGCATCATTGGTATTCAGTCAGTCAGTTCAATTGAGGATTGTCAATTCCCAAAAAGCTCAATAACTGAACAAATTAACAATGCATTTGAATCGGTGACTCAAGATATCAAATCTTGGACATGTATTTAAAAAACCATCATAAATTTGTTTCAAGAGTCATCGCTACAGTTCTTTTACTATTACTTATTGCATGGGTTCTCACATCGAAGGATATATTGGTAAACCAGCCTCAAATTTTTCAGGTTAAATCTGGCTCTTCAATGGGCGAAGTAGCACAAGAGCTCAGTGACAGGCAAATAATCAAATCAAAGAAGTTTTTTGCAACGGTAAGCAGATTGCTGAATGCAAACAAGAATTTAAAGTCTGGTTATTATGAATTAAAGCCAGATACCAGTATTTTTGATTTCATTGGTCAAATTTCAAGTGGGGAAGTTCTGAAAACTAAAGTGACTTTGATTGAAGGAAAAACAATTCAATACTACTTCCAACAATTAAATAAAGATCCCTCCATAACCCCCAATGAATCTTTTGATAATGTTATGGCTTCAATTGGTATCCAGGAGCCTTATGATGGTTGGTTCTTCCCTGAAACCTATATTTTTAATTATGGAGAAAGCATTGAGAATGTTCTAAAAAAATCTCATGAAACCATGAAGTTGAAACTGGCAGAGTTGTGGAAAAATAGGGATACAAGTATCCCACTTGATTCTCCTTATCAAGCCATTATTTTGGCTTCGTTGATTGAGAATGAAACAGCTCTTGATAAAGAAAAGCCAATGATTTCTAGTGTATTTATTGGCAGGTTGAATTCAAATATGCGTCTTCAAACGGACCCAACTGTTATCTATGCTCTAGGGGATCAATATTCACCTCCATTAACTCGAAGCGATTTACAGTTTGACCACCCCTATAACACCTATCGAAATAAGGGTCTCCCACCAGGGGCTATCTCTTCAGTTGGCTATCAGTCTCTTTTCGCAGCTCTTAATCCAGCCAAGGGAAATGATCTATACTTTGTCTCAAAGAAAGATGGAAGTCATGCATTTGCTAAGACTTATGATGAACATAAAGAAAATATCAAGAAGTACTTAAAGGTTAACTAGTTTAAAATTATGAGGCATGAGAAACGGAAAATTTATTACCATTGATGGGGTTGAAGGTGCTGGTAAAAGCACTCAAATTGACCTTATTTGCAGCTATTTGCATGAAAAAGGTATTGAAGTTGTTAGAACGCGTGAACCTGGGGGAACTCCAGTTGGAGAGAAAATTCGTTCCGTTCTTCTCGATGTAGACAATCAAGAAATGCATAGTGATACAGAGCTCATGTTAATGTTTAGCTCTAGAAATGAATTGATTCAAAATAAAATCATTCCCGCTTTGAATAAGGGGCATTGGGTTGTCAGTGATCGCTTTACCGATGCTTCATTTGCCTATCAAGGTGGTGGAAGGATGCTCGATTTGAATCGTATTTCTGAATTGGCAGATTGGGTTCTAGGTGACTTTAAGCCAGACTTAACTCTTTTATTAGATGTAAGCGTTGAAGTTGGTATGCAGAGAATAGAAGCTCGTTCAGCGAAAGATAGAATTGAACTAGAAGAGAGAGCTTTTTTTGAACGAGTTAGGTCTGTTTTTATAAGCAGATCAGAGACTTTTCCTGAACGCATAAAACTAATTGATGCAACTGGATCAGTTGATGATATTCAATCTAAAATTAGGGCTTTAATAGACTCGCTATGATGTTTCCTTGGCATAAAAAAGCAAGTGATAAACTTGATAAGATGATCGAGCAAAATCATATGCCTCATGCCCTTCTGATTACTGGAGTTGAAAAAATTGGTAAATTTGATTTCACTCAAAGCTTAATAAAAAAGCTTCTCTGTCCTAAAGCATCTTGTGATCGTTGTGAACTTTGTAATGCACTAAATAATGATGACCCCATGTCTGAATTGGATCACAGTGTATTGATTCGAAGATCACATTATCCAAATTTAATTTATTGCAGAACGGAGCTAAATGACTCCGGCTCGATGTCAAAGGATATAAGAGTCGATCAAATTCGAGCCTTTTGTGAATCACTAGGTAAAACTGCCGAAAGTCTTCAGATTGGAGTGGTTTTTTACGCTGATCAAATGAACAATAATGCGGCCAATAGTCTTCTAAAAACTCTAGAGGAGCCAAGACAAAACACGCTCATTATTTTACTTGCTCATAATGCCGATAGACTTCCGATGACCATTTTATCCAGATGCCAAGCCATTCATATCAACCCATCCTATGATGAGGAGACTGCAGAGTGGGTTGCTGAGCAAATTGATATAGATACTCGTTCAGATTATGATCCTATGCAGTTATTAGATAGCGCTCATGGAGTTCCACATAGGGCAATCGATGATTTAAAAGGGGATTTTTATTTTCAATATCAGAGCTGGCAAAACCTGCTGCTAAAAATAGCACTTAGCCCAACTAAAATTAAAGATACAGAAATTTTTTCCGATAATGAATTGGAGGTATTGAAATGTTTACAGCACCTTATTAGTGAAGGAATAAAAATTAAAATCTTAAATCATGACGGCGCTAATCTGGAGCTAAACAAGGTCATTGAAAAATCTTCTTTCAATCATTTATTCAAGCTTTTAGATGATACCAATCAGGCAATTTCTCTTTCACAAACAACTGTAAATATGAAATTATTATTGGATAATGTCCTGGTGGTATGGTCACACATTACTAACTTAAAAAAATATCCAGCTATAACAAATTTTCAGGAGCATTAATGAAACAATCTTCAATTTTATTTAGAGAGGCTAAGGAGTATATTCCTGGTGGTGTCAACTCTCCTGTCAGGGCCTTTAATGGTGTTGGTGGTGATCCAGTATTTTTTGATAGGGGCGAGGGTCCTTATCTATTTGACGTAGATGGAAACTCTTATATTGATTATGTCGGCTCCTGGGGGCCAATGATCTTAGGCCATTCAAACCCAGTCATTGTTGATGCTGTAAAGTCTGTATTGGATAAGGGCTTGGGTTTTGGTGCACCAACTGAAATAGAGACCTCTCTCGCGAAAAAAGTCTGTCAAATAATGCCCTCCATTGAGCTTGTGAGAATGGTCAGCTCAGGAACTGAGGCAACTATGAGTGCGATTAGATTGGCAAGGGGGTTCACTAATCGTGACAAAATTTTAAAATTTGAGGGTTGTTATCATGGGCACTCGGACTCCTTGCTAGTGAAAGCGGGATCTGGCGCCCTTACTTTAGGTGTTCCTACTTCTCCAGGAGTTCCAGAGGATCTTGCAAAACATACTTTGACACTGGAGTTTAATAATTTAGAGCTTGTAGAGGATTTGTTTTCTAAAATGGGAGAGGATATTGGTTGCATTATTGTTGAACCAATTGCCGGTAACATGAATTGCATTCCGCCCAAAGAGGGCTTCCTTCAAGGCCTAAGAAAAGTTTGTGATCAATATGGTGTCGTTCTTATTTTTGATGAAGTAATGACAGGTTTTAGAGTTGCCTTAGGGGGTGCGCAAGAGGTCTATGGCGTTGTTCCTGATCTGACTGCCCTAGGTAAAGTGATAGGCGGCGGATTGCCCGTCGCTGCATTTGGTGGGAAGAGAGAAATTATGAATCAAATTGCTCCTCTTGGACCGGTTTATCAGGCAGGGACGCTATCAGGAAACCCTCTATCAATGGCCTCTGGAATAGCTATGCTGAATACTCTAGAATCTGACAAGTCCTTTTATCATAAACTTGGTGAGCGAGCTTCTCAGCTGGTTGATGGGGTGGTCTCTGAAGCAAAATCTAACGGTATTCCAATGACAAGTAACTATGTTGGAGGGATGTTTGGTTTATTTTTTAGTGCCGAAGATAAAGTTACCAATTTTAAGCAGGCATCTAGTTGCGATATTGATCTTTTTAAAAAGTTCTATACAGCTATGCTTAATAAAGGCATCTATCTTGCACCCTCTGCTTATGAGGCTGGATTCCTATCAATAGCTCATACTGAAGAAGATATCAATAGAACAATCGAAACAGCTTCTGCTGTTTTTTCGTCACTATGAGCTTAGTTACTGTCGGTGCTGAGTTATTGTCAGCAAAAGAAAAACTTCAGAGTTTTGAAAATAATGTCACTGTTTTTGGTTCTGCAAGAATAGAGTCTTCAGACCCTTTGTATTTCAAGGCGTATGAATTGGGTAAAGAATTATCTAATGCTGGGTACAATGTTTTTACTGGGGGCGGACCGGGCATTATGAGTGCGGCTAATAAGGGAGCCTATGAGGGCAAGTCCAAAAGTATTGGCCTCAATATCTTGTTACCTCAGGAGCAGTCTAGCAATCCTTATTTGGATGAAAACATTACCTTCAACTATTTTTTTTCAAGAAAAGTGATGCTCGTTAAGTACTCTAGTGCATGTATTTATTTTCCGGGCGGTTATGGAACTGCTGATGAGTTGATGGAGGTTTTAACGTTAATGCAAACTAGGAAAATGAAGAAAATGCCGATAGTTTTATATGATTCAAAATTTTGGAGATCGCTTCTATCTTGGATAGAGCAGACAGTTGATAAATCTTATGTCAATCAGGAGCATTTTGAGTTAATCAGAGTTGTTGATTCTGTTGAGGAAATTATGAGCATTGTGGAGACAGAAGTATGCCTTTAGCAATTTTTGATTTAGACAATACCCTCATTGGTGGAGATAGTGATTACCTATGGGGAGAGTTCCTGTGTGATCAAGGTATTATTTCTGATAAAGATTCGTTTCAAAAGATGAATGATTATTTTTATCATCAGTACGAAATAGGTAAGCTTGATATCTATGCTTGGGCTGAGTTTAGTTTTAAAGTCCTAACAGATTATTCTTTAAATGAACTTAATAAGCTTCGCCAAGAATTCATTGATACAAAAATAAGGCCAATATTTCTTGAAAAAGCTCAAAATTGTATCGATACTCATAAAAAGAATGGAGATACAGTATTAGTCATTACTGCATCAAATACTTTTATTACAAAGCCTGTTGTTGAAATGTATGGTATTGAACATTTGCTGGCAACTGAGCCGGAATTTAAATCAGGACGGTTTACTGGCAAAGTTTCAGGAATTCCGTGTTTTCAATCTGGAAAGATTGACAACTTAATGCCCTGGCTTGAAAACCATAATGAAAGCTTGAATGGGTCTTATTTTTATTCAGACTCTCACAATGACCTTCCCCTTTTAGAGTTGGTTGATACTCCTATAGCTGTTAATAGTGACAAGATTCTAACTTCAGTTGCTGAAGAGAAAGGCTGGCAAGTTTTTAATTGGCGCTAAACTAAATAAATAAATCTTGATTGGAATTGTGAGCAACATCTAGATAGGTAGCAGCGCCAGCGAACTCAATACCTTCAATAAAGTCTCCTCGAGAGAAGCCAAACATTCCCATAGTCATTTCGCAGGCGATAAACTTTACTCCCATATCAATACAAATTTCTCTGAGCTCTTCAATGGTCGCCATGCCATTATTTTTAAAGGTCCTCTTCATCATTTGGGTAGCAAAAAATTCTAAACCAGGAATATTCCATAACAAGTTAGGAATTTTGGGTCCAAAATCAATTGCTTGAAACCATTTTGGTCCAAAAGGCATCTTCATCGGCATATCAGGATTTCCTTGCGGCGAAATTCTCAAGTGAGATAAGTCTTTAAGCAAAAGGTTTAAGCCATAGAAGGTACAAAAAACAGTCACTTCTTTACCCATTGCAACACCACTTGAAGCCAAGATAAAGGGTGGATAAGCCCAGTCAAGGGTTCCTTTTGACGCAATAAGCGTCATTTCATTTAGATCAGACATAATAAAGACTAGTTTTTTTCGATATTGAAGATTATTTTGTTTCCTTCATCTCTTTGGGATATGAGCTTGTGACCGAGTTGATTGCAGAAAGCAACAAAATCTTTTTTTGATCCTTGGTCGGTACAAATGACTTCAATTACCTCTTTTGATGCCATTGATGCAAGTGCTTGCTTGGTTTTTAAAATCGGCATTGGGCATGCATAACCGCACATATCTAGAGTTTGATTTGTCATAAGCTTACCTTATATTCAAGTTGCAATATTTTAGTAGGAAAGGCTTTATTTAACAATATTTTTTTTGGCTAAGACTCCAGCAGCCATTGAAATTAAGAAAACGAAAGCAATTGGATCAAGGGTTGCAATAGCTGCTATGGCAGGTCCTGGGCATAGCCCAACAAGTCCCCAGCCGACCCCAAAAAGTGAGACACCTATTATTGTCTTGCTATCAAGTTTTTGTTTTTTTGGTAAATTTATTTGGTTTCCTAAGGCTGAAGTCTCTTTATTTTTTAATAGAAAAAAGAATGGGCCAGCGGTTAGTATTCCACCACCCATGACAAAAATCAATGAGGCGTCCCAGTTATGGGCAATACTCAGAAAGCCAATGACTTTCTCAGGATTAGTCATTCCAGAGATTACTAATCCAATACCAAAAATTACACCAGAGATCAGGGAGATAAATTTATCATTCATAAGTATATCCCTAGTTGTTGAAGAATGAAAACAGTGATCACTCCTGTAGCGACAAAAATTGAAGTTGCAATCATTGAGTTTACTGATAGTCTGCCAATGCCGCATATACCGTGACCAGAGGTGCAGCCACCACCAAGCCTGGTTCCAAAGCCAACTAAAAAGCCGCCAGGAATAATGAGAAGGTAAGAGTTTGTTATTTCAAACGCTATTGGTTTATTTGGCATTATTAAATAGTAGATGATGACTGGACCAACGACCAATCCAATTAAAAATAAGAGGTTTGAAGCTTTTTGAGAAGTGCTGGTAATAGCATTCTCAAATATTCCACTAATCCCAGCCAATCTTCCCGTTGAATAGAAATACAATACGACAGAGAGTCCAATGATGACTCCTCCAATAAGTGCGCTGACGGGTGTAAAGTTATGCATTCTTAATTATTAAATGTTTTCAATATTTAATAATAACAGAATTCGAAGTTTTGTAGAGTTGTTGTTAATCAGAGAACTTGGAGTAATAAAACCTTCTTAATTTAGGTCTTGAGACAACATGGGTAACAATAGCCATGAGCAAAAATAAAATCAACACAATAAATTCACTGGTCGCAACATTTAGCCTTATGCCAATAATCAAAGCAGAACAAAAGTAAATCTTTAAGATAGTATCTAAAAACTGAATAGGGTAAAGCTGCTTCGATTCAGAAAACAAATATTTAATTGAGTAATAGGCAAAGGTAAGTAAGATTGTCACTCTTAAAGCCAGCATTCGATGATATGGGATCTCCACTTCATCAGATATATAGAACGGAAAATAGAGAGAAACACCATAAACTGCTGCAATCGAAGCACAAACGCACCATATTCCAAGAAATGCAATTAAAGCTTTAGCGATTTTTTTTATAATTTTTTTCATGAACAATAAATCTAGTCAATTAAGAAAATCCATTTAATAAAGACTTGTTTCTTAATGGCCTTTTTTAAATAGGGCTAGTGACCGACCTATGTTTATAATAAACTAAAAAAATTATTTTGATTGCAATATGTTAACACCATTTTGAGAGCCTATCAAAAGAACATCAGCGCCACGATTTGCAAATAATCCATTAGTAACTACTCCCACAATGTTATTAAGATTATTCTCAAGATCTTGTGGATCAACAATATCAAGTTCATAAATATCGAGTATTAGGTTTCCATTGTCTGTAGTTAACTCCTCCCTTAAAACTGGGTTTCCACCAATAGACTCAATAATCTGACGTTTTACATAGTTGGCTGACATTGGGATAACTTCAACTGGCAAAGGAAATTTGCCTAGAGAATCAACAAGCTTTGTCTCATCTGCTATACAGACGAATTGATGAGAGACTGCCGCAACAATTTTTTCCCGAGTTAATGCACCCCCTCCGCCCTTAATCAGATTGAGATTATGGTCAGACTCATCAGCGCCATCAATATAGACAGAAATTTCATCAACATCATTGAGGTTGACAACTCTAATGCCATTTCTTTTTAGTCTATTTGCAGTATCAATAGAGCTTGCAACTGCACCTTTGATAGAGTCTTTAATGCTGGCTAAATGATCGATAAAAAAATTTGCGGTAGAGCCTGTCCCAACACCTATAATAGTCCCAGGAGTAACATATTTGAGAGCTACTTTAGCTACCTCATTTTTTAATTCATCTTGGGTCATATACTCTCCATCTTTTAGTGCAAAATTATACACGATGAAAAAAATAATCCTTGCAACTGGAAATCCAGCAAAAGTTAGAGAGCTAAATGCAATGCTAGTGGGTCATTGCAGCGTTGTTTCCCAAAAAGATTTACAGGTTAAAGAGGTGCCTGAAACTGGCAGTTCTTTTGTCGAAAATGCTTTAATCAAGGCAAGAAATGCTGCCTATCAGACTCAATTACCTGCTTTAGCAGATGACTCAGGTTTAGAAGTTGACGCGCTCAATGGTGAGCCTGGGATTTACTCTGCAAGATATGCAGGAGACAATGCATCTGATGAAGAGAATTTAAGCAAGCTTCTTAAAGATATGGAGAAGCATAATAATCGTAAGGCCAATTTTTGTTGTGCAATGGTTTTTATAAGGAGCTATGAAGATCCAAACCCAATTATTATTGAAAGGCGGTGGCATGGTGAGATTTTAAGAAAACCCATTGGTTCTAATGGCTTTGGCTATGATCCTATTTTTTACTTAAAGGAATATGATTGCAGCTCTGCACAGCTTGATCCAAAAACCAAAAATAAAATATCACACCGAGGTCTCGCGCTGAGTGACCTATTAACAGAAATATTACTCATTGAATAATCTACTTCAGTTACCTCCACTTTCGCTCTATATTCACTACCCATGGTGTTTAAAAAAATGTCCATACTGTGATTTCAATTCTCATGATAGTGAAGTTCAAGATGGCTATATCAAAGCCCTTTTGAAAGATTTAGATGAAGATTTGAAGTATGTTCAGCAAAGAGAAATTAGCTCTATTTTTATTGGTGGGGGAACGCCAAGTTTGATGAATGTTAAGGAGGTTAATGATCTGTTTATTGGTTTAAATGATAGGCTAGATTTTGCATCAAATATAGAGATTACTCTTGAGGCAAATCCAGGAACATTTGAAGTTGATAGGTTTGCTGAATATAGAAATTCTGGAATTAACAGGCTATCAATTGGAGTTCAATCTTTCAATGACAAGCAGCTAAAATTCCTTGGCAGAATTCATAGCGCCAGTGAGGCACTAAACGCAATTGTAGAGGCTCAAAATGTAGGATTTGAAAATCTAAATATTGATTTAATGTATGGCTTAAAGGGACAAAGTATTGATGAATGCATGAATGATATCACTTCTGCAATCACTCTAAATCCAAGTCATATCTCCTTTTATCAGTTGACCCTTGAGCCTAATACGTTATTCTCTAAGTTCCCACCCAGTCTTCCTTCAGATGATTACATTTGGAAGGTCGGCAAAAGAGGCTCAGAACTATTGAATAAAAAGGGTTTTCATCAGTATGAAGTTTCAGCATATAGCGCACTGCCATCAAAGCATAATATGAATTATTGGGAGTTTGGTGATTACATTGGAATTGGTGCTGGAGCTCATGGAAAGATTACAGATGTCGCTTCAAATGAAATCATGAGGACTTTGAAAACGAAGTCACCCAAAGACTATTTATTGTCAGTTAGAAAAAATAAACAAACATCCAGTATCAAAGCTGTAGAAAACTTGTCATTTGAATTCATGCTGAACAGTCTTAGGCTATTCGATGGCTTTGATCCCGAGCTTTATGAATCTAGAACAGGCCAACCCATTGAATTGCTAAGTCAGCAATTGAGAGAAGCTGAAAACCTAGATTTATTAGATATAAAAACTCATAAAATAAAACCCACTCAAAAAGGTTACAGTTTTCTGAATGATCTACAGGCAATATTCTTATAAATAATCTTTAACTCAATGAAATAACTATAAAATACCCACATCTAAAGACCTATATTTAATCATTAATGAATAATATTTCATGGACATGCAAGCATACTTGGAAAAAAAGTGCCAATAACACCAAGTGGTGTTTGATAGGCTCTGCTATTGGTGATTTTGGAACAATCGCCCTGCTTCAAGATAGCGGCTGGCCAACACTGAATATTTTTTGCATTAGCTATGGTGAATGGAATCATCACGAGCATTATTCTAGAGACTTTCATTCTTATGCGTCAATCGATTGAACTTAATGTTGCTATTAAGACGGCTTTGGGCATGAGTTTGATTTCTATGATTTCAATGGAGCTGGCAATGAATCTGGTCGATTACTGGCTTACTGGAGGAGCTAAATTTGTTCTTTGGGTACTTCCCATTTCATTGTTTTTTGGCTTTATAACACCTTGGCCCTATAACTATTGGCGATTAAAAAAATTAGGTAAAGCCTGTCATTAGGCCTGGTGGCTGTTAAAATACTCGCAAGTTTTGTAAACTTAGATTGATATGAGCTCTCATAAAATTGCCGACGTCTTAACTGAGTCTCTTCCCTATATCCAAAGATTTAAGGGTAAGACAATTGTTATTAAATACGGTGGAAACGCCATGGTAGATGAAAAACTAAAATCTAGTTTTGCTAGGGATATTGTTCTTATGAAGTCTGTTGGAATGAACCCTATTGTGGTTCATGGCGGAGGACCTCAAATTGGTGACACTCTAAAAAAACTTGGAAAAAATAGTGAATTTATTGATGGTATGCGCGTTACTGACAGCGAGACAATGGATGTCGTTGAGATGGTGCTTGGCGGATTGGTTAACAAGGAAATTGTTAATCTTATTCATCAGCATGGTGGAAATTCTATTGGTCTCACTGGAAAAGACGGCAGACTGATTACTGCAAAAAAACTTAAAACAGAAATTGAGCCTACCTCAGAAATTATTGATTTAGGCCATGTTGGCCAGGTTGATCAGATTGATGTTTCAGTTATTAATTTATTATTACAAGGAGACTTTATTCCAGTCATTGCTCCAATAGGTGTTGGAAAAGATGGATTCTCCTATAACATCAACGCGGACTTAGTTGCGGGGGCCATTGCAGAGTCACTTAACGCTGAAAAATTAATTCTATTAACAAACACAGCTGGTCTTTTGGATGATAAAGGAGAGCTGATGACTGGAATGAGCTCATCTACGGTTAAAAAGCTAATAAAAAATGGCATAATTCACGGTGGTATGCTGCCAAAGATTGGTTGTGCTTTATCTGCAGTTGAAAATGGAGTTCAAAGAAGTCACATTATAGATGGAAGGGTCTCTCATGCTGTTCTGCTAGAGGTCTTCACTGATTCAGGCGTTGGTACACTAATTACAACGAATGGCTAAAACAAATAGAGATACTATTAGTGTAAATGATTGCCAGATTTTGGCGCACTATAAGTTTGAAGCTGATCAATTTATTCTTACTCTAGAGTCTCAAGAAATTGCAGAAGCTACGCGCCCTGGTCAATTCGTACACCTTTCTGTCTCAGGAAGTCTAGCTATGCGAAGACCCATTTCAGTTATGTCGGTTGATAAAAATCAAGGGACGTTTGATCTTTTATACAAAATTGTAGGCGAGGGAACTAGGCAGCTTGCCGAACGAAAAATTGGAGATATTGTTTCAGTCATTGGCCCAATTGGAAATGGCTTTGAGGTGACTAAAAACAAAATTCCACTATTGATTGGAGGCGGTGTTGGCATGCCACCAATTATTGCAATGGCGCAAGAGTTAAAAGGTAATGCTTTATTTAATCCCTATGTCATATTGGGCTCAGAGGTTCCCTTTCCATTTGATACCTCAAAGAGCACATTAGATGGCTATCAATCCTCCAAACTGCATACCATGCCTTTGTTAGAGGAGTGGGGCATACCCTGCGGGTTAGCTAGTCTTCAAAACTACGAAGGTGTTTATGAGGGTTATGTCACTGATCTTGCAAAAGATTTTTTAGGTAGCCTTACTTCAGATGAGTTGAGCAATGTTGAAATATATACATGTGGTCCGCACCCAATGCTTGAAGCAGTTTCAAAGTTGGCAAATGAATACAACTTACCATGCCAGGCCTCTCTAGAAGAGTTTATGGCTTGCGCAGTTGGCGGCTGTGCTGGATGCGTTGTCGAAGTTCAGACTGATAGTGGTTCAGCAATGAAAAGAGTGTGTGTTGATGGTCCAATTTTTGAGGCTCAAACAGTGTTTCATGATTTCGGATAACTTAAAACAGGTCAAATCTAGAATTGATTCAGTTCAATTTAGCCAGAAGGTAGAGCTAATTGCTGTAAGTAAAACTAGATCAACGGCAGAAATTCAAGAAGCTGTCGATGCTGGTCAAGTTCATTTTGGGGAAAACTATCTCCAAGAGTCAATTGAAAAAATTAATTTTTTCAAAGGAAGTGGATTGATTTGGCATTTCATAGGCCCCATCCAATCGAATAAAACGAGCTCAATAGCGGATAACTTTGATTGGGTGCATAGTGTTGATAGAATTAAAGTTGCAAGGCGCCTTAGTGATCAACGAAATCCCGCTTTAGGGGCCTTAAATATTTTGATTCAGGTCAATGTGGATAGAGAGGAGAGCAAGTCAGGAGTTGAAATTCAAAATGTTGAAGAGATTGTCATGGAAATAGAGAGCCTTCCTAATATTTGTTTGAGAGGGTTTATGACGATACCAAGACCAGAAAACTCAAAAAATAGTTTTGCTGAAATGAAACATTTAATCTCCAAATATCCTAATTTTGACTCACTATCAATGGGCATGTCCTCGGACCTTGAGGTTGCAATTGAGCACGGTGCAAACCTTGTGAGAGTGGGAACGGACATTTTTGGACAGAGAAGTTATAATTAGTATTTCAAGTCAGTTGGGTAGGATTAATATATGAAAGTAAGACTAATGATTACGGGCGGAACCATTGATAAGTTTTATAACCAATCGAATGGTGAACTAGAATTTGATAAGACGCATTTTCCAGAGATGATTAAGAGAGCTAGAATCGAAGTTGACCTCATTACACAAGAGCTACTTCTTATTGATAGTTTAGATATGGTTGACTCAGATCGCCAGTTAATTTTAGATAGCTGTGAAAAATGTGATGAGGAGTTGATATTAATAACTCACGGAACTGACACCATGTGTGACACAGCTAAAATTTTAGGAGAATGTGAAATCAACAAAACAATTGTTTTGTTTGGCTCCATGGTCCCTTATGCAGTGAATAATTCGGATGCATTATTTAATTTTGGGTGCGCCCTTGGGTCGCTTCAGCTATTAGACCCAGGAGTCTATATAGCAATGAATGGAAGGGTTTTACCGTGGGTTGATGTAGAAAAAAATAGAGACTTGGGCGTCTTCCAGCCTTTAGGTTAATAAGCTATTTTATTCTAGGCTGTCCAACATATATTGAACAGTCACCTTGATATCATTATCAGAACAATCCATGCAAGTTCCTCTAGCTGGCATACCTCCCTTACCTGCAATTGCTGAGGCAGTTAGTTTATCCAGGCCAAGGTCAATTCTTGATGTCCAGTCTGCTAAGGATGCATATTTCGGTGCACCCATGATTCCAGAAGTGTGGCAGCCAGCACATTTACCATTATAAATCTCTTCTCCTGATCGCTCAGCGGTTTCGGTGTTATCAGCAGATGCAACCATAGTGCTTGAGTCAATTCGCACTTCTCCAATAGGTTTAATCCTCTCAAGAACACCCTTATCAACCATCATCTCACTATGAGATGAATCATCACTATAAGAGCTTAGTGACTTATAGCCGATAAAAATCATGGCAAGCGCCCAAACGATTAGCATTAATTTTGTTGAAGTTGTTGTGCCTTGACTCATTACATCTTCCCTTAGATTAGATTAAATTCCGCAATATTATACATTTGGTTATAATGACTTGCAGTTGATTGCAACAAAAATATGTTAAAAAAAACCCTCCTCAAAAGTCTCAATATTTTAAAGATTAGTACTTGGGTTACTGCATTGATAGCGCTAGTTCTATTGGCGGTAGTTGCTTTTTTTATTTTGTTTCCTCAAACCATAAAAGGACAAATTGAAAATCGACTCTCTCAGCTCAGTGGACTAGACATAAGTATCGAAAAAATATCACTCGAGTTTCAAGAGAATGAACTTTTATTAGCTGTCAAGGACCTTCAAATTAGTGCTGATGGACTCAAACCAATTGCAAAAATAGATGTATTAAGGTGGAATGTGGATCTGAAAGCTCTTTATGAGGGCATTGAAATACCGGGTCATCTGGATATCAATGAGTTATTAATTGATACATCCTATGTCGATGACTATGTAGGAATTATTAATACTGATGGAGTGTTATCCAACATTGGCATTTCAGGATTACTTGCTTTAAAGTCTCTCTCAATTAATCGAACAAAGCTAATTGGAGAGCAATCCTTAGATCTAGCTCCATTGGAGCTTAAAAGAAATGAGCAAAAAATTAGTTTATCTATGAGGGACGAGTCAATCTTTAGTAGCTCTCAAGTCCCTAAACTTGGCAGTTCGGTAAGAATTAATACGAGCATTGATGTTGCTAAAGCAAGAGAAGAGCGGGTAGCTGTTATACCTTTTTCAATCAATAATGAGGATTTTAATCTTTCAGCACAGGTCAAAATCTTCAATCAACAGGACCAGGTTTTTCTTGATTTTGAGAGTTATATTGACCAAATTGAGGTCACAAAGATTAGTCAAAATATTCCTGAATCGTTGGGAGATTCGAGGGCTGTCCAATGGATAGAGGGCGTCCTAACAGAGGGCTCACTTACAGATATCATGCTCACAACTCGCTTTAATATGTCGGGAGAGATAGAGTCACCAAATACTAAGTTTTCTGCAAATCTAAATGGCGCCACAATCACTGCTGACCCAAAATGGCCCTCTATTGAAAACATCAATGCTAAAGTTAATTTTTCGAATGATTACCTTAAGATTGTTGGAAATCAAGCTAGCGTTGAAGGTATTGATTTAAGTTATTTAAGCATTACCACAAGAGACTTTAATCAGCCAGATTCGACTTTGTCGCTGAACGCAAGATTTAACTCCGAGAGCTTAATAATCGAAGACTTTATCAAGAAATCCTCTGTTTCTGAAAAAATTAAGGCCTATCTTGAGGAGTTTGAATTGAAGGGTAAGCTTTGGGGCAATGTCAACATGGTAGTTCCTATCCAAAGAGATAATAATCAAAAGCTTAATTTGAGTTTTGACATGTTCGCATCGGATAATTCATTAAGTGTTTTAGGTGGAAAACTTAAGGTAGATGAGTTTAATTCCCAGATCTCATACAGTGGAGGACTAGTTAGAACAAAAGGTAGAGGCATTATTGGTGAAGAGCTGTTTCAAATTTCACTAAACCCAAAGGATTGGATTAATGAAAAGTCAGGGCTAAGAGTCAAATTAAGTCATTTAGAAACTGCAACTGATGCCTACATTAGTAAAAATTTAAATGATCAATGGAGTGGTGTAATTAGTTCAGAAAATCTGAATGCTAAAGTCGGTATTTTGACAGATGATGATGGGAAATACACAGTTACAATTGATGACCTGAATTTAACGAGCCTGGATAGCATTGATAAATGGGAGCTATCTCCAAAAATCTTTCCAAGTTTTCATTTAACAGCAAGAAACCTAAAGGTAAATGACCAAGACATCCCTAATTTTGAAGCTGATCTGATAAACCTAGATTATGTTATGGAAATTAAAAATCTAGTATTTGAAAATATCGGACTTAGTGATGAGGATCTGGTGTTTAATGGGAGCTGGCTGAATGGGAAAACGGCACTAAGGGCCAAAGCATCAAATGATAACTTGTCAAGCTTCTTAGATAAATTTGGTGTTGATGAGCCTGTCATTGGAGGAGGTTTTAATGTTGACTTGAGGCTCTACTGTGATTGCCAGCCATGGGAAGTCTCTTTAGAAAAAATAACAGGATATATGCAGGCAGATGTCGCAGAAGGGGTATTTACCAATCAAGACCCTAACCTTTTCAAACTACTCTCATATATTAATCTAGAATCAATTGCCAATAGACTGAGACTTTCTAGAAATGAACTCAGAGAGCAAGGTTACGTCTATGACCATATCAACGCTAAATTACTTTTTAATAAAGGAGTTGCAAAGGTGGAGTATTTTTTAGTTGAAAGTGAGGAGAGTGATATTGAGTTGACTGGGAGTGTTGACGTATTAAAAAGAGATTATAATTTAGCAGCAAACGTTCAGCCTGCTCTAGCTGACACAATTCCTTTGGCCACATATTTAGCTGGAGGCGGTCTTGCTGGACTGGGTGTTTGGGCCGCAGATAAGATGCTTTTTGGTGGTGAAGTGATTAGTGGACTTCTAGATAATGCGATTGAAGTTACCTTTATTATTTCTGGACCATGGTCTGAGCCAATTATTGAACAATTAGACGGAGTTAAAGTTTTATGATTAATCAATTACTCAATGATCACAAAATTAATGAAACTGAAGTTTTTAAGTTGCTGAGCTCCATGTCAGAAAATGGCTCAGATTATTCTGATTTATTTTTCCAACACTCAATTGCTGAGTCATGGGTTCTTGACGAAGGGATTGTTAAAGATGGCTCATATAATATTACTCATGGCGTAGGAGCAAGATGTGTGTCTGGTGATCAAACAGGTTTTTCTTACTCTGATGATCTTAATCTTAAGGCGATTAAAGCGGCTGTTGATTTTGCAAAAGGTATTTCAAATAATAAATCAATTACGACGCCAAAAATATTGAAAAGCACTAATTACTCAGCTAAATATGCTCCCATTAGCCCTCTTGACAGTTTAAAGTCTAAACAAAAAGTTGATTTGTTGAGGCAGATTGATTCTTTAGCAAGAAAGGAGCCAAAAGTTGTTCAAGTCAACGCTTCTCTCTCGGGCGCATATACAGAAGTATTGATAGCTTCTACCGATGGCATTTATCAAGTTGATTGTAGACCCATGGTTAGAGTCAATGTTTCAGTTGTAGTCGAACATAATGGAAGGATCGAGCAGGCCTCAACTGGAGGTGGAGGAAGATATGACTACAGTTATTTTGCAAAAAACTCACTGGCTGAAACTTACACTAAAGAAGCTATTCGATTAGCTTTGGTGGCGCTCGAATCTAAAGATGCACCTGCTGGGAAAATGCCAGTCATACTTGGCTCTGGATGGCCTGGTGTGCTCTTACACGAAGCAATTGGACATGGACTTGAGGGGGATTTTAATCGAAAAGGAAGCTCTGTTTTTAGTGGAAGAATTGGTGAAAAAGTTGCGAGCGAAAAGTGCACCATAGTTGATAACGGGACTATAGAAAATCGCCGAGGTAGTTTAACCATTGATGATGAAGGCACTCCAACTCAGGAGACAACCCTAATCGAAAATGGATTACTCAAGGGCTACATGATGGACAAAATGAATGGTCGGCTTATGAATAAACCGAGTACTGGAAATGGTAGGCGTGAATCCTATGCACATATTCCTATGCCTCGAATGACTAATACCTATATGCTCAATGGAGAAGATAAATTTGAGGATATGATTTCATCTGTTGAGGATGGAATTTATGCCAAAAATTTTGATGGTGGCCAAGTTGATATTACTTCTGGAAAGTTTGTATTTTCAGCAAATGAAGCGTATCTGGTCAAAAATGGAAAAATTACAACCCCAATCAAGGGCGCCACTCTTATTGGATCTGGCGATGAGGTGCTACATCAGATTTCAATGGTGGGCGATGATCTTAAACTAGACCCTGGTATCGGTGTTTGCGGTAAAGATGGCCAAAGTGTGCCTGTTGGTGTTGGGCAACCAAGCCTCAAAGTTGACACCTTGACTGTAGGCGGAACCCAGCTCTAATTTACTACCTTTTGCCTTAAATTAAGTACTTTTTAACTGGCTGTTTTCCGATAATCTTGTTATAATATTGCGCTGTTTAAGTGAGGATAAACAATGCTCGAAAATTATTTACCAATTATCGTATTTATTTTCCTAGGAATTGCCTTTGGAGTGGGCCTTACAGTCGTTGGCTATCTCCTCGGTCCTAGCGACCCGAGTGATGAAAAAAACTCACAATTCGAGTGTGGATTTCCAGCTTTTGATGATTCACGTATGCACTTTAACATTCGCTATTACCTTGTTGCGATTTTGTTTGTCCTTTTTGATCTTGAAGTCGCTTTTTTTATTCCTTGGGCAGTCGTTCAGGCTGAGCTAGGATGGTTTGGTTTTATTTCAATGTCTATATTTTTACTACTTCTGGTAGTTGGATTTATTTTTGAGTGGAAAAAAGGGGCTTTAGAGTGGGAATAATAAGGAGTCAGTATGGCTATTGAAGGCTTAATGAAAGAAGGCTTTGTCACAACCTCTTTAGACAAGGTGATTAACTGGGCAAGAACAGGATCTCTCTGGCCGATGACTTTTGGACTTGCTTGCTGTGCTGTTGAGATGATGGAGGCTGGATCATCTAGGTACGACCTCGATCGTTTTGGTATAGTTTTTAGACCCACACCTCGCCAATCCGACTTGATGATTGTTGCCGGCACCTTAACAAACAAAATGGCTCCTGCTCTTAGAAAGGTTTATGACCAGATGCCAGAGCCAAAGTATGTTTTGTCTATGGGCTCTTGTGCAAATGGAGGGGGTTATTACCACTACTCTTATGCAGTGGTCAGAGGTTGTGATCGAATTGTTCCAGTTGATGTTTATGTCCCAGGCTGTCCGCCAACAGCTGAAGCACTTCTTTATGGAATTCTTCAGTTACAGGACAAAATTCGAAGAACTAATACAATTGCTCGAACCTAAAACATGAAAGAACTAAAGCAAAAATTATCCAAAGCCTTCGGCAAAAAAAATGTGAGTGAATCATTGAACGAGCTCACACTTACTATTAATAGTGAAGATGTTATTGAGGTTTGCCAGAAGTTGAAAGATGAGTTTCAATTCGAAATATTGATGGATCTGTGCGGGATTGATTATTTAACCTATGGTGAGTCTGACTGGAATGGTAATGCCAGCTCGTCTGGATTTGGCAGAGCCCGACAAGCACAAAAATCGACTAGCCAAAAAGATCAGCGTTTTGGCGTTGTCTACCACATACTTTCGGTTTCAAATAACCAGAGATTACGAGTAAAGGCTCTTCTCTCGTCTGAGAACTTGATGATTCAATCGGTCACTAAGATTTGGAACTGTGCTGACTGGTTTGAAAGAGAGGCATTTGACCTTTTCGGAATATTATTTGAAAACCACAATGACCTAAGAAGGATATTGACAGATTATGGTTTTGTTGGTCACCCCCTAAGAAAAGATTTCCCAATGATTGGTGAAGTTGAAATGCGCTATGACGAGGAGTTAGGAAGAGTGGTTTATGAGCCAGTTAGTATCGAACCTAACGTGAACGTTCCAAGAGTGATAAGGAAGTAAATATGTCTGAAATGAAAAACTACACTCTTAACTTTGGGCCACAACATCCTGCTGCACACGGCGTTCTCAGACTTATTCTTGAGCTAGATGGAGAAGTAGTTGAAAGAGCCGACCCCCATATTGGATTACTGCACAGGGGTACAGAAAAATTAGCAGAATCAAAGCCCTACAATCAATCGATAGGATACATGGACCGTCTTGATTATGTATCAATGATGTGTAATGAGCATGCCTATGTTATGGGCATTGAAAAAATGTTAGGTATTAAAGTTCCTGAGCGCGCAGAATACATCAGAGTTATGTTTGATGAAATCACTAGAATCATGAATCATTTGATGTGGGTCGGTACGCATGGTTTAGATGTCGGTGCGATGAGTGTATTTCTGTATGCTTTCCGTGAACGAGAAAGCCTAATCGATTGCTATGAGGCGGTAAGTGGTTCAAGAATGCATGCGACTTATTATAGACCAGGAGGAGTATACAGAGACTTGCCAGATAAGATGCCTCAGTATCTGGAGTCTAAATTAAGATCGAAAGAAAAACTCGAAGAAATTAATGAAAATCGACAAGGTTCACTTCTTGACTTTATTGATGATTTCGCAAAAAATTTTCCAAAAAGTATCCAACAGTATTCTGATCTTTTAACTGACAACAGAATCTGGAAACAAAGACTTGTCAATATTGCAATTGTCTCTCCAGAGAGAGCCATGCAGCTTGGATTTACTGGCGCTATGTTAAGAGGGTCTGGAATCGAATGGGATATTCGCAAAAATGAGCCCTATTCAGTCTATGATAAGCTTGATTTTGAGATTCCTGTCGGAGTGACTGGGGATTGCTATGATCGTTACTTAGTTCGCATGGAGGAGATGCGTCAATCAACCCACATAATTAATCAATGTGTGGCCTGGCTTAAAGAAAATCCTGGCCCTGTCATGTCAGATGATCATAAAGTGACCCCTCCAGATCGTGAAGATATGAAGGGTGATATGGAATCACTCATTCATCACTTTAAATTATTTACTGAAGGCTACTGTTTGCCTGAGGGGGAGAGTTATACAGCAGTCGAGGCTCCAAAGGGTGAGTTTGGAGTGTATCTAGTTTCCGATGGGGCAAATAAGCCGTATAGAGTAAAAATTAGGGCACCAGGCTTTGCCCATCTTGCGGCAATGGACGAAATGGCAAAGGGGCATATGTTATCTGATGTAGTAACCATCATTGGTTCTCAAGATATTGTTTTTGGTGAGGTTGATAGATGATTTCAAATGAAGCAAAAAAAGAGATTGATTTCTGGGTTTCTAAATACCCTGAGGGACGAAAAAGTTCGGCTGTGATGCAGGCATTGACCATTGTCCAAAAGGAAAATGGCGGAAGCTTGAATCCTGATCTTATTAATGATGTTGCTGATTACCTAGAGATGCCAGCAATCAGCGTTCAAGAGGTGGCAACATTTTATGAAAATTACAATCATAAGCCAGTTGGAAAGCATATCGTGCGTTTCTGCCACAACATCTCCTGCATGCTTAATGGCTCTGATGAGTTAATTTCGTATTTAGAAGATAAGTTAGAAGTAAAAACAGGCCAAGTCAGTAAAGATGGTTTGGTCAGTGTGAAGAAGGTTGAATGTTTAGGGGCTTGTGTAGGAGGACCAATGTGTCAGATTGGTGACCAATATTACGAGCATTTAACTAAAGAAAAATTAGACAACATTTTGGAAGATTTAACATGAATGAAGTTTGCTTTAAAAACCTAGATAAAGAAAACCCCGCAAGTTTTGCAACATATGAGGCAAATGGCGGATATAAAGTTTGGCGAAAAATCCTCAATGGAGAGCTCACGCCTGATGACATCATTGCAGAATTAAAAACCTCTGGATTGAGGGGTCGGGGCGGTGCTGGCTTTCCAACAGGACTCAAGTGGAGCTTTATGCCACGAAATCAAGAGGGTCAGAAATACGTCGTTTGTAACTCTGACGAAGGTGAACCCGGAACTTGTCATGATCGTGACATACTTAGATATAACCCCCACTCAGTGATTGAGGGAATGGCCATAGCTGGTTTTGTCATGAATGCAACGGTAGGCTACAACTATATTCGTGGTGAATTTATGGAGCCCTACTATCGCTTTGAGGAAGCCTTAAAAGATGCATACAAGGCAGGCTTACTTGGAAAAAATATTCAAGGCAGTCATGTTTCGTATGACCTGTATACTCACCTTGGAGCTGGAGCCTATATTTGCGGTGAAGAAACGGCTCTCCTTGAATCCCTTGAGGGCAAAAAAGGCCAGCCAAGATTTAAGCCACCTTTTCCAGCTAATGTTGGATTATTTGGTAAACCAACAACAATTAACAATACAGAGACCTTTGCCTCAGTCCCCGAAATCCTTTCAAGGGGCGGACAATGGTTTGCCGATTTAGGAGTTGAGAATTCGGGAGGCACAAAGTGCTTTTCAGTGACAGGAAATGTAAAAAATCCTTCTAATTTTGAAGTTCCTCTGGGCACTCCTTTTTCGAAGTTATTAGAATTTGCTGGTGGCTTGAAAGAGGGACGTAAGCTTAAAGCGGTTATTCCTGGCGGATCGTCAACACCTCTATTGCCTGCTGAGACTGCAATGAATATGACTATGGATTATGACAGTATTGCAAATGCTGGATCAATGCTCGGCGCAGGATCCGTTATCGTGATGGATGATACAACTTGCATGGTCAAAACTTTAACCCGTCTAGCACACTTTTATTATGACGAGTCTTGTGGTCAGTGCACGCCCTGTAGAGAGGGCACGGGATGGTTATACAGAATGCTTCAAAGAATTCTTGACGGGAATGGAAAAGAAGAGGATTTAGATTTGCTTCTCACCGTTGGAGAGAAAATAATGGGAAATACAATCTGTGCTCTTGGAGATGCAGCAGCAACTCCTGTTGAGAGTTTTATCAAGCACTTTAGAGACGAGTTTGAATACTATATTCAGAACGGAAAAAGCATGGTGGAAGAAGAGCATAATTTGATTGAGGAAGCAGCAAGTGTCTGAAATTGAAATTGAAATTGATGGTAATTTAGTCAAGGCTAGCCAAGGTGACTCAATCATCAGTATTGCTGATAGAGAAGGCATAGATGTGCCTCGCTTTTGCTACCATAAAAAGCTATCCGTTGCTGCAAACTGCAGAATGTGTTTGGTTGATGTTGAGGGTATTCCTAAGGCCCAGCCAGCATGCTCAACCCCTGCTGCAAACGGTATGAAAATCAATACTAAAAATGATAAAGCTAAGTTTGCACAAAAAGCAGTCATGGAGTTTTTACTAATTAATCACCCTTTGGATTGCCCCATTTGTGATCAAGGTGGAGAGTGTGAACTTCAAGACGTAGCTATGGAGTATGGCTCTGACGTCTCAAAATTTAATTTAGGCAAAAGAATCGTTCCTGACAAAGGAATTGGAGCTCTTATCCAAACAGATATGACTCGTTGTATACACTGTACTAGGTGTGTCAGATTTGGTGCTGAAGTTGCAGGGATTGTAGAGATGGGAGGAACTGGAAGGGGTGAAGATGTCAAAATTGAACCCTTCCTCACTGAAGGAATACAGTCAGAGTTGTCTGGAAATATGATTGATGTATGCCCAGTTGGTGCTTTGACCTCTAAGCCATTTAGATACGAAGCTAGAACTTGGCAAATGAATGCAGTCCAAAGTGTAGCTCGTCATGACTTAGTTGGCTCAAATATTTTTACTCAGAGTTATAGAGGTAAAGTCAAGAGGGTAGTTGCTAGAGATAATGACTCCATAAATGAAACCTGGATCTCAGATAGGGATCGCTTTTCATACGAAGGCCTTAATCATGAAAGCCGTGCGCTAAAGCCCAAAGTTAAAATTGATGGCCAATGGCAAGAAACTGATTGGCAAGAAGCCCTTCAGTTTGCAGTTGATGGAATCAAAAATAACGCAAAAAATCCGGATCAGCTTGGAGTTTTGGCATCAAAACACTCATCACTAGAAGAGTTCTATTTGATGCAAAAATTAGCTCGTAAGTTTGGTACCGAAAATATAGACTTCAGATTAGATCAAAGTCAATTAAGTATTGGTAGCTCTCTAGAATCATCAATCACTTTGAAAGAAATTGAATCCATTGATCATGCATTAATTATTGGATCATATACTCGACTAGAGCAGCCCATGATCAATCATCGCATTAGAAAAGCTGCTTTGGATGGCGCATCAGTCAATTCAATAAATAGTAAAAATTTTGATTTTAATTTCAAAACAAAATGTGACGCATTGACATCGCCACAAAAACTATTCTCAACGCTTCAATCTATCCTCAAGGCAATCCTTTTAAAAACTAAAAAAGATATCCCGAATGACTTATCAAAAGTTAGCCCTAGTGAAATTCACAATGCAATTGCAGATGACTTAATTACATCAAAAAATGGAGTGATTGTTTTTGGAGAGCACCTTAATAGTAATCCAAATTCTCTTGCAATTACAAACCTCATTGCAAAAATTGCATTGACCACTAACCTAAAGATTGCAAACTTAACTTTATCTGGCAACTCTCATTCCGCTGAAAAGGTCAACTTTATTCCGTCTGGTAAAGGGATGAATGCAATGTCTATGTTGAATGACAATTCCAAGGCATTCATATTGATGGATGTCGATTGCGAATTTGACTTTATTAACTCAAAGCTTGCATCAGATTGCTTTAATAGGGAAGACGTATTTGTTGTTGCGCTTAGCAGTTATGATGGCAATGCTTCACAAAGCAATGCAGACGTGATTTTACCAATGGCCTCTTTCTATGAGTCCTCTGGAACGCACATCAATTTCGATGGACTTGTCCAATCCTATAGAGCTTCTGTCAAGAGTCCAGGCGACTCAAAGCCCGCCTGGAAAATTATCAAAGTCATGGCTGATTTACTAGATTTAGAAGGTTTTGATTATGTTGATTCTTCGCAGGTAAAAGATGAGGCACTGCAATCTTCTAAAGCACAATACAGCCTCAATGAGGCTAATATTCAAAGCGTTGATGATTCACAAGTGACTACTCATTGGCAATATGCACCTTATGCGACGGATAATGTGACTCGAAGAGCTAAAGCTCTTCAAGAGTCTAATATTGGCATGATTGATAGAGCCTATCTATCAAAAATGACTGCCCAAAAAATTGGTCTTAGTGATGATGATCTTTATCTAGGAGTACCAATTTCGATTGAAGAGAGTGTCGCTGAAGATTATGTTTTTGTTCACACAAATCAAGCTCGAAAGGCTTAGGAGGTATTGATTATGTGGCAATCATTTGTAGAGCTTACACACCAGTTGATACCTTGGTTTAATGGCAGTCTTGCTGACATCTTAATTATTGTCATCAAAGGATTAGCTCTCATATTTCCTCTGATCATTATGATGGCCTATATGACCTATGCTGAAAGAAAAGTGATTGGCTTTATGCAGCTTAGAATTGGGCCAAACCGAGTCGGTCCGTTTGGCCTTCTTCAGCCCTTTGCCGATGTCTTTAAAATGTTATTTAAAGAAATCATTTTTCCATCAAAGTCAAATATTTATCTGTTTTTGCTTGCCCCTATACTCGCCTTTGTTCCTGCTGTTGCAGTGTGGGCAGTCGTTCCCCTTGGAGAGGACTTCTACATTGCTAATATCGATGTCAGCCTTCTCTACGTAATGGCTATTGGGTCTGTTGGTGTATACGGTATTGTTCTGGCAGGCTGGGCCTCCAACTCTAAATATCCATTATTAGGGGCGCTCAGAAGTACTGCTTTGCTAATTTCCTATGAATTAGTTATTGGATTTGTCCTAGTGACAGTGGTCATGGTAGCGAGTTCAGTCAACCTTAATACTGTCGTTGAAAGGCAGTCTGGCGGAATTTTGAATTGGTACTGGATTCCACTATTTCCAATGATGATTGTTTTCTGGATTGGGGCTTTAGTTGAAACAAACAGAGCGCCTTTTGATGTAGTTGAGGGTGAGTCGGAGATTGTTGGTGGAACCCATGTCGAATACTCAGGAATGCCGTTTGCATTATTTTTTATGGCTGAATATTTCAACATGATTTTCATGGCCATGTTGGCAGTACTTATGTTTTTTGGGGGCTGGCACTCACCTTTTGAAGGAATTCCATTCCTAGAGGGATTATTTGCATTTGTGCCTGACTTAATTTGGCTGTTGGTCAAAATGAGTTTCTTTTTATTTTTATATTTTTGGATTCGTGCCTCATTTCCTAGATTTAGGTATGACCAAATTATGAGATTATGTTGGAAAGTGTTCTTGCCGCTAACAATTGTTTGGATATTTGTTGTTGCGTTGATGACGCAATTAGGAATCGGACCCTGGTTTTAAGGAGATAGAGATATGAAGAAAAAATTAAAGAAATTAGTTAATGATTTTAGTCTCGGTGAACTTCGAACAGGACTCAAGGTTACGAGTAAAGAGTTCGTTAATAAAAAAATTACAGTTCAATTTCCTGAGGAGAGGACGCCCATTTCACCTCGATTTAGAGGTCTACATGCCCTTCGTCGCTACCCAAATGGGGAAGAGCGCTGCATAGCCTGTAAGTTGTGTGAAGCTGTCTGTCCAGCAAACGCTATAACCATTGACTCTGAGATGAGGGAAGATGGCACCCGCAGAACAACGCAATATGATATCGATCTATTTAAGTGTATTTTTTGTGGTTTCTGTGAGGAGGCTTGCCCTGTTGATGCAATTGTAGAGACGCATATTTTTGATTATGCTTTTGAATCCAGAGAAGGAAGCATTATTGACAAAAAAAGCCTATTAGAGATTGGTGATAAAAACGAAAGTGCTATCAGCAAAGCTAGAAAGGAAGACTCAAAGTATAGGTAAAGGGAGCTATGGAATTTACATCAATTTTATTTTATGTGTTCTCACTATTTTTTGTGGGCAGCTCCTTTGTGATGATAACCTCAAGGAACACAGCTAAAGCAGCTCTATGGCTAATCTTAACTTTCTTTAGTGCGGCAAGTCTCTGGCTTCTTCTTGAAGCAGAGTTTTTAGCCATTACACTCATTTTGATTTATGTCGGCGCTGTGATGGTGCTGTTTATGTTTGTAATCAAGATGCTGGATACCGAGGAATCAACACTCAGAGCTCAATTCACTCGCTACCTGCCTCTTGGTATTTTTGTGTCGTTGGTTGTGATTGTGCAGATGGCTTTGGTTTTGAATGCTGGTCCATTTGACCTGGAGAGCGTTGGTATGCCAGAACAGCATGGAGCCTCTTACAGTAACATTACTGCAATCGCTCAGCAACTATACACCATCTATGTTTATCCATTTGAGCTAGCAGCGATTCTACTATTGATTGCAATCATTGCAGCTATTACTTTGGTCCATAGAACTCAAGTGAACAGCAAAAAACAAAACATCACTGAACAAATCAATGTTCAAGCTAAAGATCGAATGAGGTTTGCATCAATCAACAAAAAATCTAAAAAGGAGTCCAAATGATAGCGCTCTCTGACTACCTGATTCTTAGTTCTATCGTTTTTTGTATTGGGCTTGCAGGTATTTTTATAAACCGAACAAACATCATAATGATTTTGATGTGTGTTGAGCTTATTTTGGCGGCTGTCAATACAAACTTTATAGCCTTCTCATTCTATGGCTCTGACCTTGCGGGACAAATTTTTGTATTCTTCATTCTAACTGTGGCCGCTGCAGAGGTGGCTATTGGTCTTGCCATTTTGACTTTGATGTATAGAAATCGAGGTTCAATTGACATCGATGTCACTAATACTCTGAAGGGATAGTAATGCTTAATATCTATTTAACAATTGTTCTAGCACCTCTTATCGGTTCAATAGTGGTTGGCCTAGCAGGCAATCAATTAGGCAGAACGTTATCCCATTCTATTACCATTCTGGGTGTTGCTATTTCGACTGTTCTGTCTCTATATGTATTCAATCACCACGTTTTAAATGATGCTGATATTTTTAACCAAAATATTTACACATGGATGCAAATTGGAGGCCTAAATATTAGTGTTGGATTCCTGGTGGATAACCTAACCTCAGTGATGCTGGTTGTAGTTTCATTTGTTTCCCTAATGGTTCATATCTATACGATAGGTTATATGCATGACGACAAGGGCTACACTAAGTTTTTTAGTTATATCTCTTTATTCACATTTGCTATGTTCACGCTTGTTATATCAAACAACTTCATGCAGCTGTTTTTTGGTTGGGAGGCGGTTGGATTAGTGTCTTACCTCTTGATTGGTTTTTGGCATCACAAAGAGTCAGCTATTGAAGCCAATCTAAAGGCTTTTCTTGTTAACCGTGTTGGAGATTTTGGATTCCTTTTAGGTATAGCTTTAGTTCTTATGTTTTTTGGAACATTAGATTACGCGGAAGCATTTAGCCAAAAAGATCAAATTATTGGACAAAATTTGTTTGGAGGTTCTGCAATAACAGTTGTGTGTCTTCTTTTATTTGTTGGAGCAATGGGAAAATCAGCTCAAGTTCCACTTCATGTCTGGCTTCCAGGATCAATGGAAGGGCCAACACCAATATCAGCATTAATTCATGCTGCAACAATGGTTACCGCTGGCATATTTATGGTCTCAAGAATGTCGCCACTATTTGAGTTAAGTGATACTGCATTAATGGTGGTCATGATTATTGGCGCAATCACTGCACTGTTTATGGGTTTACTAGGCATTGTTCAAAACGATATTAAAAGAGTGGTGGCCTATTCGACACTATCGCAGCTTGGCTACATGACCGTTGCTTTGGGTGTGAGCGCCTACTCTGTGGCAATATTTCATTTAATGACTCATGCATTTTTTAAGGCGTTGCTGTTTTTAGCTGCAGGGTCAGTTATTGTGGCTCTTCACCATGAGCAAGATATTCGAAAAATGGGTGGACTCAGAAAAAAAATGCCGATCACATACATTACCTCCTTGCTTGGGACGTTGGCTCTAATTGGTTTTCCAGGATTTGCAGGTTTTTATTCGAAAGATATGATTATTGAGGCCGTTCATTACTCCGATTTACCATACGCTGGATGGGCCTACGTAGCAGTGTTAATTGGCGTATTTATCACTGCCTTTTATAGCTTAAGACTTCTGTTTTTAGTGTTTCATGGTGAATCTAGGGTGGATAGTCACACTGAGGAGCACCTCCATGAGACTGGCTCATCGATTACAGTGCCGCTCATCCTTCTGGCGATTCCATCAGTAGTCATTGGCTATTTGACCATAGAGCCAATGCTCTTTGGGGGTTGGCTGGATAACGCTATTACGATAGATTCTTCTCATCAGGCTGTTGCGGAACTGAAGGGACATTTTTATTCTGCTTTTGCACTCCTTACCCATTCGGTTGTAACTCCGCCGTTCTGGATGATGGTTGGCGGAGCAGTTTCGGCGTGGGTATTCTGTCTTTATCGACCGGACTGGGCTGAACAGATTCAATCCAGGTTCAAGAGAACCAATTATGTGCTCAACTCACTTTATGGCTTTGATAGGTTGAACGATATCGTCTTTGTCAAAGGTTCTGTCAAGCTTGGAAACCTTCTCTGGAAGATTTCAGATATGACTCTTATCGATAAAGTTATTGTAAATGGGAGTGCAAAACTTGCACGCTATTTAGGTGTCTTAATTAGGCCCGTTCAAACGGGCTATGTTTACCACTATGCTTTCTTTATGATTGTAAGTCTAATGCTTGTTCTAGGCTGGGTTCTCATAGCTTCAGATTATTCATTTTTTGGTTAGGTAGGGGTATGGATTCATTACTAAGTATTTTGATTTGGCTGCCTATCTTAGGAGGTGGCTCAGTCCTATTAATCGGAAACAATAGAGCTTCGCTTGCAAAATGGACTAGTGTTGGTATATCAATATTAGTGTTCATTCTGTCTATCAATTTATTTTTAGATTTTGACACGTCAACTTCTGCAATGCAGTTTGTTGAGAAAACAAGCTGGATATCTCAGTTCAATATTTTTTATCACCTTGGTGTTGATGGAATTTCAATGCCTTTAATCATCCTAACAACCTTTTCGACTGTATTGGTCATCATTGCTGGCTGGGAAGTCATTCAAAATAGATTGGCTGATTATATGGCTGCATTTTTAATGATGGAAGGCATCATCATCGGTGTTTTCTCTGCGATGGACTCAATGCTTTACTATGTTTTTTGGGAAGCATCTCTAATTCCAATGCTGTTAATTATCGGAGTCTGGGGAGGTCAAAACAGAGTGTATGCAGCGATTAAATTCTTTTTGTATACGTTCCTAGGGTCAGTATTTATGCTGGTTTCCCTGATCTATATGTACAACCTCGGCGGTTCATTCGCGATTTCTGATATGCAATCTCTGCCATTGACACTGGTTCAACAAGGCTGGATTTTCTGGGCCTTTTTTCTTGCTTTTGCTGTTAAAGTTCCAATGTTCCCAGTCCACACATGGCTCCCAGATGCG
>CACDVH010000004.1 GCA_902556205.1 uncultured Gammaproteobacteria bacterium | reverse complement strand
GATGTCTTTAGCTTCTGTTTCAGTTCAAGCTGTTGCGGACTCTTCAAAGCCAATCGTTATACCAATTCACAACTGGTCAAGCCAAGTGGTTATGTCTTACGTGATTGGTGGTATTTTTGAGTCTATGGGTAACAACGTATCTTACGTTCCAGCTGACTCGTCAGGTGTATATGAATCGATTCGTCTTGGAGACGTTACTATATCTCACGAAGTTTGGGAAGGAGCCTTTGGCCATGCTTTCTATACAGCCATGGGTAAGGGCGGTCTAATTGAAGCTGGTACCCATTCTGCCTTGACTATTGAAGATATGGGAGTTCCTAAGTGGGTAATAGAGCAAAATCTATGTCCTGGACTTCCAGATTGGGAAGCTCTTAAAGGTTGTGGATCAGTTTTTGCCAAAGCCGATTCTGGTGGTAAAGGAGTTTTCTTAGATGGTCCTTGGCACGTTGATGCGGAAACTGGAAAGAATCTATTTGAAGATCGTATTGGAGCTCTTGGTTTAGATGGTGAATACACTTATAAACAAACTGGTAGTGCAGACGCTCTTTGGGCCGCTATTGATTCTGCAAAAGCTGCTGGAGAAGGAATAATTATATTTAACTGGACACCTAACTTTACGGATAGTGATGGTTTTGTATTCATAGAGTTTCCTCCATACTTCTATGGTTGCCGTGAAACAGAAGGTGGTGACGGGGCCTGTGGTTCTCCTAGAGGTTGGTTGAAGAAAGCGGCGAACTACAAGTTCCCTAAGACTCATCCAACTGCGTATACAGCCTACACTAAGATGGACTTCAATACGTCAATGATCGGTCAGATGGCTGCTCTAGTTGATATTGATAAGATGTCTCATGAGGAAGCTGCAGCTAAGTGGCTTGCAGATAACGAGGATATTTGGATGGCTTTCACCAAATAATCCTTTATTTAATTAATTAAATATTATTAAGACTATAAAAAAACCCTAAAACATTCAACTTAAAAATGATTTTTATAACAAATACAGTCCTAAAAATCACACTTACAATCTCAAATGCAATTACCCATCTGAGATGTTCCTTTACTGAAAAAACTACATCCGAACTCTAGTTTTTTCAGGATCATAAAATGGAAATCTTACTACCTTTGCAGGTAAGCGTTTTTGATGTCCATCTAATTTTCCTACTTCAACCTCAGTCCCAATTTCTGAGTCTGAAACTGAAATTCTACAAAGCGCAATGTTCTTTTTGAGTATCGGTGAACGCGTTGCACTTGTAATGATTCCTATCTGTTGTTTCCCAATATACACCCCATCGCCATGGAGCGCAACTTCGTTACCATCTAATTCTAACCCAACCAAAACTCTTTGTGGAGAATTCTTGCGAAGAATTAAAGATTCTTTACCAGAAAAATCATCCTCTTTTGTCTTCAGCGGCACAGTAAAAGAAATGCCTGCTTCAAATGGATCCGTCTGGTCACAAAACTCATATCCAGCAAAGATTAATCCCGCTTCAATTCTGAGCATGTCAAGCGCATTTAGCCCTAGAGGACATATACCAAAATCTTCTCCAGCTTCTGCAATAGCATCCCAAACGGCCTCACAATCATTAGGATGAGCGAACACCTCATAACCAAGCTCACCGGAGTAACCCGTTCTGGAAACCATTACAGGTATACCAAATTCACCACCAATTCTTCCAATCGTAAAGCGGAACCATTTAAGGTCCTCAATCGATGTTTGTAGTTTTGGGGTCCAAATAATTTTGGATAACGTTTCTCTACTTTTAGGTCCCTGAACTGCTACGTTGTGAAGCTGATCTGTGGAGGACTTAACACGGACATCTAACCCCCTATCATCTGCGATTTTTCTGAGTAATTTGCCGCCATCGTCAGAACCGCCAATCCAGCGAAAGTTATTTTCATCCATTCGGAAAAGCGTTCCATCATCGACCATGCAGCCGTTTTCATAGCACATCGCTGAGTAGACCACCTGTCCAATAGCTAGCTTTCGAACATCCTTAGTAATGGCAAACTGCATCAAAGCCTCAGCATCTTGACCGTAAACTTCAAACTTTCTCAGCGGCGCAAGGTCAATCATGACAACGCCTTCTCGGCACTGCCAGTATTCTTTGATTGCCCCCAAATTTTCATATTCAAGCGGCAACCAATAGCCGTTATAGTTGTCAAAGTTTTTAGTTAATTTAGAAGTATTTTTGTGAAAACCAGTTTCTTTTGTCATAGTCGGAATAGATTGTGGATCAGGCCTAAATGCCGTTGCCGATGAAAAATTGTTAGACTCATCATAAATCCTAACATGAATATCAGTTGGATTCCAGCCGTTTGCTGAGGTAGTGTCATCTGGACACGCTGAGGAAACGCAAACGAGATCATCTACAGCCCTTAAAAGCACGTAATCTCCCGGCCTAGACCAAGAGACATCAGAAGTTAACGAGTGGCACTCTTCAATCGCTGTATTAAAAAAGAGATTAACCGCAGCCCAATTTCTTCTCGGCTTAACGCCAAAATCAGCCAAAGATTTATTAAAGTTATCAGTACAGCTTATGTGGCCTGGAAATCCCCTATCTTCATAATATTTGGCGTTGCATGCCAAACCAAAAGTGTCGTGACGACAGACTGTATCTTGAATGACTTCAACTAATGGAATCGAATTCTGATTATAAAACTTGTCGTGTGTCCCTGGAGCTGGATAGCTTGCTAGCATCTGCGATCGAGTCACAGTAGGATCAAGGCATAGCTCCTCATTATTTTTTAAATCTTCAACTAAAAAAGCCTGAAAGTCTGAGCACTGCTGCCCCTCGACATCAATAATTTGAATGTATTGACCCGCCTTTACTTTATAAGCAACCGCACTAGAATCTTTGACTCTAATCTCCTTAGAGGGTTTTGCTAGAGGCTCTGGAAGTCGATCAGAAGGGTTTGTAGGGTTTTTCCTTTGAACGTTAATCAAGATTTCAGTGGGTGAGTTCTGATGATCCACTTGCATTGGACCGCCCTTTGCATCAAACACACACAAGAGGTCATGATTAATATCAAATAATTGCCTAGTATCTGCTGGACTTGAATCTTGAAATAACTCAGCAGTATCTATATCTTTTGGTTTAATTTTATTTGAATCAAGGATTGCTCTAAGCATTTCAGAGCAGCTATCTAGAGAGACTTTATTAGAGCTATTGTTAGAATTTGTCTTCCAATTTAATGAGGACAAGGCAGAGGTTTTTTTAGAATCAAAGGCAAGTACACTGCACTTTTGATCGCCTTCAACATCAACTATTTCTACCGAATCGCCTTTTTTTAAATCAATTGCGACCGCTTCACCACCATAAATCTGATAGGTTTCACAATCACCATCGTATTTAATATTAGAAACTCTCATTAATTAAAACCCCTTTTAATAATGTTTGAGTATACATAGAATTAATTATAGATTATTTTGAATAAATTCTTTTTTTACAAATAATCTCCACACTCAACAGAATACTTATTTTTAGTTTATTCAGCACCTCAGGGGGTGAGGTGCCGAAAAACCAAGGAAAGCATTTATAGAGATTGATTCTCTAAAAAAAACTCCCCTTTTAATTCACTTACCCAAATTAAAATTTACGGTAAGCGTTATTAAGATCGACCATTGGATGATTTTCTGACATTTGGAACTTAATTAAAAGCTCACGCGCAATCATATCCCTCTCTTGCTGATTATCAGGTAATTTTATGGTGTCAGGAATTGTCACCCAGCCGTTGATATTTCTATCAAAAACAGCGGCTTGATCGCCTTCATATCCCATATGAATGTCTTCTAACCAGTTCAGATCTTTCCATCCCATTTTGTCTATATACTCCTGTAAGAAAGGTGTTATAAACTTAAGGTCAGGAACGAGGTTTACGTCATATCGATAACCAATATGCTGACCAATATCTTTTTCGCGATCAGTTCCTAGGCCATCAGCTCCAACAACGAACTCTTCTTCTTTATTGCTCATAATTTCTCCTATCCTTAAAAGCGTGTCAAATCTGGACGACCAACAGTGTGCTGAGAACCTGCAATAGGAACTTGAGCACATGCTGAGGCTTCCATCGTTAAAGCAGCTAGATCTTCTGGCTCTAGTGAGTGAATATTCGTCTTACCACAAGCACGCGCCATCATCTGGCACTCAATCGCTAAAGTGTGTAAGAAGTTATAAACTCTCTCTGAAGCTGCATCAGGGTCTAGTCTCTGTCTAAGTACTGGGTCTTGAGTTGCAACACCCACTGGGCAGCGACCTGTATGACAGTGATAACACTCACCAGCGTTGACACCCATTTCATTGGGGTAATCCGCTTCCGGTATATCTCTGTTACAGTTAAGAGCCATAAGAGCAGCGTGTCCAATCGCAACCGCGTCTGCACCAAGCGCGACCGCTTTAGCGACGTCACCACCATTTCTAATACCGCCAGCATAGACCAGTGAAATTCTTCCTGTCATGCCAACATCATCGATTGCTCTTCTTGCTTGACGAATTGCAGCGATTCCAGGAACACCTGTCTCCTCAGTAGCAATATGAGGTCCAGCGGCTGTACCGCCTTCCATTCCATCAATATAAATACTGTCACAACCCGTTTTTGCAGCCATACGAACGTCGTCGTAGACACGAGCAGCACCAAGCTTCAATTGAATTGGAATTTGTCCATCGGTTGCTTCACGAATCTCTTCAATTTTAAGTGCCAAATCATCTGGGCCTAACCAGTCTGGGTGTCTTGCAGGAGATCTTTGGTCAATACCCGCTGGAAGCGATCGCATCTCAGCAACCTGGTCAGTTACCTTCTGCCCCATCAAGTGTCCACCCAGTCCTACTTTACAGCCCTGTCCAATAAAGAACTCAACACTGTCTGCTAGACGTAAATGCTGAGGATTGAAGCCATAGCGTGACTGAATACATTGATAAAACCACTTACTTGAGTAGCGTCTCTCGTCAGGAATCATTCCTCCCTCACCAGAGCAAGTCGCTGTTCCAGCCATAGTCGCACCCCGAGCCAGAGCAGTTTTAGCTTCATAACTCAGCGCTCCAAAACTCATACCTGTAATGTAAATAGGTATGTCGAGCTCTAGTGGTCTAGGCGCTTCAGGACCGATAATGGTTTTTGTTAAACATTTTTCTCTGTAGCCTTCAATAACAAAACGCGTCAGAGTGCCTGGCATAAAAGTCAAGTCATCCCATGTTGGAATCTTTTTGAAAAGAGAGAAACCTCTCATTCGGTAACGTCCCAAATCAGATTTAATGTGGATGTCATCCATCACACCTTTAGGAAAGATAAAACTTTTACCTAGTCTGTTTTTTTCATCTATATCACTCATAATTTTTCCTTTAGTTAATTTGTTAAAGTCCGATTAAAGAATAAGTTTTTTCTCTGCAGGCTCAAGATTGTCGTAATTCCATAGTGTCTTACCAGAAACATACTTTTGCATCTTTTCAACGCCATTTGGAGCTTTCATATCGTAATTACCAAGCTTTTCAGTTAAGTAGCGAACGTCTAGCTCTGTCATCTCACCAGGAACACAGTCCACTCCAAGTTCTTCAACTTCGCCGCCCACATAAATCGTGCCGTCATACATTGAATCACCTAAGTTCATACCTGCATCTCCAAGCACAATCATTCGACCACGCTGCATCATAAAGCCTGAGAAAGCGCCCGTTTTACCACCCACAATAATGGTTCCGCCTTTTTGGTCAATACCTGTTCGAGCACCAACACTTCCTTTGCATACAAGGTCTCCACCACGAATTGCGGCACCAAACGTTGAGCCAGCATTACCATCAATTACGACCGTTCCAGCCATCATGTTTTCAGCACATGACCAGCCTACTCGTCCCTTAATGTGAACGTTGGGTCCATCAATCAAACCGCAACCGAAATAACCTAAGCTGTCTGAAAAGGTTAAATTAAGACGATTCAAGATACCCACGCCAACACCATGCCTTGACATTGGGTTGTCAACGGTAATATCACCGATACCACTTTCCATTAATGCTCTGATTTCACGATTAATTTCTCTAGGCGTCATGTCTAAGGCATCAATCGTAGCGCTCTTGTTAGTATCTACTTCAAATGAATGAAAATACGTCAGGTTTGCACTTTCATCAATCGAGAAAAATTTCTGCTGAGTTCTACCTTTGAGCTGCTCCTGATGGAGTCCCATCTCATAAGATGAATCTTTTTTTAGTTCTGCCATACTTTTACCTCTCCGTGATAAGGGTCAAATGTTTCAATTCGATGATCAAATAACGTCCTAATTGCGACCTCCTCTGAAGCCAAAGCAATCATATCGTCACCTTCATAAACAACCATTGGTTTTGCGGCCATAACATCCTTGGCCATACCCAGTTGATCTTTTGTCGCCACTAGATAGGTGAATACACCATCTAGATATTCAACAGAGTCTTTCATAGCTGACTCTAAATCTTTTCCCTGACTCATTCTTTCTGCAATATAAACTGCTATGAGTTCTGAGTCGCAGTTTGAAGAAAAGCGATGTCCTTTAAGTTCTAGTGCGCGTCTGTTAGTCCAGTAGTTGGTTAGCTGGCCATTGTGAACTACAGCAACGTCACTAAATGGGTATGCCCAGTAAGGGTGAGCAGAACGAATATCAACATCCGACTCAGTTGCCATCCTTGTGTGCCCAATACCATGAGTTCCATTAAATTCATTCAGCCCGTACTGCTCAGAAACAACTGCAGCATCACCAAGGTCCTTGATTAATTCGAGTGAGTTACCAATGGATAGAATCTCAACACCCTCAATGTCTTCAACGAAGTCAGCTAACTTTTTCATATCCCCTGAGAATTGAATCTCATAGCGATGCGAGTACTCAGTCGCGCTTTCTTTCTTAACAATCTTAGCGCCTAAATCTTCCATTCTAGAATTCACAGCAGCAACCCTATCTTCGATCGCAGCGTGTATATCAAAACTTCCCTCAAGATCAACTGCCTCGGCAACCTTAAATCTAACCACATTGTTCCCGTTGTCTTCGCCATACATAGCGTACCCAGTTGAATCTGGTCCCCTATGCTTCAAAGCCTGCAACATGGCTGTCATTTGCTCACCAATGTTGACATCTTTGCCGGCATTCTTATGAATAATTCCTGCTATTCCGCACATAAAATAATCTCCCTTTCCCTGAAAATTGCCCGCCGTTAGGCGGGCACTCTAAATTAACTTAAACGAAACTAGCCTAAGGCAAGCAGTCCAAATAAGTTTCAATATCCCAATCTGTAACCGTATGATTGAAACGCTCCCACTCATCAGTCTTGTAATGGTGGTAAACCTTATACATCTCATCTGGCATAGCCGATTTGATGACCTCATCATTTGCAAGCTCAGTCATTGCATCGCCAAGCGACATAGGTAACTTCTTAACATCTTTACCTGCCTCCATCGCTTCGTAAATATTTCTTTCTTCAGCTTCACCTGCATCGATATTGTTATCGATTCCATCACCCATCGCTTTAAGAAGCGCAGAGCCCATTAGATATGGATTAACCATTGAGTCAACCGAACGGTACTCAAAACGACCTGGAGCAGAAACACGAAGCGCACAAGTTCTGTTTTGGTAACCCCAGTCAGCAAAAATTGGGGCCCAGAATCCTGTATCCCATAATCTTCTGTATGAGTTCACTGTTGAAGAGCCGATGGATGTCAGTGCTGGTAAATGCTTAATCACACCGCCGATTGAATTCAGACCAATTGGACCCGGCATTTTTTCATCAATAGATGGATCCGGCATAAATGTATTTTCACCACCCTCTTTATAGGTAAAGACACCTGGCATCCCAGGAAGCTCACCATCTCCTGCCGCAATTTCTGGATGGAACACATCTTTACCACCCTTCCACAATGACATATTATGGTGACAGCCCGAAGCCGAAACACCCATAAATGGTTTACTCATAAAGCATGCAATCAATCCAAACTCACGAGCGACCTGGGCACAAATTTGACGATAGGTCGTTAAACGATCCGCATTCCTTAAAACGTCATCGAACTGAGTATTAAGCTCTAACTGACCTGGAGCATCTTCGTGATCACCCTGGATAATATCAAGACCCATCTGCTCAGAATACTCAATCACCTTCATGAAAACTGGACGAAGTTCTTCAAATTGATCAATATGGTAACAGTTAGGCTTAGTCACTCCGCCATTTGTACCTCCATCTTCACCACGCTTAAGCCACATCATTTCGGGCTCAGTACCGCAGCGCATATCTAAACCATACTGGTCTTGGAATTCCTTATGTTGTCTGTAGAGATTTCCTCTGCAATCAGAAGTTAATGCTGCACCCGGGTTATCGCGCTCTTCACGGTTTCTATAAAGTCTACAAAAAACTCTAGCAACTCTCTTGTCCCATGGAAGTTGGCAGAACGTATCTGGGTCAGGAATGCCAACCAGTTCTGATGATTCTGGACCATAACCAATGTAGCTTCCATGGCGATCAACAAATAAGTTCGCGGTTGAGCCATAAACCAATTGAAATCCTTTCTCAGCTAGTCTTTCCCAGTGACGTGCGGGAATACCTTTTCCTACAATACGACCGGTAACTGATACAAATTGATAGTATACATATGTAACACCTAAAGCATCGATTTTAGCTTTTACTTCTTTTACAAGTTTATCGCGTCCAGGTTCATTAACGTGTTGTTCTAAATCTGTCATTTAATCTCTCCGAAAAAATAAAAAAAATCTTTTTAAGATTTGCCCCCTAGTAGACTTTATTTAGATTCGTAATTAATTAACCCAAATAAAAACCAGACAATTTACTGATTAACAATTGATAAATTATTCCAAACATGATTCAATTTTATGACCCTAAAAAAGTAGGGTTTCAGTAAATTGTGTTTGAGTATACTCCTTTTGATATTCCATTGTCAAGAAATTTTTTTTATTTTAAAGAAATTAAATAAAGTCTTGATTTTCTTCTAATTTTTTATAACAAAACATGAAAAAAAACTGAAAAAGTTTTGTTTTAAGGAAGGATATTATTTTGATTAAAAACGGACTAACAATTTATAGAGCGCAATCAGTCAGTTGCATTAGAAGAGATGATAGTCAGAAACTGGCACTCATCACTGATGATCTTTTTTGGGCCATGCGGAGTATCGGAATCAAAATACAGCGAGTCCCCTTTTTTGAAATGGTAGACCTTGCTCCCATAAAAATAATCCATCTGGCCTTTGAGCATGTAGATAAACTCTACACCCTTATGCTGGAATTCAGGAAACTCATAATCTCTTGACGTTATTGTAATTAAACACGGCTCAACCTTTAATGACCCACCAACCGTGTGCCCTAATAATTGATAGTGTCGACTCTCATCTGAGCCTGCTCTCTCTATCGTTAACCCATTACCTGACTTGATGAAAGTCGGCTCGACATCTTTATCATGCTGCTTAAATAAGGAGGTGATAGAAATATTAAGAGCGTGACAGATCAACTGTATTGTTTTAAGTGATGCACTAATCTGACCGTTCTCTATTTTTGAGAGCATACTGGCAGAGAGAAGCGACTGTTTTGATAGCTGCTGAAGAGTCACGCCGGCATTCTTTCTTGCCATACGCACCTGCTTTCCTATAGAGGCCTCCAACTGCTTATCACTTCCAAAGCTTGGAAGGTTTTTATTGATAATGGAAACGCCCTTCTCTTTAGGCATTGGTTTTTTTGTAGCTGCCACAATACAATAATTTACTTAGAATAAAAAAAATTATACTACAAGGAAAATTACTAGATTGAGGAATTGAACATTAACGAATGAGAAATATTGAATTAAACTCTCAAGCGCCTACTTCTTCTCTGCTTTGTGGGCTTCGAGTCGTCGCCCTGAAAGATCGATCTTGACCCCTCGGACATTACGCCAACCCTTTCCTCAATTTCTTGAAGCGTTGGCGGCGGCGAAACACTATGTTGATCCATTGCTTTTCGCATGGCCCTGACATGATCAAAACTGGTTCCGCAGCAACCCCCAATAATCTTGGCGCCAGAGTTCATAGCTATCTGAACATACTGCGACATTAGCTCTTCTGTTCCTGAGTAAATAATACTGCCGTCAACAAACTCTGGAATGCCGCAGTTGGCTTTTGAAATAACAACCGTACCGGGATCAACATTTTTTGAAATATCATTAATGGTTGCCAACAGATCTGGCGCTCCAATACCGCAGTTAGCTCCGAACCCACTCAGATTTAAATCCTTAGATCTTTTGGCAAGGTTGGAGGGGGTAATACCCATCATCGTTTTTCCTGCAGTATCAAAACTCATTGTTGCACAGACTGGAAGCCCAATATCCTTGACCGCTTCCATTGCAGCTTCTAACTCTTCCATAGCGTACATGGTCTCAAGCCAGAGCACATCAACGCCTCCCTCTGCAAGGCCCTCCGCTTGAGCTTTAAACGCATCCGCTGCCTCCTTCGGAGTCATCAGCCCATGAGGCTCAATCATCTCACCGGTAGGTCCCATTGCTCCTGCAACAATGACTCGCCTGTTAGCCTGATCTGCCACCTCTCTGGCAATCAGTCCTGCCGCTTTGTTGAGTTCAAAAACCCTCTTTTCAAGACTATGTAATTTGAGTCTAAAAGATGTACCGCCAAAACTATTGGTTAAGAATAAATCTGATCCAGCATCAACAAACCCTTGATGTAAAGCGCGTATTCGATCTTTATGATCAACATTCCATGGCTCCGGAGGATCTCCGGTCTCAAGACCCATCGCAAACAAATTCGTTCCAGTTGCCCCATCAGCCAGAATGTGACTTTTTTCTTCAAGGATTTTTAAAAAATTATTCATCTAAAATGATTTGATTGAGTCTCATTAAAATTTTAAAAAAGATTTTACTAATTATTAAATTAGACTCATACTTGGCTTTTTATTAAGGAATTTTTTATCTGAGCTTTAGTCATTTTGGATAATTCTTTTCTCTATATCCTTTTCTAAATAGAAAATAATTCAAAATCTACATCTAAGTTTTATTTTTTTTATCTAAAATTCCCTACAATTTGTAATACAAATTTTTCAATAATTAACCAATGGGAGTAGCTAATCTCTATATAATTTGACTTAAAAAATTGAACTCACAAATTGTGAACATTTTAATTAAACAGCAAATGCAAAATTGCATGCTAATAATCAGCACGATTAGCGAATCTCACCTGTATCACAAAATTAAAAAGTGTCACAAATCTCCCTCCATAAATCAAAGGAATAATGAAAGAGAATTCTAACTCGCATGAGGATGTGGTCAGTCGCTTTATCAGTTATGGCGAATCGAATTTTGAATCAAATGTAACCCAGACTAGGCCAACTCAAAGTGCTGCCCAACTTGGCGTTTTAAGACTCATCTATGCGTTTCGATTCTCAGGTCATTTAAGAGCTAAGTTAGACCCTCTTCAAAGGCCTAGGCACCACTCAACTCCTCCCTTCACTTTAGAAGAGTTTGGACTCAATGAGTCGGATTTAGATAAAACGTTTGATATGGGCTCCTATCAAGGCCCAAACTGCAACACACTGAGAGAACTATTTGACTCGCTCAACAAAACCTACTGCAGCAGCCTTGGCGTTGAGTATATGCACATTCCAAACCTCGAAGAAAGAAAGTGGATTCAAACCAAGATTGAAACCATGTCACTGGAGAGGGACAATACTCCAGAATACAAAAAATGGCTACTCCAAAGAATCACGGCTGCAGAGGTCTTTGAGAAATTCCTTCACAATAAGTATGTTGGTCAAAAACGATTTTCATTAGAGGGAAGTGATACCCTGATTCCGCTCCTGAACGTTTTGATTGAGCATTCGGGTGAACACGCGATGAAGAGGATTTGTCTTGGAATGGCTCACAGAGGCAGGCTAAATGTTCTCATCAATATTATGGGCAAAAGGGCAGAGAATCTTTTTAAGGAGTTCGCAGGTGACCTTGGCCTCAGTAAAAAACAAACGGGTGATGTTAAATACCACCAAGGCTTTTCGTCAGACATTCAAACTTCAAAGAAAGATGTTCACCTTGCTCTGATGTTTAACCCCTCTCATCTGGAGCTGGTGAATCCTGTGATTGAAGGCTATGCGCGTTACCATCAAGATAAAAATGACGAGTCAGAAAGGCAACAAATTCTTCCAGTTCTCATTCATGGTGATGCCGCCTTCTCTGGACAGGGGGTGGTCATGGAGACACTCAACATGTCTCAGTCCAGAGGCTACAGGACTCAGGGAACAGTTCACATCATTATTAACAACCAGATTGGCTTTACAACCTCCAAACAGGATGACGCCAGGTCAACCGACTATTGCACGGATGTGGTTAAGATGATTAATGCGCCTGTATTTCATGTCAACGCTGAAGACCCTGAAATGGTGAGCTACATTACAAAGCTAGCACTGGACTATCGGATGCGCTACAAGAAGGATGTCGTTGTTGATTTGATGTGCTATCGAAGGCATGGGCATAATGAGGCTGACGAGCCTGCGGTAACTCAGCCGCTCATGTATGAGGCGATTCGAAATCTACCAACCACCAGAGTCAATTATGCAGCCTCCTTGATGAAGCAAGGCGTCATAACTCAGAGCGAGGTAGACGCTATGGTCAAGGATTACCGCAAAGAACTCAAGGATGGAAATCGAGTTGCTTACAACATTTTAGAGCCCAAAAACAAAAGGGCTTGGGAACTGCTCTGGGCGGATTACTTTGATGTTACTTGGCACGACCCTTATGAATCAGCCATTAGTAAAAAGCACATTAAGGATCTGAATAAAAAACTTCAAAAAATTCCTGATGGATTTGAAATTCATCCACGCGTTAAAAAAATAATGCAGGATAGGCAAAAAATGGCGGATGGAAAAATTAATGCTGACTGGGGTTTCGCTGAAACTCTGGCCTATGCCAGTCTGACAGAGAACGGTGTTCCGATCAGATTAACCGGTCAGGACTGCGGAAGAGGGACATTCTTTCATAGAAATGCAGTGCTTCACAACCAACTCGCAAACGAAGACTATACCCCGCTTCAGCACATCAGTGAAAAACAAGGTCGGGTTCAAATCTTTGATTCAATCTTATCCGAAGAGGCCGCTCTAGGATTTGAGTATGGTTACGCTACCGCGAATCCAGAGTCACTTGTCATTTGGGAGGCCCAGTTTGGTGACTTCGTTAACGGAGCACAGGCTATCATTGACCAGTTTATATCCTCTGGAGAGGCCAAATGGGGCCGCCTTTCAAACCTCGTTATGCTTCTGCCTCACGGCCTTGAGGGACAAGGCCCAGAGCACTCCTCAGGTCGACTTGAGCGTTTTCTTCAGCTTTGTGCCAGTCACAACATGCAGGTCTGCGTGCCATCGACTGCTGCGCAGATATTTCATCTCATGAGAAGACAAATCCTCAGAAAGTACCGAGCGCCGCTCATTATCATGACGCCAAAGAGCTTACTTCGAAATCCACTCGCCTCGTCTCCTCTCTTTAGGTTTACAGATGAAAAATTTAAGGTGGTCATTGAAGAGCGCTACGACAACATCAAACCCAAGGAGGTGGATCGAGTCGTTCTTTGTAGCGGCAAGGTTTTCTATGAACTGCTCACCCGTCGTCAAGATGACCAGCTCAATAACGTAGCAATTCTCAGAGTCGAGCAGCTTTACCCGTTCCCTCACGAAGCCCTCACGTTGGAAATTAAGAAGTTTACCAATGCCAAGGACATTATTTGGTGCCAAGAAGAGCCCATCAATCAAGGCGCATGGTACACATCCAGACATAACTTTATGAGAAACCTTACCAAAGGTCAAACCCTTCATGTTGTTGCTCGTGATCTCTACGCTGCACCTGCAGAAGGCAGTGCCAGACTTCACAACATCAATCAAAGCCATATCATTGAAAAAGCATTAGGTATTCAGCCTATAGATAAAGCCAGGAGCGTTAAAAAATGAAAGAAATAAAAGTACCTGTTCTGCCAGAATCAATAACTGAGGCAACGGTTGCCGCGTGGCATAAGAAACCAGGTGACTATGTCGAACTGGACGATGTGGTTGTTGAAATAGAGACGGATAAAGTGGTTTTAGAGGTTCCTGCAGAAGAGTCTGGCGTTCTAAGTGAGATTACAGCTGAAGAAGGAGAAACTGTATCTGAGCAGCAGGTTCTGGGTCTTATTGATGATGAGGCTGATTCGGTAGATTCAAAATCTTCAGAGGCTTTAGATAAACCTGAGGAAAAAGAGGCGACAAGCCCTGCCTCACAAAGTAATGAGCCTACAATTCAAGAGCGAGAGACACAACTAAAGGAGGAATTAAGAGAGGCTCCTATCGAAAGTCCTAAGCCTTCTCCTGAGCCCATTTCTCCAAAGCCAACTGGGAATCGAATGGAAGAGAGGGTTCCGATGACCCGAATTCGAAAGACGATCGCCAACAAGCTTCACTCAGCCACGCAAAACACGGCCATGCTGACTACCTTTAATGAGGTCGATATGAGCGAGATTCTCTCGATGCGAGCGAGCTATAAGGAGGCCTTTGAAAAGAAGTACTCTATCAAGTTGGGCTTCATGTCTTTCTTTGTTAAGGCTGCGGTAGAATCACTCAAAAAGTTTCCAACGGTCAACGCCTATATCGATGGCGAGGACATTGTCTATCATGCCTACTGTGACGTTTCTGTGGCAGTGTCATCAGACCGAGGCCTGGTTGTCCCAGTCCTTAGAGATGCCCATAAAATGGGTATGCACGACATTGAGAAAGGCATTGTAGATTTTGCAGTCCGTGCTCAAGATGGAACGCTTGGAATCGAAGAGATGAGCGGCGGAACCTTTACTATTAGCAATGGAGGCGTCTTTGGATCATTGATGTCTACGCCAATCTTAAATTCACCGCAAAGTGCGATTCTAGGGATGCACAAAACTCAAGAGCGCCCTGTCGTTGTTGATGGTGAAGTCGTAATCAGACCAATGATGTACCTTGCCTTGTCTTACGATCATCGAATTATTGACGGCAAAGAGGCGGTTCAATTTTTAATATCAATCAAGGAAGCGCTCGAGGATCCAGCAAGACTATTACTAAAGGTTTAGACTCTCAATCCAATACACATAAAAAAAGGGCGGTATTTACATACCGCCCTTTTCGTTTTTTTACTTCTTACAGATTTTACTTGTAGTGATCCTGCTCGTCAGAGTTGCCTTTAACTAAGACTCCTACCAACATTACCGTAGCAATCACTGTCCACCAGCCAGCGCCTGAAGAACCAGCACCGATATACATACCCATGTCCATCCAACCATCGGCATTATAAAGTTCTGTAAAAGATTCAGCAAAATATCCCATATTAATTCTCCTTAATAATTAAGATTCAGATTCTGGACTCGCCATACCCTGAGGGTATGCCTGTGCAGGTACTTTCACTGCATCAAGTCCTCTTTCTTGAACTGCGTCTGGGATACGCAACATTCCAGCTTTGTCAACTAACCAAGATACAACATATCCTGGAACAAAACCTAGCAAGAACATTACAACTGCACCAACAATTTGGCCAAATAGGCTAAGTGCTACTGTATCTTCTGGCGCAAAAGCACCCAGTCCTGGGAGACCAGAACCCAAGATACCCAGCATAACAAGCCCGAATAGTCCAATCGTTCCGTGAACCGTAACACAACCAACAGCATCATCGATACCAAGACCCTCTAGCCAGTTTGCACATGGCTTCAGGATAATACCTGCAAGCATAGAAACAGCTAGTACTGTAGATCCAAAGTAAACATCAAGACCCGAGGCTACAGAAATAATACCTGCTAGACAGCCAGACATCATCCAGAAAGGATCTCTAGTCATAACCCAAGCACCAATAATTCCACCAGCAGCAGCCAGAGGAACGTTAAATGCTAGAGCAGAAAGCGTCATTGGAGTTCCGTAAATCGTCGTTGCTCTATCACCATACCAACTCCAGCCTTCACCAGGCAGAATGATACAAGCCATTAGGAATCCGAAGAATCCAACAATAATTAGCATCAAGCCAGTTACTGTAAGTGGCATATTGTGACCTGCAAGATGATTCGCAGAGCCGTCAGCATTGAATTTTCCGACACGTGGTCCCAAGTTAATGAGGACACCGAGCGCAAAGAATCCAGCAACAGCGTGCACAAGTCCGGCAGCACCAAAGTCGTGATAACCAAACTTAGTGACTAACCATCCGTCAGCGTGCCATCCCCATGCCGCTGCAATACCCCAAGCAGCAGTACCGAGCACAACCGCACAGATTACAAAACCTACGGTTTGTATTCTCTCGATGAGTGCACCAGAGGCAATCGACGCAGTTGTTGCAGCAAATAAAGCAAAAGCACCCCAGAATACACCTGACGCATTGTCACCCATATTTGGTCCCATGTACTGAGCAGAATCGCCCCAAGCCCATGCAATAGCATTTGCATACTCTAGACCTGATATCTCCATATAGCCTGCACCAGCACTAAAGTCTAATGGCCAAGTTGGCAGGGCCCAGTAGAACCACCAGCCAAATAGGTACCATGCAGCAATTGTAAACGCGAACGCGAGTAAATTTTTAACACCCGATGATAGTACATTCTGCAAGCGTGTAGCACCCATCTCATAGAGAAGGAAGCCAGCATGAATGAGAACCATCAAAGGAATTGTTATGTAATAGTACGCCTCAGCAAACATCCTGTTTGTGATCTCGGCAGCACCTTTTATAGCGGCTACTTCAGCCGTTAAAGCTAATATTTGATCTTCCAAAACATTATCTCCTTTTTTAGTTTAATCAATCTCTCTCCGTTTTTACCAGTAGGAAATTTTATATCCCTACAAGGAACGAGTATATAGAAAGTAGTCCATCAAATCTATAAAAATTATCTTTAAATTGGTTAAAAAATAGAAACTTTCTAATGATATATATGAAAGAACAATTAGTTATAAGAATGAAGAAAAATCATTAATTGTTGATACTATATTTCAAATTGAACTATATTGTTAAAGCAGCTTTTTAACTCCCATAGAAATCGACAATGCTGATGACTTGCTGCTTAAAGTCATCCTCGTAATGCTCTGCAAATTCTTCTAAGGTTGTCAGAGAACTCGAGTCTGCCATTCGATCGGTATAGATAAGTCCATCGAGATGATCGAGCTCATGCTGAAAGGTTCCGGCGCTGATTCCTTTGGAAGTAAAGCTCAGCTTTTTGCCCTCACGGTCAAGAGCCTCAATTAAGATTTCAGGACAGCGATCGACCATACCTCTCATATTGGGAACCGATAGGCATCCTTCAAAGACGTTGATTCTGTCTTCCGTTAGAAAGGTGACTTTTGGATTAATTAAAACAGTTAATGGAATGTCTGGCTTGTAGGGGTATCGAGGGTTTTTTTTCACTTCAATCACGCAGATTCTTTTGTGAACAGCGATTTGAGTTGCCGCAAGGCCGGCGCCATTGGCATCCCTCATAGTCTCAATAAGGTCATCGATGAGGTTTTGAATCTCAGCAGAAAGAATTGCATCACTATCAACGGTTTCTGCCACTTGACGCAGCGCTGGGTTTCCAATGTGAACGATTTTCCTAATCATAGTTTTAAAGAACTGGTTCTATATACAGATCTAAATAAAGTTTACAACAAGAATTAAAAGCAGCAACAAGCTTGCGACCCAAAACAATTGGTAAGCCTTGCTCATAATGCCGCGAATATCTCTTAGCTCTTTAATAATTTTATCTACCTGATCATCATTCATCTTCAAAGTCCTTTTTATTTAAAATTTAATAGGGGCAATTTTTACAACCATTATTGCAGCATTCGCCCTGCTTTACGAGGTACCATTTACTGAAAACATAAAGCCCGTTGTCAACAGTATAGTCTACGTTTTTAATGAGTTTCGTTTGGGAGCGGTATGGCTCAACAAATTTCTGAAAACCCTGCATACCCTTTTCCTCCACTAATAAATCTATACGATCATTGATCGCGACGCCTAGGCAGGATGGGCAAAAGCAGTCCTGCTCCAGTGTTGGTGACATTAAAGGAGGAAAAACCATGCACCAACAGTTTCCCGTACCAGCACCGCATCCAAATTCTTGATTACATTTTGAGCAATTCTTAGCTGTCATTTTCAATTGAAACTAAATTTTTTAATATTTTAGAGCATTACATTCAAAAAAATATTCTATCAAATGCATTTAGTCAAAGACTAAGTCACACCAGTTCTTAAATAGAGTGAGTGATGCTTTTTGATTGGCCATTAAGTTTTGTTCAACTTCACTCTCAAAGTCACTCAAACCCTTAGCACCCAGAAGGTCTTCAAGTGCCTCTGGAATTCCAGGAATGCACATCCATCCCTCAAAAGTGTGACTACAAACTTCTGGATGAAATTGACACGAATAGGCATTCTCCGCGGCCTGCATAATGTGATTCATACATTGATTGGATGAAGCTAGAATCCTAGACCCCAGGGGTGCCTGAGTGACCTCCACTAAATGAACATTAACCCACCTATCAGAAGCATCAAAACCCTTCAATAAAGGATGATTTTGTCCCTCTTTAGTTGGCATTATTTCAAACAAACCGACTTCATAGTTATCAGTTCTCTCTGCCTTACCGCCTAATGCTTCTGCGAGGAGTTGATGGCCTAGACATATACCAAGAAAAGGCATTTTAAAATCCTTAACAGCTTGACTAATGGCTATTTTTTCATCGATGAGCCATGGGTACTTATCTTCCTCCCAAACATTCATAGAGCCTCCCATAACCCAGAGACCGTCATAGTCCTTTAATTTCGGAATTTGCTCGCCTGCATGAAGGTCCACTTCATGAAATGAAATATTCATACTCTCAGCAAAATCTCTGAAAATGCCAGGATTCTGAGAAGACATATGTTTGAAAACAAGGATATTTTTTTTCAAATCAAATCTCAATTAAATGATTAAGTGATATTGTAAATTATGAAAAATACAAACGGCTGTTATTATTTTATTGACAAAATTTAGATCAATTCAATTTAGAAGCTATATTGATAAGATATTTTGGCTTGCTTTAATGCATTGGTTGAGTCAACGTTGTAACCCAGTTTAAGATCTTTGAAGTTGAGGCCAACATAACTTGATCTTGCAATCTTAGCATTTTCTATATGATTTTGATTAGAGGTCAAAATATGTTTTAATGAAAAACCAAACCATTCATCAAAATCTTTACGATAAGATAAACCGTAGGCTATTTCTCTGCCCCCAGCCTTTAAATCGATAGCTTTATTTCTATAGGATATAGTTCCATCTGACTCAGCTAAGTTTGCCATTCTGATTGACATCTCACCTCCATTGACTCTATTGGGCTGACTGATTGATAATGAAAATTGATCGTCTCCTAAAATATTTTTTTGACTCGCTACTAATGCTAGACTTGATGATTTAACATTGCTCGCTGAGTCTATAAAACTTGAGTCAGGTTTAGTCATATTTGTATTGGCTATCATAGCTAAGCCAGTCAAGGATAAGCCTTCATTAATATGACTTTGTGCTTTAAGAGCACTAAAAACGGTACTTGAGTTCGCTCCAACTGTTGAAAATGCATCACTTCCTTTAAGCCCCAGTAAATGATCTTTCTCTAGAGTAATTCCAGTCATGACTGTAAAGTTTGCATCATCAGTATTACCATACTCCAAAGAGGCAACTATGGATTGTCTTATTCCAATAGTACTGCTCTCATCATAAGGACTTCTAATTGGATTTGAAGCACCAATCAATAACTGCGAATTATCAAACTTATAAGTAGCATTGAGTCCCAATCCATCACTATTTGATGCAAGATATGGCGTTTCAAAATCGGATAAATCGAGTGTTGGCTCTGAACCCTTTCCAAAAAAACTTTGAACTGGAAGTGTATTGTTGCCAAGCGTTAAACTTGTCTCTAATTTATTGCTATAAAATAAAGTTGAGGCGTTACCAATGAATTTTTTTTCTGAAGAGTAATCATCATGATCATTCATTGGAGTGTCTAACCTTGAAAGCTCTTCTGACAAATTTATTGTTATCTCGTGATTATTTGAAGTGCCTACTCTTGTAGACATGTCAAAATTAAATCCACCATTTAAATCATCATAAGCGTATCCAACTTCACCAATCAAACCATGAGAAACTGCATCACCAAATGATGCAGATGATGATATGTATGACGAGCCAAGCTTATTAGCGGCACTTGATTGAATTGAGTTGCTAGTATAAAGAGACATCGAAGCAGGATTTCCATCAGAGGTAATTGGGCTCAAAGCCGCATAGAAATCTGGAACTCCATGACCCCAAGTGGAATGATAGCCATGCTTAACACTATTGCCATGGGTTATGAAAGTCGTATTACCCTCAGGTGTAAACCAGACATTGTTAGCTGAGGCCAATATTCTATCTACTAGCTGCTCAGGCGTATGATTAGGGAAAGCTTGGGCCATTAATGCCACTCCTCCAGAAACCATTGGGGCAGTCCAAGATGAACCATAAGATATAGTGCCAGCATCAGAGTCGTATTGACTTGTTCCACTGTCTACATAGGTTGCTGCGTTAACATCATACCCATCGACTGACAAGCAATACTCTGCTGTTGAGCCACATTTATTTCCTTTTAGCGTGAATTCTGAAGATGTAGCATTTGATAAATCAGAGTCGCCAGTGTACTCGACAACATTTGCTACTATCCACGCCTCTCCAAGGTCCGGAAATAACTCGGGTAAACCTGCCATGGCGCTCGCGTCTGACTCACCGACATCATTGCCTGCTGACCAAACAACAACACCAGAGGATTCAAAATTATCTAATGCTGTGATGTAAGTATTCGAGTCTGTTAAGTCTTGACCTGATGATGAGCCGTGCATTAAGGTTGCCAAACCTTGAGCATTCGTTAAGCTATTACTTGATATTAATGATTCAAGTTCAGAGATATTGTAGCTAGTGCCTCCCGAGGTATAGCCCCAACTCTGGTTTGAAGCTACCGCTCCAGCTGCTCTAGCAGCATCTAGATCGCTTGCATAATCATCCCCCTCATTAGAGCCCTCATATTTTCGAATACTGGATAAAACTAGATCTGCATCTGGAGCAACGCCGCTTCTGGCGCTCACGTCTCCAGCAGCAAACATAGCTACGCCTTGGCAATGATTATTACTGGATGTTGCTGAGTCAAAGGTACTCTCTCCTGAGCCACCATCATCTAAGTTCGTTATTGTTTTATTGTCATAAATATCATGATTAACATCACAGTAGAAATCTGCTATGTGGATTGTTTCTCCAACACCCGTTAAATAAGCTCCATCTTTGGAAAAGGATTGAACCTTATGAAGTCCCATTTGCTCATAAGGGTGAGTTGCTCCAGCAGCTTCTATTGCTGTCCATGTCGATCTACTTTTTATAGTATTTTGAGAGGCTGAGTCGCCTTCGGTAAATAGAGTGCTTTTAGCTAAAGCATAGTCAGCAGATGAAGAACTAGCTACCACACTAGAACTAGTACCTCCACCTCCACCTCCAATACAACCTATCAAAGACAGCGACATTGCTACAATAATCAGATTTTTAAGATTCACTTATTAGCCAATTAAAGTTTGGGTCCAATATACCGTATTGGAGTAATATATTCATAATATTATTAAATTCAATGAAATACAGATTTTCAATAAATGACATTGAAAAAAGAGAATTAAATCATATATTATGGTGATACATTTTTTTCGGGCTAATAACAATGACATTAAGAGCAATCGAGGCAATACTTCCACCAGACAATCTACATTTTGTTGGTGATGGCTTTAGAGTTTATGGAATTTTAGGAAGGAGAGAGCCGCTTACAATGAAGCGAATGAGTCCGTTTCTTTTAATGGACTACGCTCCAGTGCATTACTTTCCGCCAAATGATGGCTCCCCTCGTGGAGTTGGATCTCATCCTCACAGAGGCATTGAAACAGTCACCATTGCATACAAAGGGAAAGTTGAACACAATGATAGTACCGGCGCAGGAGGCGTTATTGAAGAAGGTGGCATCCAGTGGATGACGTCGGGTAAAGGGATACTTCACAAGGAGTATCACGAGAAAAATTTCAGTAAAAAAGGTGGTGAGATGCAAATGGTTCAGCTCTGGGTCAATTTGCCTGCTAAAGACAAAATGACTGAACCAAAGTATCAAAATATCGAAAATAAAGATTTAGCTAAAGTAGATCTTGGTAATGGAATTGGATCCATCGATATTATTGCTGGTGAGTTTGAAAAAAATAAAGGACCCGCTTCATCTTTTACCCCAATGAGTCTCTTTAACGTCAAACTGAACAAAGGAAAGGGAACTAGTTTAAGTTTCAATGAGAATCATAATACTGGTCTTCTAATTATTAAAGGGAATGTCATTATTAATAATAAAGAGAGAGCGCCAACGAATCACTTTGTCCTTTTTGAAAATAAAGGCAAAGAGTTTACAATAAAAGCGGAAGATAACGCTGAAATACTGGTTCTCAGCGGTGAGCCTATTGACGAGCCCATAGCCTCATATGGTCCATTTGTAATGAACACAAATGATGAAATTAAGCAAACCATTGATGACTTTAATAGCGGTAAATTTGGTTACTTAGACTAGCTTTTTCAATTTAGTTGCTTTCAACAGAGGCTTCAAGTTTTGGATACTTAAAACCTAACGTAACTCCTCGTGCGATTGAAAAAATAATGAGTGATGCCCATAGCCCATGATTTTCATATTTAGGTAATAACAATGCTAGCATTAACAAATAGACACAGAAAGAAATAAACATCATATTTCTCATATCTACTGTTCTAGTAGCTCCTATAAAAATTCCATCTAACATCCAAGCGGCAGCTCCAACGAGTGGCGCTAGAACCATCCAGGGTAAGTATTCACGGCTTACTTCTCTAACGTTTTCAGCTGTTGTCATAACATCAATAATATTAGTGCCAAAAACAGCAAAAATAATTGCCATCAATATGACGGAGCCACAGCCCCATTGACTGGTCATAATAGCGGATCTTCGAAACAATACTCTATTTCGAGCTCCAAGCGCTTGCCCTATGAACGCCTCAGCTGCAAAAGCAAAGCCATCCATGGCGTAAGCAGTTATATTTAAAAACTGGATGAGCACCTGGTTCGCTGCCAAGGTTGCATCATCAAAGCTCGAACCAAGAAATAAAAAACTCACAAATGCTATCTCAAGCAGAACTGATCGAATCAAAATATCACTATTCACTTTGGCCATCTTGATTAGCCTAGCTTTGTCAAAAATTTGATTCCAGTTTCTCCAGTAACCGTTTCTGAAGCCCTCTTTTGCAAGCCATAATCCAAACAGCAATCCTGTCCACTCTGCGACAATAGTTGCTAGCGCGACTCCTTCAACCCCCCACCCAAATTTAAGAACAAAAATAAAATCTAAAGTTATGTTGATACTATTAATAAGCAGCATCAGAACTAAGACTGCACGCGTCTTCTCTTTGGCAATGAGCCATCCAGTTATTCCAAAAATAGCTATTGCTGCAGGGGCACTATAAACCCTTATCTGTAAATACTCTTTTGCCAAAGACTCAACTTCAAAGGAGGCAGGAGCCAACCCAAGAGCTGCTCCAAAGAGAGGTATTTGAGTCATAATGAGAACTAGTCCAGCACTAAGACCAATGAGGATTCCTCTTACTAGGAGAGCTGATGTCTCTAGATCATCCTTTGAACCAATAGCCTGAGCTGTTAGCCCGGTAGTTCCCATTCTTAGAAAGCCAAAGAGCCAATAGATGGCTGAAATAATAATAGCACCTATACCAACTGCGCCAATTGGAGCAGCTAAGCCCATCTGACCAACAACTGCTGTATCAACAGCTCCTAGAATTGGAATGGTTGCATTGGCTAGAACAATTGGAATAGCGACACTTAAAACTCGTTTATGAGTAAGTGTTATTGAACTGTTGCTCATATAGAATTATTCTTGGCTTTAGCTAGAAAGAGTTCGATTAAAAATTTTGAAGCGCCAATAAAGAATAAATGCAAGAACCGCATACAAAAGCTTTGCAAAAGTAAAGACACCTGGCAAACTCACAAATTTAGCGAACCAGCCATAACCTTTGGTATTACTCCAAACATAAATGAAGGCCTCAACTCCTTTAATTTCACTACCATCTGGAAACTCTACATAGAGAGCTTTTAGGTATTTATCACCTTTCTGGCTACAGTCCTCATATTGAAGCTGAGATCTCTTTTTATAGTGCTTGATTTCGAAGTTACAGATACTGCACTCTTCGTTGAATAAAACCTTTCCTTCTGAATCACTTTTCATAATCGGCCACTCTAAAAAACTATGCGTCTTTTAAATGATTTATTTAAATCCCTCAACCACTTGCCAAGAGCTTTTTTCTTCAAATTTAACTGACTTATCTAAACAGCCAAATGTTAAAAAGCTTAATACAGTTATAGTAAAAATTTGAGAAATCTTTTTAATTGTATATAAAGCATTTTTCATACTGATATTATATATTACTAATCATTCAATCTAAATAGCATAAGTAAGTTTCAGTCTTGTAACGGTATAGTTTGATTCTAAAAAATAGAGGCTTTCAATTGATAATAAAACAACTAAATAATCTGCAAATCGTTCAATTCTTCTTATTACAAAGTGCTCAAAAAAAAGCAATAATCCTAAATATTTTGTCAATAGTTTTATTTTCATTCATGGTTGTTTTAATTAGGAAAGCATCCGAAAACCTACATGTTCTTGAAGTCGTTTTTTTTCGGAACGTATTAGCTGTAATTGTAATGCTGCCAATATTAAGATCAACAGGGTTAGCCGCTATAAAAATGAAAAATAAAAAGTTGTTTTTTATAAGAGCGCTTGTTGGCGCTATCGGAATGATTGCAGGCTTTACCTGCCTAACCCTCATACCTCTTGCACAGGCAACTGCAATCAGCTTCTCTCAACCACTATTTATTACGATTGGAGCAACTCTGTTTTTAGGTGAAATAATTAAAGGTAGAAGAATAGCTGCCATCATTGTTGGCGTTATTGGAATGCTAATCATTGTTCAGCCCGGCTTCAGTGGCTTCTCTTTTGGAATTATTCTAGCAATAATTTCAGCTTTAGCTCTCTCAATTAATGCACTAATAGTCAAAAAGCTTACTCTTACTGATACGCCTCAAGCAATCATTATGTGGATGGTAATTATGCTTATCCCAATTACTCTAATCACTGCCATACCAGTTTGGCAGTGGCCTAATTTTGAGACTTGGCTATACCTATGGGGGATTGCACTTTTAGGAACAATGGCACATTTTGCGTGGACTAAATCGTATGCAATTGCTGAAATTACTAGTCTTGAGCCAATTGGCTTCATAAAACTTCCTATTATTGCTCTTTTGGGATGGGTGATTTTTTCTGAAATTCCTGGCACTTGGACTTGGGTTGGAGGTTTTATAATTTTTATGTCAACAATTTATATAAGCCACCGAGAGACAAAAGCTTATGGGTCTCTTAAGCCCAATATTGACGCTCAAGAACCAAAACTTTAAGTCATTTATAAGAATATTTTTATATAGGCTTTAGTTTTTAAAACTAGAAATTATTAAAGCATATCATAAAGAATTCTTATTTTTTATTAATGATAATGATTATCATTCAAATAATAAACTATAAGCTAAAGATTTACATATAATAATCAGTATATTTTTAACAATTAAAATCAAGAAAAAAATATGGAAATGAGAGAAATAAACTCTAATGAAGTATGTGGCATATTTAAAGAAATAATTGAATATGAGCTTGCTGGTGTAGTTAGATATACCCATTCCTCTTTAATGGTTACTGGTCCCTATAGATTGCCCATAGTGAAATTTCTAAAAGAGCAAGCTGCTGAATCAATGGTCCATGCTCAGCAAGCTGGGGAATTGCTAGTTGGACTTGATGGTCACCCAAGCCTTAAGGTAGCAAAAATTAAAGAAACTCATAGACACTCAATTAGAGATATTTTAGAAGAGAGTTTGGAGCATGAATTACATGCGTTGAGTTTATATAAAAAATTATTAAAAAGTGTTGCTGATGCATCAGTATATCTTGAAGAATATGCTAGAAGTATGATTGGCGAAGAAGAGCAACACTCTTTAGAGCTCAAAGCTATGTTAAAAGACTTTGGTTAATCATTAAGAATACGATTTAATCAAAATCTAATGGTCGGGACGGCAAGATTTGAACTTGCGACCACTTGACCCCCAGTCAAGTGCGCTACCAGGCTGCGCTACGCCCCGAAAGAACTTTAATTCTTAATTTCTAAATTTGCCGTAAAGAAAGCCAAAAACAAAAGCAAATATGGCAAATGGCGCTGACATAATAAGCCAATAGATTATATTATTTATATTTTGATCATAAACAAAAGGCCTGATATAAAAGGAAGTGGAGGCAAAAAGACTCCACGCCAAGAATGTTCTCCCAAAGAAGATCGATTTAGAGGACAATTCATTCTTTGGTCTTACAATTCTGAAAAAAAGGTAGCCAAAACCTACTGCTATTAAAATACTAATAAAATTAATCATCTCAAACTCCCTAATAGTTTGCCTATCTTTTTAATTACAAATTGGACATTTTGGATCTTTTCCAATTTTGACCTTTCTAAAGCTTAAGTCAAGTGCATCAACCAAAAGGAGTGACCCACTTAACTGATCCCCTAAGTTTAATATAACTTTAATTGCCTGGAGGGCTTGTATCGTGCCTATTAAACCAGCAACTGGAGCTAGGACGCCATTCTCAATGCAGCTCTCATTCTCTTCACCTTCAACTGAGTATAAGCACTGATAACAAGGGAGATTTTTTTGATGTCCCTCAAAGACAGAGACCTGACCTTCAAACCGAACAACTGCTGCAGAAATCAGCGGCTTCTTATTCTCAACGCAGACCTTATTGATCTCAAAACGACTTTCAAAGTTATCGGTTCCATCTAGAACAATATCAACCCCTTTTATCAATTCATTAAGGTTGTCTGTATGAATGAGCTCATTTGCAATCGTCACTTTGATCTCAGGGTTAAGTTCAGTCAATTTATTTTTGGCTGAGTTGACTTTATCATCACCAATATCCTTTGTCTGGTGAATGATCTGTCGCTGCAAGTTGGATAGCTCAACCTGATCAAAGTCTGCAATTACAATATGGCCCACACCTGCTGCTGCCAAATAAAGAGCTGTCGGTGATCCGAGTCCTCCCATGCCAATAATAAGGACAGTCGAATCCATGATTTTCTGCTGACCCTCAACATCAACCTGAGGGAGCATGATTTGTTTAGAGTAGCGAAGAAGCTCCTGATCTTCCATAAATCTTAGTCTCTAAAGTACTTTTGAATTTTTGGCAAAATGACCATTTGGCAATAAGGTTGATTCAAATTATCGTTAAAGTAGTTTTGATGATAGCTCTCAGCAGGGTAAAAAACATCAAGCTCAGTAATTTCAGTGACCGCACCCCTGATATTCCCAATAACTGAGGTTGCAATTTCCTTCTGCGAATCGTTCACATAGAAAATGGCGGAACGATACTGAGTTCCTTTATCAGCCCCCTGCTGATTCAGGCTCGTTGGATCATGGGTAGCAATAAAGACTTCAAGCAACTCTTCAAACGAAACTATACTCTCATCAAATTCAATTTTAACCACTTCAGCATGACCTGTTTGACCCGTGCATATAGACTCATAGGAAGGGTTTTGAGTGGATCCATTACAATAGCCACTTTTGAGCTCAGTGATTCCGTTTATGCGCTGAAAAATTGCCTCCACACACCAAAAACATCCTCCGGCTAGATATGCTTTTTCCATCTAATATTAATTGCAAATTTAAAAAGATATAGTATATCTTATGCAGAGAAAAATAATTATTAATAACGATGAAGGCAAATGACGATATAGTCTATAAAGGGATGACTCAGTGTGAAATTGAGACGCAATATATGCTCAGAAACACTCGTCCAGATTACGAAACTACTGACATCCCTAGATGGATGGAAATGTCAGAGAGATTTAGGTCACAGTCAATTAACACACTTAACCTCAATTACGGCCATCTTCCAAGAAACACACTAGATTTTTTTACTCCGAAAGACAACTCATTGGGATTCATACTTTATATTCATGGTGGTTATTGGCAAAGAGGCGACAAATCGGTCTATAGTTTCATTGCTCAGCCTTTTGTCAATAGAGGGTATTCTGTCGCAGTAATGAACTACCAAATGTGTCCTGACGTCAAAATTACAGAAATAGCACCTCAGGCTCGAAATGCAATCAAATGGCTTTGGAACAACTCAAGTGATTTAAATATTTCACGAGACAACTTTAATGTTTTAGGTCACTCTGCTGGAGGCCATCTCACCTCTGAGATGCTATTTACTGACTGGAGCCAGGAAGATCAGGCTTTACCAAAAAATCTATTACATGCTGCAGTTGCTGTTTCGGGCATTTATGACTTTGAGCCGATACTTTATTGCTCAGAAAACGATGGCCTTGGAATGGACTTACTAGAGGCAAAAGCAGCCAGCATAATTCATAGAAAGCCCTCTATAGATATTCCTCATATTCTTTCTTTTGGACTCAATGAGCCCCAAGATATGCATCGACAAAGCCTCGATTATGCCAAAGCTTTTGCTGATGACTTTTCCTCACTAGAGGTCATTGAGGTGAATAATGCTGATCATTTTGAAACTGTCGATGCAATTACTGACGAAAATGGTGAGTTATTTAATAAAACATTAAGTCTGTTTGAAAGTTAATTTTTAATTTGAAGCAAGATTATTTACTAAAACATCATACAAACCCAAGGACATCATTAAGATATAATTTTGATTAAGGATTTATATTTTTTTTGGAAGACCCTTTTAAGGAGAGAATGTGTCAGAAAAAATAGACAATAGTCACGGCAATGGCCTAGTACTTATACTTTTAGCTCTCTCAATCCTTGCTTTAGTCTGGCTCTTTACTCCCTTTATAGCTTATCTCTTCTTATCACTTTTAATCTGTATTTCAACCTATAGTAGCTTTAGTAGTCTGTCCGAGAAAAGATCGAAAAAAATATCAGCATTGATTATGACACTCGCTGTGACTATTCTCTTAATACTGCCGCTGGGATATATTCTTCTTGTCAGCGGTATCGAGACAACAACGCTCATTAATAAACTTCAGAGCGACTTTCAGCTCAGTGAAATAAACAGAATTACGGATGAAATTATTATGGGCCTGCCTCTCACAGAATCGATTCGAGAGTTCCTTGATAATTCGCTTAGAAATAATTTAGAGAGTATCGCTGTAGGAGTCACAGATTTCTCAATCATTATCCTTAAAAGTATTACTAGCCTCTCGAGCCAGTTCATCTTTTTTGTCATCATCACTATCTTTTCGCTCTACTATTTTTATATTGATGGGCCCTCTTTTATTGAAAAGGTAAGAAAGGTCTCGCCACTGGATAACAAGATAAATGACTTATTGCTTAATCAATTCTCAGGCCTCTCTTTAACACTTGTTGGCAGTGTTTTTCTTGTGGCAATGACGCAAGGAGTTGCTTTTGCAATTGGCGTTATGATAGTTGGTCTGCCTGCTCTATTTTTTGGCGTTGCTATGGCTCTAGCAAGCTTTATTCCAATCCTGGGAGGGGTTCTGGTTTGGCTTCCACTCTCTATCTATCTGTTTGCAATTGGCGAGCCAACAAGCGCATTTATTATTATATTTTTCGGAGCAATCATAGCAGGCACCGTAATTGATAATTTGTTAAGGCCAATTATCATTATGAAACTCTCAAGCTCAATGAAACATCAGAGCCCGCTCAACCATACACTCATCACTGTCCTTTCAACCCTCGCCGGTATTATTAAGTTTGGCATTTTAGGTCTGTTCATTGGACCCATTATTGCTGCAATGTCGATTACTATCTTTGATATATATCAAATTCAATTTGGTAAATCAAAGTAAATCTTTGTTAAAATCTTCACCTCAATCTTAAAAACCTAAACCTCATGCTGAAAGAGCTCATCGAATACATCAAAGAATACGAAGGCGATAATGAACTTGGCGACTATCTGGATACGCGTTATGTCAGACTTACTGAGCAGCATTACGATCAGATTGCGAGCGCTATGTCTGAGGGTGAACTTGAGTCCAAAAATTCATCGAATTGTCCTGCCGAGCGCTTCTTTCTTCACTTCAATGAAACGATTCTGTTTGTCAATAAGCAGACCGAAGAGCCTAGCGCAGTCTATGATATTGAGATGGTCCAAAATGAAGGCGAGTCTGAAGACTCGATGGAGCTTCTATTTGCCTCATTTTCAATTGATGATGATTACAGACCATTACTTAAAAAGAGAGTCTCAAGTGGTAAAACAGTGGACGAGAATTATCAGCAACTCGTGATGCAATCTGTGATTCCAATTTTGAAAGGTTTTATGGTGGCAATAACCGACTAGGTTTATTTTTTACCCTTTTGAGTCGCTAATTTAAGCTTAGGGCCAGCCTTAAAGGTCACTACTTTCCTTGCACTAATCATGACCTCTTCACCGGTCTTTGGATTTCTCCCAGGCCTTGGCGTTTTTTCTCTGACTACAAAGTTGCCAAAGCTTGATAATTTGATTTCCTCTCCCGTCTTGAGAGTCTCAATGATTTGATCAAAGAATTGATTAGTGAGTGCTAATGCTTGAGTTTGAGTGAGATCTGTTTTTTTAACGAGGGTGTTTGCAATATCTTGTTTTGTAAGGGACATTTGATTATCTTAATTTAGCCGAAAATTTTGATTCTAAATGACCTACTATTTTACTAACTTTTTCAGCCAACTGTTCATCAGTTAGAGTAACTTCTTTCGATTGATAAGTTAAATTTAAAGCCACACTTTTACTTCCCTGTTCGATATGCTCCCCTTCATAGACATCAAACAAGTTTACATCGATTAAATCATTTTGCTTTAAGGACTCAATGGAGTGAATCAACTCATCACTCGAAATCTCTTGTGAGACCACAATCGCTATATCTCTTTGTGAGGCCTGAAATGATGAAAAAGACTCATAGCTTGGCGTTTTACCTTGCTCGATCTCAGACTGAGTAAGCTCAAAAAGGAACGCTTTTGGCATCGATAACTTCTTTTGGAGTTTCGGTGACATAGCACCTATCCAGCCAATTTGATCGTTTCCTTTCAATATTTTTGCTGTTTGCCCCATCTGAAGAGCTGGATGCTCAGCCGCCTCAAATTTGAAATCTTTTTTACTGAGATTTAAGAGCGCCTCGACATCAGACTTAGCATCGAAAAAGTCAGCCTCTCGATCTCCCTCTGCCCATTGTGAGTTATGACGGTTGCCCGAGATAATGCCAGCAATTTTTTGAATCTGGCCTTCGACCTCAATCCCAGAGAAGCACAGACCCAGCTCGAAGAAGCGCAGATTGTGGTGCCCTCTTCTGATATTAGATTTTGCTGATTCAATGAGTCCTGGCCACAGGCTTGAGCGCATAATCGCCATGTCGTCAGAGATTGGGTTTTGTAGTAAGATTTTTTTAGAATCTGGGTCCACTAAATCGTGCATCTCGTTTGAGATAAAGCTATAAGTGATGACCTCTTGATATCCTCTATTGACGAGGGCATTAGAGAGCTCATTAGAACTAATCTTAGCCTGAGCTGCATTCGATATATTGGCATCGATAGAGAGCCTTTGAACTGGAATCTTGTCATAACCATAAAGCCTAGCCAGCTCCTCAATGATGTCTGCTGGAATGCGAATATCAAAACGAAAGCTTGGCGGAGTAATGGTCCAAGAGTCATCCTTATTCTTTTTAAAATCAAAATCAAGAAACTTGAATTTTGACTCTACCCATGAAGGGTCGAGATCAAAGCCAAGAACTTTTGATATTTTTTCAATTGAAGTATTTATGGGCTCTAATTTAGGAAGTGATTTTGAATCAACGGTCTCATTGATTTCTGATGCTGTTCCGCCGCATATTTCAAGGACAAGCTCTGTGGCTCTCTCCATAGCATAGCCAGCCATATTGAAGTCAACTCCCCTCTCAAAGCGTAGTGAAGCCTCAGTATGAAGACCATAAGACCTGGCAACTCCAGAGATTGCAACGGGCTCAAAGAACGCAGCCTCTAGTAAAATTTCAGTGGAGCTCTCTAGAGTTGAGCTTCCCATGCCGCCAATTACTCCAGCGATGGCTATGGCAGATTTTTCATCAGCGATCACAAGAGTGTCCTCTGACAATGTAACGCTTTGTCCATTGAGGAGCTCTAGATCCTCATTCTTATTTGCTGACCTCACATTAATACTGCCATTAATCTTGGATAAATCAAAAGCATGCATCGGCTGACCGAGCTCTAAAAGAACATAATTAGTAATATCAACGATGGCAGAATGAAGCTGCTGAGAAGCGCGAAGCAGTTTTCTTGCCATCCAATCTGGCGTTGAAGCAGTGTTGTCAACTCCCTCAATCACACGTGTTAAATATTTTGGACACTCTTTAGGATTACTAACCGATGATTTAAAGGACTTGTTCCCTTTTTGAGCCGCTTTATAATTGAGCTCAGGCAATGACAAGTCATAATTAACGCAGACCTCTCTCGCAACGCCAAGGACACTGAAACAGTCTCCTCTATTTGGAGTTATATCAAGCTCAATAATTTGATCATCCAGGTCTAGAACAGACCTTACATTGTCACCAATTTTAGATTTTGAATCGAGCTCTATGATTCCTTCATGGCTATCCGATATACCCATTTCAGATTCCGAGCAGAGCATTCCGTTAGATTCAACGCCTCTTAGTTTGGCGCGTTTAATTTTAAGTTTATTGGGAAGGACAGATCCAACTGTAGCTACAGCGACCTTTAAATCTTTCCTGACATTTGGAGCGCCGCAAATGATTTGCAGGTTTTCGCCTGTTCCAATATCGACCTCGCAAAGACTAAGCTTATCTGCATTGGGATGTTTACCACAGCCAACAACATGACCAACCACTAAGCCCTCAAACGGCGGAGCTACAGGAGCTATTTGATCAACCTCTAGGCCAGCCATGGTTAGTTTTTCTGAGAGCTCTATATCGTTCACATCTGGACTAACCCACTCCCTTAACCATCTAGTTGAAATATTCATAAATAATACCTTTGCACTAGAATTGATTTAAAAAACGAACGTCGTTTTCAAAAAATAGCCTGAGATCATTGACGCTATATCTAAGCATTGCGAGCCTCTCTACGCCCATTCCAAAAGCAAGTCCTGAGTACTCTTCGGGATCAATATCGACCGCTTTCAATACGTTTGGATGAACAACCCCACACCCTAAAACTTCAAGCCAGCCGGATTTTTTACAAACGCGGCAACCCTCTCCTCCACAAATCACGCACTCAATGTCCGCCTCAGCAGAGGGCTCTGTGAATGGGAAGTAGGATGGACGGAATCTCACCTTGAGGTCTTCCTTCTCAAAGTAGGCCCTTAAAAAGTCAATCAGAAGGCCTTTGAGCTGAGAAAATGATGCCTCTTTATCAACAATGAGGCCTTCAACTTGATGGAACATTGGGGTGTGCGTGACATCTGAGTCACAGCGATAAACTTTACCAGGAACAATCACTCTCACCGGTGGCTTTTGCCTCTCCAGAGTTCGAATTTGAACAGGCGAAGTGTGTGTTCTTAAAACCGTATTAGAATCAAAATAGAACGTATCATGCATCGCTCTTGCAGGATGGTGCTCTGGGATATTGAGCGCGCTGAAGTTATGAAAGTCATCTTCAATTTCCGGTCCCAGCTCTATCTCAAAGCCGGCCTTAGTAAAAATATCTTGTATGTGGTTGAGCGTCTGAGTGATGGGATGAAGACTTCCTTTTTCTGAGTTTCTGCTAGGCAGCGTAACATCAACTTTTTCATCCAGAAGTCTCTGATTGAGAAGCTCCTCTTCGAGCTCTTCTTTGCGAGATTCGATAAGCTTTTGAATTTGGACTTTGGCTTCATTGATAGCCTCACCCATCTTAGGCCTCTCCTCTTTAGAGAGCTTTCCAAGGCCTTTAAGGAGGTCTGTTAGCTCACCCTTTTTCCCCAAATAATGAACTCTTGAGTCATCAAGAGCCTTTAAATCCATAGCACTGGCTATCGATTTGGTGGCGTTGGTGATAATTTTGTTAATCAAAATGCCTACTTGTATTATTTAAAAGACTGCAACCTATGTTACAGTCTTTTAGTAAGATTTTTCTACTGTGCTAATCCAGCTTTTGCTTGATCAGCAATTTTAGCAAAGGCGTCTTTGTCAAAGATGGCAATATCTGAGAGAACTTTACGATCAATCTCAACACCAGCCTTATTTAAACCGTTGATAAATTGTGAGTAGCTTAGACCATTATTTCTTGCCTCAGCGTTGATACGAACAATCCACAATCTTCTGAACTGACGACGACGTTGACGACGGTCACGGTATGCGTACTGTCCTGCCTTGATGACCGCTTGCTTAGCAACGCGATAAACTTTAGAGCGAGCACCATAGTAACCTTTGGCCTTCTTTAAAACTTTTTTGTGTTTGGCATGCGCCTGCACACCTCTTGAAACTCTTGCCATAGTAATACTCCTTTAACTGTAAGGTAACATTCTTTTAACCATTGGTACATCAACCTTCTCAATCGAATCAGGTGAACGTAGCGAGCGCTTTCTTGAAGTGCTCTTTTTGGTCAAAATATGTCTCAGATGAGAGTGTTTACTTTTGTAACCGCCACTGGCAGTCTTTTTGAAACGCTTTGCAGCGCCTCTATTGGTCTTTAACTTCGGCATCATTTACTCCTTGACCCTCTTCGGGTTCAACTTTTCGGGCTTTCGCCTTACTTTTCTTAGACTTGGGTGCTAGCATCATGCCAAGCTGGCGACCCTCCATTTTTGCCTTCTGCTCAACAGTGGCAAATTCTTCTGTTTCACTTTCAATTCTATCCAGCATCTCCATACCTAGCTCACGATGCTGAACCTCTCGACCACGAAACCAAATGACTACTTTGACCTTGTCGCCGTTCTCAATAAATTTAACCAAGTTTCTAAACTTGATTTGGTAATCCGCCTCCTCAGTTCCAGGACGATACTTGATCATCTTGACGTGAGTCTTTTTCTGTTTCTTCTTAGCGTCGCTCTTTTGTTTCTTCAGTTCATACTGAAACTTTCCAAAATCCATCACACGGCATACCGGGGGATCTGCATTGGGCGAAACTTCAACTAAGTCTAAACCTGCGTTTACTGCTAATTCAAGAGCATCATCATTACTTAGGATTCCTAACTGGTCACCTCTGTCATTTATCACTCGGACTTTGGGTGCACTAATATTTTGATTAATCCTAGTCTTTACCTTTGCTGGGCTTTTAATAATTACTCCTGATTTATTAATTCTGTCAACGCCTCTAGAGACATTGAACCCAAGTCCTCTCCGCCCCTTCGACGAACAGATACTTGGTTGTTTTCTTGCTCTCTATCGCCAACCACTAAAATGTATGGGTAGCGTTGCATTGAGTGCTCGCGTATTTTAAAGCCTATCTTCTCATTCCGCAAGTCCGAAATGACCCTAAGGCCCTGATTTTTTAGATTTATCTCAACATTTTTTGTATATTCCTCTTGTTTTTGAGAAATATTGACGATGACTGCTTGAATTGGCGCGAGCCACGAAGGGAATGCTCCTTCATAGTGCTCAATCAAAATTCCTGTAAAGCGCTCGATAGAGCCAACTATCACTCGGTGAAGCATGACTGGTATCTGTTTGGAGCCATCTTCAGCGATGTAGTGTGCATCAAGTCGATCCGGCATCGAGAAATCAGCCTGAATCGTTCCGCACTGCCATTCTCGGTCAAGACAATCCTTCAATACAAATTCAACTTTGGGTCCATAAAAGGCTCCCTCACCCTCTTGGAGCTCCCAGTCTATCCCTTTAGCATCAAGCGCTGTTGCAAGTGCTGCCTCAGCCTGATCCCAAACCTCATCGGAGCCAACTCTTTTTTCAGGTCGAGTCGAGAGTTTAATGTCAATATTTTCAAAACCAAAGTGCTTGTAGACCTTGAACGTTAAATCGATGAAGGATGAGACTTCGCTCTGTATTTGATCAACCGTGCAAAAAATGTGTGCATCGTCCTGAACAAAGTTACGAACGCGCATGATGCCATGAAGCGTACCAGATGGCTCATTACGGTGGCAAGAGCCAAATTCAGCAAGCCTTAATGGAAGATCACGGTAAGACTTTAGACCCTGATTAAAAATCTGCACGTGGCCAGGGCAGTTCATCGGTTTAACCGCGTAATCTCTGTTCTCAGAGTGCGTCGTAAACATAGCGTCACCAAACTTGTCCCAGTGACCTGACTTCTCCCAAAGCGTTCGATCCATCACCTCAGGCGTGTGAACCTCTTGGTAACCGTTGTCTTTAAAGACCTGACTTATATACTGCATAATGATTTGATAAAGCGTCCACCCCTTAGGATGCCAGAAGACCATACCAGGCGCCTCTTCCTGAGTATGAAATAGGTTTTGAAGTTTTCCAATCTTTCTGTGGTCTCTCTTCTCAGCCTCCTCGAGGCGGTGAAGGTGTGCCGCTAAATCTTCTTTATTTTCCCAGGCCGTGCCGTAGACTCTTTGTAGCATCTCATTGTTAGAGTCACCACGCCAATAGGCGCCAGCTAACTTCATTAGTTTAAAGGCTTTGAGTTTGCTCGTTGACGGGACATGTGGACCTCTACAAAGATCCACGAAGTCGCCTTGCTTATATAAAGATAGAACTTCATTGGCTGGAATCGATTCAATGATTTCTGCCTTATAGTGCTCACCCATAGACTTGAAAAATTCAATGGCTTCTTCGCGCGACATTTCCATCCTCTCAATCGGAAGGTTTTGCTTGACAATAGCGTTCATCTTCTTTTCGATTTTGGCTAAATCTTGCTCTGAAAAGCCATCCTTGTATGCAAAGTCGTAATAGAAACCGTTATCAATCACTGGTCCAATAGTGACCTGAGCTTTTGGATAAATTTGCTGAGTTGCTTGAGCTAAGAGATGCGCAGTAGAGTGACGAATCACCTCGAGTGCCTTTTCATCTTTATTGGTAATGATAGCAACGTCTGAGTCACCCTCTATCATGAATGAAGTGTCAACGAGCTGGCCATCCACCTCGCCTGCGATTGCTGCCTTTGCAAGACCTGAACCAATTGATGAGGCAACCTCTGCAACAGTTAGAGACTGTTCGTAAGATTTAACTGTGCCGTCAGGCAGTGTTACATTAGGCATAAATCATAGAAAAAAACAAAAAAATCCAATTTTACCTTGATAGATTGTTATCCATTACTCAAATTAAGTCTTTAAATTACTTTTGGAGTGGGACATTAAAGTATATTACATCGATATGAAAATATCGCGCAAATCTCCTGAACTTCTTATTCTTATCATGACTGTTGGTGCAGGATTGAGCTGGGCAGTTTGGCTTAACCTCTTAAACAACTTTGCAATCGAAAAAGTAAATTTTACTGGTGCAGAGATTGGCATACTTCAGAGTTTAAGAGAGGTTCCTGGCTTTTTAGCCTTTACTGTGATCTTTGTTTTAGCCTTTATTAGAGAACAAAAACTAGCCTATATCTCTTTTGGCCTGATGGGATTTGGTGTTTTAATTACAGGCCTCGTTGAGACGAATTTAACCTTTTATTTGGCAACCATAATCATGTCAACTGGATTTCATTATTACGAGACAATCTCAAGTTCATTAACTTTACAGTGGATTGATAAAGACAAAACGGCTGAGTTTTTGGGTAGAGTCATTGCTACTCGCTCTGCTGCCTCAATAGCGGCATTTAGCCTGGTCTGGATTATGTTTGAAATATTCGATATAGAATACTTGTGGATTTATTTTGTTGGTGGTGGCTTTTCAGTTCTAGCTGCATTATTCTGTTGGCAATACTTCTCTTACTTTCCACAAGAAGTTACTCAAACCAAAAAAGTTGTTTTAAGAAAACGCTATTGGCTATATTACGCCTTGCAGTTTATGGGCGGCGCAAGAAGACAAATATTTGTTGTTTTTGCTGCATTTCTAATGGTTGAAAAATTCGAATTTAGTGTTGGCGAAATATCTTTATTACTGCTTGCAAACGCAGCTATAAATGTCACTTTAGCCCCTAAAATTGGAAGACTGATTCAAAGGTTTGGTGAACGCCGTTCTCTCATTTTTGAGTATGTTGGCCTTGCTCTAATCTTTATTGGTTATGCGGTAGTGGAGAGCAGCGCATTTGCAGTTTTTCTGTATATTGCTGACCACCTCTTTTTCTCTATTGCGATTGCACTCAAAACGTATTTTCAAAAAATAGCAGATCCAGCTGATATTGCTTCTAGTGCAGGTGTGTCATTTTCTATTAATCATATCGCAGCGATATTTATTCCAGTCGTTTTTGGCCTCATTTGGCTCTATTCTCCCTCATTAGTTTTCTTAGCAGGGGCCGGAATGGCTATTTTGTCTCTATTGCTTGCTCTTAATATGCCAGTAAAGCCAACAGCTGGTAATGAAGTTTTATTGGGTAAATTTTCATAATTTTTGTTTGACTAATATAGTTCGTATTGATATACTTTTTTTATGAATGAAAGTTTTAGAATTGCGCAAAAAATAGGCTTGATGTTTTTACCTAATTCGCCTATTCCAACTGATATAAAACAATGGGCAACCCAACAACTTCGCTCTAAATCGCCAGCCCTCGGAATTAAAAGCGCTAGTTCTTATAAAAAACCTCAAGTTTTAGAGTGGCCAAAGTCACTTCAACCCAGCCTCCAGAAGCGCGATGAAATGTTTTGGGCTTTTAAAGAAAATAAAGAAAAGTTTCGCAGGAATATGCCCGGCTTTCAAACCGAAGCGGATAAAAGTAGAAATAGACAGGAAAACCTTATGGAGGATTTGGATGCACTGAAATTTGCTCATAGAAATGTTTATGGTGAGGATCAGTTGAGGCTTCGTTTTAGTTCATTTTGGGCGAACCATTTCAGAACTGCCAATATCTTTGATAATGGTAACCATATTGGTCATGCGATTGATGAGGCTATTCTTGCTAACATCAATAGTGATTTTTCAAATATGTTGTATAAAGTCACGACCCATCCATCCATGCTGATTTATTTAGATAATACTTATAGTGCTGGGCCAAACTCAAACGAAGCGATATGGGCTAAACGTAATGGGAGGCAAGCGGGTCTTAATGATAATTTAGGAAGAGAGCTTCTTGAGCTTCATACCGTATCACCTTCCGCAAACTATACTGAAGCTGATATTAACGGTGCTGCGAAAATTCTGGCAGGCTGGGGTGCAGAGCCAGGCAGAATTAGTGGTGATCGTTTGATCTCTCTATCTGAGAGAAATAGAAAAATTAAGGAAATAGGTGGAACACTAAACTCTTGGGATTACTTTAAGACAAATTATGCTGAGCCTGGTAACAAAACCGTTATGGGTAAAACTTTTGGACCTGGCAAGGGTGCGCTTAGGCAGTTGACAGATTTTCTTGCAGATCATGAGCACACTATCAATCATATTACATTCAAGTTAGTCCAACATTTTGTGAGTGATAATCCAAGTCAAGCAGATTTAGATCATATATCCATAATATGGCGTGAGAGTAATGGAAACTTAGATCAAATTCATACTGCAGTCATTGAGCGAGCTATTGCCTCAAAGGATGCAAAATTTCAGTGGCCAATGAATTGGCTATTCCAAGTTGTTAGACTAAGCGGAGCAAATGGCTTCTTAGGGTGGGAAGAGGAGCAAAATGACGATTACAATGATAATATCATGAGAACAAGAAAAATTTTTGAGGAGCTTGGTCAAGGCTTTTGGCTTCCTGGTCAGCCTAACGGCTACTCCAGTGATAAAGCTGAATGGCTCTCTGGAGAAATGTTTGAACGTCGTATTAGATTTGCAACTGCTCTCTATAACGGTGGATTTCCTACTCAAGGAGTCGATAATATAATGGACAGAATTGGTGCCAACAAGGTCACACATGAACTAGTGGGTAGCGTCACGGGAGGACGTAGAAAGTTTGTTGCCTTAATGTGCAGTCCAGAAATTATGGGGTTAGAAAATGCCTAAATTAACTAGAAGAGAATTTTTACAAGCATCGGGCGCTTCTTTATTTTTAGCTGGGCTTCCGCTTCCAGGTTTTACAAAAGATGAGCCTCCTGGGACGATTTCGGTCATCATGCTTGAAGGTGGGATGGATGGCTTGACAGCAGTTCCTCCATTTGGTGATCCAAACTTATTCAAAATGAGAAAAAGTTTAACGCCTGAAAACTACTTAAAATTAAATTCATTTTTTGGACTCCACCCTTCATTCAAATATTTCAGCGGACTGCTTGCTAAAAATAATGCTTCAGTTGTTCACGCAACTAATTTTCCTTATACTAAGAGATCACACTTCGAAGGTCAAAATCTGATGCAAGGGGGCGGCCTAAGCCCTTTTTCAGAAACCACAGGTTGGCTAGGAAGAGCGCTTGATATTGCCAAAACACCTGGTAGATCAATGTCACTCGATATGCCTCTTTTACTCAGAGGTGCAAATGAAAATGATAATTTTTTTCCTGCAAGTATTAGAAATTCCGGGAGTTTAACAACTAATCTCATCAATATGATTTCAAATGCTCATGCTAAAGAAGGATCATCGGTATTTAATAAAGTCAGTAAAAAAAGTACTCAAAAAGACTCTGTGGTTCCTAGAGACCCTGCAAGTCTTGCAAAATACGCAGGCAAAGCGATGGCAATGAAGAATGGACCACTATCATCTGTTATCAAGGTTGATCAATTCGATACTCATGCATCTCAAGGAGCTGATGAATATGGCAGACATGGTGAGAGATTGGCTATCGTTGATGACATTATTGCGGGCTATAAGGAAGGTCTTGGAGATGCTTGGGATAGAAGCATCATCTTGACCTTGACTGAATTTGGAAGAACAGTTAAAGAGAATGGAACATGGGGCACAGATCATGGCTGGGGCTCAGCCGCACTTCTAGCTGGTGGTGCAATAACCAAAAGCAGAGTAATTTCAAAATGGCCAGGATTATCAGAGAGAGATCTATTTGAAAGTAGAGATCTTGTATCCACTATAGATTATCGCTCTGTATGCGCAGCATGTATAGAAAATGCTCTCGGACTTGATCACGATTTAATCGCAGACAAAGTATTCTTTACTCCAAAATTACCTCGAGTCTACGACTTTATTTTTTCATAGTATCCAATAGATAATTCATTCCAAATATATTATGAAAAAAATCTCTATTATTATTGCGTTGCTTATTATGTCTTCAATGAGCTATGCATCCTCATGTCCAGATGGAAGCGAACCCATCAAATCTGTTTCTGAAGATGGCACATACTATATTTTTACTTGCAATCAAGGTAATTCTAATGATGCTATTGGCAATGAGAATACCTCATCAAATAATTCTACATCTGAAAGCAATAATTCAGAAATCAAAATCTATGAAGTCAGCTTTGCTCCAGAAGTCTTAGATGAACTTCTTAATTTAGTTGTCTCTAAAACTGATTTTGATTTTAGTGAATATAAACTGACCAAAAACGAGGATGACTTTCAGTGTCGCTTTCGAATGTCGAGGATAGTTTATGAAAATATAAAAGAAGGTAAAGAAGAGCCATGGAATATTGCTCAAGGTAATATTAATATTAGAGGCTCAAATGTTGAATTTGGAAATACTGCCAAATGGAGAATGGGTGGTTTGTCTTCAGATCCAAGTTATTTAATTGACCAGGTAAATTTAAGACTGACTAGCGATGGTCACTTTGTTGGCAAAATGGCATATTTTAATCTTCATGTTGATAATGGAGAAGTTCCAATAAATCCAATGTATCCAATTCTAACCAAACATAAAAGATCTACTCCAATCAATTTAAATAATTTAACCAATACTAGTGCCAAACTATTTATTGATGTCGAGGATTGGGCTGGAGGTGTAATGTATGTTAGAAACTGCAAAAAAATCTAAACAACAACATCAAGAACTTTCAATTGACTCAATCATTAGCTGCAAGGTTTCATTTCCTCTAAAAGAGTTAACTTTCAATTTGTATGCTACTTTAACATTTTTGGATTTAAGCTTTTCTTGAAAAAAAGCGATTCCCTCTAGAACTGAATTAGTACCTTGAAGTTTTAAATTACATTTCAGATGCTTTTCACCAACAACTCTTTGCTCTACTAGCTCAAAGTCGCCATAAAAGATAGGCTCTTCGAACCCTTGACCCCAGGGAGAAGCTTGACGCAATAGATCTGCATTCTTAAATGTTATTTCTGACGAGTGAAGTTGGCCATCAGTTAATAGCTCAATGATGGGTTTTTTGCCTTTCAAATGCTTTGTTATTGCCTGAGTAAACGAATCTTTAAACTTTTCAAAGTTTTGAGGTTTAATAGTGAGACCTGCAGCCATCGCATGCCCTCCAAACTTCACAATGAGTTCTGGATTATCTCGATCGACCAGGTCAAGCAGGTCTTTAATATGAACATCAGGAATAGAGCGAATAGAGCCCTTCAGGACATCGTCAGCTTTAGCAAAGACTGCTGATGGACACTGATAGGTTTCTTTAAGCTTTCCAGCAACAATACCTACAACACCTTCATGCCAGGACTCATCGTATAGAATGATTGCGAACTCACTCTCATCGATGGCTTGATTCTCAACAATAGCGAGCGCCTCATCTTGCATTCTAGTTTGCTCTTTGCGCCTTTTGATATTGAACTCTTCAAGCGTTTGAGCATATCTTCTAGCATCATTCATATCTTCTGAGAGAAGGCAGCGAATCCCCTGAGAAATATCACTAAGCCTCCCTGCCGCATTAATTCTAGGCGCCACTGTAAAACCAAGGTCTGAAGCCTGTAATGATTCGATAGGACGCTTGGTCAACTCAAGAATCGCTAGGATTCCTTTTGAACAGTTCTTTTGCCGAATCCTCTTAATTCCTTCATTGACAAGAATTCTATTATTCTGATCGAGTTTTACAACGTCTGCAACCGTTCCAAGTGCCACAAGATCCAGAAGTACACGTAGATCAGGGTTTTGAATGTTATTTTTCTCAAAGTAACCCTGCTTTGTTAGATGAGTCTTAAGAGATGAGAACAAATAAAAACTAACACCAACCCCTGCTAAATTCTTAGATGGAAAATCACAGCCTCTTAGATTAGGGTTAATAATTGCGTTAGCGTTTGGGAGCTTATTTGGCGGAAGATGGTGATCTGTGATTATCACATCAATATCAAGCGATCTTGCAAGTTCAGTACCTTCATTACTCGAAATGCCATTATCAACTGTAATAATGAGGTCTGGCTCTTTCTCCTCCTTTGCTTCTTTTACAATTTCAGGACTCAGGCCATAGCCATGCTTGAAACGATTTGGAACTAAAAAATCAACGTGTTTTGCGCCCATGATTCTTAGCGCTTTAATGGCTACAGCGCTTGCGGTTGCTCCGTCAGCATCAAAGTCTCCAACAATCAGGATATGCTTATCTCCTATAAGGCATTGTTCAAGAAGCTCGAGAGCAATATTGAGCTGATCAAAGTTCGGTTTGAGGAGTCCTGGAAGGGCCATCGAGAGCTGAGACTCAGAAACCCCTCTTGCAGCGTAGATTCTTTTCAGAAAAAGAGGTATATCGTCAGAATAAGACTCATACAGTGATTGATCTATCTCTCTAGTCAGCACTTCTTACAAGTCTTACAAATGTGTCAATAGTCTTGTCACGAGCCATTGATCCACCATAAAAGAATGGGGTCTCAAAAGCCATTTTAGGATTAGACTTAACAGACACTGAGGTCCAGTAGCTGTCCATCTGGGTATTTGGGAAAAAATCTGCATCAATCAGTAAATCACTCTCGCCGTAATAGTCAACAATTGAGTTAAGCTCGTCCCTTGTTGGTAATCTCCAATCTGAATAGCCACAAAGCTCTGCCTTATTTATATCTTTGATGAATGACTCGGTATTACAGTTCTTTCCCCAGTAACAGTTTTTAGTGAAGGTTCCGTTATCCCTTCCGCTTTCACCATCAAACCAGGTGTAAGTATTCAATGCATACTGAATACCTTTCTTTTCACTTTTAACCTCCCATACGAGTGATGTTTCGTCATCCAATACGCATGACCAGCTCTCACTCTCTAAAGGAAGAGTTTCTCCAGAATCAGACATCTTATGAAGTTCAGCATTTACTGAAATACTGAGCAATAACATTAGAGGTAATAGTAGAGTTTTTCTCATCAATTTCATCGTTCAATCGTTTAATCAATATTCTACCATTTATGGACTTTCATAAAACCACTCGAATTCTATTGAGTCGATGATTTTCTCTCAAATATAATAAGAGCAACACCGATAAAAATAAAACTATCGGCCAAATTGAAGACAGGCCAATAGAAACTATTCACATGCAGATCAATAAAATCAATGACGTATCCGTATAGCGCTCTATCAATTAAATTTCCAACTGCGCCAGAGAGTAGAAAAAACTGTCCAAATAATTTCTGCTTATAGATTGCTGGTGTTTTCTGAGCCCACGAGATAAGCCAAAGCGAAACCAAAATTGATACCCCTAAGAGAAAATATTTTCCAATCAACCCGCTATCAGACAAAATACTGAAGGCTGCACCTGTGTTATGAAGATAGGTCCAACTTAGATATGGATTTATAACCATTGACTGGCCCAGTTCAAAGGACTTCATAAAGATTTGCTTAGTGAATTGGTCTGATAAAACCAAAACTATAAATAACAGGAAGTAACCTTTATGCTTCATAGATAATTCGATTCAATAGTTTAAATTTAGTGCTTTAGATTAACATTCAACGACTTAGGCTCAAATGCTAAGTAAAGAGCAACTATTGAGTCAATGTGTTTATAATTAATCTCTGATTCTATTATAAATATTGTGGAGGTTTCATGGGTTTTTTAACGGGTAAAAAAGCACTCATTGTTGGCGTTGCATCAAATCGCTCAATTGCTTGGGGGATAGCTGAATCCATGGCAGCAAATGGTTGCGAGGTTGCCTTTACCTATCAAACTGAAAAACTTAAGGGTCGTGTTGAAAAATGCGCTGAGATTTGTAACTCGTCTATTGTCATTCCGTGTGACGTATCGAGTGATGAACAAATTCAGGAAACCTTTGCTGAGCTGAAAAAATCTTGGGACAGCTTTGACATATTGATTCACTCGGTTGCCTTTGCAGAAAGATCAGAACTAGATGGCAATTATCTTGAGGTAACAACGCGTGAAGGCTTCTTGAAGGCTCATGAAATTAGCTCTTACAGTTTTACCGCGCTTGCACAAGCAGCGATGCCAATGCTCAATGAAAATGGTGCGTTATTAACGCTAAGCTACCTTGGTGCACTGAGAGCAATCCCTAATTACAACGTCATGGGTATTGCTAAGGCCTCGCTTGAGGCTAATGTTCGCTATATGGCGGCGGCTATGGGTTCTGAAAAAGGGATTCGTGTGAATGCTGTATCAGCAGGTGCTATTAAAACTCTAGCTGCAAGCGGCATTAAAGGCTTTGGAAAACTACTCGATCATGCTGCAGAAAGCTCTGCACTGAAGCGCAATGTCAGCATTGAAGAAGTCGGCAATGTCGCTGCCTTTTTATGCTCTGATTTGGCATCAGGAGTGACTGGCGAAGTCACGTATGTCGATGCAGGATATAACTTTTATGAAAAAGGCCCTGATCTTTAGAAAAAAAATAATTCTTTTATATTGATAAATTGAAGATTATTAGTATACTTATCATCTGATTTTAGAGATTATTTTCTATTTTAGAGGTAAATATGAGCAATCGATTTCATTTAGCTATTGAGGCTGGAGAACTAAGCAAAACAATTAAATTTTATACGGATGTATTAGGCTGTGAGCTTGATATGGCTGAGGAAGGCAAGTGGCAAGATGTTGATTTTTGGGGAAATGAGCTTACCCTTCATCAATCAAAACCTCGAGAAAGTGATAGTCTTGAAAGGCACAGGCATAGCGTTGATATGGGTGATGTGATTGTTCCTCACCTGGGGATACATTTACCGATAGATGAGTATCAAAGAGTTAAGTCAAGTGTTGCCTCAACTGTAGGCTTTGTAGATGAGCCTTACATTAGGTTTGAGGACTCGGATTACCAGCAAGAGACATTTTTTGTTGAGGATCCTAACTACAATGTTCTTGAAATAAAGAGCATGGTCAAGCCGAGAGACTAATCTTAAAATAGCCTTACTTACACTAACTCTTTAATTTTCTAGATTTAATCTAATTACTTTGAAGTAATTTTATTTCTTCAAGATCTTCAATGTGTGTGTCTAATGCCTTTGTAGCAAGCTGTATTTCAAAAATAAACAAACCGATTGCTAAGCCAAACAAAATAATCCCAGTACTAAAGACTATAACAAACTGAAATGGACTTGCTCCATTGACAGAGATAAATAATGCGGTTAGATTTGTCATAAAGCCCAATCCAGCTAGTGTAGATATAAAACGATTTAATCTTAGACGTTTTCGTAAAATATCAATCTGCTTGAGGTATCTGGATGCAGACTGAGACTGCTCTTGCTTCCAATCAGCATCCATAAGCTCATCATGTATCTTTCTAATTAGAGCCGCCAAGGTTGTATATCTATTACCAAAATTAATCATCATTAATGGCATGGCAGGGAATAAAGCTGCAGTAATTAAAAAATAAGAGTTCATAGTTATTCTCCTTGAATATTAGTCACAGTTCAATCAGTCAAAATTAGACCTACAAAAATGAACAACTATGTTCGCTCTGATAATCCGTCGATGGATAAGTGTTTTGGCTATTTTGTGCCAAAAAAAAGTTTGCACTTCGCCTAGTAAACTAGAAAAAATACGAACCTCTTTGTAAATAAATTTACCCAGCAGTGGGTAAAAATTATTTAATTCTTTTTAAAGCAGATCAGTAAAAACTTTTATTTCTGCATTCTCTCTTAATTGTTTAATAAGTGAGATAAACATTTCGTTATTTTCTTGACTTAAATAAAGCGCTGAGATGCCAGTATCTGAATCTCCCTCAGGAACTCTGACTCCAGCTAAATCAATCACCAAAGAAGTTAGTCTATTAGCGCTTTCAGCGCTGTAAGTATGTCTGCCCTCTTCAGGCTTAGCAAGAGTGAAAGCCAACGAGCTTAAACCAAAAGGCAGCTCACTTGCCCTTGAGATCCAACCCTCACTAACCCACTCTAAATTATTCTCAGCAATAAGTTGAATAGCGGATTGCTCATCACCACTCGATAGAGCTGAGGCAATATTTTCAGCTATATTATCAATAACCTCTTTAGCTGCAGCTGACTTTAAAGTAGACTCAATTTGACTCTCTACTTCATTCAGTTCTCTCTCTCGCTCAGACTGTAAATCAGAGAGCGCTAAAACTACAAATTTTTCTGGGCTCATTTCCATGACCTCAGAATTCTCACCCTCATCAATCACAGCACTACTAAATGCATTGGCAACAAATTTAGGATCGTACTGAGTATCTCTCTCAGAAAAATAGTCACTCGTTTGAAGCTCTAATCCAAATTGATCTGCAACCATATCGAGTGACTCCTCATAGGACAAATTCATGAACTCTTCTAGAGTTCCAAATAACAATTTTTCCTTAGCATTTTTAATATAAAGAGAGACAAGCTGATCTTCAACCTCTTCAAAAGATTGCATAGTTTCAGGCTCAATATCAGTCAGCTTAATGATATGAAAGTATCCATAATCTGTTGCAACAACTTCACTGACATCTCCAATATTCATTGCAAAGGCGGCTTCATCAAACTCTGCGCCCATTAGCTCTCTTTCAAAAAAGCCAAGATCACCGCCCTCTTCATTTGAGGAGGTATCCTCTGAATTTGCTCTCGCAAGTTCAGCAAAATCTGCACCCTGATTAATCTGATCTAAAAGATCGTTAGCTAAGTCTTCATTATTAAGAAGAATATGCTGCGCCCTTCTTTTTTCTAGATTGGTAAAGAGCTCAGCATTTTCATCATAAAGGCTTTTTAAATCATCGCCAGTTGGGCTTTCAGGCTCTTCCATAGAGTCTAATGTCAGCTCAACAAAATCTACTTTGACTTTTCTGCCTTCAATGAAGCTTGATCTATTATCATTAAAGTAGTCAGAGATTTGACTTTGAGAGACGCTTACTTGATCCAAATAGTTTTCAGTATTTAAAGCGATATATGAAACCTCTCTTTGCTGAGCAGCAAGGTCATTCAGTTGCTCAGTTTGAGTCGATGACATAAAGGCTGAACCACTCAAATTTCTCTTTATTTGTTCACGATTGAGCGCTTTAGATTGAGCAATTTCATATCCGGCAGGTGAATAACTATTCAACCTTAGAAGTTGAGTATAACGATCTTGTGAAAACACTCCATCCACTAAAAAAGCTTGGTTCATTTCAATCACTGACTTAACTTCATCATCAAGCGTAACAATGTCCAATGAATTAGCATAATTCTCAATGAGCTTTTCATTAATTAAAGAATCTAGCAAAGTTTGCTTTAAGGTGTTATCAATTTCTTGGGTGTAAGCTGCGCCAAGTTGTTGCTGAAGGTTACGCTGCTGAGAATTTAATTCTTGATAATAAGTATTTATATCAATATCCTCTCCATCAACTTTAGCTATCGAAGTGTTTGCAGAGCGACTGGCATAATCCTGGATGCCAAATAAGGCAAAAGGAACTGTAATTAAACCAACGATAAGATAGGCAACCCAGCCTTTTGATTTGTTTCTAATTGCACCTAACATAATAATTTTTTACCAATATTGTTAAAGTTATTGCTACACTAAGAATTTAATAAAACTAAATCTCACTAATAGCTTTTGAAAAGCATTATACAAGGCTATGTGACCTATCTTAATAAGTTTTATACCTGAAATTTTATTGATATTTTTGAGCTAGTTTTTCTAAAAGATTTTCAATATCATCCAACTTTGTATCCCAAGCAGTTACAAACCTAACAGCTTTTCCATCGAGCTCTTCTTCATTGACATCATATCCAGAGTTATTCAAATAATCTATAACGTCTCTAGGTAGATGCACAAAAACCTCGTTTGATTGAGTAGGATAGGCTAGATCAATATTAGAAAAATGATTTAAACCCTCACTTAATATCTTGGCCATTGCATTTGAATGCCTGGCATTTTTAATCCAAACATTATCTGAAACATAAGCATTAAGCTGAGAGGAGATAAAACGCATTTTAGATAGCAGTTGTCCAGACCTCTTATGAAGGAAAGGGAAGTTACCAACCATTTCAGGTTTAAAAAATATAATTGCTTCTGCAGCAAGGCAGCCATTTTTTGTGCCGCCTAAAGTGAGGACATCAACGCCTGACTTCCAGGTCATCTCTGCTGGGCTAACATTAAGAGATACGAGTGCATTAGCAAAACGAGCTCCATCCATATGAACACTCATTTTGTGTTTATGAGCAATTTTTGATATTTCTTGAATTTCTTCTAATAGGTAAACTGTTCCTGTTTCACAAGACTGCGTAATACTGACAACTGAAGGTTGGGTGACATGAACATTTCCAGACCCTCTCACAATCTGATCCAGCTCACTGGCACTGATTCTTCCATTACTACTTCTCATAGGATTGAGTTTAGCGCCACCAGTAAATAACTCTGGTGCACCGCATTCATCCGTATTTATATGAGAAAGCTCATGACAGTATATTTTTCCGAAGACTGGCGTTAGTGCTGAGAGGGCTAGCGCATTAGATGCAGTCCCTGTAACTGCCAAATAGACCTCGACTTCAGTTTCAAAGACTTTAGTTAATGTAGTTTTTAATATTGACGACCATTCATCATCACCGTAAGATCCTGCAATTCCTGAGTTCGCTTCAATCAGCGCATCCATAACCTCTGGGCATGCGCTAGTGACGTTATCTGATGCAAATAATGGGTTCATGGAATCTCCTTAATTTAGACTGGAACTGCAATGACGCCCAAGAAATCACCATTAACAACAAGGCCTGGGAAGTGTTTACCTGTAAATATCCCATCAATCTTTGCATGATATTCATCTGGATAAGAGCCTGTCCGTTCTATATTATGGACTTTAGCAATCAGCTGTCCAGACTTAACCTCATCTCCAAGATCTACGCAGTGTTCAACCAGCCCTGTTGACTCGCTAAAAATATAACAGTTATCATCGGGCATATCAAGATTGAGTGTTTCATCAACTTCCAAATCGCCCTCTGTTATCCCAGCGTGACGAAGAATGTTTCTGATACCTTTTTTAGCTATCTCGACTGTATAAGCAGTTGTTGATCCTCCACCACCTAGCTCAGTACTGATAAAAACTTTTCCCATATTTTCAGCAGCTGTGTCATACATATTGACCGCATCAATTTCTAAAAGCATCACCGAATGAGGTGCATTAAATGCCTTCATAGCTGCAATGCATTTTTCTTGTTGCTCTTTATCATCCAAAACATGTGCACAGCAAAATGGCAAGAAATCTAACGTCTTACCACCTGAATGAAAGTCTACGACAAAATCAGCCATTGGCAGCAGTGTTTGGTTGAAATAATCCGCAATTTTTTCAGTAAAAGTTCCCTCTGGATTGCCAGGAAAAACTCGATTCATATTTCCACCATCAATTGGCGATGTTCTCTTACCGGCCTTAAAAGCTGGATAATTCATTCCTGGAATAATGATTACCCTGCCAGATAATTCATCTGCTTTTATCTGGTTAGCTAAATCAAACAATGCAATTGGCCCTTCATACTCATCGCCATGGTTTGCCCCTGTTAGAAGAATTGTTGGACCTTTGCCATTTTTAGCAACTGTAATTGGAATAACGATTGAACCCCAGGCAGAAGCATCATGAGAATGAGGTAGTTTTAGATAACCATGCTGAACCCCATCTTTCTCAAAATCAACTGTAGAGCTAATTGGGTTTTTTTTCATGAATAAGTACGGCAAAAAATAAAGTGCCATTGTACTTCAACACTTTATTTTTTACAATTAAGAATTAATGGCGGAGCGGACGGGATTCGAACCCGCGACCCCCTGCGTGACAGGCAGGTATTCTAACCAGCTGAACTACCGCTCCGTTTTCTTGGTGGGCGCTACAAGACTTGAACTTGTGACCCTCGCCTTGTAAGGGCGATGCTCTCCCAACTGAGCTAAGCGCCCCAAAAAAATGCCCGAATCTAATCAGGAATCGGGCATATTATACTAACAAAAAATCTATTTAGTTAACAGATTCCTTTAATAATTTTCCTGCCTTAAAAGCAGGTACATTTGATGCTGAAATTTGAATAGCAGCACCTGTTTGAGGGTTGCGACCGGTGCGCGCAGCACGTGCTCTAACCAAAAAACTACCAAAACCTGAAATGGCTACTGAGTTGCCACTTGCTAGTGCACCAGAGATAGCACTAGTTGTTGCTTCTAAAGCGCGAGCAGCATCTGCTTTAGAGAGACCTGAGTTATCAGCAATTGCTGAAACTAAATCTGATTTATTCATTATATTAACTCCTTAAATTTAAAAAGAATTTATTTGGAAACTAGAAGAATTAATTCTTAGTATCAAATCTGATTATCCATTTATAAACCCCTATGTCAATGCACATTAAAGGAATTTAATGAAAAAATTAATGCCTAAAATCTATTAAAAAATTAGCTTTCAGTTGCATCTAAGTGAGGCAAAAAATTTTCAATCCAATCTTTCTCAGTAATCTCACCAATATGCTTATGAATGATTAAGCCCTCTCTATTAATCAGAAACGTTTCTGGCGTTGCATAAACTCCAAGCTCCATTCCAACTTGGCCTTTCGGATCAAAAATTATCTCATCGAAAGGATTTCCCATAACCTTAAGATAATTCTCACCCTCATTTCTAGTGTCTTTGTAATTAATCCCAATCAGCTTCAGATCGTTATTTTTTGCAATATTCATAATCATCTGATGCTCTTTTCTACAGGTTATGCACCATGAAGCCCATACGTTAATAAGTGAAAGCTGACCGCCAGTAAGATTATTTAATTTAACAGCTTCATTGGTATAAAAATCAGCACCTTCAATTTCTGGAACAATCTTACCAACTAGGGGTGAAGGGAGCTTATTTGGGTTAGAATTTAAACTTAAAAATAAAAAAATACCAATCACCAAAAAAACTAATAGAGGCACTATCTTGTTCATTCTTTTGCCTCTAAGGATTCGAGTGCTGCTGCAACCTCAGGTGGCATGTAGTTCTCATCATGCTTTGCTAGAACTTGAGTTGCATTAAAGGTATTAATACAGGTCCACCTGACGCATTTATTGATAAGTGAACCTGAAGCAACAACACCTTGCCCTTCTCTAAAAAGATCAGGCAATATGCCCTCATAAGAGACCTCAATTGTTTCTAAGTTATCAGTTACAGAAAATTTGACGAGCATCCCATCCCTCTCTACACTCCCATCCTCAACTAGACCTCCAACTCTAAAACTTTTATCTTTAGGGGCTTTTCCAGTCATAATATCTGAGGGTGTATAGAAATATAATAAGTTTTCACTAAAAGCTTTGATTCCTAAATATCCAGCCAAAAAAACTCCAGACACAAGAAGCCCAACTAGCATCATTCGATTATGTCTTTTTGTCATTTAATTCTTGAATATTTATTTGATAGAGACGATAAAGTATTTAAGTGATTACGCCTTGCAGTAGCAAAAAGAGTAATGATTGTTAATGCAGAAACGCCATAAGCAAGCCATACATAGAATGCATATTTACCATAGGGAAGAAAAGAAAAAAACTCTACCATAGTCATGACATTAAACTCCTTACTTCCTCTTCAACCCATCGAGAGTTTTGCTCACGAATGAGCACCTCGGTTCTTGCCTTGATTGAGACCAATAGCGCATAAAGTAAAATTGATGCCACAAACATAAGGGCTAATGCAATCTGCATATTAGGATCTTTGATGCCACCAGTACCAACAGAATAACCTTGGTGAAGTGTATTCCACCATTTCACAGAATAATGAATTATGGGCAGATTAATGAGGCCAACGATAGCAAGAATTGAGCTTGATTTAGCCGCTGTTCTAGGATTATCAAATGCACTGTTCAAGGACATATAGGCCAAGTATAAAAATAGCAAAACAAGTTCCGAGGTCAGCCTTGCATCCCACACCCACCATGCGCCCCACATAGGTTTGCCCCATATTGCACCAGTCGCCAAAGCAATAACTGTAAATCCAGCTCCAATTGGCGCTGAAACTTTTGCAACTACCTCAGCCATCTTAATCTGCCAAATAAGTCCAATACTGCCAGCAATCGCCATCACAGCATAAACCATCATTGAAAGTATGGCGCTTGGAACATGAATAAAAATTATTCTATAGCCATCACCCTGTTGGTAATCCGCAGGCGAGATAACTAGAGACCAATATAAACCAACTATTAGTAAAGTTATAAAAGGCCAAAAAAACCAAGGAACTAGTCTATTGCAAGTCTGATAAAAAACCTTTGGGGAGGCCTGCCTTTGAATCCATTTCCACATAAATATATGCAGTTACAAAAAAGGACTTATTTTAATGATTTTTTGGCCACATTGTTTCGTAAATAGATAGGCTTTGGAAGTTCCAAAGTTCCCTTTAGACCAGTATTCATTGCCCTAAGTGATAATTCTATTAGTACTGACGATTCTGGTTTGATTGTTAGATCAATATCAGTAATATTCGATGCGAGTTTTAATTTTTCACTGTACGCTCTCCAGCCACTTCCAACCCCAACAAAACTAGGATCTAAATGATCAGCTTCTTCAGGGCAACATATTTTCATATTACCTACCAACCCATCAACAAAAGTTGCCCAATAAACCTCGCCCATTCTGGCATCTAATGCAATAGCTATTTTGTTTGATTTTAGAATTTGTGACGCGCCAAACCCAACCAGTTCTAATGTTGTAAAACCCATGGTAGGAATCTCCATTGACAAAGATAATCCTTGAACTACGCCAATACACATTCTAACCCCAGTAAATGAGCCAGGACCCTGAGAATATGAAATTAAATCAACCTCTCTGAGTTGCAATTGTGACTCTTCAAACACCTCATCACAAAGCTTTAAAATATGTCCAGAGGTTTTATCAATACCAGACAACTCTCTACTAAAAGTATCTCCAGAATTTGACAATGTGACGGATGCTATTTCTGTGCATGTATCTATCGCTAATATATTCAATTTATAATTCTCTTGTATTTATTATTCATCGACAAAATCATGTTGATGCGTTTATTAAGTCTCTCAGGAAAGTTATCCGGGTTATAGTATGAAGGTCCTTTCAATAAAGCAACAAGGGTTGCCATTTCCTCTAAACTCAAATCTTCAACATTTTTATTAAAGTAAAAAAGACTTCCACTTGCAAAGCCATGGAAAGCTTCATCCCCTTTTTGAGCTAAATATACCGTATTCATATACCTCTCAAGAATTAAATCTTTCTCAAAAGACACCTCCAAAAGAATTGCCATCAGGGCTTCTTCTGATTTTCTGGATAAGGTTTTTTCTCTTGATAATAAAGAGTTTTTAATCAGCTGCTGAGAGATGGTACTGGCTCCTCTTAATGCTTTATCCTCAAACAAATAACCATAGAGAACTCTAGCGATCTCTTTAAAGTCGACGCCATAATGTGAGTAAAAAGATTGATCCTCAACCAGAAGCAACATATTAATTAAATCTTTTGGATAATTGTCAAGCGAATACTGAATCTGAGTAACATTTTTTAGAGGCTTTAGTGGATTTGAAAATTCAGCCTTAACTTTGCTATTTAATTGAAAAATATAAAAAGTCAAAAGGAGTAATAAAAGAATGGCTAAACTCTTTAAGTACCTTTTGCTAACTAATCGCATTTTTAAGACTCTTTATAGACTCAACATCAGTATATCTATCAGCATTTTTTTGAATAGAGCAGGATGAATGGATCCAATCAAAGTGATGGCTATTGAGTATTTTTTTAGCAGTTATAGAGTTGATTCCTGATCCTGGCATCACTTCAATTTTTCCAGACGCTAGCAATTTCATGTCAGACAAAACTGATAATCCCTCAAAAGCGCTCTTCTCTCCTCCTGATGACAAAATAGTATCAAAACCTAGCTCAATGCCCACCTGAACAGATTCAATTGTTTTATGCATTGTATCTACAGCTCTATGAAGGGTTTTTTTTAAATTATTAGAATTAGAAATTAATTTTTCTAAAAGATCTTGATCAAGACTACCATTAGGTAATGTCGCGCCAAACACAACACCCTCAATATTGAAAGATCGAACCATATCGATATCACCTTGCATTTGTTTTAATTCTTCAGAAGAATAAATAAAGTTGCCTTTTCTAGGCCTGATCATTGATCTTGATGGAATGTCGCACTCTGAGGCAAGTTTTAAAACATCTAATGATGGGGTTAATCCGCCGAACTTTAATGAACTGCAGAGTTCAATTCGGTCAGCACCTCCCTCAACAGCCGCATCAATTCCAAAGCAGCTGTCTATGCAGATTTCAAGATTAGTTATCATAAGTTCAAGTTTATATTAATGCTGGGCATAATGCGATAAGAACAGTAATTAATTAATAAATGGAGAGTAACTAGTATAAAATACCCAATTCCTTGCTTGACCGGCACATGTTGGCAAGCTTTTTTAATCCATAAGGAGATGTAGATGAGACATTATGAGGTCACACTCATTGTTCATCCTGATCAAAGTTCTCAGGTGACAACAATGATTGAAAAATATAAAGAACTGATCACCTCGGGTGGTGGTATTGTTCATAGAGACGAGGACTGGGGTCGTAAACACCTAGCCTACCCAATCAACAAGATTTATAAAGCTCATTATTTAATGATGAATATCGAGTGTGATAAAGAAACACTCGACAAATTAAACTATAACTTCCGTTTCAATGACGCTATTCTTCGAAACTTAATCATTTCTAAGAAAGAAGCTATCACTGAACCATCAATAATGGTCACGGAAACTGACAAAGAAAAAGTCAAAGACCAAGGCAAAGAGAAAGCTTCGGTTCAAGGCTCTGATCAGAAATAGGAGGAAGTAATGGCTAAAAAACAAGTAACTAAAAGACGTAAGTTCCAAATTCCCATTAATCGCTTTTGTCGCTTTACCAAAGCAGGTTTTAAAGAGATTGATTACAAGGATGTGGATATACTTCTAAAAAATATTGATGATAGTGGGAAAATTACCCCTTCAAGGATTACTGGAACTTCTGCAAAGTTTCAAAGACAATTGACCACTGCAATCAAGAGAGCCAGATTTTTGGCGCTGATTCCATACACTGATAAACATAAAAAATAGGAGGTCCTATGCAAGTAATTTTGTTAGAAAAAAATGAAAAACTAGGTAACCTTGGTGATATTGCAAACGTTAAGTCTGGATATGCTCGTAATTACCTTATCCCTCAAGGAAAAGCTAAACCTGCAAACAAAGCTAACATGGCTGTTTTTGAAACGCTTCGAGCTGAGCTAGAGGCCAAAGAAGCTGCGGCTTTATCAGATGCGCAGAATCAAGAGACTGCAATGAAAGATGTTGTCTGCACAATTTCTGCAAACGCGGGTGAAGAAGGAAAGCTTTATGGATCCGTCAGCCCTGCAGACATTGCTGAAAATCTTTTGGAGCAAGGTTTCGAAGTTGAAAAAAGAGATATCAACATGCCTGAAGCCATTAGAAACACTGGTGAGTATGAAATTACAGTTTCTCTTTATGCAGAGGTTGTAGTTCCAGTTAAGGTTATCGTTATTGCTGCTACTGATACAGAATAACCCAATCCAATTCAGTTATCTGAGTTAAAATAAAAAGCCCTCGTCGAGGGCTTTTTATTTTTCTAATTCATAGTAATGGATATTGATAACGCAAAAATACCACCTAACTCAGTGGACTCAGAGCAGTCTGTTCTTGGCGGGTTATTGCTTCACAATGATTCTTGGGATAGTGTCGTTAATATTCTTGGATCTGATGACTTTTATCAAACCTCACATCGCATCATTTATGATGCAATTGTGACTCTATTAGAGCATGACAAACCAGCTGATATTCTTACAGTAAAAGAGCAAGTCATAAAGTCTCATGACGAAGAATCGATTGGAGGCTTTGCTTACCTTGCTCAGATAGCTGAGAACACCCCAAGCGTATCAAATATTGAGGCTTATGCAAAACATGTTCGCGAGCTCTCAATCTACAGGCAACTAACAAAAATTGGTAAAGAACTTGCTGATACCGCCTTTAATCCCAAAGACATTGAGGTGAATGACCTTCTCGACCTTTCAGAGAGAAAAATATTTGAGATAGCTGAACAGGTGAGTCGAAACAAGCAAGAAATCACAAACGTCAAAGACATCATTAAAGATGTCGTTAATCGTGTTCATGAGATGCAAGAATTAAAGGGCTACAAGGGTGCAGAAACTGGCTTTTCTGAGTTCGATAAACTCACGTCAGGACTTCAAAATGGTGACTTGATTATTATCGCTGGCAGACCTAGTATGGGCAAAACTGCACTTTCGATGAATATTGTTGAACATGTAGCAATCCACAATTCAACTCCTGTTGCGGTATTTAGTTTAGAGATGCCGACTGAGCAATTAGTGATTAGAATGATCTCATCCTTTGGAAGAATCGACTCCAGCAAATTGCGAGATGGTGACATGTCAGAAATTGATTGGAATAGTTTCAACCATGCCGTCAGAGCATTTGAAGAAAACACAATTTTGATTGACGAAACCCCCTCAATCACACCAACAGAAATTAGAGCCAAATGTAGAAGGCTTAAAAGAAGATATCCAGACCTAGGCCTTATCATGGTCGACTATCTTCAACTCATGACAGTGCACGGCAAGTCAGAAAATCGTGTTCAAGAAATTTCAGAAATATCTCGATCCCTCAAGTCACTTGCTAAAGAGATCAATGTGCCCGTTATTGCCCTTTCTCAGCTCAATCGAGGAGTTGAATCTAGAGCTAAAACTGGCAAAGGCAGAATCCCACAGATGGCTGATTTAAGAGAGTCTGGATCGATTGAGCAGGATGCCGATATTATCGGCTTCATTTATCGAGATGAGGTATATCATGATGATACGTATACCAACCCAGAAGAGATAGGAAAGGCTGATCTAAGAATAGCCAAGCATCGAAATGGTGCGACCGGCAATATTAAACTCGCCTTTGTAGGCCAATACTCAAGGTTTGAGGATTTGGCCTTTGAAGACAGATTCCAGGGTGTCAGTGATGATCAAATGGACGCCTCATACATTAACAATATGACAAATTTTGATCAGGGTGATTTTTAATCAAGTATTTTAGTTAGAATTTAATATGAACCGCGCTCGTGAAATTAAAATGTTAGATTGAAGATGAATGATCAAATACAGACCAAACTCATTTACAACAAAGAAAAAGTAACTTATTCCAGTTTATCAGAGGTTTTTGAACTTAATTTTAAAAAAATATCAAGGCTAGTCCCCCTACTTCCATCGGTCAAGGACAATCTAGTTGGAATCAAAAAAACCTCCAATGACCTCTATCTGATTTGTCACGAAAAATCTAAATATACTGGCACTTATACTCTAACACACAAAATTCAGTCGTCTCAAGGAGTCATTAATAGACCCGATATTCGATTCAAAATCTATTTTGATGCAAAGCTTTTGGAGGTTGTTTCAATTTGTAAAGAGACAAGGATTAATTCTTATCATCCATTAATCAATGACTGTAGCGACTTATCATTCCAATTAGAACTCAATGTCTTCATGCTTAGATGGCTTGACTACTGCTTGGATAGGTACAATGGGGCAGAATGGCAAGCAAGACAATAAAATCAGAGAACAGTAAATTAGTCATTGCAATCTCCTCAAGGGCTTTATTTGATCTCGACCACTCCCATAAAATTTTTAAAGAGGAGGGTATCGAGGCATATGCAAGTCACCAACAAGAGAATGAGCATGTCATCTTAGAACCCGGAGTAGGATTTACTTTAGTAAAAAAATTACTAAAGCTAAACAGTAAAAAAACCCCGATCGATGTCATTCTACTGTCAAGAAACAGTGCTGATACTGGTCTTAGAATTTTTAACTCGATAGAGCATTACGGTCTCAATATTTCTAGAGCCGCTTTTACTCGTGGCGAGAGCACTCATCCTTTCGTTGGAGCTTTTGAGGCTGATTTATTCTTATCAAGTAACTACAACGATGTACAAAAAGCACTGCAGTCAGGCTACGCAGCAGCATCCATCGTGGAGTCAAAATCCAAAAATAGTCATCCTTCACAGCTCAGAATAGCTTTCGATGGTGATGCTGTTATTTTCTCAGATGAAGCGGAGAGAATTTTCCAGGAGAAAGGACTAGAGGCTTTTCATGAAAACGAAGTATTGTCTGAAAAAATTGAGCTTAAAGCTGGACCTTTCAAGTCTTTCTTGGTGTCACTCCAAAAAATTCAGTCCACTTTCCCAGAGGAGGACAATCCAATAAGGACAGCCCTAGTGACCGCAAGGTCTGCCCCATCACACAAAAGAGTAATCCATACGATGAGAGAGTGGGGTATTCGTATTGATGAGTCATTCTTTCTGGGTGGGCTTGATAAAGGAGTGTTTTTAAGGCAATTTGCAGCAGACATTTTTTTTGATGATCAGCAGCAGCACTGTGACTCTGCCTCACAATACGTTCCAACAGGTCATGTCCCAAGTGGAATAAAAAACAGATGAGGTGAAAACTTGGTTGCTGCTGAGGGCTCATCATCAAATATAATTGGTAAAATAAGTTTAACTGAACATAGAGACTATTGATGTCAAAAAAAATTCAAGCTATCCGTGGTATGAATGATCTTCTACCTGCAAATTCTCAAATCTGGAGTTTTTTAGATAGCACAATCAATAATCTTCTTCTCTCTTATGGATATAAATACTGTCGAACTCCAAACGTTGAGAGCACTGAAACCTTTTCTAGAGCAATTGGAGAGGTTACAGATATTGTTGAAAAAGAAATGTATACCTGGAAGGACAACAATGGAGACTCCTTGACACTGAGGCCTGAAGGAACAGCCGGTGTGGTCAGAATGATGATTGAACACAACTTACCGAGGGAAGGCATTCAAAAAGTTTTTTATAGCGGCCCGATGTTTAGGCATGAGCGTCCCCAAAAGGGAAGATATCGTCAATTTCACCAGGTCGGTGCTGAAGTTTTTGGAGCGTCGGACGCCAAAATTGATGCTGAACTCATTTCTATCACTGACATCCTTTGGAAATCATTAAAAATCAATGCTCATCTTGAAATTAACTCTCTTGGGTCGACAGCAAGTCGAGCACAATATCGAGAAACCTTGTCTAGATACTTTAATGACAATAAAGATAGGCTTGATGAGGACAGCTCAAGAAGACTAAAGACAAACCCATTAAGAATTTTGGATAGCAAGAACAAGGATTTAGAAGCATTAATCTCTGAAGCACCTAAAATGATTGATCACCTTGATAAGGAGTCAAAAGAACACTTTGAAGCCTTAAAAAATTATCTAGAACATCTTAACATTCCATATACGGTTAACCCAAAACTCGTAAGAGGGCTCGACTACTACAATCAAACTGTTTTTGAATGGGTATCAGATGAGCTTGGCTCTCAGGGGACAATATGCGGAGGAGGGAGGTATGACGGCCTAGTTGAAAAAATGGGAGGCAACCCAACCCCAGCTATTGGTTTTGCTATGGGTCTTGAGAGAATTGCCCTTCTCATTCAAGATAAATCCAAAGAACTTATCTCAGATAGGCCTCATTTATACTTTTTATCTATGGGCGAGAGTGCTCATTGTGAATCAATGAAGCTCTCAAGACAAATCCTTGAAGCGATGCCAAACATTACTATTACAAATGATATAACCATGAGCAACCTTAAAAGCCAAATGAAAAAAGCTAACAAGTCTGGAGCCGACTACGCCATGATACTTGGAGAGGAAGAGTTAGCTAAAAATGTTTTGAGTTTTAAGCCCTTAAAGGGCCAAGGAGTTCAGCAATCAATCGAACTTGAGGGTATCATTCAGCATCTTCAGGAGATTTTATGAAAAACTTTATAGAAATTAGCGATTCGGAAGAAGAGCAAGTTGATAAATTAAAAAAGTGGTGGGATTCCAACGGCAAACAAATAATTGCAGGTGCGGTTCTTGGACTTGCAGGGATATTTGGATGGAATGCATATGTTGATTACCAAGATAGTCAAGCCTTAAATGCCAGAGCATTATATTTAAGCTATGCCTCAGATTCTGCCAATGTAGGTGCTTATGACAAATTAATCAAAGATCACCCGTCCAGTTCATATGCGGACCAAGGAACTCTAGTAATGGCTAAATATTTGTTTGATGCTGGAAACTACTCACTCGCACTGGATGCTTTAGAGCCTTTAATGAGTCGAGAGAATTCTGTCATTGCATCAACTGCAAGCCTTCGAACAGCTTCGCTCTTTTTAGAGCTTGGGCAGCATGAAGAAGCTCTAGCTGTTCTGAATATGGAAAATGCTAACGGGTTTTCAGGTTTATTTTATAACCTGGCTGGTGATGTATATTTGGATCTCGGTAATAATGAAGAGGCAAGAAATAGTTACACTCTTGCAATTGAAAACATTACTGATAATTCAAGCTTATCACAACTCATTCAGATCAAACTTGACGATCTGAATTAAATCATTGTAGGTTAACAATTGTGAGCTATCCTATCATCTCATTGATCGGAAGGCCTAACGTCGGTAAATCGACGCTGTTTAATCGTCTCAGCAATTCTCGTCAGGCGCTGGTTTCGGATTATGAAGGCCTGACGCGTGATCGTCAGTATGCAAACATTAAGCTAGAGGAGGAGCGTCCCTGCACTATTGTTGATACGGGTGGCCTTACGAATGAAGACTCGGTGATCGATTCAGGTATTCAAAACCAAGTTTTGAGTGCACTTCATGAGTCCGATGTCATTTATTTTATTGTCAGCAACAAAGATGGTGTTACAGCTCTAGACCTAGATATATCTAGTCAGCTCAGAAAGCTCAAAAAAAATATAATCTTGGTTTGTAACAAGGCAGAGGGGCTGAATCTGAGTGCAGCATCCGAATTTTATGAACTTGGATTGGGAGAACCTACCCTAATTTCAGCTGAACACAACCAAGGCATCCAAGATCTAATTGAAAAAACATTACCCCTAATACCCGAGGCAACTGACTCAGAAGAGCAAGACATTGACGGGATTGCTGTTGCCGTATTAGGAAGGCCAAATGTAGGCAAATCAACTCTAATCAATCGCATTTTAGGTGAAGAAAGAGTTTTGTCAGTTGACCTGCCTGGAACAACCCGAGACAGCATATTCATACCTTTTGAGAGAGAAGGAGGGCAATATACGCTTATCGATACTGCAGGTATTCGAAGGAAGCGAAGCGTTGATGAAAAAATAGAAAAATTTAGCATCATTAAAGCAATCAGCGCCTTAGAGGTCTCACATGTTGTGATTTTAGTTTTGGATGCTCATGAAGGCGTAACTGAACAGGATGCTACTCTACTAGGAATGATAGCTGATAAAGGTCGCGCTTTGCTCATAGTGGTCAATAAATGGGATGGGTTAGATGAATATCAAAAAAATGAAGTCAAAAGAAAACTCGATATAAAGCTCTCTTTCGTCAGTTATGCCTCCATTCACTTTATTTCAGCGCTTCATGGGTCTGGTGTTGGAAAATTATTTGAGCCTATCAAAAGGTCTTATGAGCATGCAGGCAAAAGATACCCAACATCACTTCTAAATAAAATCTTAGAGCAAGCAAATAACTCGCATCAACCGCCGCCAGTTGCAGGAAGGAGACTTCGCCTGAAGTTTGTGAATCAAACTGATGTATTTCCTCCAACGCTCATGTTCCATGGAAATCACGTTCAAAATGTGCCTAAGAGCTATGAACGCTTTTTAATGAATTTCTTTACCACTTCTCTCAAACTTACTAATACTCCCATCAAAATCAACTTCAAGAGCGGTGACAACCCATTCAAAGATAAAAAAAATGTCCTCTCTGCGCGCCAAATTCAAAAGAAAAGGCGCCTCATGAAATTTGTAAAAAAGAAGTAGTTCAGAAAATAAAACTAAAACCTGATTGCAGAGAAATCAGATATTGATATTGGAGCTTTAGTCTTTGTCAAAATTGTCTCTACAATTTCTGCTGTAATGGGTGCCAAGGTGAGTCCTATATGGCCATGTCCAAAGGCATAAACGATATCATTTCCTTTGCTTGACTGGGAAATCACCGGCCTACTATCAGGGATTGAGGGTCGGAAGCCAAGCCATGTCCTTTTTGGCTTGCCAAGTTTTGGAAAAAAAATTCCAGCGCCCTTCTCTAGGTGTTTAATTCGGTGTTGTGAAATTTTAGGACTCAAGCCGCCAAGCTCAACAGTTCCAACTACTCTTAGCCTATCTGTCATTGGAGACATGTAAAAACCTCCTGCAGCATAGCAGCATGGCCTATTGAGGAGAGGCTCATCCATATCGTACTCAACATGATATCCACGCTCTGCATCCAGTGGAATTTTATCTCCTGCTTGTTGAGCAAATTTTTTAGAGTAAGCCCCTGCTGCAACCACCAACTGTTTAGTCATCATCGTTGACTCATTATCAAGATGAACTTTGATTCCATCACCAGTTCTCTCAATTCTTGATGCAGCTTTATTTATGATCTGACAACCCTTATTTATTGATGCATCTAAAATTAGCTTGACCATTTTTCCAGGGTCACTCATATAGGCGCCATCCGGAAAGTAAAAGGCACCGCCCTGAGATAAATTGAGATTTGGCTCCAGCTTTTTAAGCTCATCAAGATTTAAAATCTCTGCATTCAGGCCAAGCTCCCTCCTTTTATTCATATCTCTTTTTCCATGCCCTAAAAGCTCCTCATTAGGGTAAAGATAGATATTGCCATCTATTTTTAAGAGAGATTCACCTCCAATTTGAGAGGATAACTCTTCCCATCGACTTCTTGAACCTTGCAGTAATGAGGTAATCGCTTGAGCATTTCTTGCAGCGTTCTTGGGCATTGATTGATATAAAAATCTTAGTAGCCAAGGGCATAAGGATAGAATTGCCGATCGTTTGATTGCTATAGGACTATTCTTATTGAATAGCAGTGAAGGTAGCTGTCTAATAATGTCTGGGGATCCAACCGGCAGGACAGCGTATTCTGCAACTGTACCAGCATTACCAAATGAAGTTCCAGTGCCAGGCTCCTCGGGGTCAATTAAAACAACCTCTCTTCCTGCATTAAGTAGTCTTAATGCGATTGAGCGGCCTATGACGCCTCCCCCCAAAACTGTAATGTCTGTTGTTTTCAAAGACATAATTCAGATTATAAAACCAAGAGATTTATTAACCTAAGAAAGTATTAAATTATGTGCTTCCTTAGCAGCAGTTATAAAACTTTCGAAGAGTGGATGCCCATCCCTAGGTGTCGAGGTAAACTCTGGATGAAACTGACAGGCTACAAACCAAGGATGGTCAGTTATTTCAACCATTTCAACGAGAGAACCATCATTAGATCTTCCAGACACGGTGAGTCCAGCACTTTCAATTTGTGATATCAGTTTATTGTTTACTTCATATCTATGCCTGTGTCTTTCTGTTACTTTACTTGAACCGTAAATTTTTTGAGAGTGGCTACCCTTAACCAAATGACACTCTTGGCCCCCAAGTCTCATGGTGCCTCCCAAATCAGAATCAGTATCCCTTGTCTGAGTGTCACCGTTCTCATCTTGCCACTCTGTAATCAGGCCAATTACTGGATAGTTGGTATTTTCATCAAACTCAGTACTATTAGCACCTTTCATATTTGCCATGTGACGAGCATACTCAATCACTGCAACTTGAAGACCTAAACATATTCCTAAATATGGAATATTATTCTCACGTGCAAATTGAACGGCCTTAATTTTTCCTTCAATGCCTCTGATGCCAAATCCTCCAGGCACAAGAACAGCACTCATATTACTTAAACTTTCTGCTCCATTTTTTTCAATCTCCTCTGAGTCAAAATAGTGAATATTGACTTTAGTTTGAGTATGAACCCCTGCATGAATAAGAGCCTCTGAAAGAGATTTATAGGATTCTGTTAAATCCATATATTTTCCAACCATTGCAATGTCTACGCTATGATTCGGCATCTCAAGCCGGGAAACTACATTTTTCCATTCTGTAAGATCGGCTTTTTTACACTTTAGACCCAATTTTGAGACAACAGCATCGTCAAGACCTTGGTTGTGAAGGTCCTCTGGCACTTTATAGATAGTGTCTTTGTCAAGTGATATGAATACTGAGTCTTCAGCTACATTTGTGAATAAAGCAATTTTTTTACGCTCAGAATCTTCTAACTCATGCTCTGATCGGCAAATGAGTATGTCAGGCTGAATTCCTATCCCTCTTAGCTCTTTAACTGAGTGCTGGGTTGGCTTTGTTTTTAACTCACCAGCCACCTTAATATAAGGAAGAAGGGTCAAATGAATAAAAACAGCATTTTCTCGGCCCAACTCAAGACTCATCTGTCTGATTGCCTCCATAAACGGAAGAGACTCGATATCGCCCGCTGTACCGCCAATTTCAACTAGAGCAATATCCGCTTCCTCTGCGCCCTCTTTCATTAATTTTTTTATTTCATCAGTAATATGCGGAATAATTTGAACTGTAGCACCTAGATAATCACCTCTCCTTTCTCTCTCAATAACGTTCTCATAAACTCTGCCGGCTGTGAAGTTATTCTTTTTTCCGAGCTTAGTACGAACGAACCTTTCATAGTGGCCTAAATCTAGATCAGTCTCTGCCCCATCATTGGTTACGAAGACTTCACCATGCTGGAATGGACTCATTGTTCCTGGGTCAACATTAATATAAGGGTCTAGTTTTAGTAGGGTGACATTAAGACCACGATTTTCAAGAATTGAAGCTAGGGAGGCGGAGGCAATTCCTTTACCTAACGAGGAAACAACGCCACCAGTGATAAAGATGTATTTTGTCATGTAAAACTAACAAAGTTTGAAATAGCTATGATACACAAATTTGTGTAGAATATGGGCACATCCAATCAAACTAGTCATGATGAGTTTTAGACAATTTGTAAATAGACTCTTTCCATATCTTAAGAGTCATATAGGAAAGCTTATTATTACTTCAATTTTGATGGTTTTCGCAACAGCTTTAGAGACTGCAATTCCAGAAATTACAGGTCAAATAGTTGATACTTTGTTTGGGTCTGATAGATCGGATAAAACTGCAAGATTTTATTCAATTCTTCTATTTGGAACTATTGCTATAAGTGCTTTATCAACACTAGTTGCGTTAGGCTCAGGTTCATGGATTTCAAATAAAGTTATTCTTGACTTGAGAGTGGATATGTTTTCAAAGCTTATTTCACTTCCAAAGGCATATTTTGACAAAAATACAACCGGCCAAACTCTTTCAAAACTGACCTTTGATGTAGAACAGATTTCAGAAGCCGCTTCAACGATTTGGCTTGACTTTATTAAATCCTCTATCACAGTAATTATCTTAACATGCTATTTGTTTTATAAAAACCTATCTCTAAGTGTTATCTTAGTTATTCTTCTTCCATTAGTTTATTTTGCCGTTAAGCTTTCAACAAAACGTATAAGAGATGCTTCAAAGAAAGTTCAAGACTCAATGGGGAAACTTACACATATATTGGATGAGAATATTTCTGGAAGTGACTTAATCAAAATTTACCATGCTCAATCTAGTGAGCGCAATAAATTTAACAAGATTATTAATATAATTCGTCAACAATGGTTTAAAGTTGATTTAGCAGCGGGTTTAAATACTTCAATTGTAAATATTCTTATTGGCCTTTCTTTAGCCCTTGTGGTTTACCTCTCTTCAACCAAATTAATAATGAGTGCTGGTGATTTTCTAGCCTACTTCACTGCAATGGGAATGCTGATAAAGCCGGCAAAAACTTTGATTAACATAAACAAACCACTGCAACAAGCAGTTGTGGCTGGAAGAAGCGTTTTTGGACTAATTGATGAAAAGTCTGAAGAAAACTTGGGTCATGATTTACTTGGAGAAATTGAAGGAGATATTTCATTTCAAGATGTAAATTTTTCATACACCGACAATAGCCCTTCATTAAAAAATATAAATTTAAATATTAAGCAAGGTGAAACAATAGCACTTGTAGGGCCTACTGGAAGTGGTAAAACAACTTTAGTAAATCTTCTATTGCGTTTTTATAATCTAAATGATGGCAATATCTTGATAAATAATAAAGATATCAGCAGCTTTGAACTTGAATCTTATAGATCTCAATTTTCTCTTGTAGATCAAAATGTACGTCTTTTCAACGATTCCATTAGTGGAAATATTGCATTTGGAAAGAAAAAGGAGTTATCTATGAAAACCATCATAGATGCTGCAGAAATTTCTAATTCTAAAGAGTTCATAGATAAACTTGATAATAAGTATGATTCCGAAATTGGTGAAGATGGCGTCACTCTCTCAGGTGGGCAAAGACAAAGACTCTCTATAGCTAGAGCTATCGCAAAAGATAGTCCAGTTTTAATACTTGATGAGGCAACTTCAGCATTAGACTCTGCAACTGAAAAACTTGTTCAGTCAGCAATCAATAAAATGCAAAAAGACAGAACCACGATTATCATTGCGCATCGCCTTAGCACCATTAAAAGCGCAGACAGAATTATTGTATTAAAAGATGGAGAAATTATTGAACAAGGAAAACATGAAGATCTCATAAAGTCATCTAGCGAATATCTAAAATTAACGCAACAACAAAGCTGATAATACGATTTTAATCAGTAATCTTCGGAAGCTTAATATTTAAGAATTCAAAAGCTTGCTAAATTTTGAAAGGCTTTTAAAGAGTTAAAGAAAATCAAGAAATATTTATTAGAACAACGTCCAGATTCTATTGCTATCGAGTTGCTCTCTACACTGAGATAACTGAGATTTATAGGTATTTGACTTGTTCTCAACCTTCTTAGCTATAGAGACAAGCCAATCTTTCTTTTCATAGCTCTTTTTATTGTAGCCTCCATGCCCTTCGTGATAAGCTAGATATTGACGATAAGCATCTGACTTGCTGATCTTGGATCTGAGGTTTGATTGGTTAGCATACCATCCAACAAAATCTATAGCATCAGCAAAGTTATCCCTTCGTGCATCATTTTTTCCAGTTTTAAGTTGATACCACTCCCATGTTGCTTTTTTAGCTTGAGTGTAACCGTATGAATCTGTTGGCCTTGATCCTGGTATAAATCCGAAGATCTTATTACGAGGTGGTTTAGCTCTTGATGCAAAGCGCGACTCTTGATGAATAATGGCCATTTGCAAGTGCATTGGTACCTTCCATTTTTCTTCGCTCAATTTTGCTGCACGATACCAACTAACCTTTTCATCAAGCAAGGTACAGATATTTATTACCTCTCTTGCAGGCGTGGAAAGACAACCAGAAATTGAAATTGCAACAAGTAAGCCTAAGACTAGTAGTTTTTTCATTTATCCAAAAAATACAAAGTACGCGATAATAATCTGGAAAACTAGCAAAACACCAAACATTGCTTTAATATCATTGTCAGTTAGTGGTGCAGACTCTTCAACTATTTTCTCTAATTTAACGTCAACTGCAACGAGACCTTTTTCAGAGGTTTCAACTTTAAACTTAACTCTGGTGTCACTTCTTAGGCGAGACTTATTAAAAACATTTTTTTGATGAACAAAGTATTTCTCTCCATCATCACCTGTAATAAACCCATATCCTTTAGTACCAAATTGGGCGACTATGCCCGTCATTTTTTTTGCCATCACATTCTCACTTTTTGCAGCAAATACACTGCTTTTTCAACAAAATCTACTCCAAGATTTTGGAACATCGGCTCATTTTCAATATCTTCAATACAATGCAATTCTTGAATATCAAATGAACCATTAAATAATTGACCAACCTCTTCTTTGCTTACTGCAAAAGGTGGGCCAGATTTTTGATGCTGAGGGTAGAATAAAGTTAAGAGCAATATCCTAGCATCAAATTCTATTATATCACTTAAATGTTTGGCATATTTTTGTCTTAAGTCTTCATTCAAAGCAATCAATGATGCCCGGTCGTATATAGCCCTAACATTCTCTAAATGTTTTACCTTTAAATCAAAAAAATCACCGCAATAGAGCTTAATTCTAGCACCTTCATAAAGGGTAAATTTATCTACGTCGGATACAATATAATCTAGATGATTTTCTGAAAAAAATTGCTCAATAGCAATATTACTCATCTCAACGCCAATGACTTTTAAATCCTTCTCAAGAAGGAAACGCATATCATTTGATTTACCACATAGAGGAACAAAGATAGTTCCTTCAGCTGACAAGTCAAATCTATCATAATATTGAACTAGATGCCTGTTGACCTGCTCTGCATGCCAACCAATTCTGTTACTCTCCCATCTACTGATCCAATCAGTCATTACCAATCCTTGATATAATATAAATGTTATTTAAACTTGCAAATTAATTTGCACATCACTTAAGGACATAATATATTTTATGGCTTTCAAATGCAATTTTATAATTACTTCAAAAAAGTTAATCTACCAATAAAATAATATGACTCAAGATATTGGCGACTGGGCTCCTTACTTAACAGAAGAAAAAAATAAGGATTATTTTGACTCTTTATTATCATTTCTCAACTCCAGAGTTGATTATGAAATTTTCCCTCCTCGGGGAACATGGTTTAAAGCCTTTGAATACTCAAGTTTTAGCTCTACCAGGGTTGTCATTCTTGGACAAGACCCTTATCATGGAGAGGGTCAGGCAGAAGGGTTAAGCTTTTCTGTTCCAAAGGGAATAGCTGTTCCGCCGTCACTTAGAAATATTTATAAGGAGCTTGATCAAGATGATGTTGATTTTAAAAATCCAGGACATGGTCACCTCGAAAATTGGGCAAAGCAAGGAGTTTTACTTTTAAATAGCGTTCTCACAGTTGAAAAGAACTCTCCTGCTTCTCACGCGAACCAGGGCTGGGAAGTGTTTACAGATCATGTTATAAAACTGCTAAATGAAAAGAAATCTAATTTAGTATTTTTACTTTGGGGCGCCTACGCAAACAAAAAAACTGAATTAATTGATAGTAATAAGCATTTAATTCTTAGTGCTGCTCACCCCTCTCCATTCTCTGCCCATAAAGGTTTCTTGGGTTGTAAACATTTTTCAAAAACGAATAACTACCTCAAATCTTCCAACCAGGAATTGATTGACTGGAGCTTACCCTTGTGAAATTAATGATTGATGATGCAGTATGGGGCTTTGATCAAATTTTTTCTGAGTTTGGAGAGGTAGTTACTCTTCCTGGAAGACAAATAAGCAATGAAAGTCTTCAGGATTGTGATGCATTAATAGTCAGATCCAGAACAAGAGTTGATGAAGAGCTTCTTAGGAATTCTAAAATTCAGTTTGTTGGATCTACTGTAGCGGGTTTAGACCACATAGATCAACTCTACCTTGAAGATAATGCTATAACTCTCTCATCTGCCCAAGGCTGCAATGCAAATGCTGTCGCAGAGTATGTTATCAGTGCAATCGCAAATTTATCACACGACTATAACTTCAAATTATCTGGTCGAACACTTGGCATCATTGGCGTGGGTAACGTAGGCAGAAGGCTTGACCTCAAAGCCAAGCAGCTTGGAATAAAAACATTACTCAATGATCCGCCTCGAGAGTCTAGAGAAGGAAGTGAACACTTTGTTTCTCTTGAAGAGGCACTGGGAGCAGATATAGTAACGTTTCATACTCCTTTGACTTTCTCTGGAATTTATTCTACCCATAACCTTTTAAATAGTCATAACTTCAATCATATTAAAAAGGATGCAATAATCATTAATGCTGCAAGAGGTGGCATCATTAACGAATTAATTTGGAAAATAACTCCTACAAAAGCAAACATAATTGACTGCTGGGAAAATGAACCCAATATTAACCCTACTCTTCAAAAATCAGCCTACTGGGCCACCCCTCATATTGCTGGTCACTCAATTGATGCTAAATTTATGGGAAGTTTTATGATCTATAAAGAACTTTGTAAGTCCTTAAAAAAACCTATGAATGACAAAATAGAAAGCCTCATTAATCCAGAATTAAGATTGATCAATGATGAGAACCTACATGACACACTAAATTCAATTTACTCATTCAGGGATGATAATGAAGCAATCAAAGATATTTCTAATTTTGAAAATTACAGAAGGAATTACCCTGAGCGTTTCGAATGGAAACACTTTGAAACTCAATTTGAATTACCCAATAATAATGATTAGACTTGCCTTTAAATGAATTTAATTATTTTCCTCAAATTAGAGAATCGACATACTTCGCTAGCATCGACAAAGAAGAAATAACAACTAAAGCTCTAATAACTTTGGGATTGGCTTTCAGCAAGTAATGAGTTCCAGCAAATGACCCTATTAATTGTCCCAGCATCATAATCAAACCTATAATAAAGGCGATGTGTCCAAATACAAAAAAAACTATAAAGCCAGCAATATTGGATGCAAAGTTAAGTGGCTTTGCCAATATTGTAGCTTCGATAATTTCAAGTTTTTTAAGCATCACTCCTGTCATCACAAAAAAAGATCCAGCACCTGGACCAAACATTCCATCATAAAATCCCACGCCTGGGACAGCATAGGATTCAAACCTCTTATTAGACTTTGGACTTGAATTCATCACTTTAGGTTTTGGAGAAATAATAAAATAAATCGCTATAAAAACTAGGATAACTGGTATTACAAAAGAGAGGATCTCAGTGTCAACAAACTGAACAATGATGCCGCCTATAACCGAACCAATGAAAGAGGCAATCATTAATTTTTTGACCATTTGCCATTCTAACTTTTTTTTTCGAAATAATAAAAAGGTCGCAATGCCTGTACCCATGCTGCCTTGAAACTTATTCGTTCCAAGAACATAGATGGGCGGAATGCCACTCAATAAGAGTGCTGGAACTGCCAGCAAGCCCCCTCCACCAACAAGCGTATCCAGAAAGCCCGCTATTGCACCAACTAAGAATAAGAATGCTAGAATTTCTAATGATAAGTTTGCAATATCCATAAATATTATTCGCTCCACAGAGTTGGAAACCAGTCCTCTCTTAAGCGCTCTCCGTTTTGCTGATTTATTCCAGAGAAGCTTGGAGAAGTTCTGCCTGGTCGCTCATTATAAACAACATCATCACCGAGCAACCTAAAGGATAGGGTTCTACTCATCTTTGTGTCTTTGTTTGCATTAGCGCCATGAATCGTCTTGAAATTAAATGCAATGACATCACCAGGCTCTGTCTCCCATTCTTTTATTTCATATCCATCGCTGTCTGGCATATCCATAAATGCATTACTATCCTCATAAAAGCTCTCATTGTTAGACCAGCTAGTGGGACGTATTTCTTTATTTAAAAGGTGGCTTCCAGCTAGTAATCTCAATGAAACATTCTTTTGTCTTGACTCTAATGGCAACCAAAAGCTGACGGTCTGATGACCCTTAACGCAATAATATGGGATGTCTTGATGCCACGGCGAAGGTACTCCAGAGTTTGCCTCTTTATAAAAAAAGTGGTCATGAAAAAACTGCACAGTTTTAGATTCCATTAAATTAGAGGCAATCGATGCTAGATTTGAGTTAAAAATAAAATCTGAATATTCAGGAATACGCCTCCAATTACAAAAATCCTCTAAAAATTGGCCTTGATATTTTTCATTTTGGTGAACCAAGGATCGCTCACTTGGGTTATTGAGATGAAAATCAGCTCCATTAGCTAATATATCAATCCACTCTTTGAAAACTCCACGAAGAATAACAACGCCAGCCTCTCTAAAACTTTGAACATCAGATTGTTTGATTAATAACGCCATTAGTCTAAAGTGGTTTTTTTATGCAAGTTTGATATAGCTTAGATAATAACTAATTTCTCAAACCAAAACGAAACATTTTATAATTTATACTCTCTTAAAGAAACGATAAAAACATCTGTATTATTAACCTAAATTTTTAATCTACACGCCCACCAATGAAGCTAATTTCAGACACCTTTACTATCAAAAAAATTCCTAAAGTGGTCTGGAGCTCTGACGACTCTTTTAACTTAAAACCAAAACCCTTAACCTTCATCTTTCTAGTTTTTGGATTATTTTTGTTTGGATTGGGAGAGAGCCTTCTGATAACCAGTGGGGCTGGTGTTGGGCCCTACACCGTTCTTGCACAAGGAATTTCAAACCTTACTGACTGGTCTTTGGGTCTCTCTACATTTGTAATCAGTATTTTTGTTCTGATGTTGTGGATACCATTGAAACAAAAACCTGGAATGGGAACAATATTAAATGCCTTTATTATCGCACTGACAATTGAGTTTTCAGTTTATTTCTTGCCATATCCTGAATACTATCCACTTAAAGTATTACAAGTAATTATTGGCGTATTGACTATTGGGGTTGGGAGTGGGTTTTATTTAATTTGTAATCTTGGAGCAGGCCCTAGGGACGGCCTGATGATTGGACTCCAAAAGGTCACCAATAGGCCAATTTATTCTATTCGAACTGCGATTGAGGTTAGTGTGGTCGTTTTAGGCTCAATATGTCTTTTGAATAATTTAGATAAACTATTGGGAGAAGTTGTTGGACTTGGAACAGTAATATTTGCTCTGGGCATTGGGCCTTCAGTTGCTCTAGGTATTACGATTGTGGGAAAGCTCTCTAAACAGGTATAACTATTCAAGCAATCGATTAGGTGACGTAATTTCTGACCTTAAAATTTGATGAGTCCCACTCATTAGACTGCATAATTTTTTTAAGGCACATAATTGCATTCCAAACATCTTCGTACCTCATATAAAGAGGTGAAATCCCAAACCTCAAAATGTTGGGCTCACGATAATCTCCGATAACACCTCTTGAGATTAATGACTGCATAATCGGGTAGGCATTTTCGTGCATATATGAAATCTGACTGCCTCTAATACTGCCATCATTTGGAGAATATAATATGAACGCAAATTCCCCACACTCTTGGTTAATCAGTTCAATAAATACCTCAGAGAGATGAATACTTTTTTCTCGAACTTGTTCCATAGATATACCATCAAAGACATCAAGTCCACTCTCAACCGCTTTATAGGCAAGAATCGGTGGCGTCCCACAGATGAATTTATTAATATTATTTGCAGCTTTGTATTTACTATCGAAAGCAAACGGATCACTATGCCCAAGCCAGCCTGATAATGGCTGATTTACTTGCTCAATTAAATCACTATGAACATATAAAAATCCCGGCGCTCCTGGCCCCCCATTAAGGTGCTTGTAGGTACAGCCAACTGCAAAATCTACTCCGATATCATGCAAATCCATTGGCATCACACCAACACTATGACTTAGATCCCAGACAACGAGTGCTCCTTTATTGTGAGCATATTCAGTAATTTTTTTCATATCACTAATTCGCCCAGTTTTATAGTTAATATGAGAAAGCATCACAACCGCAGTGGATGAATCTATGTATTTTTCAATGTCATTACCATCATCTTCAATTAGTACACACTCATACTGATTATTTGAAATTCCATTAACACCCTCAAGAATGTAGAGATCAGATGGAAAATTTGTTGATTCACTTAGAATTTTTTTTCTATTATCATTCAGCCTCAAAGCTGAAGTAAGAACCTTAAATAAATTAATGGAAGTGCTATCAACTACGATAACCTCTCCAGCCTTAGCTCCAAGAAGTGGGGCAATTTTGTTACCCAATGTTTGTGGCAAGTTAATCCAATTAGCCTTGTTCCAACTACTGATTAAGTCGCTTCCCCACTCCTCATTAATCGTTTTGTTGAGATGATTTAGAGTTTTTTTTGGGACAGGGCCCAATGAGTTTCCATCAAAATAAATTGTATTTTTTGGAAGATAGAACGCTTCTCGATATTCCGAGAGTGGGTCTTGCTGATCCAGACTCTTTAAATCGTCAAGTTTAAGTGTTTTCATTTAGGCTTAATTATTAAATTCTCAATAAAATTATAATCTATATAAAAAAAATCAAAGATCATTCAATAGGCCCCAAAAGCGATAAAATTAAATGATGGATAAAATTATTGTTCAAACTGAGGACTTTGACCTAACAACTGAAGTTGAGTTAATCAAGTCAACTAGCTCCAGCATAGGTGCAGTAGTTAGTTTTATTGGAACCGTTCGCGATTTGACAGGTGAATCTCTAGTATCCTTAAGCTTAGAGCACTATCCAGGGATGACAGAAAAATCACTTTCATCAATTGCTGACAAAGCAAGAAAGAAATGGGAAATTGATTCTATTACGATTATTCATCGAGTTGGGACTCTGGGCATTGGTGATCAAATAGTTTTGGTCATAACCTCAAGCAAACATCGACAAGCAGCCTTTGATTCATGTAACTACATCATGGATTTTCTAAAAACTGATGCCCCATTCTGGAAAAAAGAGGTTTCAGATAAGGAAGAAAAATGGGTTGGCAAAAGAGAAAGTGATGAGGAACAAAAAAAACGCTGGCGAGGTTAAAACTCCATATCTTCTAGGCTATTAAGATTAGTTAAAACCTCCAAACGATTAGATACATCAACCCTTTCTATGTTCTGTTGGCGATACCAATGAGCCATTTTGCGACCCCCATCATCAAGAAAATAATCAAGGCTTTTACTGAGGCTTGACCTCATCAAAGCGAACGTTGCGTGCATGATTGAGCCGTCATGCGCTACACAAATATCAGCATCTTTTTGTTCCATTTTATTTATTAAATCATCGATGAGTTCCGAATCAATTAGGGGGCTATCACATGGAAGAACAAGGAGATACTGAGTTGAGCAAACCTTTAACGCCTTTGAAATTCCAGCAAGGGGTCCTTGGAAGTCCAATAAATCATCTGAAATGACCTCTCCATAGGTTGCGTAAGCATCAAAACTTCTATTCGCACTAATATATACCTTGTCCACTCTTGATTCTATAACGTTTACAACATGAGCTACCAAAGGCAGTCCTCGAAATTCTACCAAACCCTTGTCCACTCCATTCATTCTTAGTCCCTGACCACCTGCCAAAATAACTGATGAAATTTCATGTTTTAAAATATTTTTCAATTAATTACTGTCCTTTTTTCAAGTTATTTGTAATTTGGAAATTTTCTTGCAATTGTATAATACTCTCTATAGCTAAAAAAAAATTAGAACATCATGAATGATCAATCAATCAAATCTGGCAATCCAATGTTCAGTGATTCTCTCATGAGTGCTGATGATGCGCTCAAATTTTTAATTGATTCAGCTCGGGTTTCAAAGCATGCTGAAACGACATCTTTAGATGAATCAATTGGAAGAGTGCTCTCTGAAGATATTCACTCTAAAATTAACGTGCCAGGGTTTGATAATAGCGCTATGGATGGCTATACGATTGCGCTTGATGAAAAAAACCTAAACTCAACAAATCAAACCTTTAGTGTGGTTGACAGAATTGCTGCTGGTTCCACTGGAAACGAACTTAAAAAAGGGAATGCTGCAAGAATTTTCACGGGAGCGCCCATCCCAAAAGGAGCAAATACAGTTGTCATGCAGGAGGAGTGTCAAGCCTCTGAAGACGGCTCAGAGATAACAATTAGAAGATCTATTGACTTGAATGAAAATATTCGCCCAACAGGCAATGACATTTTAAAGAATGATGTCATCCTTAAAACTGGAAAAAAAATTGAACCAGAAGATATATCTCTTGCTGCATCAGTTGGAATCGCAGAGCTTCATGTCTTTAAAAGACTCAAGGTTGGAGTATTCTTTACTGGAGATGAACTGGTTGAGCCTGGAAATTCCTTAACAGCAGGAAAAATTTATAATTCGAATCGATATGCACTAGTCGCTCTTTTAAAAAACGCTGGTTGCGAGGTCCTTAATCTTGGCAACATTAAAGATAATTTTGATTCAACCTGTGGTGCACTTGAAAAGCTGTCAAAAGGCTGTGATTTGATTATGACTACTGGTGGAGTTTCTGTTGGCGAAGAAGATCATGTTAAGCCTGCCGTTGAAAAACTTGGCTCACTCAACCTTTGGAAAATTAAAATGAAGCCTGGCAAACCTCTCGCCTATGGTCAAGTGAGAAATATTCCTTTTATAGGTCTTCCAGGAAATCCAGTGTCTAGCTTCGTTACGTACTGTATTTTTGCCCTACCATATATTAAAAAAATGCAAGGAAACAGCAATTTCAAAAATGTACCAATTAAAGTAAAAACAAATTTTGACTGCAAGCGTGCTAAACCTAGAAGAGAATATGCTCGAGTTCAAATTGATTACTCGTCTGAGAATCCCATGGCAAGCTTGTATCCTAAACAAGGCTCAGATGTCATGAGTTCAATAGTTTGGGCTGATGGAATTATTGAGATACCTGAAAATACTACATTTGATAGTGGTACCATTCTTGATTACTACCCACTAAGTGAGCTAACAAGATGAGCAAATTAACGCATATCAATTCAAATGGCGAAGCGCAAATGGTTGATGTTTCGGACAAAGAAAATACTATGCGAGAAGCCAAAGCCGGTGCTAGAGTTGTAATGCAGAGCAAAACTCTAGACCTCATAGTCTCCGGCTCTCATAAAAAAGGTGACGTTCTCTCAGTGGCCAAGATAGCAGGCATACAAGCTGCCAAGAAATGCTCAGAGCTTATCCCTCTTTGCCATCCGTTAATGCTCACAAAGGTCAATGTTGAGCTTACTCCTAATAGTGAAAAAAACTGTATTGAAATCACTGCTACTGCAAAGCTGAATGGCAGAACAGGAGTTGAGATGGAAGCACTAACTGCTGCAAGTATTGCGGCTCTGACAGTTTATGATATGTGTAAGGCAGTTGATCGCTTTATGACTATTGATAATGTTCAACTTTTAGAAAAAAAAGGTGGTAAATCAGGCCACTGGGTTTTAGAATCATGAATCAAATAGTTGACCCATTCAACAGAAAAATTACTTACTTGAGGGTCTCAGTTACTGATCATTGTAACTATCGTTGTCATTACTGTAGAGATGAGGATCACCAAACTCACACTAAAAAAGCACAGGTTCTGACCTTCGAAGAAATTGCAAGAATTGTTCGATTGTTTGCTGAGCTAGGAGTGACGAAAGTCCGACTTACTGGTGGAGAGCCACTTCTTCGAAAAGACATTCTTGATTTAACTAGAATGCTCGGTGATATCCCTGGGCTAAGTGACATCCCTCTCTCAACTAATGCCCATCTTTTGCCAGCGATGGCTTTGAAATTAAAAAATCATGGCATCAATAGAGCTAATATTTCTATTGACTCCCTTATCCCTGAGAGGTTTAAAGAAATCACAAGAGATGGAGACTTAGAAACTGTTATCAATGGAATTGATGCTGCAATATCAGCTGGGATGAAACCAATTAAGCTTAATATGGTTGTCATGAAGGGCACTAATGATGATGAAATTGAATCAATGATTGAGTTTGCAATTAATAGAGGTCTAGACCTTCGATTTATTGAAACAATGCCCATTGGTCTTGCTGGAATAGAGTCAGTAGACAGGCATCTGAGTGAAAAAGATATTTTAGATCGGGTTTATGCAGCTTATGGAGATAGGCTCAAATCTCAAGACTCTAAGCAAACTGATGGGCCTGCAAAAGCTCTTAAAATCGAAGGTACAAACACTAGCATAGGAACCATTTCTGCCGTTTCTAATAACTTTTGTAGTAGCTGCAATCGAGTAAGGTTAACCGCTAAAGGTGAATTAATTCTCTGCCTTGGTCAGAAAGACTCTGTCTCTCTTAGAGACGCTATCAGGTCAGGTATAAAAGATCAGGAAGTAAAACAATTAATCCTCAACGCAATTACAAAAAAACCCGAAAAACATTTTTTTGACTCCGTTGTTGATAATATTAGTAATCGACAAATGGTGGAGATGGGAGGATGAAAATACTTTACTTTGCCTCACTCAAAGAAAATTTAAACACCTCTGATGAAGATTTAGATTTTAAATCACCAGTCAAAATATCAACGATTAAAAAAGAGCTCATACAAAAATACGGGGAACATCACTTCCCGAAAAATATACTATGCGCAGTAAACCAAGAGATAGCTTCTGAAGATACAATAGTCAATGAGGCGGATGAGGTAGCCTTCTTCCCACCAGTGACTGGAGGATAAAATAAAAATGGCAAATAATAAAATTAAGATTGGTTTTCTTACGATTTCAGATAGAGCTGCTAGGGGAGTATATGAAGACATAAGCGGACCAGCAATGCAGGAGTGGATTTCAAATGCTGTTACCTGTCCTTATGATATTGTTTCGAAAGTGATTGAAGATGAACAGTCACTAATAGAAGAAACTTTAATTGATATGAGTGATAATCTTGGGTGCAACCTTATTCTCAGTACTGGAGGAACAGGACCAACAACAAGAGATGTCACCCCTGAGGCTACAGAAGCGGTTTGTGAGAGAATCTTTGATGGCTTTGCTGAACAGATGAGAATAGTTTCACTTCGAACAGTTCCAACTGCAATTCTATCCAGACAGATTGCTGGGACTCGTGGCAAAACTTTAATGATTAACCTTCCAGGAAAGCCTGTAGCTATAGCAGTTTGTCTTGGAGCCGTTTTTCTTGCAGTGCCAAAATGTCTAGAACTACTCGATGATTCAATCATTACAATTGACAAAGCTTTTGTGACTCAGGTATTTGAGTAACTTCAGCATATTTTATGGCTAATCAAAGAGATGCCTCCCTTGACCTAATGAGAGGCATAGCAATCATTATGATGATTGCATTTCACTTCATCTATGATCTAAACACTTTTGGTTTTACAGAAATTCCTTTATTCACACATTGGCTGGGTATAGCCTGGCGCTGCTTAATAGTTTTTCTCTTTTTGAGTGCGGTTGGAATTAGCTTAGTTTTTGCTCACAGCAAAGGCATTCAATATAAAAAATTCTTCAGACGTCTATCATATCTTGGTATGGCTGCCCTCATGGTGTCATTTGGGACCTACATTATGTTTCCTGATGGATGGGTTTATTTTGGTATTCTTCATTTGATTTGGGTTTCATCCTTAATCACTTTAGCATTTGTAAACCAGCCCAAAACCTCACTTTTGATTGCCATATTAATCCTGATTAGCATAATCTTTGATCAACCCAATCTTAGTTTTCTTTCAAATATTTTTGAGTCATATTTGCCCAATGGTAGTGTCGATTACTACCCATTATTTCCATGGCTATCCTTTGTATTTATTGGAATATTTCTTGGGCATAATCCTTTTTATCAAAAAGTATTTACTTATCGTTCAAGAATGATTGAGTTTATGGGCAAGCATGCATTAATCATATATCTATCGCATCAAATAGTTTTATTTGGGTTGGTTGCTTTTGTCTACTTTTTGCTAATCTAATAAGCCAAGAGTTTTTTCTTTTTGTTTTGAATGGATTTAGTGAGCTTGGGTGATACTGCTATAGGCTCCTTGTTGGTATATGACTCATGATTTTTTGCAACAAGATCTAAATCATAAAGGTAATTCACCATAACTCCCCAAGAGTCGTCAATAGCTATTTGATTACTATTTGCATCTATATGGATTTTATAGATTGATGCTCCATTCCCTAAATGGAAATGCGCAACTGGATTAATTGCATCACCACTCTTATTTTTTATTTGAGTCAAATAATGGTAGGTAAGCCGTAATAGAGCCGACTGATCAATCTCTTCTTTATTGCAGCAATCGCTGATATCTTCGGAGATTCTATCTGAAAGCTCTGTATCTTTTGAGGAGTTCATCTTATGAGCCCATTTCCTAAGTCCTGGGACCGGAGACAGGGTAACAAACTGCTTTATTTCTTTAAACTCCTTCTGAATTTCAGAAACCACTTGCTTTATGAGAAAGCTTCCAAAAGAAACTCCCTTTAGAGCCATTTGGCAATTAGAGATGGAATAAAAAACAGCTGTATTTGCACTATTTGGGTCAATAGGCACAACCGATAAATCCAGAATTGGCATGATTGAATCTGGAACATCATTCATTAATGCAACCTCTATAAAAATAAGTGGCTCATCCGGCAATGCTGGGTGAAAAAAAGCATAAAGACGCCTATCGGAAGCAGCTACTCTATTCTGAAGATCTTCCCAATCAGATATATCATGAACGGCCTCATATTCCATTATTTTTTCAAGAATATTTGCACTGGTTGACCAGTCAATGCGCTCTAATCTTAAAAATCCACGATTAAACCAGGACTTAAATAAATGAACAAAATCGAAATCTAGGGACTTTAATTCAGGAGAATCCTTAATACTTTTTAATAAAGATTCTCTCATTTTTAATAAAGATGAGGTTCCATTTGGAGCTTGATTGAGCCTTCTAAATAATTCTTGACTCTTAGGCTCAATTAACTTATGAAGCTTTCTTAATTGTCCTTCATCGCTATAGTCTAGATCCTTTAATGCTGTTTTTAATGATGGACGATCAACGCTGAACTGTTTGAGTAATTCTATGAAAAATGTTTTCTTTTGCTCATCTGAAAGCGAGTCAAAATCCTCTAGGATCGACTTTGCGAGTGAAAAAAGAGTCGCCTCACCATTTTTACTAACAAGCTGATTGCAAAGGCTGATTAAATTCTCTGGATTTAAGCTTTTTTTACCAGGCCTTCCAATACCTAAACGTTGGATGACTGAGTTTAAAAAGTTTTGATGCTGGTTCATATTTGCTCCATCACTAATGGAGCGGTAATTGTACAAGATTCTTTTTAATTATTCAATTGCACTAAAACGAAAAACGTTGACTGCAATGTAATCGTTATAGGCTGCTCCTGACTGGAGCCAATTTTTGGCTTTAACAGCTGAAATTTGAGGGTTCAATTTTTCATCAAGTTTAAGATACAGACCATACTTAAATACATAATCACTCTCAGACAAAATTGTTAGTTCACCATCCGTAACCATAATGCTTTTCTCAGGCATCCCCCCAGGTTGCGATGCAAATGATTCTTCACCGTACTGAAGCATTAATTCTGAGAATTTTTTTTCGAAATACTCTCTGCTTAAGGGGCTATGCTCATAATAATTTGTGAGCAAATCTTCTGCTTCAATCATTAAGTAATCTCTCAATTTCTCAACTGAACTAAAATCTTCATCCTCAATCCAAAAAATAACAAAGGCACCATTAGAGCTTCCAAGATTGAGCGCTTCATCCTTATCCATAATTAAGGCAGAACCATCAAGAATAGATTGCAGGAAGTCTTGATCTAATTTTTTAATTTCAGACTTGAAGCTGGCTAATTTCATCTTTAATTTGAGTGGTTACTTTGTTAATGAAATAAATAGTTGAGGCAGCCTTTCTGGAAGTTTTTGAAGATTATCAATCACCATAAAACGATTTTTTCCAAAAATTCTTGATACATACTGATCTGCATATGGATCCAAACTAATACAAAAAGTAATAATTCCATGACTTCTTAACTCTTCGACAGCTTTTTTTGCATCCATACGAAGGTGCTGGGGATCGTCAACGTCAATATCTGATGGCTCTCCATCAGTCAAAACCAGTAATATTTTTTTGGCTGAAGACTGAGTCAACAAGTCTACACCAGCATGTCTCATCGCTGCGCCCATTCGAGTCGAAAGCCCTCCCTTTATTCCTGCAAGCCTACCCTTGACTTCATCATTAAAACTATAATGAAACGGCTTAAACCGATAGTACTGAACATCATGCCTTGAATCTGAAGCAAAGCCAGCTATTGTAAGCTTGTCTCCAATCTTATCGATTGCCCACGATAAGAGTGCAGTAGCTTCTTTCATCAACTCTAAGATAGTTTTGTCACTGCCAACAACCATATCATTTGTCGATTCCGATAAGTCCATAAGAAGGTTTACTGAAACATCTCGTATATGTTGAACTTTTTTTACATAAATCCTATCTGACGGAGTTAAGCCAGACCTTATATCTGCTAGAGCTGAAACGCATGAATCTATATCAAGTTCACTGCCCTCATGTTGCTTCTTTAATTTAACCAAACCTTGAGGCTGCATTTGGTCAATCGCATTTTTGAGTTGATTTGCAATTGGCTTATGCTCTTTCAAAATTTTATTAACTGTCTCAAAGTTACCTTTTCTTAGCCTTCTTTCGTATAAAGTTGCCCAATTTGGACGATACAACTGTAATTGATAGTCCCACTCATTGTAGTGAAAAGGCTCACTTACTGGCTCCTTGCCTTCGATTTCATTAAGACTAGCACCATCAAGCTCATCAGGAAAATACTCAGTCTCAAGAGTCCATATTTCTTGAGCATCATCGCCAGCTGTCTCAACATCTAGCTCGTTATACATTTCCATAATATTTGCTTTTCGTCGAACCTGCCTTTGACTTGCAGGAACATAGTCATTTCCTTCAGAAATCCAATCTAGCTCCTCATAATCCCAAATATATCGATTATCATCTCTGTATGGTATTGGCGCAGCTACAAGAGCCGAAGCACTAATTTTGACATCTGTTTCAGATTTGATTAACTCATAATATTGCATACCTAGGTCAAAACTCATTTCAGATGAATTACCAGACTCTATCACCTTCTCATTAAATAGCTTTAAAAACTCCAAATTGAATGGCTGTTTAGCGCTATAGTTTGAGTCAAGTGCAGCTCTTGAAAAATCGACTAAATCAGATATAAATGGATTTAAATCTTTGAGATCGTCATCTTCTGGATGAAGTGCAATCCAAATTTTCTTCATGCCTGGAAACTTTTTAATCGTATTGAGTTCGACCCTTAAGTCTTCAATAAGAGAGACACAGGCAACTTGCAAGGGGTTTAATGAATCACCCTTAAAAGCAGACTCAGTCTCCATAATATGAGCTGCTGCATGAGAGCAGACAGCCCTGTAACAATCAATACCTGAAATAATTTTTCCAGAAGCATGTTGATAGTCATCATAGGCATCAGGTATATGCATAACGCCATACTCAATATAAGGCTTTAACCCTTTTTTTGTTTCATAGTCACCAGCAGTGGGACGAAGAAAAAAATCACGGTTATAAAACGCCCTAAGATAGAACTGCAATTTTCTTTGATTATCAATAAATAAGGTGCCTCTCCTCTCTTGTTCAATAATCTGCAATGATTCCGCACTACTTAATTCAAAATAGGCGGTCTGCGCTTTAAAATCACGATTAAATGTTTCAGCGCCATATAATACCCATCGCCTTAAACCACCCAAAGTAAGCTTACTAGTTAATAGATCGATATTACTAAGCATTGGTCTCATACCTCTGGGGGCAAGAGCAATCATTCTTTCCAATAACCTAAGATATCCTTTCAATAAATCAAAATCACTCATTCGCCTTGCGACATTAGGAAGGCTTGAAATCATTAAGACTATTACTGCTGCCGATGTCTGTGATGACATCTTCATTATTGAGAAGATAATTTCTCCAATAATGGATTCACCAACCTCCTTTACGACCATTGGCGTTTCTTCTAGGAAAGAGATCACCATATCTTCCCCTTTTCCCATTGCATGAAGTGCACCAGCGCCATCTAAATAGACCTTCAGTCCATTTGGCGTCATAACTTTTGAAGCCTCTAAAAAGCAACCATTTAGGGCATCATGGAGAATATCAGAAGGATTTTTAAATTTATCCTCGAAATCTGAAAGCTGGACAGAAGTCATAGCAAAAGATTACTCAAAAAATGTATCTATTGCAGCATTTAAAGTGTCAACAATATCTAAATCATCAGTAATCGGATTCACCATGGCTATTTTACAGGCTGACTTTTCACTTACTTGATCAGCAATGAGTTGACCTGCATAAACACACAATCTAGTTGATATACCCTCATCAAGTCCGTGACCAACAAGGTTTCTAGCTCGTTGAGCAATCTGAACTAGCTTCAGTGCTGTCGCTTCATCAACACCAGATTCTTTAGTGATGATATGTGCCTCAGTCTTCTCATCAGGATATTGAAAATTAAACCCACAGAATCTCTGCTTAGTAGACTGTTTAAGATCCTTCATTAGATTTTGATAACCAGGGTTGTAGGAGATGACAAGCTGAAAATCAGGATGGGCATCAATTAGCTCACCTTTTTTATCAAGAGGAAGTGTTCTTCTATAATCTGTCAACGGGTGAATAACTACCGTGGTATCTTGCCTAGCCTCAACTACCTCATCTAAGTAACATATACCACCGTATCGAGCAGCCATCGCCAAGGGTCCATCTTGCCAAATTGTCCCTTCCTTATCAAGCAGAAAGCGCCCTACTAAATCACTTGCTGACATATCCTCGTTGCAAGCTACAGTAATTAATGGCTTATCCAATTTATATGCCATATACTCTACAAATCGAGATTTGCCGCATCCAGTTGGTCCTTTTAACATAACGGGCATACGATTCATATAAGCTGCTGTATACATCTCAATTTCATCATCTTGAGGCTGATAGAAAGGCTCTTCAGCAATTTTGTATTGGTCTAATTCATTCATATTTAATTCCTTTCGAAAAAAAACCCCTGCTTTAAGACAAGGGTTTATCCAATCAAGCTAACCTGATTTTACTTGATTATTTAAATCCTTTGCCTCTGTAAATAACCATTGATGCTCCCTGGGACTGTGCATAGTTATCGTAACCAATTAATCGAACATGATTTTCAGGATTTGCATCATGACATGCTTTACATTCAGCCAAAATAGTATCGACATCTGTTTCACCAAACATTGGAAGCTTCCACATATACCAGTAATTTTCCATAGCATTTTCAACCTCGGTGTGCTCAACTCCTGGGTTGTATCCCTGATCAACAATATACTGGACCTGCTCACGAATTTGTTTATCGGTCATTGCAGGTAAGTAAGAAAAGGTTTCAAACTTTCTGCTAGAGTTGTCTCCCAGTCGTGACGGGTAATCTTGAACTTTGCTCATAATCTTTTCCTTTTTTTATTAACCTATATTTATTTATGCTGAATATCTAGCTTGTCAACTGTATCAAACTCGAACTTAATCTCTTTCCAGGTCTCCATCGCAACCTTGAGTTCTGGAGAATGTTTAGCTGCACTAGTGAGGATATCTTTCGATTCTTTTTCCAATTCACGCCCAGCATTTCGAGCCTCAACACAAGCCTCAACTGCAACCCTATTAGCAGCTGCACCAGCTGCATTTCCCCAAGGATGGCCGAGCGTTCCTCCACCAAATTGAAGAACAGAGTTGTCTCCAAAGATATTTACTAGTGCTGGCATATGCCAAACATGAATTCCTCCGGATGCCACGGGCAACATGCCTGGCATCGAGCCAAAATCTTGATCAAAGAAGATACCTCTTGATCGGTCCTCTTTAATGAAACTATCGCGCATACAATCTATCCAACCCAAAGTAGAGTCCCGGTCTCCTTCAAGCTTTCCTACAACAGTTCCTGAGTGCATATGGTCACCTCCGGAAAGTCTTAAACATTTTGCTAGAACTCTAAAGTGAATCCCATGGTTTGGATTTCTATCAACAACAGCATGCATGGCTCTATGAATGTGAAGCAATAAGCCGTTATCACGACACCAATTTGCAAGTCCAGTATTTGCAGTAAATCCAGCTGTAAAGAAGTCATGCATGATAATTGGAGTACCTAATTCCTTAGCATACTCCGCACGTTTATACATTTCTTCAGGAGTTGGAGCAGTCACATTCAGATAATGGCCTTTACGCTCTCCAGTTTCCCTCTCAGCTCTCTCGATAGCATCCTGCACAAAACCAAATCTGTCTCTCCAGCGCATAAATGGCTGAGAGTTAACGTTTTCATCATCTTTTGTAAAATCTAAACCACCTCGCAGTCCCTCATAGCATGCCCTTCCATAATTCTTAGCTGATAAACCAAGTTTTGGTTTAATGGTGCAACCCAATAGGGGCCTGCCATATTTATTCATTTTATCCCTTTCAACCTCGATACCATTCGGTGGACCACCACAGGTCATTACATACGCTATTGGAAAACGAATATCCTCTAATCTAAGAGCTCTAAGAGCTTTAAAACCGAACACATTTCCCACTAGAGAGGTTAGTACATTTACAATTGATCCTTCCTCGAATAAATCGATTGGATAGGCAATAAATGCATAGATTGCATCGTCTGAACCTGGGACATCTTCAATCCTGTATGCCCTTCCCTTGTAGTGATCAAGATCAGTTAGCAGGTCAGTCCAGACTGTTGTCCAAGTTCCTGTTGAGGATTCAGCAGCTACGGCAGCGGCTACTTCTTCTCTTGGAACCCCTGGCTGTGGAGTTATTTTGAAACATGCAAGAATATCAGTATCTACTGGCTCGTATTCAGGCATCCAGTAGGTGTCTCTATACTCCTTAACTCCAGCATCATATCCTTTCTTCGCCATTAGCAGATCCCCTTATTATTTGTATAAATGAAGTCATTATAGTTGTGGATAAAAATAATGTAAAATAATATTTATTTATATAATCATTAGTTTAACTTATGATTAATTACACGCTTAAACAGCTTTATAGTTTTGAATCCGTAATAAGGCTTGGAGGCTTTACTAGCGCTAGTAAAGAGCTTCATATTACTCAGCCTGCGGTCTATATGCAAGTCCAACAATTACAGCAAAATATAGGTGCGAAGTTATTTGATATCAATGGAAAGAAAATAAGCCCTACTTTCCTAGGTAAGAAAATTTATCAAACTGCAATAGAAACCATTAATACCCTTGAAAGCTCTAAGCTTGAAATCAATGAAATACTTAATCCTGACTCTGGTCATCTTCAAATAGCTGTTGCGACTACTGCAAATTCATTTGTCAGCACTTTACTCGCAAAATTTAAAAAAGAATTTCCTAAAATGACTTTTTATATCGATGTCACTAATCGGCTAGCACTACTTGATAATTTAAAAAATAATAATGCTGATTTAGTAATTATGGGTGAACCACCCAAGGATATCCCGTTAATATCGAAAGCTTTTATGGAAAATCCATTGATTGCTATTGCACATCCTCAAAATGAATTACTTAACAAGAAAAAGTTAGCTATTAAGGATCTTTCCAAAGAGACTTTGCTAACTAGAGAGGTTGGGTCAGGAACTAGAATGACGATTGAGAGGTTTACTGGATTGAATTTTAATTCAGAGATTCAAATTAACTCCAATGAGGCAATTGTTGAGGCTGTTCAAGCCGGGTTAGGAATAGGATTTGTTTCGATGCACTCTGTAAGTCTTCAGCTCAAAAACAAAATCATTAAGCAGCTTAATGTTGAGCCATTCCCAATTATAAGAAAATGGCATATAGTTCATCATGCTGAGGCAGAACTATCTCCAATTGCTAGAAGATTTAAACAATACATTATTGACAATACTTGAGCTAATGGATATATAAGTTTAGCTTCGATATTCAGCGTTTATCTTTACATAGTCATAGGACAAATCAGTTGTCCAGACGCTTTCATTCGTTTTAAATCCTCCTAAATTAATCCATATTGTGATTTCAGGTTTTTCCATTTCACGACTTCCAGCTTCCTCTGTATATTGCTCACTAATTTCTCCTGATGAGATAATCTGAACTTCATTCAGTGAAATATTAATATTTTCAAAAGATATTCCATCTACTCTGGCGCGTCCAACTGCAGCAAGTATTCTTCCCCAGTTAGCATCACTGGCAAATAATGCTGTTTTTACTAGTGGTGAATGGGCCACTGTATAGGCTACCTCTAAACAGTCTTCACTTGACTCTAACCCACTAACATTTACTTCAACAAATTTTGTAGACCCCTCTCCATCTTTAACGATCATATGTGCAAGCTTTTTAGTCAGTTCATTCAAAGCTTTTTGAAACGCTTCCTTGCATTGAGAGTAAAGAATGCCAGATTGATTCGTAGCACTAAGTGTACAAGCATCATTAGTTGATGTATCACCATCCACAGTAATACGATTAAATGACTGACTTACTGAAATATCAAGGCATTGCTGCAACTCATCTTGAGAAGCGCCAATATCAGTCACGATAAAACTTAGCATGGTTGCCATGTTCGGCCTAATCATTCCGGATCCTTTTGCAACACCTGAGAGATTAACTTTTACACCATCGACTTTGAATGAGACTGAACAATACTTTTCTACTAGGTCTGTAGTTAAGATGCCTTTTGCAACATTACCTAACCCGTCTTCAGTAAGAGAATTAACGAGTTTATTTGCGTTTTTTTCAATAGACTCAACAGGAAGCAATTGACCGATTACTCCAGTCGAGAATGGTAGAACCTGTTCAGGTTTAATGTTGAGCTCTTCAGCTAAAATCTCACAGGATTTAAAGCTATCTTCCAAACCTTTTTTACCAGTCCCTGCATTGGCATTACCACTGTTAATTAAAAGGGCTTGTATATTAGAATTTAAGTGGTTTTTGGCAACTAAAACAGGTGCAGCACAAAAGATATTTTGAGTAAAAACTGCAGCAGTATTAGTACCATCAATTAGTGAAATTAGAGACAAGTCTAATGAACTATTATTCTTTATCCCAGAAGCAACAGAAGAGCATTTAACGCCATTCACACAAAGTAAATCAATGCTCATAAGTAATCAAAAAGGATAAGTGTTAGAAAAATATTTTACCTAATTCAAATAAGATCTATTCTTTTTTAACAATTAAGCGCTTGAGAATTAATATTTTTCACTGTCCAGTCGAATGAATAACAGCATAATAATTGCTCCTAAAAATACCATTATTAGAGCAGGAATAGCTGCCCTGTCATATAGGCCCTCTGAGCTCAATTCAAAAACTCTAATGGCTAGAGTGTCCCATCCAAAAGGCCTTAATAGATAGGTTGCAGGAAGCTCCTTCATCACATCTACGGCTACTAACAAGCCTCCGGCTAATATTCCAGGTGTCATCATTGGAAGGTATATTTCTCTGATTAAGCGCATTCTTGATGACCCTAAAAGTCTAGCGCTCTGTTCAAAAACAGGTTTAATCTGCTCACTGGAGGCGCTTGTTGAGTTGAAGGCAATTGCCATAAATCTAGAAACGTATGCAAAGAGTAACAATGCCACTGATCCAAAAAGAACATGGTTAATTGATGTACCCCCAAAATGGATACTCACTAATGAAATATTTTGAACACCATATAAAAGTCCAACCGCCATTACAGATCCGGGCAATGCATATCCTAACGTCGAAAATCTTATTAAAAGCTGCAAAGCTTTACTTTCATCCTTCCGACGGCTCGGCAAGGCTAGCATGGTAGCTACTGCAACAGTTAAGATCGTCGCACTCACGGTCAAAACTCCAGTAGAAGAGAGGTAATTAAGATAGAACTGACTAATTTCTTCGCCATATTTTTCTATACTCCAAATAACAAGTTGGAGCATAGGCATTGCAAAAGAAAGCATAAATACGCCAAAAACAAATAAAAAGGCGATCCATCCAGTAATGCCTTTTGCAATATAGGGTCTGATATTGGATACATCTGATGAATAATATTTAGCTTTACCTCGAGCTTTTTTTTCAAAATAAATAAGAAAAAATGCAATTAAAACGAGTATGGATGCTAGTTGTGCAGCAACCTCTATAGAGCGAAAGTCTCCCCATGCTGAATAAATTGCTGTTGTGAAAGTTGAGTAGTTAAAAAGTGAGACTACCCCAAAATCTGCCAATGTCTCCATAAGAGTTACAAGTAGACCAGCAGCAATTGCTGGTCTTGCGAGAGGTACAGAAATTTTCCAAAAAACCAGAAAAGGTTTTGCACCAAGCATTTTTCCAGCCTCAATCATCTGAATCTTTTGTCGCTTAAATGAGGCTCGTGCCATCATGTAAACATAAGGATAAAAAACCAATACAAATGTTAATATAATTGCCCAACTTCCAGCTCTGATATCAAATCCAGGCATTCCAGTAAATTCCCTAAGCCAGACTTGGGCATAGCCTGAATAGTCAAAAACCCCAAGATAAACAAAAGCTAGAACATAGGCGGGTATTGCAAAAGGCAAGAATAGTGCCCACTCTAACCATCTTCGCCCAGGAAACTCAACCATAACCACCAAATATGCCAGAACGGTTCCTAGAATACTTACCCCTAATCCAACACCTAAAAGCAATATAAGAGTTGATACAATGAGTTCAGGTAATAAATTTTCAAGAAAATGCCCCCATAGCTCTGTTCCTGGAAAAAACCAAGCAGAACAGACAACAATGATCGGGAACGAAACAGATAGTGCTAGCAAGCCCATCAAAAAATTAGAATTATTTTGCTTAGTATTCATGGGGCTTTGATTGCTGTACCTACATAATTATTTATAACCTTCTCTTTGCATAAGTGAAACCGAATCAGCCTGATTTTTCCCAGCAATAGAAAGATTCATTTTATCCTGATTAAAATCTCCCCATAAGGCAATCAAATTAACTGCTTTAATTTTTTGACTTGCAGGATACTCCTTATTTAAACCAACATAGATTTTTTGAGCCTCGATTGAAGATAAAAACTCAAGTAATTTAATTGCGTCCTCTGGATTCTTTGAATGTTTTGTGACTCCAGCTCCTGAAACATTGACATGCGTCCCTGTAGTATTTTGATTGGCCCAAAAGAGTTTTAGAGGAACATTCGGATCCTCTGCTTGCAGTCTTCCAAAATAGTAACTATTTACAATTCCTACATCACACTGTCCTGCAAGAATTGAAGTCATTATTTGAACATCTTCAGCATGAGGAGTGGCAGCAAGGTTATCAACCCAGCCCCTCACGACATCAGTTGTTTTTTCCATTCCATCATGATGGATTAGTGAGGCTACAAGAGACTTTGTATAAACTTTCTTACTTGTTCTCAAACAAAGCTTACCGTTCCATTTTTTATTTGCCAAATCTTGATAAGTTGATAACTCACTTGGGTTAACTCGGTCTGTGCTATAAATTATTGTTCTTGCTCTAACCGATAAACCACTCCAAAGGCCATCTGGATCTCGTAGGTGCTGAGGAATATTATTTTCAATGACTTCACTTTTAACTGGCTGAAATAGATTTTGAGATGCGGCGTACCAAAGATTTCCAGCATCAACCGTCATAAATAAATCAGCCTTGGTTTTTTTGCCCTCCAATTTGATTCTCTCTATTAATGCTCCTCCCTTTCCAGTAAGGTACTTTACTTTTATTCCAGTTTTCGCATTAAATGCGTCAAAAAGCGGCTTAATTAGGTGTTCTTTCCTTGTGCTATACACAGTAAGACTATCATTACTAGCTGCTTGAACTGCTGCTGAAAAAG
>CACDVH010000003.1 GCA_902556205.1 uncultured Gammaproteobacteria bacterium | reverse complement strand
TATTGTCACTAATTATATTTTTAATCAATCAGACTCATCACCACTAGTAAGCTCAGAGGGGGCATGGACTATGCAAGAAGGTTATGGCTTTAATATGTCGTATACTGCTAATTTTGAGAATGGAACCCTTAGCTATCTTTTGGATGAGCATGAGACTCTTAAACTATTTAGAAATGGATATGAACCAGAATCTATCCACTTAAAAGAGGGCATGGGTTACGAATTTGAAATACGTAAGTTTATTGAAGAAATTTTGTCAGGAAAAGCAACAAATCTTGATTTATTAAGACAAGCTGCAGAAACAGTTGCTATTGTAGAGGCAGAAAAGACAAGTATTGAAACCTGCTCTTTGGTTTCGCTAAATATTTAGCGAAAATGAACTAAATATAAAGATTCCTAGTAGGTGCCAAGTTTATAATCATCCCAAACTTGTTGTGCAAGTGCTCCAATATATTCATCATTATTTTCTAGAGCTTGCTTAATCCAAAACCTGGCTTCTAAAAAATTCTTATCACCACCTTTTCCAAGAAGATACATTCTTCCTAGATTATATTGAGCAGGTGCATCTCCCTGTTCAGCTGCCTTAATAAACCAGCTGAATGCTAGATTGTCATTTTGCGAGGCGCCTTGTCCTCGAAGATACAGGTTGCCTAAGTTATATTGAGCATTAACATTGCCCTGCTCAGCAGCTTTTGTATACCACTTAATTGCTTCCTGGAAGTCCTGCATGATCCCTCTTCCGTTTGCATGCATCCAGCCTAGATTATATTGAGCCCTAGCGTTTCCGTCTTGTGCAACTTGAGTCCATACAAGTATAGCGGCTTCATAGTCTCCGCTAGCGTAAGCTCTCTGACCATCGATGTAGTCTGCTGAGGCGTTTAATGTAATACAAAAAGAACATAAAAAAGCTAATAAAAAATGATTTTTTGACATTATTTTCCTTTAATTTTCTGTATTTTTATCAATGATTAGCATATTAACATAATTGTATTTAATTTTGCAGCTTTGAGTAGTCATAATTATAACAAATAGTTTACAAATTCACTATAGAATAGATTTACCAAACTGCTGAGATTAGCGATAAATGTGCTAGTCGTATTAATATGTCAAAAATAGATATGTGGAATGCAAAGTTAAGGTTCTTCGCTTTGATAATTAGCTGCCAATTTCTATTTTCCACTCAAACTTTGGCCAGTGAAATTAGAATTGCAGTTGCAAGCAATTTTTATTCCACCATGAAGGAAATTATTGTGCAGTTTGAGTTGGAAAATGTGGAAACTAGCAAAGTAAATAAGATAGTTCTTATTCCAGGCTCTTCAGGTAAACATTATGCTCAAATTATTAATGGCGCACCATTTGATTTGTTTTTTTCAGCCGATAAGTTAAGGCCAGTATTGCTTGAAGAGCAGGGAATGACTAGAGATCAATCAAGATTTACGTATGCATTAGGTAGGCTCGTTTTATGGAGTCCTAGAGATGGATTTGTTGACTCAGGTGGACAGGTTCTCTTTGATAGAGATTTTCGATTTTTAGCTATAGCTAATCCTAAAATTGCTCCTTATGGAATAGCATCGAAAGAGACTCTTGTCTCGATGAACTTATGGCAGGATATGAATGAAAAAATTGTCAAAGGAGAAAATATTGCGCAAACATTCCAATTCGTCAGGAGTGAAAATGCTGAGTTGGGTTTTGTTTCATATTCTCAGATATTAGACCCTATGTTTAATTTGGGAGGATCTTTTTGGTTGGTGTCTCAGTCTTTGTATAATCCTATTGAACAGCAAGCAGTTCTTTTAAGAGATAGTTCACGCGGAAAAGAGTTTATGAAGTTTATGCAAACTGATAAGGCGTTAAACATTATTAAAAAAAATGGTTATGACTTACCATAATGTTAAGTGAATTAGACGTCTCAGCAATAATTGTAACCATTAAATTGGCTTTTGTAAGTACAGCCATTTTAATTGCAATCGGAACACCACTAGCTTGGTGGTTATCTCAAACAAAGTTTAAATTTAAAGTTATATTTGAAGCTATTATTGCTTTGCCTTTGATACTTCCGCCAACCGTGCTAGGCTTTTATTTGCTTATGACATTGGGTTCCAATAGTCCATTGGCAAGAGTTTTAGAATCTTTTGGGGGGAGTTCAATTGCCTTTACCTTTAGTGGGTTAGTTGTTGGATCTGTAATTTACTCTCTACCTTTCGTCGTTCAGCCCCTTCAAAATTCTTTCAGCTCTGTTAAAAGGCAATCTATGGAAGTAGCTGCTACTTTGGGAGCATCAAAACTCGATCGTTTTTTTACAGTTGCTGTTCCATTATCACGCTCTGGTTTTGTCACAGCCGGAGTTCTTGGATTTGCTCATACTGTTGGAGAATTTGGAGTTGTTCTGATGATAGGAGGAAATATTCCGGGTGAGACAGGTGTGTTATCCATCGCAATTTATGATCATGTTGAGGCAATGGAGTATGCCCAGGCCCATTTATTAGCTGGGGGTTTGCTTGTAACTTCTTTTGTAATGCTAATATTTGTATATCTTTTCAATCGTCATTTTTCAATAATGAGGTATAAAGATTAGTGATTGAATGTAAGCTAAATATCCAGCTAGAAGGTTTCAAATTAGATGCCAAATTCACCATACCTGATAAGGGCATTACTGTAGTCTTTGGTCCTTCTGGTTCTGGTAAGACAACCTTATTAAGAGCTATAGCGGGTCTTGAGAAGGGTGATACTGGTTTTCTTAAAGTTGGAGATTCAATTTGGCAGTCAGACCATAATTTTGTGCCAACTCATAAACGCCAGATTGGATACGTTTTTCAAGATGCCGCCCTATTTGATCATCTAAATGTGGAAGGCAACCTTGATTATGTGATCAAGAGAAAAACTGGACTTACTGAAGACTTTATCGATTCAATTTATACCTTACTAGATATAACACCATTAATTAATAGGTCAACAGTCCAGCTATCAGGGGGTGAAAAACAGCGAGTTGCAATCGCAAGAGCATTATTGACTAAACCCAAAATTTTACTCTTGGATGAGCCCTTATCAGCTCTTGACCTTAAGCGTAAAAATGAAATTCTGCCCTATCTTGATAGTCTTCACAGCCAACTCAACATTCCAATTCTTTATGTAACACACTCTCAAGATGAAACCTCAAGATTAGCAGACCACATTATGCTTATTGAAGATGGAAAAATTATTGGTAATGGACCAATAAATGAGATGTTAACAAGGTTTGATTTGCCTCTATCTCATAGCGGTAATGCAATATCAATTTTTGATGCAAGGGTTATGAGTCGTGATACTGATTTTAATTTGATGCATCTTGAGTTTAAAGGCGGGCAATTTGTTGTTCCGGATAATAAATTGCCAATAGAAAGTCTTGTTAGAATAAGAGTGGCAGCGCGCGATGTGAGCATTACAAAAAAGAAGCAGACCGATACAAGTATTTTGAATATTTTTCCAGCAGTTGTAGAAGAGATTGTGCCTGAGGGAGATGCTCAAGTCATGGTTCGCCTAACGTTAAAAGGAGTTGTTTTGCTCGCATGCTTAACTAGAAAGTCTGCATCTTCACTAAAACTAGATCAAGGCTTGAGCGTATTTATTCAAGTCAAAAGTGTTGCGATCCTCTCCTAAGTAGCCTGAAGATTAGCTCTAAGTCTTTTGATAGGTCTTTCGTCTATAAAAACATGTATAAGCGCAGTTATAGCTGCAATGATGGCGGCCCACCACCATACCTGGTCATATGAGCCAGTCTTATCAAAAAGGTAGCCTCCAAGCCAAACACCTGTGAAGGATCCAATTTGATGATTCAGGAAAACTATTCCGTAAAGAGTTCCCATAAATCTCAGACCAAACATCTGAGCAACCAGTCCTGATGTTGGAGGGACAGTGGCAAGCCAGAGAAGGCCAGTAGCAAATGAGAACGCATAGATAGTCAGCGTAGAAATCGGAAGAATAAGAAACAAGACAATCACAACTGACCTTGCTGCATAGATATAGGTCAAAATCCATTTCTTTGAATAGACTCCAGAGAGATGCCCAGAGACAAGTGAGCCAACAATGTTACACAGACCAATGATAGATAAACTAATTGCTGCAACTGAGCTATCAAAACCCTTATCGGCAAGGTAAGAGGGCATGTGAACTGTAATAAATGCAAGCTGAAAACCACAAACAAAAAAACCAGCAATAAGAAGCCAATAATGAATGTGCCCAGATGCCTCACTCAGAGCTTCTCTTAGATTTTGTTTTGGCTCATTTTCTATAGTAATATTAGATTTGCTATCACCCTTGAAAACGGGTGAAAAAAGAATCATAGATAGTGCTCCTATTGCCATCAGGATGAGTGCAACTTGCCATCCATAGGCCACAAGAAACTCTCTAGCAACTGGAATAAATAGGAATTGACCTGCTGAGCCAGCAGCTGTTCCTATGCCAAGAGCAAGCGCTCTTTTTTCTGGTGCAACCATCCTAGCCATAGCTGGCAGAACAACACCCAGGCCAGTTCCAGAAATACCCATTCCAATAAGAATCCCAGCTCCTAAGTGGAGCCCAATAAAGCTATCAGCGGTTGCCGAAATGTACAGCCCTAAAGAGTAGAAAATCGTTCCTACTATTATGACTCTTGAGGTTCCAAACTTGTCTGCAAATGCTCCAGCTATAGGTTGAGATAATCCCCATAATAGATTTTGAAGAGCCAGAGAAAATGCAAAAACCTCTCGTCCATATCCGAATGTTTCTGAAACTGGTTTTAAGAAAAGACCAAGTGAAGATCTAAAGCCAAAATTAATCGCTAAAAGAACACACGCGAATGCAATTGCTAAACTAATTATTTTTTTATGCTGAGCCATTTTTTATAACAAAAAAAGTCATGGACAGTATAACCAATTATTATTTGACGGTTATAGACATTAGTATTAAGATGTAGGTAAGTTTTCTTCATTAATTAGATAGGGGTATTCGAATGCGCGTTTTGGTCTTTCAACATGTTGATTGCGAGCATCCAGGTTCATTGAGACAATTTTTGGTTGAGGATGGAATTGAGTGGGATCCGGTTTATTTGCATCGCGGCGATAAAATTCCTAGTTTTGATAATTATGATGCACTCTGGGTTATGGGGGGTCCGATGGATGTTTGGGATATTGAGGAAAACCCCTGGCTTGTTGAAGAAAAAGCTGCAATTAGACACTGGGTTAAAGATTTAGGAAAACCCTATCTTGGTCTTTGTTTAGGACATCAGTTGCTTGCAGATGCTCTTGGTGGAACCTGTGGACCTCAAAAAATTCCAGAAATTGGAGTGCTAGAGATTGAGTTAACTGAACAGGGGAAAAAAGATCCACTATTTAAAGGCACAGCAGTGAAACAGCAATGCCTCCAATGGCACTCAGTTAGAGTTGCTCAAGCACCTGAAGGAGCAGAAGTCTTGGCAAAGTCAGATGTATGTTCAATTCAGGCAATGCGCATAGGAGCGAATGCCTGGTCTATGCAATATCATGTAGAAATAGAGTCAGATACGGTTGAAAACTGGGGAGCTATTCCTGAATATGCAGAGGCTCTTGAAAATACATTGGGCGAGGGTGCCCTATCAGATCTTAAGCAAAAAACTGATCAAAATATGAGTCAATGTTTAAGTTGTGCTAAGCAAATTTATGACAACTTTATGAGGCTAATAGTTTAGTTTTTTTCAACTTTTTTTGTCGTTTTTTTCATTTAATTTTGGACATGATAATTTTCCCAAATAACAATGAGTTAAAGGGCTTTAACAGTCAATTTTTTTTCCTCAAAAGAAAAAAGATTAAAATATAAACTTAATGATTGACACCGAAATTAATTCAAGGTATCTTTCCGATTTTGTTCCTGACAATTTGAGGTTCTCTAATGAGTGATGAAGACGATTTTGACCTGAATGATCTTGATGATAAAGAGCTCGTGGAGCAAATTCAAGATGACCTCTATGATGGACTTGATGCTGAAGTAACTGAGGGGACTGAAATACTACTTGCAAGAGGTTGGGATGCCAATGATGTCCTAGGTGAAGCTCTTGTTGGCGGAATGAAGATTGTAGGAATAGATTTTAGAGACGGCATTCTCTTTGTTCCAGAAGTGTTAAAGTGCGCTGGTGCAATGAAGGGTGGAATGAAAATTTTAAGGCCTATCCTTGCTGAATCAGCAGAAGATACATCGTTAGGTAAGTTTGTCATTGGAACTGTTAAAGGTGACATTCATGACATCGGTAAAAATCTTGTTGGAATGATGTGTGAGGGAGCAGGGTTTGAGGTAATCGACCTTGGCATTAACAACCCTGTTGAAAACTATTTAGAGGCGGTTGACACTCATGAACCAGTTATTCTTGGAATGTCCGCATTACTCACAACAACAATGCCCTACATGGGAGTTGTTGTAGAAGAGATGGAAAAAAGAGGAATGCGTAAAGACGTTCATATAATGTGTGGTGGCGCTCCCTTGAATCAAGAATTTGCTGATTCAATAGGCGTTCCTGCCTATGGTCGTGATGCTGCAAGAAGTGCTGAGATGGCCGAAGAGCATGTTCGTGGCCTTGGTAAAAAGCGTGCTCACAGATAAGGCAGCCGTTGATGAAAATAAAAAGAGATTAGTATTAGGTTGTGGTGCGCTTGTTTATGATCTTTTGAGATTGGTCAAGCAAAACCCTTCAATTTCAGATAAAGTAAACATTCAATGTTTGCCTGCCAGTTGGCATAACTCCCCCCAATTAATTGCACCAGGTGTGGAGGATTATTTATCTAAGAATGCTCATCTTTATAAGGAAGTTTACATAGCCTATGCTGATTGTGGAACTGGCGGTGCACTTGACAAGGTTTTAAAGAAGTATGAGGCGAAACGTATAGATGGAGCTCACTGCTATGAATTTTTTGCAGGCACTGAGACTTTTGAAAAACTTTCTGAAGAGGAGATTGGAACTTTTTATTTGACAGATTACTTGGTAAAAAATTTCAATAGAATAATGATTAAAGGGCTTGGTCTTGATAAACATCCTGAGCTTTTTGACGTTTACTTTGAACATTATAAAAAGCTCGTTTATTTGGCTCAAACAGAAAATGAAGAGTGGAAAAGAGATGCAGAGAAATACGCAAAGGATTTTGGTTTTGATTATGAATACAGACTTGTAGGAACAGGCAGTCTTGATTCTATTTTTGAAGAAATAGACATTGAGCCATTAAGTTAAGTCAAGTGTAATTTAGGATGAAAGAATTATGTCAATTTTAAGTGCATTCACCTCAAAAGAGGAAAACATAGAGGTGAGCGACTCCCTAAAAGTTTTTTTGAATAACTTTTCGATAGAGGTTATGCCCCGTACAGCATCAAAAATCGAGAGTTTCAACGAAATACTGCCTGAGGATACTAGAATTTATATCGCCCATATTGAGGGCGTACCTATCGACGAAATGGTTGAAACTGCGAAAAGAATTAGTAACGAAGGTTTTAATGTAATGCCTCATTTTCCAGCTCGCATCATCAAAGATAAGATTATTCTCGAGGACTGGATAAATAGGTATCAAGGTGAGGCAGGTATTGAACAAGCGCTGCTTTTAGCTGGAGGAGTTAATAAGCCTCATGGTGTTTATGATAACTCCATGCAGCTTGTTGAAACAGAGCTATTTGAAAAATATAATTTTAAACACTTGCATTTCGCTGGGCACCCAGAAGGAAATAAAGATATTGACAATGATGGCTTGAATAATAATGTTGATGCAGCTCTAAGCTGGAAGCAAAAATTTAAAGAACGAACAGATATAGAATTAGCCCTCACTACTCAGTTTTGTTTTGAGGCAGGGCCGGTTATCGAGTGGGCAAATTCATTGGTTTCTAAGGGAATAGATATACCTGTCCATATTGGAGTAGCTGGACCTGCTAAGTTACAAACTTTGATTAAATTTTCCATTGCCTGCGGGGTTGGCCCTTCACTCAGGGTTTTGCAAAAAAGAGCAAAAGATGTTAAGAAATTACTGCTACCTTTTGAGCCAAACGATTTTTTAGAAACTCTAGCTGAGCATAAAAAAGCAAACCCAAGTTTTAATATTACAAATGTTCACTTTTTCCCTTTAGGGGGTATTAATGTTAATGCTTCATGGATAAACAACGCAACAAATAACTAATTAAGGAGTATGTAAATTGGCAACAACGACACTATCATCGGCCTCAAAAGAGGTCACTATAGGCTTTGGTCATCCATTTGTAATGATTGGAGAGAGGATTAATCCTACAGGAAGAAAAATTCTAGCTGCAGAAATGAAGGGTGGAGACTACTCAAGGGTAGTTGCTGATGCAATAGCCCAAGTCGAAGCCGGTGCTCAAATGCTGGATGTTAATGCTGGCATTCCATTGGCTGATGAACCTGCGATTTTAGCTGAGTCTATTAGGCGTGTTCAGGCCGTCGTAGATGTTCCTATTTCAATTGATTCATCAATTATTGAGGCACTCGAGTCTGGTTTAGCCGCCTATCAAGGGAGAGCTCTTGTTAACTCAACTACTGGTGAAACTGAGGTTCTCGAACGCGTTCTTCCGCTTGTTAAGAAATATGATGCTGCGGTTGTTGCCATCTCTAATGATGAGACCGGTATTAGTGAAGACCCAAATGAAAGGTTCAAGGTTGCTAAAAAAATTGTTGAGCATGCTGCAGACTACGGCATCAAGCCTCAAGATGTGGTCGTTGATCCCCTGGTCATGCCAATTGGAGCAATCTCTCAGGCTGGGAATCAAGTATTTGAATTAGTAAGGAAACTAAGAAGCGAGTTAAAGGTAAATACTACCTGTGGAGCCTCAAATGTAAGTTTTGGATTGCCTCAAAGGAATGGAATAAATAATGCTTTCCTGCCTATGCTAATTGCAGCAGGAATGACTTCCGCAATTGTAAACCCTCTGCACCCAGAGCTTGTTCAGGCAATACGAGCAGGTGATGTATTAACTGGAGTTGATGAGGGATGTACGACTTGGATATCCTCCTATAAAGAACCTACTAAAGAGGGTGATAACCCTAGAGGTGAAAGGAGAAGAAGGAGACGAGCCTAAAATATGTCGAGTGTTGAGTACAAAGGTTCCTGTGTATGTGGACAGACTTCATATGTAGCGTATGATTTAAATGATATCTCATATTGTCATTGCGAACAGTGTCGAAAAATGACTGGACACTTTATGGCTGCATCTCAAGTAAGCAGGGAAAACATTAAAATCAAGGGTAAGATAAAGTGGTTTTATACCCATAAAGGCTCAAGACACGGCTTTTGTGATAATTGTGGAGCAAATATGTTTTGGCAAAATGATGACAAGCCTACTATAAGCGTTACCGCAGGCAGTCTCGAGGATTCTAGAGATTTAAAAACTTGGCACCATATTTTTATTGAAGAAAAAGGGTGTTATTACAATATCAATTCTAATGGCCCTCAATTTAAAGGCTATGGTGATAGCAATATTGATTGATAATAGAGATGGAAGATAATTTTCAAGTATGTTTTACCCCCTCAGGTCGTCAGTTTAAAGGCGAGTTTGGAGATACGTTGCTTCAAGTTGCTCAGGATGCTGGCGTTGCAATTCGATCTCTATGTGGGGGGTATGGTCAATGTCACCAATGTTGGATAGAGGTTTCTGAGGGAGAGCATTCAAAATTTGGTGTCAATTGTAAGCCTGAGAATGTTACTGGCGTTACCAAACTTGAAAAACAATTAATCATTGATAATCCCACTTATAAGGGTAAGAGGTTGGCTTGTCAGTCTTGTATTCAGGGCGACTTGGTGATTGATGTTCCCGAAGAGAGTCAAGAGCATAAAGCCTACATCAGTAAAAAAAATGCAAAGCAGAATTACTCTGTTGCAAGTGCAATTAGTCTTATTGAGTGCACTCTTGAAGAGTCAACACTTGATGAAAACCCATCTGCATCAGAAAACTTAATTGCTCAACTAGAAAAACAAGGGATTGAAGCAACGATTGACTTCAATCTTTTAAGAGGTTTGCAGCCTTTGATTCATGAAACCAAAGGAAATCTGACTGTTGCAATTCGAGATAATAAACAAATTGTTGCTGCCTACCCTCAAGGAAAACTTCAAGTATTTGGTGCAGCAATTGATATCGGGTCTACCACCCTAGCATTGTATGTCTATGATTTAAAAGATGGGAAATTAGTTTATGAATCCTCAGCTATGAACCCACAAATTCGCTTTGGCGAAGATTTGATGAGTAGAGTTTCATATGTGATGATGAACAAGGGTGGAGATGAAAAATTAACTATTGCTGTAAGAACAAAAATCACTGAGATGCTCCATGAGGCATGCGAAAACTTAGAAGTTAAATGGGACAAATTACTAGAAGTTGTATTGGTTGGTAATCCAATTATGCACCATATATTTTTTGGAATTTCACCCGTTGAATTAGGACAGGCTCCTTTCACTCTCTCCATAAGAAGCTGGCTTGATGTTGATGCTAAGGATTTAAATTTTGAACTTTATCCAAAAACGAGATTATCCTTTTTCCCTCTGATTGCTGGTCATGTAGGTGCTGATACTGCAGCTGCTTATCTAAGTCAGATTGACATAATGCACTCTGAAACAACATTACTTGTGGATATTGGTACAAATGCAGAAATCATGCTCTCTAAAGAGGGTGAGGTTTATGCAACATCTTCTCCAACGGGTCCAGCATTTGAGGGCGCTGAAATTAGTTCTGGTGTAAGAGCAACCTACGGTGCAATTGAAAGAGTCAGAATAGATAAAGAGACTTTAAAGGTTCGCTTCAAAGTGATTGGCTGTGATGCATGGTCAGATGAGCCAGATTTTGAACTGGTCCAAATGAAAGCTGTTGGAATTTGTGGAAGCGGGATTATTGAGGCAATTGTGGCATTTGCCGAAGCTGGCATAATTGATCAAAGTGGACTTTTTATTGAATCAATTGCTCCTGAGCTTTTTTCAAAAAAAGGAAATACAACTCGTTTCTTATTAGTAGACCAGGGCGATAAATCAATCTATATCGAGCAAGTAGATATTCGATCTATTCAATTGGCTAAGGCTGCACTATCTGCAGGCGTATCAATACTAATGGACTATCTCCAATGTGACCATTTTGATAGAATATTATTAGCAGGTGCTTTTGGAGCACATTTAGATGCTAGGTACGTTGCTTTGTTGGATATTATTCCAACTTCAACTGAAGAAAAAATAGTATCAGTAGGAAATGCTGCGGGTATCGGCGCTAGTGCAGCATTATTGGATGTTAATAAGCGGAATGCAATTATTGAGGCTGTGGATAAAGTTGTGAAAATTGAAACTGCTACTGAGCCAAGGTTTCAAGAGTTTTTTGTTGAGGCAATGAAGTTTAGTGTGTCACCGGTTAAGCAACAACAAACCAAAAAAGTTAGACGCCGAAAAAGAGTGTCATAAGTATAGTATGGAGAATTTAAATGGCTAGAGAAAGAAGAAGACGTAGAGGCGGATCCACTGAAGAATCTGATTCAAAGAGTATTCCTAAAGCGCCTGCATACATTAAACGAAAAATACCTCACTACAGTATTCTCAGTGATGATGACCTAAGCATTATTGAAGAAAATGCGGATACCATATTAGAAGAGATTGGTATTGTTTTTTCTGAAGATCAAGAAGCACTTGATATTCTTGAAAAAGCTGGAGCTAGTGTTGATGGAATGAGAGTTAGGTTTCCAAAAGGTATGTGCCGTAAACTCATTCAAGATAATGCTCCAAAGCAATTTACTCAATACGCGCGAAACCCTGAAAGAAATGTAGAAATTGGAGGAGATAACATGGTTTTAGTGCCTGCTTATGGCCCTCCATTTGTGCATGATCTTGATGAGGGTCGACGTTACGCAACAATAGAGGACTTTAAGAATTTTATAAAACTTGCGTATATGTCAGATAATCTTCATCATTCTGGTGGAACAATTTGTGAGCCAGTTGATTTACCAGTAAATAAGCGCCACTTCGATATGGTTTACAGCCACATTAAATACTCAGATAAACCCTTTATGGGTTCGGTGACTGCAGCTGAAAGAGCTCAAGACACAGTTGATATGGTGAAAATAGTATTTGGAGATGAATTTGTTGATAAAAACTGCGTATTAGTCAGTTTAATTAATGCAAGTTCACCAATGTCATTTGATGCAACGATGTTGGGCGCTCTTAAAGTCTATGCGAGGAACAATCAGGCAACAATCATAACACCATTTATTGTTGCAGGAGCTATGGCGCCAACAACTGCTGTAGGTGTTGCAGCGCAAAGTCTTGCAGAAGGATTGGCAGGAATGGCATTTGCACAACTCATTAGGCCTGGAGCCCCTGTAATTTATGGGAATTTTGTAACTGCAATGTCTATGAAATCTGGTGCACCGACTTTTGGAACTCCTGAAGCTGCACATATGATGAATATTTCTGGAGCTCTAGCTAGAAGATTAGGTGTTCCATTCAGAAGCGGTGGTGGATTTAATGGAGCAAAGATGCCAGATGCTCAAGCAGGATATGAAGCAGCGAATACTATGCAAGCAACCTTGAATGCAAGTGTGAATTTCAACCTTCATACTGCTGGATGGCTTGAAGGCGGATTATGCATGAGTTATGAGAAATTTATAATGGATGCTGATCAAGCTGGGATGATGAGAGTTTCTGCTGAGGGAATTGATATGACTGAAAATGGTCAAGCTATGGAGGCAATTCGAGAAATTGGAAGTTTTTCAGATGATGTACCTAAACATTATTTAGGGTGTGAACATACCAAGAGGAATTTTAAGACAGCCTTTTATATGTCAGATGTTCTAGATGACAATAGTTTTGAGCAGTGGGTTCAAGATGGTTCAAGAGATACAGCGATGATTGCAAATGGGATTTATAAGAGAATGCTTTCAGAGTATGAATTGCCTCCTTTAGATCCAGAAATCGACAAGGCGCTATTGGCATATATGAAGACTAGAAAAGATAGTTTTGAGGATTCTAATATTTAAAAAAGGTATATCTGGATTTATTAGAATTCAAGCTATTATGAATTTAATTATTAACAGCATAAAAAATTTGTAAGATAATATCTAAACAAAAAATCTTACGCCAAAAAGCAAGTCCATGCCATCAACATTTAATGAGTGGTAATGGATTTGTTTCTTTGTTTTATGTGTTACATCGCAATTAGGAGAAGAAATGAGCGAGTACAAGACAGATATTGACATTGCCAGAGAAGTTTCTGGTGAGCATATAAATGATATTGGAGCTAAGCTCAACATTGATAAGGAAGACCTAGTTCCCTTTGGGCATGATAAAGCTAAGATTTCATGGAGTGCAATTGATGGAGTAAAAAATAATAAAGATGGAAAGCTTATTCTTGTTACTGCTGTTACGCCAACACCTGCTGGTGAAGGAAAGACAACAACTTCCGTAGGCTTGACTGATGGCCTTAATAAAATAGGTAAACAAACTACGGTCTGTCTTCGCGAACCTAGCTTGGGGCCTTGTTTTGGAATGAAGGGTGGTGCAGCTGGCGGCGGTTACGCACAGGTGATTCCAATGGAAGACATTAACCTGCATTTTACAGGCGATTTCCATGCCATTACATCAGCTCACAGTCTTTTGTCAGCCATGATTGATAATCATATCTATTGGGGTAATTCAACAAATATTGATAGCAGAAAAGTAGCGTTTAGAAGAGTTGTTGACATGAATGATCGCTCTTTGAGAACGATTACCTCTTCATTGGGTGGCTCAACAAATGGGTACCCAAGAGAGGATGGCTTTGACATTACAGTTGCATCTGAAGTGATGGCAATCTTTTGTTTATCCCAAAATTTAGAAGAACTTCAGGAGAGACTTGGAAATATTATTATCGCTTACACTAGAGAGATGAAGCCAGTTCGAGCTAACCAAATTAATGCTCACAAGGCAATGACAGTTCTTCTAAAGGATGCATTCAGACCGAACCTCGTTCAAACTTTGGAGGGCAATCCTGCGTTAATTCATGGGGGTCCTTTCGCAAACATTGCCCATGGTTGTAATTCAGTTATCGCAACTAAAACAGCTCTTAAGTTGTCTGATTATGTTGTAACTGAAGCTGGATTTGGAGCAGATTTGGGTGCTGAAAAATTCTTTGACATTAAATGTCGTAAGGCTGGGCTTGCTCCAGATGCAGTTGTCTTAGTTGCAACTGTTAGGGCATTAAAACACCAAGGCGGAGTTCCAAAGGAAGATTTGAATACAGAAAATGTTGAGGCGCTAAAGGTTGGTTGTTCAAACTTAGGCAGACACATCCGCAACTTAAGCCAGTTTGGTGTCCCAATGGTAGTTGGTATAAATAAATTTGTATCTGACACTGAAAATGAATTCCAAGCAATTAGAGATTATTGTGAGCAGTTTAATGTTGAGGTCAGTGTTACAAGTCATTGGGAGCATGGTGGAGATGGCGCATTAGATTTAGCTGAAAAGGTTGCTAAGCTAGCTGATTCAGGCGCATCTCAATTTAAAACTTTGTATGATGATGAGCTTCCTTTATTAGAAAAAGTTGAAACTATTGCAAAAACACTCTATCAAGCTGATGAAGTCATGGCAGATAAGGTAGTTAGAGATAAGTTAAACTGGTTCCAAGAGAACGGTTTTGGTAATCTGCCTGTTTGTATCGCTAAAACCCAATATAGCTTTTCTACAGACCCACAACTTCTTGGAGCTCCAACAGGACATTCACTCTCGATTAGGGAGGTCAGATTATCTGCTGGTGCAGAGTTTGTTGTTGTGGTTTGCGGTGCAATTATGACCATGCCTGGTTTACCAAGGGTGCCAGCTGCAGACAAGATTCATCTTGATGAAAATGGTTTAGTTCAAGGATTATTTTAAAAGATGAACACTGTTGGATCAGTTGATTATGAGATCCATAGGGTTGACGGTTTAACTCGAGAAAGTTCTAGTGATTGTGTTGCAATTGAAGAGCCCCTCGAGATTATTATTCGATATTTCAAAGATAATGACTGGGTTGTTGAGCCCCTAATGGTGACAATGAGAACTCCGGGAGATGATGAAAGCCTCATCAGTGGTCTTTTATTTTCTGAAGGCATTATTCAGAATAAAAATGCAATTGAATCGATTGAGGTTAATGGAAAGAATAAGGGTAAATATGATGTTGATAACTCTTTAGTTGTAACACTTGCAAAAGGAAATCAATTGGATTTAAAAAATCTGCAAAGACACTTTATGGTGAATTCGAGCTGTGGTGTATGTGGAAAAGGAACACTAAATGCTATTGAAATTGCTTATGAACCAAAAATCAACAAAAAAGGCCCATCAGTGAATATCGATCTCATCAGTAAGTTGCCAGATATCTTAAAAATCAAGCAACACCAATTTGCAAATACAGGTGGAGTGCATGCTAGTGCCTTGCTCACTGAACAGGGTGAGGTGCTTCATTTAGCAGAAGATGTTGGTAGGCATAATGCACTTGACAAGCTAATTGGACATGTTCGAACCAACGAAATGTTGAGGCCAGTTGAGCAATTTGTAATGTGTTCTGGCCGTCTTGGATTTGATATTATTCAAAAAGCAGTGATGTCTGGCATTGGGATGATAGTTGGGATAGGCGCTCCAACTTCATTGGCACTTGATTTAGCTACAAAATTTGACATCACATTAATTGGCTTTATTAAGAAAAACAAATATAATATATATACTGGTAATTGGCGTATCAGTGAAAACTTCGGAGAATAAATGTCTAGAAACATTAGTCTACTATCGGGGAAGAAGGACGATAAAAATAGCTTATTTGGCAAAATATCTTTAAGCCCGAATGAAAATAGTGATGCCCAGCTTGCGGGCGAATATAACCTGGGCGTTTCAACAATCCATAGTACCAAAAGTTTTTATGACTTCTTGAGCGAAGATTTTAAAAGTAAGAAGGCCTATGTTTGTACTGGTAGCGCTTGTATGTGCAGAGGCACTCAAGATAATGTCAATCAAAAACTAAAGAGTAAGCTAGGTGAAGACAGCGTTGGTGAGATGATTTGCTTGGGTAGATGTTACGAAAATAGTGCATTTTATTACAATGGTGAGAACTATTCTGGCGATGATATTAATCAACTAGATGATATTTTATCTGGCAATCACAAGAGCACTCCATACACAATGAAGTCTTTTTCTGACACCTCATTTTTAGTTGAGGATGAAGTTTTTTCCACTTATAAAGACTTTAAGGACTTACTTGAGACTTGTTTCCAAACAGACAAAAACGATTTAATTGATACTCTTAAAGATTCTGGGCTCCGCGGAAGAGGTGGTGCAGGCTTTCCAACGGGTATGAAATGGGAGTTTTGTAAGGCCCAGGAAGCTAAGGCTAAGTACGTAGTCTGTAATGCGGATGAGGGAGACCCAGGCGCATATTCTGACCGCTATTTACTTGAAGAGCAGGCTCTAAAGGTTTTATTTGGTATGGTCATCTGTGGTTATATTATTGGGTCAAAGCAAGGCTTTATGTATATTCGAGGTGAATATCCTGAGTCTATTGATATTACAAATGAAGCCTTATCTAAGCTAAGAGAGCTTAATCTTTTAGGTGAAAACATTTTAGGAACTGGCTTTGATTTTGATATGAATGTTGTTGAGGGTCAGGGCGCCTACATCTGCGGAGAAGAAACAGCACTTATTGCTTCAATTGAGGGCCGTCGAGCTGAGGTTGATGTTCGACCACCATTTCCTGTTGTAGAAGGTCTTTATAAAAAACCCACGGTTGTAAATAATGTTGAGAGTTTGGCAGCAGTAGCTTTAATCTTTAAGCATGGAAGTGACTCCTATAAAGCTATTGGAAATGGAAGATCCTTAGGTACTAAACTTATTTCACTTGACGGGCACTTTAATAACCCAGGTCTCTATGAAGTGGATCTTGGAACCCCATTAGGTACAATCATTGATGATATTGGCGGGGGTTTTAATGAGGATATTAAGGCTATTCAGATTGGTGGACCTCTTGGAGGGATTGTCCCAGTCGATATTTTGAGGTCTTTAACGCTCGATTTTGAAGTTTTCGCTGAAGCAGGATTCCTACTAGGGCACGCAAGTTTTGTCTGCATTCCAAGGTCGTTCTCTGCAGTAGAATACGCAAAACATTTATTTGCATTTACGGCCCATGAATCATGTGGAAAATGTTTCCCTTGTCGCTTAGGCTCTACACGTGGCAAAGAAATGCTGGGTTCGGCTATAGATGGAAAGCAGAAATTTTCAGAAGAATTGATTTATGATTTACTTGAGACAATGGAAGTTGGCTCTTTATGTGCATTAGGCGGTGGCTTGCCGCTAGCAATTAAAAATTTACTCGAACACTGTAGTGACGAGTTTAAACCTTTGATGGAGAAATAGTATGTCAGAAAACCCACAAGGAGTATTTATTGATGATGTTGAATTTCCTTTTGATGATTCATCTTCAATCTTAGCTTTTACAGATAAGGCGCTTGGAGATAAGATAATTCCTACCCTTTGTAATGATGACAATCTAAATCCTTATGGAGCATGCAGAGTTTGTTCTGTAGAGGTTCAGCAGTCTGAAGATGGACCCAAAAGAATAGTTGCTTCATGCCATACACCAGTGACTCCTGGTATGCGTATTTATACTAACTCAGAGAGTGTAAAAAAACTTCGCAAAAATATTGTAGAGCTTGTCCTTAGTGACCATCCACCAGATTGCTTGACATGTGAAGTTAATGGAAATTGTGAACTTCAAGATGTTGCTGCGAGTGTTGGTGTTCGTCAAATTCGATACGCAAAAGGTGAAAATCATTGTGATCGTGAAAAGGACCTTTCTCACTCTTATATGAGAATGGATCTTTCTAAATGTATCAATTGTTCAAGATGCGTTCGTGCCTGTGATGAGGTACAGGGGCAGTTTACTTTGACCATGACTGGAAGAGGATTTGAGTCCAGAATCACAACAGATAATGATATGTTATTTGGTGATTCTTCATGTGTATCTTGTGGGGCTTGTGCTCAAACTTGTCCAACTTCAGCAATCTCAGATGTATTCCAGTCTAAATCAGTGGAAGCAGATAAAACAGTTAGAACAACCTGTTCATATTGTGGTGTTGGTTGTAATTTAGAGGTGGCAGTCAAAAGCGATGAGGTTTTATCAATACGAGCGCCTCAAGATGCTGTCAATGCTGGACATACCTGTCTGAAAGGACGCTATGCCTTTAAATTTTACAATCATGAGGATAGGCTTACATCACCACTCATTAGAAAAAATGGTGAATTAACCCCATGCTCATGGGATGAAGCCTTAGATTTTATCAAAGATAAATTTGAGTCAATAAAAGCAGATCACGGTCCAGATGCTATTGCTGGAATTTCTTCTGCTCGCTGTACAAATGAAGAAAACTATATGTTTCAAAAGATGATTCGTCAACTCGTTGGAACTAACAACATTGATTGTTGTGCCAGGGTTTGTCACTCCCCAACTGCTTGGGGAATGCAACAAAGCTTTGGAACTGGAGCTGGTACAAACTCTACTGCAGATATTCCTCTTGCTGATTTGCTTCTAGTAATTGGTGCAAACCCAACTTCAGCTCATCCTGTAACGGGAGCTAAAATTAAACAGCAAGCTATGTCTGGGGCTACTCTCATTGTGATTGATCCAGTTAGAACGGAACTAGCTAGAATGGCTGATCATCATCTTCAACTAAAGCCCGGTACTAATGTAGCGGTTTTAAATATGATCCAGTATTACATTGTTGAAGCTGGGCTGGTCGACCATGAGTTTATTCAGGATCGCTGTGAAGGCGGTGAGGATTTTCTGGAGCAAATTAAAGAACTTGATGTTGATGCAATGGCTGAAATTAGTGGTCTTGATAAGGAAGATGTTAAAGCTGTTGCACTTGCTTATGCTAATGCTAAAAATGCAATGGAATTCCATGGCTTGGGCGTGACAGAGCATTCTCAAGGCACGAAGACAGTAATGCTGATTTCAAATCTAGCAATGATGACAGGCAACCTTGGTCGACCTGGAGTAGGAGTTAACCCTCTTCGTGGCCAGAATAATGTTCAGGGTGCAGCTGATATGGGTTGTCAGCCACACCATGGTCCAGGCTATTTATGGATGGATCAGAAAGAAGTTCAAGACTTTTATGAAGATAAACTTGGGCTTCCAACCCCTACAACTCCAGGAAGAAAAATTCCTGAAATGTTCGATGGCGCTATAGATGGCTCATTAAAAGCTCTATGGATTTTTGCTGAAGACGTTGTGCAGACCGACCCAAATACACATCACGTCGTTAAAGCAATGCAGAGTCTTGACTTGTTAGTTGTTCAGGAAATTTTTATGAGTGAGACTGCTAAGATGGCTGATGTAGTTTTGCCTGGTACAACTTTTCTCGAAAAGAGTGGAACGTTTACTAATACCGAAAGAAGAATTCAACAGGTTAATGCAGCTGTAAAGCCTTTGCCAGGAACGAAAACAGACGGTCAAATCATAGTTGAAATGATGCGTAAGCTTGGTTTCGATCAGCCAGATTATGATGCGGCTGAAGTTCTTAAAGAGGTGGCTAGTGTTGTTTCATTTTTTGAAGGAGTGACTTGGGAAGGTCTTGGTGCTAGTCCAATGGGACTTCAGTGGCCAGTTAACAAAAAAGGCGAAGACACTCAAATTCTTCATATTGGTGAATTTAAGAGAGGGAAAGGCAAGTTTCATTACCATGATTGGAAGGAGAGTGAAGAGCTTACCAAGCATAAAAACGAGTATCCGTTTATTCTTACTACGAGTCGAGAGCTTCAACATTACAATTGTGCAACAATGACAAGGCGAACTTCAAATGTTCAAATATTGACTAAGGACGTTATTATGCTCAATCCAAAAGATGCGAAGGCAAAAGACATTTCATCTGGTGATCGTGCTACTCTTAAGTCAGATAGGGGAGAGATAACACTTGATGTTGAGGTAACTGATAGAGTTAAAAAGGGAGTTGTAAGAACAACCTTCCATTTTCCTGAAGTTTTAATCAACGAAGTTACAAGTGGCGTGACCGATGAAGAGACAAAATGTCCAGAGTACAAGATTGTTGCTGTTGACGTGTTAAAAGCTTCTTAAAGTTAGAGTTAAAGTAAGTTCCTGAGTGATTCAAGTCTCACCTTTTGACTAATAACGCCTTTCAAGTTTGCTTTTTTGAAGAATGCGTCCGGCAATTTCTTCAATAGAGATATGGCTTGTATCAATAAATGAAATATCATTTTGGACAAACATATCTTCTGCTCTTCTAACCTCTTTTCTACACTGCTCTATAGAGGCATAGCCACTATTTGATCTTCTGACATCTCTGATATTTTGGAGCCTAACAGGATTGATAGTCAAACCATAGAGCTTATCTTTGAATGGCTTCAATGCGCTTGGGATTGAAATGGAATTTAGATCTTCATCAATCAAAGGATAATTTGCAGCATAGATTCCATACTGAAGTGCTAAAAAAAGGCAGGTAGGTGTTTTTCCTGACCTGGATACACCAGTAAGAATGATATCCGCACTATCATAATATTTTGTTGTCAGACCGTCGTCATTATTTAGCGCATAGTTAATGCTGTCAATCCTCCCAGAGTAGGTGTTTTTATTTCCTACACCATGAGAAAGACCCATTTCATGGGAAGACTTAGTTTCAAGAGTGTTCTCAAGTTGTGAAATGAAAGTATCAAAAAAATCGAACATAATTCCACTACTATCTTCAAGAAGGTGGCGATATTCACTAGAAACTTGAGTACTAAAAATCAGTGAAGGTTCGCCATCAGTTTTTGAAGCATCATTGATAAGTGAGACTGCAGATTGAGCTTTTTCTTGAGTATCTATAAATGCTAGATTGACTCTCTTAAATTCTATTTCAGGGAACTGTGTTAGAAGACTATTTCCAAGGGCTTCAGCAGTAATACCAGTTCTATCAGAAATAAAAAAAACAGTTCTCATATTAGTTAGATAACATGTTAAAGTTGTCCAAGCTTGTTCCAGGTTTCAACCACCGTGTCAGGATTCAGTGAAATACTCGAAATTTCTTTTTCCAAAAGCCACTGTGCAAAATCCATATGATCGGATGGCCCTTGACCACAAATACCAATATATTTTTCATGACGGTGGCAGGCGTCAATGGCCATCGTTATCATGCTTTTGACTGCATTATTTCTCTCGTCAAATCCATCAGCAATCAGTCCAGAGTCTCTATCCATTCCAAGTGTAAGCTGTGTTAAATCATTAGAACCTATAGAAAAACCATCGAAATACTCTAAAAACTCTTCAGCAATTACTGCATTCGATGGAAGTTCACACATCATTATTATTCTCAAGCCGTCTTTGCCACGTTCTAGTTCATTCTCTTTTAATAGCTCAATAACTTTAGAGGCCTCAGATGTGGTGCGAACAAATGGAATCATAATTTCAACATTCTTAAGGCCCATTTTATTCCTAACATTTTTTATTGCTTGACATTCAAGCTCAAAACATTCTCTGAAGTCTGATGAGATATAACGTGAAGCTCCTCTGAATCCAATCATAGGATTTTCTTCACTGGGCTCGTAAAGTTCTCCTGCGAATAAATTTGAATATTCATTAGATTTGAAGTCAGACATACGAATAATCACAGGTGATTCCGAAAAACTTGCAGCGATTGTAGAAATGCCTTCAGTTAGTTTTTGAACATAAAAGTCAACAGGTGAATTGTAACAAGATGTTCTTTTTGTGATCTCTTCTTTAAGCTCTTTAGGAAGTTTATCAAACTCAAGAAGAGCTTTGGGATGGATACCAATAGTGTTGTTGATGATAAATTCTAGTCGCGCAAGCCCAACCCCTGCATTTGGAATACTGGCAAAGTCAAAGGCTCGAGAAGGGTTGCCAACATTCATCATAATTTTGACCGGTATTTCGGGTAAATCCCCAACCTCAGAAAATGTATGTTCAAAGTTCAATTTACCTTGATACACTTTTCCAGTATCTCCCTCAGCACATGATGCCGTGACATCATAATCATTTTGAAGTAATTCGGTTGCATTACCTGTTCCAACTATTGCAGGAACTCCAAGCTCCCTTGCTATAATTGCTGCATGACAAGTTCTACCGCCTCTGTTTGTAATAATCGCCGATGCCAATTTCATTACGGGTTCCCAGTCAGGGTCTGTCATATCCGTGACGAGAATATCTCCTTCGTTGACTGAATCCATTTCAGACAAATCATTAATTATTTTGGTTTTTCCAGTGCCGATTTTTTGACCAATAGCTCTCCCCTCAACAATAATATTTGAGGTTTCAAGAAGTTTATAGCGTTCAATGTTCTGCGAGCTTTGCCTACTCTTAACTGTTTCAGGTCTTGCCTGAACTATGTAGATTTTTCCATCTACACCATCAAGGGCCCACTCTATATCCATAGCTCTTCCATAATGAGATTCAATTTTCATAGCGTAATGAGCAAGTTCTTCAATTTGGGAATCGCTTAGACTGAATCTCAATCGATCTTCACTATCAACTTCAGTCGTTGCCACAGGAGAATTGGAATTACCCTCAGCATAGACCATCTTTATTGATTTTGATCCAAGGCTTCGGGATAAGATTGCTGGTTTACCTGATCTCAAGGTCGATTTATGAACATAAAACTCATCAGGATTTACAGATCCTTGAACAACTGTTTCTCCAAGCCCATAAGCAGATGTTATAAAGACTACATCTTCAAATCCTGACTCAGTATCAAGTGTAAACATAACTCCACTAGAGCCTATATCACTTCGAACCATTTGTTGAATTCCTGCAGAAAGTGAAACCATTTCATGTTCAAACCCCTGGTGAACTCGATATGAAATAGCTCGATCGTTATAGAGTGAAGCATACACCTTACGAACCGCTATTAAGATATCATCTATACCGCTTACATTCAAATATGTTTCTTGTTGCCCAGCAAATGAGGCCTCTGGAAGATCTTCAGCAGTTGCAGAAGAGCGGACTGCAAAGGTAACATCAGAGCCAAGTTGTTGAGTCAGCTTTTTATAACTCTCTACTATTGACTGATGGAGGTCTTTAGGAAACGGCGCCTCTTCAACCCATTGCCTTATGAGCAGACCTGTTTTTGTTAGCTCTTGTATATTTGTAATATCCAGATTTGATAAAAGTTCATTGATTTTATTTTTAAGATCAGAATGATCTAAAAAAGATTCAAATGCCTTAGCTGTCGTAGCAAAACCCCCTGGAACACGAACACCTTGCGAATTGAGACCACTTATCATTTCACCAAGTGATGCATTCTTTCCACCAACCCTTTCAACGTCAGACATACCGACATCTTTAAGCCAGACTACATTCTCAATCATGAGACCCCTTTTTTGAAGTATTAATTTCGGTATACAATTGGATGACAGCTATTCTTGACACAAAATGTAATAATAGAGTTATTCACCAAAAGTATAATTTTAATACATAAAAAACCGCATGGATTAGACATTCTCCCCGAGAATCTATTTTTTATCACAATATGATAATAATACTATATAGCTATTGAAAATTTTTCCTGAAATTTGCCTTTAGATGGGCTTTTGAGAGCAGGATGATAGAAAAAAAATGTATAATTTACGGTTCACAATTTTTTCATAGGTCTTAAACAATGGCAACACAACTCGAATTAGCAAATGCTATCCGTGCCTTGAGCATGGATGCTGTGCAAAAAGCAAAGTCTGGGCATCCGGGTGCCCCTATGGGGATGGCTGATATTGCTGAAGTGTTATGGAATAAGCACCTTAAGTTTAGTCCCACCAATTCTAATTGGGCAGATCGAGATCGATTTGTATTGTCTAATGGTCATGGCTCAATGCTTATCTACTCATTATTGCATTTGACAGGTTTTGACTTGAGCATTGAGGAACTTAAAAATTTTCGTCAACTACACTCTAAAACACCGGGTCATCCAGAATATGGATATGCTGATGGCGTTGAAACAACAACTGGGCCGTTGGGCCAAGGTATCACTAATGCTGTAGGTATGGCCATAGCAGAAAGAACGTTAGCGGCTCAGTTCAATAAACCTGGGCATTCAATTGTTGATCACAATACCTATGTTTTCATGGGCGATGGTTGTCTGATGGAAGGCTTGTCGCATGAGTCTTGCGCGCTAGCGGGAACATTAGGACTTGGAAAATTAATAGCATTTTGGGACGACAATGATATTTCAATTGATGGACACATTGGTGACTGGATGGAAAAAGGGGTTCCTGGCCGTTTCAAATCTTATAACTGGCACGTTATTGCTGATGTTGATGGGCATGATCCTGAAGCCATAAATGCAGCAATTATTGAGGCAAAGGCTATCAATGATAGGCCGACATTAATTTGTACAAGAACTGTTATTGGTTATGGTTCTCCTAACTTGGCAGGCTCTCATAACTGTCATGGGGCTCCTCTGGGCGATGAAGAAATAGCAAATACCAGAAAAAATATTGGATGGGATTATGAACCTTTTGTAATTCCTCAAGAGATTTACGATGGTTGGAATCATAAGGATGCTGGAGAGGCTGTTGAGGATGATTGGAATGAGAGGTTTATAGCTTACAGTGCGTCTTTTCCTCAAGAGGCTGCTGAATTTGAGCGTCGAATGGCAGGTAAATTGCCTGAAAATTTTTCTACTAAGATGGATGAGTATATTGCCAAAACTCAGAATGATATGCCTAATATAGCCTCAAGAAAAGCATCACAGAATGCTATTGAAGCTATGGGCCCCCTGGTCCCCGAATTGTTTGGTGGTTCAGCAGATTTAACTGGCTCAAATTTAACAAATTGGTCTGGAAGTGTTTTGGTTAATGCTGAAAATGCTAACGGAAATTATATTTCTTGGGGCGTTAGAGAGTTTGGAATGGCTGTCATGATGAACGGAATGGTTTTGCATGGTGGCTTCAAAGTTTATGGCGCAACTTTTTTAATGTTTATGGAGTATATGAGAAATGCGTTGCGCATGGCTGCAATGATGAAAATTGGAACTATTTTTGTCTACTCACATGATTCGATAGGACTTGGCGAGGATGGGCCAACGCACCAGGCAGTTGAACAAATCGCAACCATGAGGGTTATTCCAAACTTCCAAACTTGGCGTGCCTGTGATGCAATAGAGTCAGCAGTATCCTGGAAAATTGCTATGTTAAGGGATGATGCGCCAACGGCACTTATTTTCTCAAGACAGAATCTAACACCGATGGAAAGAACAAATGCTCAGTTGAAAGAGATTGAAAAAGGTGGTTATGTCCTTTTGGATTGTAATGGAGTTGCTGACGTTATCCTAATTGCCTCTGGTTCAGAGGTTTCACTTGCAATGGAATCAGCAAAAGCAATGACAGGCAGAAAGGTTCGAGTAGTTTCAATGCCATCTACTAATGCATTTGATGAGCAAGATCAAGACTATAAAGACTCTGTATTGACTCCAGGAATCAAGAGAGTTGCAATTGAGGCAGGTGTTGCTGAGTCTTGGTATAAATATGTTGGCCTGGATGGAGGTATTGTAGCGATGAGTTCTTATGGGGAGTCAGCCCCTGCTGGTGAGCTGTTTAAACATTTTGGTTTTACTGTAGACAACGTTGTATCTACAGTTGATAGAGTTTTAAGTTAATTAATTTTTTTAGGAGTTTGAAATGACAATTAAGGTTGGTATTAATGGTTTTGGTAGAATCGGAAGAATGGTATTTCGCGCAATCGATAGGGATTTTGAAAATCTAGAAGTAGTAGGTGTAAATGACCTTCTTGATAATGATTACCTTTCTTATATGCTCAAATATGATTCGGTTCATGGGCGCTTTGGTAAAGAAGTTTTAGTTGAAGGCAATAATTTTGTTATCGATGGAAAAAAAATTCGTCTCACTGCCGAGCGTAATCCAGCGGATCTTAAGTGGGATGAAATTGGCGCAGACCTTGTCATCGACTGCACTGGTTTTTTCTTAACAGAAGAAGGCTGTCAAGCTCACATTGATGCCGGCGCGAAAAAAGTAATACAGTCTGCCCCATCTAAAGATAGTACGCCGATGTTTGTTTATGGCGTTAATCATGATGCATATGATGGCCAGTCAATAATTTCAGCTGCATCATGTACAACCAACTGTTTGGCTCCAATCGCAAAGGTTCTTAATGATGAATGGGGAATTAAACGTGGATTAATGACAACAGTTCATGCAGCAACAGCATCACAAAAACCTGTGGACGGACCATCAATGAAAGATTGGCGTGGCGGAAGAGGTATTTTGGAAAACATCATTCCCTCTTCAACTGGAGCAGCTAAAGCAGTTGGTAAGGTTTTACCTGAGTTAAATGGAAAGTTGACTGGAATGGCATTTAGAATTCCCACGTCTGATGTCTCTGTAGTTGATCTAACTGCGGAGCTCAATAGTGCATCGGATTATGACGCAATTTGTGAGGCTATGAAGTCAGCCGCTGAGGGCTCGATGAAGGGTGTTTTAGGCTATACAGATGAGAAGGTTGTATCTACAGATTTTGTTGGTAGCACTTGTGCTTCAACTTTTGATGCAGAGGCAGGAATGTCAATGGATGATACCTTTGTTAAGATGGTTTCATGGTATGACAACGAGTACAGCTACACCTGTAATTTACTTCGTTTAGCTGGACATATTTCACAATAGTATTGTTTCTAATTAGTTGGAGCATTTGATGAATTTACTCAAGATGACTGATTTAGATCTAAACGGTAAGAAAGTCTTAATTAGACAAGATTTAAATGTTCCAATAAAAAATGGTGAAGTAACAAGTGATAAAAGAATTGTTGCCTCATTGCCCACAATTCTTTATGCAACGAAAGCTGGAGCCAAAGTGATGATTACATCACATCTTGGAAGGCCGAATGCAGGCGAGTTTGAAGAGAAATTCTCGCTCCAACCAGTGGCCGATCATCTTTCAAAACTGTTAGGTCAAAAGGTGAGACTCGAGACAAATTGGCTTGATGGTATTGAAATGGAGAATGGAGATATCGTTCTTTGTGAAAATGTAAGATTTAATGAGGGTGAAAAAGAAAACGACGAAGGGTTATCAAAAAAAATGGCCTCCCTTTGTGACATTTGTGTTCAAGATGCATTTGGAACTGCACATAGGGCCCATGCTTCAACCTATGGTGTGACTGAGTTTGCACCAGTATCCTGTGCGGGGCCACTTTTAGTGGGAGAGCTGGAAGCTCTTGGTAAGGCGCTTGATAATCCTAAGAGGCCAATGGTTGCGGTAGTTGGAGGTTCAAAAGTGTCAACAAAACTAACAGTATTGGATGCACTTTCAAAGGTTGTTGATCAGCTTGTAGTGGGGGGTGGTATTGCAAATACATTTATTGCTGCTCAAGGTAATAGTGTTGGCCAATCACTATGTGAGCATGATCTTATTCCAACAGCACAGTCATTAATGGAACATTGTCAAATACCTATTCCTGGAGATGTTGTTTGTGGCAAAGAGTTCTCTGAATTTGCAACTGCAGAAACGAAAAATTCGGGTTCAGTGGCACCAGATGATATGATTTTTGATATTGGTCCAAATTCAACTTCTGAGCTTTGTGAGATTATGCGTAATGCAGGAACAATTGTATGGAATGGTCCAGTCGGTGTTTTTGAATTCGATCAGTTTTCAAGAGGGACTGAGGATATGGCACGAGCAATTGCAGACTCTGATGCCTTTTCAATTGCAGGTGGAGGCGATACCTTGGCTGCGGTAGATAAATTTAATATTGAAGATAAGATATCTTATATTTCTACTGGGGGTGGGGCATTCTTGGAGTTCCTTGAGGGAAAAAAACTTCCAGTTGTTGAGATTCTAGAGAGCAGAATGCAGTCATCCGATGATTAGAAGAACTAAAATTTTGGCCACTCTTGGCCCCTCAACTGACGAACCAGATACATTAAAAGGTATTTTGGATGCAGGAGTCAATGTTGTGCGTATAAATTTTTCGCATAACAATGAAAAAGAGCATCTTGCACGAATTGCTCAGATAAGGCAATACGAAGAAGAGAATGATGTTTTTATTGGGTTAATGATGGACTTGCAAGGTCCAAAGATTAGAATTGCTTCGTTTAAGTCAGAAAAGATTGAACTTAAAAAAGGTGATCAGTTTACTCTCGATGCTGGCCTAGCTGAGGATGCTGGGGATCAAAAGTCTGTTGGGCTTGCCTATAAGCAGCTTCCAAATGATTTGAGCATGGGAAACACACTTCTTCTTGATGATGGAAAGATAATTCTTCAGGTTGAACAAATATCTGGAAAAAAAATAAAAACTCGGGTTATTCAGGGCGGATTACTCTCAAATAACAAAGGTATTAATTTACGTGGTGGGGGTTTGAGTGCAAGTGCACTGACTGCAAAAGACAAAAAAGATATTATTACAGCGGCTAAAGCAGATGCTGATTATGTGGCAATTTCTTTCCCAGTCAATGCAGATGACGTTAGAGAAACTAAAAGGCTTTTAGCGGAAGCAGGCTCAAATGCAAGCGTTATTGCAAAAATTGAAAGAGCTGAGTCATTAGAGGATGATGTCATTACTGATATCATTCAAGAATCTGCTGGAATTATGGTGGCACGCGGTGATTTAGGTGTCGAAATTGGAGATCCACAATTACCTGCTCAACAAAAAAGACTCATATTGTTAGCAAGAGCAAACGATAGATTTGTTATTACTGCTACACAAATGCTTGAATCAATGATTGTTAATCCTATCCCAACAAGGGCAGAAGTTTTTGATGTTGCAAATGCAGTACTTGACGGGACAGATGCAGTCATGCTATCTGCAGAGACTGCAGTTGGTGCATATCCTGTTAAGGCAGTAAAGACAATGAGTGATGTATGTCTAGAAGCTGAGAAGAGTCCAAAAGCAAAAGTTTCGCATCATAGGCTTCATGAAGATTTTGAGGGTATTGATGAGACTATAGCCATGAGTTCAATGTATGCAGCTAATCATCTAGGCGCTAAAGTAGTTGCCACACTTACTCAAACTGGAAAAACTGCACTTTGGATGTCAAGAATAAGTTCAAACATTTCAATTTTTGCAATGTCGGATAACTATAAAACTTTAAAAAAAGTGACGATTTACAGAGGAGTCTATCCTTGTTATATAGAAAAAAATAGTGCTGATGATTGGAATGATGTAAATAGTAAGGTAATAGAAAACCTTCTTAGTAAGTCAGTGGTGGTTGATAAAGACATTGTTATTGTAACAAAAGGGATGCATAAAGATAAATCAGGGGGTACAAATCTGATGAAAATTCTGCGTGTCGGTGATGGAAATTATTAATAGAAAATAAAAAAGGTGAACAATATGGTAAATAATCAAGAAGAGTTAAAGCAAACAGCAAATCAACTTGCTGCTAGAGGTAAGGGCTTGCTAGCTGTTGATGAATCTACTCCAACAATTGGAAAGCGACTTGCTGGAATTAATGTAGAAAATAATGAAGAAAACCGTCAGGCATACCGTGGCATGCTTTTTACAACAGAAGGGCTCGGGAAGTATATTAGTGGTGCTATTTTGTTTGAGGAGACACTTTATCAAAAGCACTTAGACGGCGAGACAATGGTTTCGAAAATAAACAAGTTGGGAATTATTCCTGGAATCAAGGTAGATAAAGGTCTTAGTCCTCTGGCTGGAGGACATGAGGTCGAAACTTGGTGTAAAGGTTTGGAAGGACTAGCAGAGAGAACGGCTGAATATTATAAGCAGGGAGCTAGATTTGCTAAATGGCGTGCAGTTCTTCAAATTACTGCTGATGGCTGCCCAACTGATCTTGCAATTAGAGAGAACGCTTGGGGCCTTGCAAGGTATGCCAAGATTTGTCAAGAATCTGGACTTGTACCAATCATTGAGCCTGAAATTCTTATGGATGGTGACCATACGATTGAAACGACTGCAGAGGTTCAGGAAAAAGTTCTTGTTGAGGTTTATAAGGCTTGTTCAGAAAACAAAGTATTTTTAGAAGGAACATTATTAAAGCCTTCTATGACAGTTTCTGGAGCTGACAATAAAAATAAAGCTGGTTCTGAAGAAGTTGCCAAGATGACAGTTAGGACAATGAATCGATGTGTCCCCGCTGCAGTGCCTGGAATCATGTTCCTATCAGGAGGCCTAACTGAGGAAGACGCCTCTGTTTATTTAAATACTATGAATAGCATAGAGCATAAGAGCGCTACTAGTTTGACATTCTCTTATGGAAGAGCACTGCAACAATCGTGTTTACAAGCCTGGAAAGGAGAGAATATTGCAGCCGGTCAGCAAGCTTTATTGGCAAGATGTCAAGCTAATTCAGAAGCCTCAACAGGAGACTACGTTGCAGGCTCTCAGCCTTCATCTCAAGAGACTTTATTTGAGGCGGGTTATAAGTATTAATATTGCTTAGAACTCTAGCGATGACTAAATTTATCAAGTCTTAGCCTTAAGGCGTATAATTGAGGGTCCGATTTATCGGGCCCTTTTTTATTGAGATTTGTATTGAGAATGAAACAAAGTAAATATTATCCAGTCATTGTTGTTGGAGGCGGTCATGCTGGAACTGAGGCCGCACTTGCTTCAGCGAGAATGGGCGTAGATACGTTGTTGATCACTCACAATATAGAGACTATTGGTCAGATGAGTTGTAATCCCGCTATTGGTGGAATAGGCAAAGGACATCTTGTAAAAGAGATTGATGCCATGGGCGGTTCAATGGCGCATGCAATCGATTTATCAGGTATTCAGTTTAGAACTCTAAATGCATCAAAAGGACCAGCAGTTAGGGCCACTAGAGCTCAAGCAGACAGACTACTTTATAAAGCCTGCATCAGGGAGATAGTTGAAAATCAAGAAAATTTAACAATATTTCAGCAACCAGTCGATGATTTAATTCTTGAAAATAATCGAGTGAAAGGTGTAATCACTCAAATGGGACTTGAGTTTTTTGCAGATAAAGTGATTCTTACCTCAGGTACATTTTTAGGCGGCATAATTCATATTGGTCAACAAAACTATCAAGGCGGCAGGGCAGGAGATGCTCCTGCTAATATCTTATCTAAGAGATTAAGATCCTATGATTTGGGAGTTGGGAGGCTTAAAACAGGAACTCCACCAAGACTTGATGGAAGAACCATTAATTTTAATGTTCTTCAAAAACAAGAGGGCGATAATCCATTACCTAGTTTTTCTTTTTTAGGCAAAGTAACCGATCATCCTGAACAGATACCTTGTTTTATTACCCATACAAACTCAAAAACCCACGAATTCATTAGTAATGGGTTGAAAGACTCACCCCTTTTTAGTGGCAAAATTGAAGGTGTTGGTCCAAGATATTGCCCATCAATAGAGGATAAAGTTGTTAGGTTTGCTGAACGGGATTCTCATCAAATATTTGTTGAGCCTGAGGGATTAACTACTCATGAGGTTTATCCAAATGGCATCTCGACTTCATTGCCTTACGAGGTTCAAGAAGAGTTTGTGAACTCAATTAAGGGTTTTGAAAATGCCAAGATAATTCGCCCTGGATACGCAATTGAATACGATTTTTTTGATCCAAGGGGTTTAAAACAGACATTAGAAGTCAAGAAAATATCTGGTTTATTCTTTGCAGGACAAATTAATGGAACAACGGGATATGAAGAGGCCGCTGCCCAAGGATTGCTTGCAGGAATAAACGCTGCTCTTCAGGTTCAAGAAAAGAATCCATGGATTCCTAAGAGAGATGAGTCCTATATTGGAGTCATGGTTGATGACTTAACGACCAAAGGAGCAACAGAACCATATAGGATGTTTACCTCAAGGGCAGAATACAGACTATTGCTTAGAGAAGACAATGCAGATGAGAGATTAACGCCCCAGGCTAGAGAGTTAGGGCTTATCGATGACCTTCGCTGGCAGGCTTTTAATGGGAAGTATGAGCAAGTTGCCAATGAAAAGAAACGGTTAAAGTCTTTTTGGATTCAATCTGATGACAGTCAAGCGGAAGAGGTTCTGGGAATAAAATTAAGTCATGAATATAGCCTTGAAGCTTTGCTTAAAAGACCAAATATCAACTATAAATTGCTAAGCAAGATTGAAAAAGCTAAGCCTTTTTTAGAAGATAAATTGATTATTGAGCAAGTGGAGAACCAAATTAAGTACGAGGGCTATATTAAAAGACAGTTAGACGAAATTGAAAAATATCGTAAAAATGAAAATACAAAGCTCTCTTCAAATATTGACTATAACGAAATTAAAGCACTATCAAATGAAGTGAGACAAAAGCTGAATCAGTTTAAGCCTGAAACAATAGGCCAGGCAAGCAGAATTCAAGGCGTAACTCCTGCATCAATTTCGATATTACTTGTATTTCTAAAAACTTATAAAACGCATTCGTGAGTGAACTAGAAAGGTTGCTTTGTGAGGGTGCAGAGCTTATGGATATATCTCTTTCAGATTATCAAGTTGATCAACTCCTAGCCTATCATAAGCTTATTGAAAAATGGAATCAGGTTTACAATCTTAGTGCAATACGCGACCCTATTGAATCAATTAAAAAGCATTTTTTAGATAGTCTCTCAATAGTAAATTTTATTCAGCCTGGACTGCTACTAGATGTTGGCTCCGGCGCTGGTTTGCCTGGAATTGTTATCGCAATTATGAAACCAAAAACTAAAGTATTTACAATCGATAGTGTTGGAAAAAAATGCCGCTTTATGCAGACAGTTAAAACAGAGTTATCATTGGAAAACTTAACTGTAGTCAATAACAGAGTTGAAAATTTTAACTATGAAGAGCCATTTCAGCAAATAGTATCAAGAGCTTTTTCTTCTGGGGTTGATACAATTGAAAAAACTCATCATCTGATTTCCAGGAATGGACGTTATTTGCTTATGAAGGGTGATAATATTCAACAAGAAAATCTTAAGAATTTAAGTTTTATAATTCACTCCTTAAAGGTTCCATTTGTCTCAGATAAGAGATCACTTTTAGAAATTAATATATAATTTTGATATGCAAATAGTTGATTCTCATTGCCATATTGATCGTCTAGACCTTAATGCATTTGGCGGAAGTATTGAGTCAATGCTAAAGCACGCTGGTGACCTTTCAGTGACTAAGTTTCTTTGTGTTTGTATTGATTTAGAGCATTTTGATGAAGTTCATAACCTATCAAAATCTTACCCAAACATCTACTGTTCCGTTGGTGTTCATCCAACAGAGATAGATGGCAAAGACCCATCTGTAGAAGAACTCCTAGAGTTTGCTAATAGTGACACTGTCATTGCAATTGGTGAGACAGGTTTAGATTATTTTCATGTGAGAAAGAATGAAGCTGATTGGCAGAGAGATAGGTTTAGAAGACATATTTCCGCATCTAATAAGTCAGGGAAGCCAATGATTATTCATATGAGAGATTCAAAAGATGACACAATTGATATTCTATCTAGTGAAAGAGCAGAAAAAGGGGTTATGCATTGTTTCGCTGAGGACTTGGAGACTGCTAAAGCGGCTCTAGATTTAGGGTTCTACATTTCTTTTTCTGGCATTCTGACCTTTAAAAGTGCTCAAGACTTAAGGGAAGTGGCAAAACAAATTCCCGATGATCGAATTTTGATAGAAACAGATTCTCCCTACCTAACACCTGTCCCATACAGGGGCAAGCCAAATAGTCCAGCTTATACTTATTATGTTGCTGAAAAGCTTGCTGAGATTCGTAATACAACTATTGGAGAGATTGCAAAATTAACAACTCAAAATTTTAATCAGTTGTTTTTCTCCTGAGTTTATGACTACCCATGATGCTCCTAGGTTTGTAACTGTTGATGACTTTTCTGTGGGTCAAAGACTTGATAATTATTTAATTAAGCAACTCAAGGGTGTTCCCAGATCCAGAATTTATCGCATCATTCGAAAGGGCGAGGTTAGAGTAAATAAAGGCAGAAAGAAAGCTGATTATAAGCTTAAAGCTGAGGATTTGATTCGAATACCGCCCATAAGAACTTCAACTGAAAAAGAGATTAAGCCTTCACAAGGTTTGTTAAAGACCCTTGAGAATTCGGTGCTTTATGAGGACAAGGGATTGCTAATAATCAATAAAATCCATGGCATGGCAGTTCATGGCGGAAGTGGGATTAGTGTTGGAATTATCGAAGCACTTAAATCACAATATAAGGAACCAATAGAGCTTGTTCACCGGCTCGATCGTTCGACTTCTGGATGCTTGCTTCTTGCAAAAAAAAGGTCAGTCCTGAAGTCATTGCATGAGCAGTTAGTTAGTCATCAGTTAGAAAAAAGATATACAGCACTAGTCAAAGATACATGGAGCAAGAAAAGGCATACTATTGATGCGCCCATTTATCAAAATTCCAGATACAGTGTTATCGATTCAAAAGGAAAGGATTCTCTGAGTCACTTTCATCCCATAAAGAACTTTGAATTAGGTGAGTTCAATGCATCACTCGTCGAGGCATCAATAGAAACCGGCAGAACCCATCAAATTCGCGTTCATGCAAAGTTTGTCGGCCATCCAGTTGCACAAGATGATAAGTATGGTGATGCAGCTTTTGATCAATTTATGAAAAAGAAAGGTCTAAATCGTCTATTCTTGCATGCGAAGACACTAACTTTTACAAACCCCTTAACAAATGAGATTCAAAAAGTAAGTGCGCCTTTGCCAGCTGATTTAGAAGCATTTCTTAAAAAACTATGAATGCATACATACGACTGATGAGACTAGATAAGCCTATTGGCTCATTATTACTCTTATGGCCAACCTATTGGGCGCTATTCCTGAGTGCAGATGGATGGCCAGACTTGGATTTATTGATTATTTTTACACTAGGAGTTGTGGTGATGAGAAGTGCGGGCTGCGTAATTAATGATTATGCTGATCAAGATATTGACAAACATGTCAAAAGAACACAAAACAGACCAATTACATCAGGTGAGATTTCATCAAGATCCGCATTAATATTATTTATCATACTTCTACTACTTGCACTTATTTTAGTTTTACAAACAAACCTATTAACATTACAGCTGTCTTTAATAGCGGCTAGTTTGGCCGCAATTTATCCGTTTACTAAAAGATGGACTAGCCTACCGCAATTAGTTTTGGGGGCGGCATTTGGAATGAGCATTCCTATGGCATTTGCCGCACAAACCGGAACCATAGCAATAGAGGCAGGACTTATTTTCATTGGATCCATAGTCTGGACTCTGATTTACGATACTCTTTATGCAATGGCTGATCGAGAAGAGGACTTAAAAATTGGTGTAAAGTCGACAGCAATTCTTTTTAAAAAGTATGACCAGATTATCATTACATTCTTACAATTCCTACTTATTTTGATATTTTTTGGAATAGGAAATACCTTTAATTTAGGTCAAATTTACTATTTTTCATTAATTATTATTGGTTGCCTCATGATTTATCATCAATTTTTGATGAAAAAACGCCAAAATGATCAGTATTTCAAGGCTTTTATCCATAACAATTACATTGGTATGACTGCATTTGCAGGGATTTTCTTATCTGTGACAATTTGAAAGCATTTTTTGTTGTTTTTTTGCAACTTTATAGCTATTTATAGTCATTTTTGCTTAATTTTTAGCTTTTTTTCATCAATAAAACTTGACACTCAGTTTTTGTTACTATAAAAAGTGCATCAATCGGCAAAGATGCCGGTTATCTTTATAATTAATGGAGAGAAAATATGTTAAGTAATGTAACTGGTTGGATAAAAAAATTAACAGAAGCAGGCGTAGGTCTTGTAGGACTTGCAATCGTTGTACAAGTAATCTTTGGTTCAAGCGTAGCATTCCTTCCTGGTGATGTTATTGCTAATCTAATGAGTATTATTGGATCACTTGGAGCTGCAGGCCTAGTTGGTTTGGTCACAGCTGGATTGTTGTACCAAATCCTCAAGTAAACATTCCATATTAGCTCAATGAAAACCCGCCGCAAGGCGGGTTTTTTTTGCACATTCGAATATTTCTAATATTGTCTTAAGTCCTATTAATGCAACAGATTGAGCGTTTTTTCCCATAAATGCAACTTAGAAAACTTGACATAATTATATTGATACTATAAAAAGTTCATCAATCGGTAGTGATGCTGGTTATCTTTCAATAAATGGAGAGAAGATATGTTAGACAAAGTAATTGGTTGGGCAAAAAAATTAACAGAGGCAGGTGTTGCTGTAATAGCACTTGCTGTAGTTGTTCAAATAATCTTTGGCGGTGATGCTGCATTCCTTCCTGGCGATGTAACTGGCAGCCTGATTAATATTATTAGTGAACTTGGCTCTGCCAACTTGGTAGGACTAGTTGCTGCGGGGTTAATATACAAAATCTTTACTAGGTAACATAGCATATTAGCTCATTAAAAAACCCGCATTTAAGCGGGTTTTTTATTATCTAAAGGATTAGAAGTTAAATTCCTCTAAGAAGTTCGTTAATTCCAACTTTTGATCTGGTCTTAGCATCGACCTGTTTAACAATCACAGCGCAATAAAGCGAATAACTGCCATCTGAGGATGGAAGGTTTCCAGAAACAACAACAGATCTAGCTGGTATTCGACCATAACTTACTTCACCAGTCATCCTATTAAAAATTTTCGTCGATTGGCCAATATAAACACCCATTGATATAACTGCCCCTTCTTCAACAATCACACCCTCAACAACTTCAGACCTTGCACCGATGAAGCAATCATCCTCAATTATTGTTGGGCTGGCTTGAAGAGGCTCTAAAACTCCACCAATACCAACACCACCTGACAAGTGAACATTTTTACCTATTTGAGCGCATGATCCAACCGTTGCCCATGTGTCGACCATTGTCCCTGAGTCAACGTAAGCACCTATATTGACATAAGAAGGCATTAAAACAGTATTGGGAGCAATATATGATCCTCGTCTTGCTGTCGCTGGAGGTACTACCCTAACGCCTGAAGCTTGAAATTCCTTTTCAGTTGTATCGGCATACTTAGAAGGCACTTTATCAAAGTACTGTGTAAAACCAGAGGGCATAGGAGAATTATCTGCGAGTCTAAATGAAAGAAGGACGGCCTTCTTTAACCATTCATTAACCTGCCAATCTCCAACCCCTTTTTGTTCTGCAACTCTGGCCTTTCCTGAGTCCAATAAATGTATTGCTTCGTTGACAGCATCTTTAACCTCTGCACTAGCACTAGAGGGAGTTAAATGGTTTCTGTCCTCGAAAGCTGATTCAATAATATCTTTCATATTTATTATTTAAAAAAAGGGGCAATTATATCATTTACATTAGTTTTGAGATTATCTAATGTTCATGATGATGGTTGTGATGATGTTCATAAGTAGCCATTAACTCATGGATTTGATCTGCAAAAAGGTCATTAAATTTTTCATCTTTTAATATTGATTCTGGAAGGCCCTCACAGCAGATATGATGATATAAACATAAAACTTGGGTTGACTCCTTCATGACTCGATGTAGGTCATGAGATACCATTAAAACCGCACAATTTTGCTCTTTATGAATATCCTGTATCAGTTTATAAAGTTGCATTTGACCGTCAACATCTAGATTTTGGGCAGGCTCATCTAGTATCAATACATTCGGTTTATTGAGAAGAGCTCTAGAGAGCAAAACTTTCTGTAATTCACCGCCAGAGAGATTTTTTAGCGGCAAATGAAGCAATTCATTGATACCAGTCAAATCAAAAGTCTGCTGCATAAAAGCTGAATCCAATTTCTGATTCAAAGTTAGAAAGTCTTTTACAGATATAGGAATATATGGATTAGCTATAAAAGTTTGAGGAGTATAACCAAGCCTGATATCGCCTGTATAAGTGACATATCCCGAGTCCTGTTTAATGACACCCAATAAAATTTTGATTAAAGAGCTTTTTCCTGCTCCATTTGGTCCAATGAGTGTCACAAATTCACCTTGATGAAGTTTAAAACTGACATCATCAAGAACATTCTTACCATTGTGGCTGAGCGTTATATTATCGAGAGTTATGAGAGCATCTGACATCCATACATTTTATCTAACATTTCTTACTTTCAAGCCTAAAATAAAGTGTTAGAAGCATTAAATTCAAAAACCAGTTTCTAAGAATTGAATCATAGTTTAGATGTAAAATTTAAATATGAATCAACCTCTCATTTTAGTTGACGGAACAGCATTTTTATTCCGCTCTTACTTTTCAACCATCTCTCAAAATCTTACCAATGCCAGTGGCTTTCCGACAGGCGCCATGTTTGGAGTTGTGAATGCCGTCAAGCACTTGCAAAGAAAATATCATGGTGCAAAACTAATAATGATTTTCGATGCAAAGGGTACAAACTTTCGTCATGAAATTTTTCCTGATTACAAGGCAAACAGAAGCCCTGCTCACGATGATCTAATTGTTCAAATTGAACCCTTGTATAAAATTATTCGTGCTATGGGGTTTCACTTCTTATGTGAAGATGATGTAGAGGCAGATGATGTAATTGCCACCTTATCAAAATTTGCAAATGATCAAGGTATTGAAACTATCATTGCCAGTGGTGACAAAGACCTCTTTCAGCTTGTGGGAGAAAATGTCAAACAATTAGATATGAAGGGAAAGCTTTTTTCAGAGGAAGATGTTAAAGATAAAATGGGGGTAATGCCCAATCAAATTCTAGATCTACTTGCTTTGACTGGGGACACCTCTGACAATATCCCGGGTGTGCCAAGTGTTGGACCAAAGACTGCGGCAAAGTGGCTTGAACTTTATCAGGACATTGATGGTGTTAAAGCTAATGCAGATATGATTGGTGGCAAGGTTGGAGAAAAGCTAAGAGAATCTTTTGAGTTATTGGATCTTTCATATCAACTGGTGAAACTTAAATTTGACGTGGAGCTCCCCTTTAATATTCTTGAGGATGAGCCTGGGGAAAATACCCAGGAACTTATAAATCTCTATACAGAGTATGGTTTCTCCATGTGGCTAAAGCAACTGGATAATCCAACCCCCTCTAAAGCTAAAGAGTCACATGAGATTGATAAACAGATTCAGAAGGTTGAAGCCATTGATTCAAAATTTTCTATGGATGACTATACAAAAGAACTTATTTTGAGTGAAGATGATTTTGAAAGCTTATTGTCAAAACTTCTATCAAGTGAATCTTTTGTTTTTGATCTTGAGACTAATAGTCTTGATTATATGGAGGCTCAAATAGTTGGTTTCGTATTTTTAGTGGAAAACAATAGCTACTATTTGCCAGTTGCTCATGATTATTTGGATGCACCAGCTCAAATGTCAAGATCCAAGGTTTTATCATCTTTAAAACCAATCTTAGAAAGTTCAAAAATTGGCAAAATTGGGCAAAATTTAAAATATGATGCACATGTTTTAGCAAACATCGATATTAATTTAAATGGAATCAAGGATGACACAATGCTTAAATCCTATTGTTTAGATTCGGTAGCGAGTCGACATAATATGGATGACCTAGCTCTTCATTATCTAGGTTATAAGACTATCCAGTATTCAGATGTTGCTGGAAGTGGAAAAAAACAACTGACATTCAATCAAGTTAATATTGAAGAAGCTATGCCTTATGCATGCGAAGATGTCATTGTCACTAACGAGCTTAATAATTTATTTGAATCTAAATTACAGGAATTCCCTAAATTGATAGCGTTGTATAGGAGTATCGAGCTCCCTTTAATAAAAGTTATGTTGAAGCTTGAGAGGAATGGTGCTATGTTAGATGAGACGTCTCTTTTTAATCAACAAAATAAGATTAAAGAAGAGATGATTAAAATTCAAACTGAAGCCTATGAGATTGCAGGAGATGAATTCAATTTAGAGTCACCAAAACAAATTCAACAAATTTTATTTAGTGAAGAGGGTTTTGGACTTGAACCTAAAAAGAAGACAGCAAAAGGGCAGCCATCAACTAATGAAGAGGCATTAAAGTTATTAGATCATCCACTGGTTGACCTCATCATGTCTTATAGAACCTTAACAAAGTTAAATTCAACTTATTTAGAAGCACTTCCTAGGCAAATCAATAGAAGAACTGGGCGTCTTCATACGTCATACCATCAAGCAGTTACAGCAACTGGAAGGTTATCCTCTTCAAAGCCTAATTTTCAAAATATACCAATTAGAACTGAGCAGGGGGCACAAATTAGATCTGCATTTATCGCTGAAAAAGGGAATGTAATTCTTGCTGCAGACTATTCTCAAATTGAATTAAGAATTATGGCGCACATTTCAGGAGACCAGAACTTAATCGAGGCATTCAATAATAATCAAGACGTCCACAGCTCAACTGCCTCACAAGTTTTTGGCACTGAAATTTCGATGGTCACCAAGGATCAGCGCAGAAAAGCTAAGGCTATTAATTTTGGCTTAATCTATGGCATGAGTGCTTTTGGTTTGGCTAAACAAATTGATGTATCTAGGACTGAAGCTAAGCAATATATTGACGGTTATTTTGAAAACTATCCTGGGGTTTTGAGGTTTATGGAGGAGACAAAAGACAAGGCAAAATCTCAAGGCTATGTAGAAACAGTCCTTGGCAGGAGGCTTTATCTACCTCAAATAAATTCTAAAAATAAAATGCTTCAACAGCATGCACTAAGGACTGCAATAAATGCGCCTATGCAAGGTTCTTCAGCCGATATTATAAAGAAAGCTATGCTTGATATACATGCTTGGATTGACAAAGAGAATCATCCAATCAAGATGTTCATGCAGGTCCATGATGAGCTTGTCTTTGAACTTGATGCAAAAATGGCGGAGGTGCAAGCAATAGAGATAAAAGCCTTAATGTCGAATGCTCTCAAGTTGAGCATACCCCTCGATGTCGATGTAGGTGTTGGATCAAACTGGCAAGAGGCTCATTAATTCGAATGTTGGTGAATTCATCCAGGTGTCAAAAGTATAATTTGGTGATGGGTTTGCATTCATATAAATTAAAATAACTTCCTGAATTGTATAAGAAATCACTAGCTGGGCTATATGAAAGATCAATTACAAGAATTAATTACTAAGTGTGTTCAGGATTTAATTTCTAAGGGCATTCTTAATGAGATGCCATCAAAAATTAGAATCGATCATACTAAGGATAATAGTCACGGTGATTATGCTACCAATATAGCATTGATGCTTTCTAAACAGGCAAAAATGAGCCCTATTGAATTAGCAAAAATTATTATTGATCAATTCGAACAAAAAAACTTTATTAAGAAAATTGAAATTGCAGGACCTGGCTTTATTAATTTTTTCATTTCACAGGAATCAAGCTCCTCAATTGTAAACGAGATTCTTGTCCAGGCTGCTTCGTATGGCTGTTCAGACATTGGACAAGGAAAAAAAGTGCTCTTGGAATATGTCTCTGCTAATCCTACCGGACCACTCCATGTAGGTCATGGCAGGGGTGCTGCCTATGGCGCAACTGTGTCAAACTTACTAAGAAACGCTGGATTCATTGTTGATAATGAGTACTATGTGAATGATGCTGGCAGGCAAATGGATATCCTAACTGTGAGCATTTATTTGCGATATTTAACCATTTGTGGTGAGGATTTAAGGTTTCCTGATAATGGTTATCAAGGCCAGTACATTAATGATATTGCTCAAGGAATTTATGAGACTAGTGGGCAGAAATTTCATCTTAAGTCAGATTTGGTTTTTGAAAATGTATGTCGTGATGTTACTGAGGGTGGAGATAAAGAGGCTCATATCGATCAGTTAATTGAGAAGGCTAAATCGATTCTAGGAGATGGTTTTAAGGCTGTTTTTGAAGTTGGAATTGAAAGTATTCTGAGCGGGATAAAAAATGATTTAGCTGAATTTGGAGTGGTCTTTGAAAAATGGTTCTCAGAACAGTCACTGATCGATAGTGGTCTTTCAGAATCGTGTATTTCTAAGTTGAAGGACAGTAAGAACCTATACGAGAAGGATGGAGCGTTATGGTTTAAAACAACAAACTATGGTGACGAGAAAGATCGAGTTGTTGTGCGTGACAATGGAAATCACACCTACTTTGCTTCTGATATTGCCTATCACCTCGAAAAGCTGGATAGGGGTTATGACAAAATTATCAATGTATGGGGTGCTGATCACCATGGATATATTCCGAGAGTTAAGGCTTCAATTGAGGCGCTAGGCCACAACTCAGATAAACTAGAGATTTTGTTAGTTCAGTTCGCAAATCTTTATCGCGGTGGCAGCAAGGTTCAAATGTCAACCCGAAGCGGTTCTTTTGTTACATTGGAAGACCTTAGGGCTGAGGTAGGAAATGATGCGGCACGTTTTTTTTACATCCTTAGAAAATCAGAACAACATATGGACTTTGATTTAGATTTGGCGAAATCTAAAACAAACGAAAATCCAGTTTACTATATTCAATATGCCCATGCTCGAATTTGCTCAGTTTTTAAGCAGGCAGACGAAAAAGAGCTTGAGTTGGATGTGAGTCAGGCAAATTTGTCTCTACTAACAGAGGAGATTGAAAAAGATATCTTAAGAGAACTGAGTCGATTTAGGAGTGTTTTGGAGTCATCTGCAATTCAATATGAGCCTCATCAGCTAGCTTACTACCTAAGGGATCTCTCTAATCATTTTCATAGCTACTATAACGCCTGTAAGTTTATCGTTGATGATAAAAACCTAACACAGGCGAGATTAGCTCTAATCAATGCTACCCAGCAAATACTTAAAAATGGACTGTCAATTCTAGGGGTAGGTGCTCCAGAGTCGATGTGAATGATCAAAAACAAAGAGATGATGCATTAAATTTACGTGACTCCTTCATAGTTCAAGCCCCTGCAGGTTCTGGAAAAACCGAACTCATCTCGCAAAGGTATTTGAAATTACTAGGCTCTGCTGACGAGCCAGAAAATATATTAGTAATGACATTCACGAATAGAGCAGTAGATGAGCTAAAGCATCGAGTTATAAGTTCACTAAATCAATCTACAAAAAAGCCTCCCAATGAGAAATTCAAAAGGAAAACTTTTGATCTTGCTACTAGCGTTTTAGATCAATCTGATAAGAGAGGGTGGGACCTTATCAACCACCCTTCTCGGCTAAAAATAATTACTATCGACTCATTATCTAATCTAATAGTATCCAGATTTCCATCTCTTGAACAATTAATCCCACCAAGAACCATGGTTGACTCTTTTGAGTACGACAAGATATACCGTCAGGCAGCAGAAGAAACCCTGCTTCTGATAGAGGATGATGAGTATCAAAAAATTATTTCATCAGTCTTGCTTTATCTTGACAATGATGTTGATAGGTTCTATCGACTTGTAGAGCAAATGTTAAAAAAGAGAGAGCAGTGGCTCCCAAAAATATATGCCGAGGATGCTTTAGATATCAATCATATCGAAGATTTTTCTTGTGAATTGATTACTGATCACCTCAAATTACTCAGAGCTAAAGCAGAAAAAATACTTAGCCCTAATTTTTTTTCTCTTCTTAGTGTTAATGTAAGAGAGGATGTATCAAAAATTAACAACCTTCCGGGTATCGAAGTCAGTGATTTAGAGGAGTGGAAAATTATTTCTGAACTCTTAATAACAAAAAATAATAGCAACTGGAGAAAGAAAGTCGATGTGAAAATGGGATTCCCTCCAGAATTAAAAGAAGAAAAAAATAGGTTCAAAGAAATCCTTGATGGACTTGATGTAAATATTGATTTTAAAGATCTACTCATCAGTTTAGAATTTTTACCCAGCGGCAAGCTTCCAGATTCTACTAAAAAATCTATTTCAGATATCGTTCAAGTTTTAAAGTTAAGTGTTGCAAAGCTAAATTTGATTTTTGATCAAGAAAAATTACAAGACTTCTCTGAAGTCAATATTCAGGCATTAAATGCTCTAGATAGTCGAGATGAGATTAGTGATATTGCTTTGCTATTGGATTACCAAATTAAGCATATTCTGATTGATGAATTTCAAGATACTTCATACTCTCAATTCAACTTAATAGAGAGGCTCATAGAGGGTTGGCAGCAAGGTGATGGAAAAACTATGTTTCTGGTTGGTGACCCAATGCAGTCAATCTATAAATTTAGAGAATCTCAGGTTGGAATATTTCTTAATGTTTCTCAAAATGGAATCGGGAGTCTTAAGCTCAAACCCCTAAAACTAGAGGCAAACTTTAGATCTAGTAAGAGCATAGTGGAGACGAATAATGAAATTTTCTCAAGAATTTTTCCTCAGAAAGATGACTTAGTGAAAGGTGCAATTCAATATTTTAGTTCATTTTCATTTTCCAAAACTGAGGCATATGAAGCGGTTTCGTTCAATCCACTTGCACCCAATAATGATCTTGAGGAAGCGGAGCAAATATTCAAAATAATTAATCAATCTCTCTCAGAAGACTCTGAGATGGAGATAGCAGTTCTCGTTAGATCGAGATCTCACCTTACAGAAATCTCTCTAGTTCTGCAAAAAAATAATATTCAATTTGAGTCTTTGAAAACTGAAGCCTTAAGGTCTAAACTCTTCACAAGAGATTTGCTAAGTTTGTCAAGAGCACTTCTGAGCCTGGCTGACAAGCTTGCATGGTTGTCTCTTCTAAGATCGCCGTGGTGCGGATTAAATCTGAGTGATTTGTTAATTTTAAGTCAGACCAATGATCAAACTATTTTTACTCAGCTAATGAATTTAGATTCTGAAGATAGAATCAGTTCTGATGGTCTTAAGAGATGCCAATATATTTTTGTTGCAACTAGAGATGCTGTTTTTGCTGAAGGTCGATTTTCATTTGTTGAGCGCTTTTCTTTTGTACTAAGTCAGCTATTCGATGACAATGAACTGACAAAAATTGAGAGAACAATTAAATCACAGTTTCTTGAAGTGTTGAATCATTGTGAGATCAATGAAAACCTCAATGCCCATGCGATTGAGTCTATGCTCCAAGAACTCTATGCACCTTCTCAAGTCTCAAATGTGAAGTTGATGACTATCCATCAGTCAAAGGGACTTGAATTTGATACAGTGATTATTCCCGGACTGGGTAAAAAAGGAAGAAGCGATAATCTTCCGCTAATGCAAGTGCAAGAATTCCCAAATAACAAGGTTTTAATGTCTCCAATCAAGCCCTCATACGAAAGTAGTGAGAATGAAACTTACCTTTATTTGAAATATTTGCAAAAGCAGCAATCTCATTTTGAGTTAATGAGGCTTCTATATGTTGCTATGAGTCGAGCTAAAAATAAAGTTCATTTATTGGGCAGCGTATCAAAAAATGGAAAGGCAGCATCTGGATCATTTCTATCTTTATTGAACAAGTATTATGAGAAAGATTTGGATATAGATATAGATGAGGGTGACAAAAATAACAAAGAAATCAGCGCGCCAAAACTCCTAAGAGTTAAAAATCTTGAGCCTGTATCAAATAAAAAAATAGGCGAAATTGTGGAGAAAAAAAATTTTCCAAAATCTTTTGATTTAATTTACCAAGGTTCAATTGGCACAATCGTTCATCATTATTTGGAGCATCAAGACTTCAATCCCTCTTTGTTGTCAGTTGCATCAAGGCTGAGAGAAATGGGAATTCCATCAAAATTGCTAATGACATTCTCAAGTTCAATTATGGAGATGCTCTCAAAAACAAGGAAAGACAAGCATTTTGATTGGATATTTAAATATAGAGATTCAACTGAAGTGGAGTCAGAGTATAGAAATTCAAGCCAATCAGTTGTCATCGATCGATTGTTTATTGATGACGGAACTTTATGGATTATTGATTTCAAAACTGCCTCAATTGATGAAGGAGAGACTCTAGGTGAATTTATTAATCGACAAAAACTCTCGCATCAATCTCAGATAATAAAATACAAAGAAGTTTTAAATGAATTCTACGATCTCCCTTCTAAAGCAGCGATCTATTGTCCTGCAGAAAGTCAACTCATATTTCTCTAACAAATAGTTAAAGAAAATAACTGGACAAAGGATCAAATTCCTCCTATGATGACAGCCAATTCTGTAAACATTTATCTCTATGTCGAAGCGAAATAATAATGTGGGTTGGACTGACTATACTCAGAAGTATGGTGATCGAAAAATAAAAACTATTAACCCAGACGTTCAAAGCGGCTCCTCTGTTTTGTTTGAAAACTTTGAAGATATGCAGTTAGCTATGGAGGGTAACTATCCTGGTGTGGATTATGGCACGCATGGTCTGTCAACACAGAAAGCCTTTGAAGAAGCGATCTGTAGAATGGAAAATGGCCATAGAGCGTATGCATTTCCATCAGGAATTAATGCTATAACAAACACTCTTATGGCATTTACTCAAAGTGGTGATGAGGTCTTACTCTGTGATAATGCCTATGGGCCCACTAAAAGATTTTGTCACAATATTCTTGCTAAATATAATATTAAGACAACCCATATTGAGTCAAATATTGGTAAAGAGATAAGCGCTTACTTTAATGACAGTACAAAACTTATTTTTTTAGAGTCGCCAGGCTCAAATACCTTTGAGATTCAAGATATAGTTGAAGTAGTTAAGGCTGCTAAAAAGGCTGGAATAATGATCATTATTGACAGCACATGGGCGACACCGCTCTATCTGAAGTCACTAGACCTTGGGGCTGATGTCGCCATTCAATCGGTTACAAAGTATATCTGTGGCCACTCAGATGTTTTGATGGGATGTGCAACTGTCAATGAAAAGTATGCTGATGAATTTGCAAGCTATTTTCAAACAGTTGAAAATTATACTAATCCGCAAGATTGCTATTCAGCTCTCAGAGGTTTAAGGTCGCTCAAAGTTCGATTAAAGGAGCATGAGCGGTCAGCATTTGAGATCGCGCACTGGCTTGAAAAACAGGATATCATAGATTGTGTTATTCATCCCGGGCTGGAGTCACACCCTCAACACTCGTTATGGAAGAGAGATTTTCTAGGTGCATCTGGCTTGTTCTCATTTACGTTCAAAAAGTCATATTCAGCTGATCAAATTGCCAAATTTGTTAACTCCCTTGAGATGTTTGGGCTCGCGTTTAGTTGGGGTGGTTATAAAAGTCTTTTGACTGCAAGACCTTACAAGCGTGATGGTCAATGGCTTTATAATGGTAAGCACGTAATCCGCTTAAGCATAGGGCTTGAGGAAACAAAAGATTTAATCGAAGATTTAGAGCAAGCCTTTAAGAACCTTTAGTTATTTCTGGGCTAGCTCCCTTTTATCGTTTACAACAGTAATGCGCTGCATATGCCTAAACTCGGGTAAATAGTCACATACAGCGTAGTGCTGAGTAATCCGATTATCCCAAATGGCAACTGAGTTATTCTCCCAATGAAATCGCACTTGAAATTCAGGTTTGTTCATGTGTTGATACAAGAATTGAAGTATGTGATCGCTTGGACCCTGATTTTCATTGACAATATTTCGGGTAAATGACTGATTGACATTAATATATTTGAGGCCCGATACTGGATGAGTTTCAATAACTTTATGGACCGCTGACCCAACCTCTTTAAGGGCATCATTCACGGATGCAACACCCCCTTCTCTAAGGTAGTCGTTTCTAAATGTTCCCATATCATGGATGGCCTCAAGATTTTCAAGAAATTGCTTCCAGCCCTCAGGCAATTGATTATAGGCAGCACTCATGCTTGCCCAAAGAGTGTCCCCTCCAAATTTAGGAACCTCAACTCCATGAAGAATACTAGCAAAAGGTGGATTAGATTTAAATGTTAGGTCTTTGTGCCAGTCTGCCGTGTCAGGTTTATTGTTGGCATCATTTCTGAGCAGAACAATACTTTGGTAACCCTCAACATGAGGGTAGACTGGGTGTCCAGGGTCTATTTCTCCCAAGCCTTCAGCGAGATGCATATGAGATTCAGGCGAAAGCTCTTGATCTCGAAAAAAAATCACCTGATGCTTAATCAGTGAATCATAGATTTGATCCAGATTTTCAGAATCTAAATGATTAAGTGATACTCCCGAAATTACTGCGCCAATTGAGGTTGTTAATTGCTCCGCTTTAAACATCTATAGCTCCGTTTTTTTTGAATTTTATACCAAAAAAACTGACTAGTTAGTTTTTTTTAAAAACCACCATACTAACACAACAAGTTGTAACAATAGTAATGGAAGAACTGACAAAAGAACAACTTCCCAACTAAAATTGAAGACGAACCATCCAGCTGAGAGTGCTGCAAAAGCCTGAAAACCAAACACTAAGAAGTCATTAATGGATTGAACTTTGAATTTTTCATTTTCATTGTAGGCTTGGGGAAGAAGGTTTGTTCCACCAATAAAAAGAAAGTTCCAACCAAGTCCAAGTAAAACAAGAGACCACCAATAATTTGTCAGCGCATGACTCATAAAGGCTATCAAAACTGAGACGAATAGAAACAAAATACCAATCAGCATCATTCTAGTGAGGCCAATATACTTGACAACATAGGCCGTAAATAGTGAGGGAAGAAACATCGCTATAACGTGACTTTGAAGAACAAGTTTAGTGTGATGTAGCGAATGCCCATCCATAACATGCATACTTACGGGAGTAGCAGTCATAATAAAACTCATGACAACATATCCCGTTGTTGCAGCAGAGACAGCAACAATAAAAGAGCCCTGCGTAATGATGTCTATTAGAGGCCGCTTTGACTTGTCTTTTTGCTCTTTGAATTTTTTAGCTGGCTCAAAAAAAGTCATGAACAGAAACGCTATGATGAAAAGAAACGCTAATAATAAGAATGATCCTACAAAATCAGTCTCTAGAATACTTTTTCCAATAGTTGCAATTTCAGTTCCAAGAAATGCAGAAATTAATCCGCCCAGAAGAACCACGGCGGTTGCCGAGGCCCTTTGTTCTGGATTGACACTCTCGATAGCTGCAAAGCGAAACTGCATCATTGTTGCAACGCTAGCGCCAAGACAAAAACTTGCAAAACTAAACAGAAAGAATATTTCTTTTGTAATCGAAAAAATGCATAGGCCAATCAGTAGGATAGAATAAATGCATGCACTTAAAAAAACTTTTTTCCGACCAAATATTGACATCAGTCGAATCACAGGGATCACGCTTAGAGCGGTTCCAACAACGATAGTTGCAACTGGCAGTGTCGATAAACTTTTCGTTGGAGCAAGTTCACTGCCAATTATTCCCGCAACAAAAACCATAAAAACACTCAGGGACATAAATAAGGATTGACAGGCAGTCAAAATCCATACGTTTCTAGGAAGGTTAAGCATTATTAGTTAGATTGTTATTTCTTTGTAGGTCGTTTCCACTTGTCAATGGTCGACTGTTTATTTCTACTCAGTGTGAGTTTATCATCTGGAGCATTTTGAGTAATGGTTGATCCCGCTCCAATGGTTGCATTTTTACCTATGATGACTGGAGCAACTAATTGACTATTAGATCCAATAAAAGCACCATCCTTAACTTCGGTTTGATGTTTATTTGAGCCGTCATAATTGCAAGTAATCACACCAGCACCAATATTTACGTCAGCTCCAATATTGCTATCACCAATATAGCTCAGATGCGACACTTTAGAATTACTTTTAATTGTAGATTTTTTGACTTCAACAAAGTTGCCAACCTTGGAGTGATCACCTATGATTGTATCGGGTCGAATCCTGGCAAAAGGCCCAATAGTAGTGCTAGATCCAATAATCGAATTTTCAATTATGGAATTTGGCAAGATAGACGTATTATCACCGATTTTAGAGTCTTTTATAATGCAGTTAGGCGAAATTGTAACATTTTTTCCTAAAACATTATCCCCCTCAAAGACAACATTAACATCTATAGTGCAATCATCCCCAAAGTTCAAGTCACCTCGACAATCAAAACGGCTAGGATCCATAATAGTCAGGCCTGAGGACATTAAATCTTCAGCCTGTCTCATTTGATAAGATCGTTCAGCTTGGGATAGCTGTTTTTTGTCATTTATACCCATGACCTCTGACGCGTTTTCGCATACAAATGAGGCAATATTAACATTATCTTTGACAGCACTTTCAACAATATCGGTTAGATACAGCTCCCCTTGCACATTATTGGGCTTTAATTCATTCAAATACTTCTTTAATAGAGAGCCCAGAATCGCCATGATTCCAGTATTGATTTCTTTGACTTTTAACTCCGATTCACTAGCATCCTTTTGTTCGACAATAGATTGAATCTGTCCATTTGAGTCTCTGATTATTCTTCCGTATCCAAAAGGATCATTTAGTTCAACGCTCAAAAGTGAAAATCCAGAAGGGCGAGCTTTGATGAGAAGTTCTTCTAATGTTTTGCTTTGAAGAAGCGGAACATCACCATAAAGTATTAAGCAGATTGAGTCATCATTAATGAATGGGATTGCCTGCTGAACAGCGTGACCAGTCCCCAGCTGTTTTTCTTGCAGTACCCAGTTAATTTTATTTTTCGGCATTGCTGCTTTGACAGCCTGAGAATTATGACCAACAATTACATTAATTGTTTCAACGTGATCGCTTGATGCATCTACAATGTGTTGAAGTAGACATTTATTGCCAACCTTGTGAAGTACCTTGGCGGTTTGAGATTTCATTCTTGTACCTTGACCAGCGGCTAATATAATGGCAGTGTTCATCTTAATGCTTGGCTAAAATCTTTTTAAAAGGAATAATTATCGGGTTAATTTATTAATTTTTGTATAATGTTACCCTTTGTACCTTTTAATGGCCAAATTAAAAAAGATTTTGTAATGTGCCTGTCATATTTCAACTTTATGATTCTTCTTTAACTCTATCAAATGATTCAATCATTCAATGTATAAGAAACTAACTGCTGAGTTACTCGGTACATTTATACTTGTGTTTGCAGGCACTGGAGCGATTATGATTAATGATATTGCTCAAGCAATCGGCCATGTTGGTATAGCGTTAACTTTTGGTTTTGTGATAGTAGCCTTGATTTATAGTTTTGCCCATGTTTCAGGTGCCCACTTCAACCCCGCAGTGACCATAGCGTTTTGGTCAATGGGTGAATTTAATAAAAGAAATGTTATTCCCTATATTGCTGCGCAAATCATTGGCGCAGTGCTGGCAAGCCTATGTCTTTTTTATCTCTTATCTGAAAATTTTTCTAACGTATCTGAAGTGAGTTATTTAGGCGCTACTATTCCAAGTGGTTCTGTTTCGCAATCTTTTGGTTTTGAATTTATTTTGACCTTTATCTTGATGATTGTGATTTGCTCATCAGCTGTTCATGGAAAAGCAACAAAAGATTTTGCAGGTCTGGCAATTGGACTGACTGTTGGACTTGAGTCAATGTTTGCAGGTCCAATCACTGGCGCTAGTATGAATCCAGCAAGAAGTATAGGCCCAGCTATTGTCAGTGGAAACCTTGAGCACCTATGGGTATATGTTGTGGCAACTTGTCTAGGTGCTGTGCTGGCATCGATGGTTTTTTTAAGAATCTTTAAATCAGACAATTAGGTCGGGCAGATGAGTAAAAAAGTTTTGGTTCTTTGTACAGGTAATAGCTGTCGAAGCATTATCGCCGAGGCGCTCATCAATCATACATTCAACGGTCAAATTGAAGCATATTCTAGTGGCGTCTCTGCAAGTGGTAGAGTAAACCCTAAGGCCAAAAAAATATTAGAAGAAAATGAAATGTGGAGGAGTAGCTATCATTCAAAGGATATAGACTCCATTATTCATATTCCTTTTGACTTAGTCATAACTGTTTGTGAGAATGCAAGTCAAACATGTCCAATTTTTCCTGGAAATACACCAGTCAAACATATGGGGTTTGATGATCCTGATGGGCAAGAATATAATGCTTTTAAGCTTTGTTTCGAGGAAATAAAAGAAAACTTATTGCCTTACATCAATAGCCAACTTATTTTTTGATTATCACTAATTGAAAAATATTCAACCTTATAAATAATGGGTTAATTTATAAAGGGTATGCTTTACTGATTTTCATATCAGTTATAATCAAAAAGTTGAATTAATTTTAATTGGTTTATCATTTGTAACAAATTAATACATCAACAAAAAAAACTTATTTATAATGCGCATTTTTATCTCAAATAGATAAAAAAAGTTTTGTTTTAAAAGTATTTAAACCCTTAAACTATATGGAGTAGGCAAGAGTTATGAATTCAAAAGACAATATCACAAATTTATTTGGTAAGTCCCCAATAAACCCATTACAGAAGCATATGAAACAAGTTCACTCTTGTCTTAAAGAGTTTGGTGTATTTGCTAAGGCTGCTAATTCTGAAGATTGGGAAAAAGCCCAATTAGCGCATATTTCAATTGGCAAAAAAGAACAAAAAGCGGATGTACTCAAGAAGAAACTAAGAATGAATCTTCCGAGCACATTTATGATGCCTTTTTCAAGAAGGGATTTGTTAGATGTATTATTAATTCAAGATTCGATTGCCAATATTACAAAAGATTTGGCAGGTTTGATGATGTCCAGAAAAATGGTTTTTCCAAAAGACTTTGCAGATGATTTTTTAGATCTCTCGAAGTTATGTATCAAAACTTCAGCTGCTGCATTAGTCGCTATTAATGAGCTAGATGAGCTCTTAGAGACAGCATTTAGCAGTCGAGAACGCAAAATTGTTGACAAGATGATCAAGAAGGTTAATGAACTAGAGCATGAATCTGATGTTGCTCAAGAGTTAATTAGAAATAAGCTATATCTTCTTGAGGCGTCACTGCCTCCTATTGATGTAATGTTTTATTATCGAGCCATTGAGTGGCTCGGGGAAACCGCAGATGCTGCCCAAAAGGTAGGATCGCGTTTCGAAGTTATGCTCACAAAATAGGAGAACATAATGGAAATCATCGTACAAAATAGTGAAATTCTTATTATGTTAGCTATTGGATTTGGGCTTTTTATGGCATGGGGTATTGGTGCTAATGATGTAGCTAATGCAATGGGCACTTCAGTTGGCTCAGGTGCGATAACATTTAAGCAGGCAGTGATTATTGCTGTTATTTTTGAGTTTGCTGGCGCTGTTCTAGCTGGTGGAGAGGTGACCGCAACCGTTCGAAAAGGTATTCTCGATGCTGGAGCGTTCTCATCCAATCCAGAATTATTAGTATATGGAATGCTGGCGTCACTCTTGGCTGCTGCAACATGGCTATTAATCGCATCATCACTCGGTTGGCCTGTCTCAACTACTCACTCCATTGTTGGAGCAATCGTTGGTTTTGGAGCCGTTGGTGTAGGCATAGACGCTGTGTCATGGAATAAAGTGTACGCCATTATTGCCAGTTGGGTGGTCTCACCCCTCATTGCAGGAACCATGGCTATTATTATATTTAAAAGCCTTCAGCGTCTTGTTATTGACACCGATCGACCACTTGAGAATGCAAAAAAATACTTGCCGTTTTATGTCTTTTTTGTTGGATTCGTTCTCTCTTTGGTAACTCTTTTAAAAGGCCTTAAACATGTTGATTCGTTGAAACACCTTGGTAAAGATTTACCAACCAGCATGATGATTGCAACCTTAGTTGGAATATTGGCGGCTATTATCGCTGCAATCATTATTAGGCGTATTAAAACAAATCCTGAAGATGATAATGAGTTCTCCTATGCGAATATGGAGAAATTATTTGGTGGGCTGATGGTGATTACAGCGTGTTCAATGGCCTTTGCTCATGGATCAAATGATGTTGCAAACGCTATTGGACCATTAGCTGCGGTCTACAGTATAGTTGAGTCTGGAGGACAAATTGTTTCAAAAAGTGCATTGCCTTCATGGATATTGTTGGTTGGTGGCGGGGGTATAGTATTTGGACTTGCAACCTTTGGTTTTAGAGTGATGAAAACTATTGGTAAAAATATCACTGAGCTTACTCCAAGTCGAGGTTTTTCTGCTGAGCTTGCAGCAGCAACCACCGTTGTTTTTGCTTCTTATACCGGTCTTCCAGTTTCAACAACTCAAGTACTTGTTGGTGCTGTTCTTGGAGTAGGTATTGCAAGGGGAGTAGCATCTCTAAACTTAAGAGTTGTAAATAGAATATTTCTTTCTTGGCTTATAACATTACCAGCTGGTGCAGTTATGTCGATTTTATTTTTCTTTACCCTAAAAGGAATATTTAGTGCATAGAGCGTATAATATGATGACGTATTGATTAGGGCAAGATTATGACATTGGAAGAGGTACAAGCAAAGCTAGAGCAAGGTATAGAAGGCTCTGAAGTTGTTATGGAGGGCGATGGTTGTAACTGCTCAGCAGTTATTGTCTCTTCAGCGTTTGATGGTCTATCACTGCTTCAAAGACAAAGGCTAGTTTTGGGCCTCGTTAAGGAAGAAATAAGGAGCGGAGAACTTCACGCTTTAAGTGTTAAAACATTTACCCCAGATGAGAGATAGTATATAATTCATTCCTTTTTAGAAACTTGAAGATTTAAAGTTATGCAAACAGATATTCACCCTTCATACAGAACTATTAAAGTTGTGTGCAGTTGCGGCAACTCATTTGAGACACGCTCAACTTCAAGTAAAGACGAAATTCATCTTGATGTTTGTTCAAGCTGTCATCCTTTCTACACTGGAAAGCAAAAAATTATGGATACTGCTGGACGTGTTGAAAAGTTCAAGTCACGTTACGGCGCTTTCAAACGTTAATTTCAAATTAAGACGCACTTAAAGCCACAAATGTGGCTTTTTTTGTGTCAGATGAAAACTAAAGAAAAGCCTTAAAATTGATATAATCAACTATTTTTGAGACAACATAATGGCATTCGACTACATTAATGCGCTACTAAAAAAAGAAGTAACCCGAACACCTATTTGGGTCATGAGGCAGGCGGGTAGATATTTACCAGAATACCGCGCTACTCGAAAAAAGGCGGGAGATTTTTTAACACTCTGCAAATCAAGCGACTTGGCTTGTGAAGTAACTCTTCAGCCCCTTGAAAGGTTTGATTTGGATGCAGCCATTCTTTTTTCAGATATCTTGACTATTCCAGATGCAATGGGCCTTGGACTTCACTTTGTTGAAGGTGAGGGTCCAAAGTTTACTCATCCACTTAGCACGCTTAATGACATTGAGCAATTGCATAAGCCAGATGTTTCTAAGGAGCTCTCTTATGTGAGTGAAGCCGTCTCTGTTATCAAAAAAAATCTGAAGGATAGGGTTCCACTCATTGGTTTTACTGGGAGTCCATGGACACTCGCTACCTATATGGTTGAGGGTGGTTCTAGCAAGACCTTCTCAAAAGTAAAAGGACTTATGTATGAGAATCCAAAGCATATGCACCAACTTTTAGATGTGCTTGCTGATACCGTTATTGATTATCTAAATTCTCAGATTGAGGCCGGCGCTGACTCAGTTATGATATTCGATACCTGGGGTGGTCTTTTGAACAAAGAGAGCTATGAAAACTTTTCCCTCAGGTATATGTCAAAAATTGTTAATGGAATTAGGCGAGAATATGAAGGCAGAGTCATTCCAGTGACTCTTTTTACAAAAGGAGGCTCAGTTTGGCTTGAACAAATTGCTGCTACTGGCTGTGACGCAGTTGGTATTGACTGGACGGTTGAGATAGGAGAGGCAGAGAGACGAGTTGGAAGCCAGGTAGCGTTGCAGGGTAATCTTGACCCATCAGTACTCTATGCATCGCCAGAGGTTATTAAAACTGAGGCGCATAAAATTCTAGATCAGTTTAAAGGTTCGACTGGACATGTATTCAATTTAGGCCATGGGATTACACCTGAGGTTAATCCAGAGAGCATGAAAGTCTTAGTCGATGCAGTGCATTCATATCCAAAATAAAAAATCAGTTAAATAGAGATCTAATGTCACTATGTTAAAATTAATTTAATTAAAAAATAAAATAATACTATGTCGCGAATCTTTAATATTTTCAAAAAACTGGATGAAGCTGATCAAACTGCTTTCATTCCTTTCATTACTGCTGGGGATGGTGGTCTAGATAATTGTGAAGCGCTTGTTTTTACTCTTGCAGATAGTGGTGCTGATATTATTGAATTAGGCATGCCATTCTCTGATCCAATGGCTGATGGCCCGGTGATCGCAAAATCACATGAGAGAGCGGTAGCAGATGGTATAGATCTTCATGATGTTTTTGCAATTGTCGAAAGGTTCAGAGAGCATAATCAAAGCACTGGTATTGTATTAATGGGTTATACCAATCCAATTGAAGTGTTTGGCTTTACAGATTTTGCAGCTAGAGCAGATGAAGCTGGAGTGGATGGAATTCTGGTTGTTGATATGCCTCCAGAAGAGGCCGCAGACCTTAAAAAAGAACTCGATAAATATCAGATTGATTTAATCTTTTTAGTCGCACCAACAACAACAGATGAGCGCTTAGAGGATATTTCAAAGATAGCGAGTGGATACATTTATTACGTTTCTCTTAAGGGGGTAACGGGCGCAGGTAATTTAGATGTTGACTCTGTCAACTTTCACTTAAAGAGAATGAGAAACTATATCAAAATCCCAGTGGGTGTTGGTTTTGGAATTAAAGATGCTCAAACAGCAAAGCAAGTGGGTGAAAATGCTGATGCTGTGATTGTTGGCAGCGCTCTGGTTTCAATCGTTGAGGAGCTCTCTTCTGATAAGGATAAAATGGTCACTAAGGTTGGGAATCTGGCTAAAGAGATCTCTAGCGCAATTACTTAATTAAGGTAAAGTATGAGTTGGTTAGAAAAAATAATGCCATCTATTGGCAAGAATGCAAAAAAGAATATACCCGAAGGACTTTGGAGTAAATGCCCTGAGTGCAATAGGGTTCTTTATCAGGAAGAGCTAGAGCGTCTTCTCTATGTTTGTCCAAAGTGTAATCATCATCTAAGAATTTCCGCAAGAAAAAGACTTGAGAATTTTCTTGATTTGGAAAATCAGGTTGAAATAGCAGCAAATGTTCAATCTGCCGATCCTTTAAAGTTTAAGGATCAAAAAAAATATAAGGATCGTTATCAGGATGCACAAAAATTTACTAAAGAAAAAGATGCTTTAGTTGTTAAAAGTGGCTTTTTGAAAGGAATGCCAGTTGTTACTGCGGCCTTTGATTTTAGTTTTATGGGTGGTTCAATGGGCTCAGTTGTAGGTGAAAAGTTTGTGAGGGCTGTTAATTCTGCTATCAAAAACAATCAGCCTTTTGTTTGCTTTTCTGCGAGCGGTGGGGCGCGTATGCAAGAAGGGTTATTTTCTTTGATGCAAATGTCTAAAACATCTCTTGCTGTGAAACTATTGGCCGATAAAAAAATTCCTTTTATTTCAGTTTTAACAGACCCTACCATGGGTGGCGTCTCAGCAAGTCTTGCTATGCTTGGAGATATCCAAATCGCTGAACCCAATGCTAGGATTGGTTTTGCTGGTGCAAGAGTGGTTGAGCAAACCGTTCGTGAGGAGCTTCCAGAAGGTTTTCAAAGGAGTGAGTTTTTACTCGAGAAGGGTGCTCTTGATATGATTGTTCCTCGCTCAGAATTAAGAAACAAGATTTTTCAATTGCTATCAGCCCTTCATTCCTCTGCATAATTTTTTTAATATTAAGTATTAAACTTTGAAAATATATTTAGCTAATCCTAGGGGCTTTTGTGCTGGAGTTGACAGAGCTATAGAGATAGTTGAGCGTGCCATTGAAAAGCATGGCTCACCTATATACGTAAGACATGAGGTCGTTCATAATAAATATGTTGTCAATAATCTGAAGAATAAAGGTGCTATCTTTGTTGATGAAATTTCTGAGGTCCCAGAAGGAAGTGTAGTCATCTACAGCGCACACGGGGTCTCCAAAAAGGTTCGAAGAGAGGCCAGTAATATCTCAGCTGTTATTTATGATGCAACTTGTCCACTGGTGACTAAGGTGCATAAGGAAGTAATTCGTCGCCAAAAAAATAATCATCAGGTTATCCTTATTGGTCATGCAGGTCACCCAGAAGTGGAGGGAACCCTCGGTCAGTCGCCTGAATCAAAAAATATCACTTTAGTAGAATCAATCAATGACATTGAAGGGTTAACTTTTAGTCAAGAAAGAGACATTTCATACACCACTCAAACAACATTATCAGTGGATGACACAACAGAGGTGATTGAGGCATTGCAAGACAAATTTCCAAATATACAGTCGCCAAAGAAGAGTGATATTTGCTATGCAACGCAAAATCGTCAGGATTCAGTCAAAGAGGTAATTAAACATTCAGAAATTCTCATAGTCATTGGCTCAAAAAACTCTTCAAATTCGAATCGTTTGAAAGAAATTGCTGATAATCAAGGTAAGCCAGCTTACTTAATAGATAGTTCTGATGATATTGAGGAGAAGTGGCTAGAAAATATTAGTTCGGTAGGAATAACTGCAGGCGCATCAGCGCCTGAAATATTGGTTCAAGAAGTGGTGAGTTTCTTAATGTCCCAGGGTGGGCATGAGATTATTGAGGTTGAGGGGGCAAAAGAAGATGTTAATTTTCCTGTGCCTGCATCTTTAAAAAATTAATATAAAACAATGATAAAGAATGAAAAAATATAACATTTATGGAATGGGTGCTGCAATTGTTGATACTGAAGTTGTAGTCAATGATTCATTTATTAAAGAAAATGACATTGGTAAAGGGCTGATGACTTTAGTTGACGCTGAGCGACAAAAATATCTTATCGACTCCCTGACGACTCAGCGTGTTCCTGTCAAGATGAGCTGTGGAGGCTCGGCATGTAACTCAGTTGTTGCAGCAAGTATGTTCGGTTCTATTGCCTTTTTTTCAGGCAAGGTAGCCGATGATGAGATGGGCGATTTTTTTGTCAAAGACCTTAAAAAATCAGGAGTTGATTTTCATCAGGTAGATCCATCAAGTGGAGTGACCGGAAAATGTCTGGTCATGGTGACGCCCGATGCAGAAAGAACGATGAATACTAATTTGGGAGCGAGTCTCGAACTAACTTATCGTGAAGTTGATGAAGAGGCACTTTCTAACTCTGACTGGTTATATATAGAGGGATATGTCGTAACTGATGATCAAAGAACAGCAGTTGCGCGTGATGCAATGCAGTACGCAAAAGATAATGGTGTCAAAACCTCTCTGAGCCTCTCTGATCCTTTTGTTGTTGAGGTATTTTCAGATAACATTAAAACTATAATTGGCGATGATGGTCTTGATTTGATTTTTTGCAATGGAGATGAAGCAAGAAGCTTTACAGGAACTCACACGATAGAAGCAGCAGCAGAGGGTTTAAAAAAATATGCAAAGACTTTTGTGATTACCAGAGGCCCTGGGGGGTCTTTAGTATTTGATGGTAACAATCTCATTCATACTGATGGAGTTTTAGCAAGCGCAGTAGATACGAATGGTGCAGGCGATATGTTTGCAGGTGCTTTTTTACATGCCTTAAGTAGGGGTAAAGGTTTTGCATGGGCAGCTGATTTTGCAAATGCCGCCTCCTCAAGAGTAGTCAGTCAATTCGGTCCAAGAATTAAGTCAATTGAATACATTAGTCTCAAGCAGCAATTCAAATTAGACTAGTTTTTTTTGCAAATAGCCTTGTGTATGTTGCTATAAATGAATAGAATAAACACTAGAAGTTAAAAAGTTTAATCAATTTAAATATTTGAGGTAAGTTATGAAGAAAGCGGTAAGTAGATTATTTCAACTTAGAAAAGCTTTAGATGAATGTGAGCAGGAATTTGGTTTGAGTGGATATTCTGAGGTGGAAAAAGCAGTTTTTTCATTTATAAGTTCTAATTCAAATGTCACTATCACTTCAATAAAAAATGACCCGTACTTTTCAAAATACTCCCTGTCAACAATCAAAAGAGCAGTTCTTTTTCTAACATCTAATAATATTGTTAGAGCTGATCAGTCGACGGTAGATAAAAGAGAGATGATCTTGTCCTTTCAAAAATAAGTGTAAATTTATCAAGTGAGCGAAGCCTATAGAGACCTCACTATAATCCAATCCAATAGGACTCGACTGATACTGCAAGCAGTGAGTAACAAGTCAATACAGAGTGGTTTCTTCAACATACTCGCAGATGAAGGACAATCTGAGCAATCGGTGAGTATCTTCTAATAAAGCTAAAGTGGGTTGCCTAATGGCCACTTTTTAAAAAAGCGTAGGAAAGGTTGTGGATTGACTGCCAGTACCTTGAATAAAACAAAAAACAACAGTTGAGGTTGTGATGTAGGGCATCACAAAATTTAACTAAGTGGAGGGGCATCTTTGGATGATAACGACCACTTAAAAATAGCATAGCGAGTCTGACTTTTTATCCTAATCTACAGACTTAAAGCGAACGATAAGGAGTTAAAATGAAACAAAGATACATACTAGAAAGTGATACTTTTGCTATCTTCGATAAATCTAGAAATTTGTGAGAGGAAAACTTTATGAAATCTTATGCTTTAGAGTTCCAGCCTCAAATAGTAACATTTTTGATAGTTGTTTTTTGTTATCTAATTAATGGGCCATCCTACCCCTTTGTCGGCAATCTTATCTGGCTACCCTTGGGAGCGATGTCACTATGTTTTTTATTATTTGGATTTAGGGTGGTTTTTGCCGCTATATTAGCATCACAGTTTTCTGAATTTTGGTTTCACTCTCAACCTTTTTTTGACCAGGTAACACTGATTCGGACTATTGCTGGAGCAATTGGGCCAGCCCTTGCTATTGCGAGTATGAGGTTTTTCAAACTGTCTAATTTTTTTGATGGCGACAAACTTGTATTCCACCATCTTATTTTTTTAGCAATCTTAACCGCTTTATTTAATACACTTACTGCATTTTTTGTATCTTCTTATATTGTTTCAAATGGTCAAGCTAATGAGACAATTAATGCGACTGACTTCTTGAGGAACTACTTAATGGGGGACGTTTTAGGCTGCTTGATAGTTTTATTTTTTGCAGCTCTTGTGGTTGTTCCCTTTATCAAATATTTTTTTCCAAAGATTGCGCCTTCAGAATAATTTTTGACTAAGAATATTTTAGCTCTTCAGTGCAAGTGAGCTAACTAAACCAGGGACTTAACTATATTGCCAATTTTTTTAATTCTAAATTGATCAGCCTCCATAACTTCATTTATTACCAGGGTTTTTTGATTTTTTAGTTGAAACTGTTGAGGCTTTGTTTGGATTAGATTGATAATTTTTGCTGTATCAATGCTGTTGCTGTCATTTAAAGTAATTTCTGCCTTGTCGTCATAGATATTGATTTTAAGAATTCCAATATTTTGAGAAAAATTCTTAAGGGAGGATGATTCAAATAAATTTTGAGTTGGCTCAGGAAGAGGCCCAAATCGATCAATCATTTCAACCTTTAGTTCTTTCAATTCGTCTTCCTGCTCAGCACTTGCAATCCTTTTGTAAAGAATCAGGCGCTCATGAACATCAGGCAAATAAGTCTCTGGGATGATGCAGGCGATCCCTGGATTAATTTCTATCTCTTCCAGTGAGGTATCTTTAATATCAAGTTTATAGTTATTCTTTATGGCATGAATGGTTCGTTTTAGTAAATCATGATAAAGATTAAAGCCAATCTCAGAAATCTTGCCGCTTTGATTTTCACCCAATAGGTCACCCGCGCCTCTTATTTCAAGGTCATGATTCGCCAACATAAAGCCAGCGCCCAACTCTTCCAATGAAGCAATTGCATCCAGACGTTTTCTAGCATTATCAGTTATGGATTGGTGTGATTTTATGACCAAATAGGCATAAGCTTTGTGATGAGAGCGGCCAACCCTGCCACGAAGCTGATGAAGCTGAGCAAGGCCAAAATTTTGTGCATTGTTAATAATAATGGTATTGGCGCTTGGTATATCGATTCCAGTCTCAATAATTGTTGTGCAAACTAGAATTTGAAAACGCTGGTGATAAAAATCAGTCATTATTTGCTCAAGTTCCTTGCTTGGCATTTGACCATGGGCAATCCTAATTTTTATATTCGGCATAAGTTCTCTTAATGACTCTGCCATGTTGTCAATCGTATCGATGTCATTATGCACAACAAAAATTTGACCACCTCTATGCAGTTCTCTTGAGCAAGCTTCGGTAATTATGTTGTTGTCCCACTCATCAACGAAGGTCTGTATTGCAGTTCTCTTTGCTGGAGGAGAGGCGATAATAGATAACTCTCTCAACGAGCCAAGTGCCATATTTAGTGAGCGTGGGATTGGTGTTGCTGTCATGGTTAATATATCGCTTTGGCCACGGATTTTTTTTAATGACTCTTTTTGTTTAACGCCAAATCGATGCTCTTCATCAATAATTATTAAGCCAAGATTTTTATAACTAATGCCACCTTGAATTAGTTTGTGAGTTCCTACTACAATATCAATTTTTCCTAGTTTGAGGTCTGATTTAATTTGTGTTTGCTCTTTAGTACTTTGAAATCTAGATAGAGACTTAATAACTACTGGAAATTTAGAAAAACGATCATTAAAGGTTTGATAATGTTGGTTAGCTAGAAGCGTTGTTGGAACCAGAATAGCAACTTGCTTTCCTGATTCAACGGCTAAGAAAGCAGCCCTCATTGCAATTTCAGTTTTACCGAATCCTACGTCACCACAGACTAGTCGATCCATGGGTTTATCAGATTGCATATCCATTAAAACATCATTCATTGTTTTAATTTGATCAGGCGTTTCTTCAAATGCAAAACTTGATACAAAGGAACTATATGAGTCATTAGGGCTGGGGTATGAAAAACCTTTTTGTGACTCACGTTTTGCATAAATTTCTAATAGCTCAGCAGCAACATCATAGAGTGATTCAGCTGCTTTTCTTTTTGCCTTTGTCCACTGCTGACTTCCTAATTTATGCAGAGGTGCGTTATCCGCACTCACTCCAGTGTATCTTGAAATGAGGTTTAAGCTCGTGATAGGAACCATCAGCTTTGATCTATTTGCATATTCTACTGAGATAAAATCTTGTTGATTGTCATCAAAGCTTCGACTAATCAGACCTAAATAGCGCCCAACGCCATAATGTTCATGGACTACAGGATCACCCAGTTGAATTTCAACTAAGCTTTTTATGGCCTCATCAAAATCTTTGTGTTTTGCTCGACGCCTACGTTGCTGCCTAACTGCATCTTGTCCAAATAAATTATTTTCAGTTATGACCGCTACTTTTTCAAAAACAACACCTTCACTTAAACTTGCATGGGTGATACTGAGTTTTGAATCTTGATTGAGGAAGTCAGACCAGTTCAGGCACTCTTCAGCTTTTATATCATACGAAGATAGTAAATCATTTAAAACGCTTTGCCTCCCCTCTGATTCACAAACAATTAAAGTGCGTCCATTAAAGTTATTAATGAAACTGAATAGTTTATTCAGTGGTTTATTGGCCTCAGCTTCAATTTTAACTGGAGGGAGCATTACAGATTTAAAGTCTAAACCCCCATCTTTGAGTGTCTTTGATGTTTGAATTTGAACCTGCTTTTTTTTCTTAAGGGCAGCAAAAAAATCGTGACTATTTAAAAAAACCTTGTTAATTGCAAGGGGCAATCTTTCCAGTGAGTTTTGACAGTAGTTAAAGCGCTCTAATAACTCTTCAGTCTGCAGATCAATTGACTCAGAAATTCCTTTTTGATAAGCAATGACTGAATTATCTGGAATGAAATCAAACAAGGTTTCAGTTGTTTCAAAAAACAATGGCAAATAGAACTCTATCCCTCCTGGATAGCGTCCCTCACTGACCTCTGTATAAATGAAACCATCAGTATTACCAAACTCAGATATATAGTTTTTTTTAAAGATATCTATACTAGCTTTATCCGATGCAAATTCTCTTGCAGGTAAAAGTTGAATTTCTTCAATGACTTCAATGGATCTCTGTGAAGATGGATCAAAGGATCGAATCGACTCAATTTCATTATCAAAAAGATCAATTCTATATGGGTTTTTTGCACCCATTGGGTACATGTCAATTAGCGCACCTTTTAATGAAAATTCACCTTGCTCCATAACCGTTGTTACTCTTCGATATCCAATCCTTATAAGATTTTCAGTAAATGAGTCAATCTCAAGATTCTGGTTATTTTTAAGACTAAGGCTATACTTATCTATAAAGCCTCTTGGACATATTCTTTGAGACAGCGCCTCAATTGTAGTAACGATAATTCCAGACTCAAGGGATGATAATTTGGCTAGCGTACTAAGCCTTGAAGAGACAATGTCAGGATGAGGTGAGAAGTGATCAAATGCCAAAACTTCCCAGCTTGCAAAACTAAGAATCTCAATGGATTTGTTAAAAAAAGCGAGTGATTTATTGATTTTGTCATAATGCTTTATATCACTAGCAATATACAGAACAAAGCCTTCGTTAGATTCTGCGTATTCTAGAAGTGCAAGTGCTTCTGAAGGGCCAAATAATGAGCCCCAATAATTCTTTCTGAAGTCTGAAGGGATTGACTTAGATTCTGCGGGATAAACTAGGCTCATAGAACGTGAACATTTTCCTTTGCGAGCATATCGATTAATTGAATTGTGGGAAGCCCAATAAGGCTGTTAGGATCATTACCCACCATTTCAGTAAATAATGCAATTCCTAAACCCTCTGATTTGAAACTACCGGCACAGTTAAGGACATCTTCCTTGGATAAATACTCTAATATTTGATTATCTGATAGTGTCTTAAATAAAACCTTGAAATGTTCGACATGAACCTGAGTATTAAGATTTTTTGTGTTCATCAAAACTAACCCTGTAAGAAAGTTTACAGTTTTTCCAGAACTTTTTTTGAGTTGAAGGAATGCATTTTCATGACTGCCAGGTTTGGTTAAGACGGAGTCATTGGCTTGGTATCCAGTATCCAATGTAGCTACCTGGTCAGAGGCAATAATCAAGCCAGTCTTAGATTTTGCAACTGCCACTGCCTTTTCCTTTGAGAGGCGAGTTACCAAGTCAATGGGCGATTCGTTCACTCCTCTATCCTCATTTATCTCCGGAGCAACCACTTCGAAGTCGAGTCCTAGCTTATCAAGGATAGCTTTTCTGAACGGCGATGATGAGGCAAGAATGAGTGACACTGAGAGATTAAAGATTGTAAAATAATCTAATATTTTACTTCAATCAGGCTGAATTAATGCGCTTATCAATAGTAGTGGCAATGGATGATAATCGTTTGATTGGTAATAAAAATCAACTTCCATGGCATCTTCCAGCTGACTTGGCATACTTCAAAAAACTTACCACGGGCAAGTCAATATTAATGGGAAGAAAAACTTATGATTCCATTGGGAGGCCACTTCCTAATCGAAGAAACATTGTAATGACCCGTAATTCAGAAATTTCAATACCAGGATGTGAAGTAGTTTCAAGTATAGATGAGGCGTTTGAACTCACAAAAGGAGAGGAAGAGGTAATGGTTATCGGCGGTGCAAGTTTGTGTGATCAGCTTCTTCCAGAAATCAACAGACTATATATTACCAAGATTGATGGAGAATTTGAGGGCGATGTTTTCTTTCCAAAATATGATCATCTTAATTGGAGCCAAGTGAGTTGTGATTCACATAAAAAAGATAGTGTAAATGAATATTCACACCATTTTATTATTTTAGATAGAGTCCAATGAAAAGGCTAATCTCACTAACTTTATTGATTGTATTCTTGTCGGGTTGCGTCTTTACTAAGGTGGTTACTGTTCCTATGAGAGTAACTGGCGCAGTGGTCTCTGTAATTCCAGTGGTTGGTGATGGCGTTGATAATATCTTGGGCACTAGCGCCGATGTCATCGACGCGATACCTATTTAGACTGCTTTCAAGTGCTTCTTATCTCGGGCGGCTAGAACTTCTTTTAGGGCCTTAGGCATAACCTTGACGAAGTGCATAACCTCTTTATCCCAGTTATCTAGTATCTTTTCAGCTATTTTTGAGCCTGTGAATTTAAAATGCTTTGTTGTAAATTCATGAAGCTCAGATAGTGATTCCTTATCCATTGGGTCAAAGTCAATCATCGCAGAATTTGCTCTTGACTCTAATGTTAGATTTGGATTGTAAACGTATGCGATACCTCCACTCATACCAGCGCCAAAGTTTCGACCAACCTCACCCAGAATGACAGCTCTTCCACCTGTCATGTACTCACATCCATGGTCACCAATTCCCTCAACAACAGCTATCAAACCAGAATTTCGAACGCAAAAGCGCTCAGCAACTTGGCCTGAAAGGTACAGTTCGCCACTTGTTGAACCATAACCACAAACATTTCCAGCAATAATTTCATTTTCAGAGGAGTAGGTTGAGTCTTTAGGAGGATAGACAATGACTCGACCACCGGACAATCCTTTTCCAACGTAATCATTCGCATCACCCTCTACAGACATAGTGATACCATGAGCAAGAAAAGCCCCAAAAGATTGTCCAGCAGAACCTTGGAAATTAATATGAATTGAATCATCCTTGAGATTATTACCTTGCCTTGATTTAACAACATGAGAGGACAACATAGCACCAACAGCTCTATCGACATTCGAAATACTATACTCAAATTGAACTCTCTTATCGTTTTCAATAGCCTGTTTAGACTTCTCAATTAAATCGAGATCTAACTGATCTTCAAGTTGATGATCTTGCTTAATACTCTGATAGGTTCCAGCATCTCTGTATAGGTTTTCAGCGGGAGTTAATATTGAACTTAGGTCAATTGAATCTTGCTTCCAGTGATTGATCGCTTTATTCATTTCAAGCATATCGACTCTACCAACCATATCGGTTAATTTAGAAAAGCCAAGTTCAGCCATGATAGTTCTCAACTCTTCGGCAACCATAAACAAATAATTAACTACATGTTCTGGTTTCCCAGTAAATTTTTTGCGCAATACTTTGTCTTGAGTGGCTATCCCAACAGGACAAGTATTCAGATGGCATTTGCGCATCATAATACAGCCAAGAGTGATTAATGGGGCAGTAGAAAAACCAAATTCTTCAGCGCCTAATAATGTAGCAATTGCAACGTCTCGTCCCGTTTTAAGTTGACCATCAGTCTGGATAACAACTCTTGATCGAAGATCGTTCATTACTAGTGTTTGATGCGTTTCAGCGACACCTAATTCCCATGGTAATCCTGCATGTTTGATTGATGTTAAGGGAGAGGCTCCAGTTCCTCCATCATGTCCAGCAATAACAATATGATCAGATTTTGCCTTCGTGACTCCAGCAGCAACTGTCCCTACACCAACTTCGGATACTAGTTTGACACTGATACGTGCATCTGGGTTTGATCGCTTCAGATCAAAAATGAGCTGAGAGAGATCTTCAATTGAGTAGATATCATGATGAGGCGGAGGGCTAATTAATCCAACACCCGCTGTAGAGCACCTAATTTTAGCAATACCTTCATCAACTTTTCCGCCTGGAAGCTCTCCACCTTCTCCAGGTTTGGCGCCCTGAGATACTTTTATTTGAAGCTCGTCAGCATTGTTAAGGTAGTCAATTGTAACGCCAAATCGGCCTGAGGCAACCTGCTTAATGGCACTTCTTCTGGAGTCACCATTCGCGTCTGGAGTCCAACGTTTTGAGTCTTCTCCCCCTTCTCCAGTGTTTGATTTTCCACCTATGCGATTCATAGCTATAGCAAGTGATTCATGAGATTCAGCTGAGATTGATCCAAAACTCATAGCACCAGTAACAAATCTTTTAACTATTTCTTTTGCTGGCTCAACTTTTTCTATATCGATTGCATTTCCATCTTTAAATGACATCAGGCCACGAAGCGTACAATTCCTTGTACCCTCGTCGTTTGATTTTTTAGAAAATTCCCAGTAAGCATTCTGATCATTGCCCCTGGCAGCTTGTTGCAAAGAGGTAATTGTTTGTGGCTCCCACATATGCTTTTCACCTCCACTTCTCCAGTGATAGTGGCCAAGATTGTCCAGTGATTTTGTTAAAAATGCTTTATTATGTTGAGCTTCAGATTCTTTTTGAATGACATCAAAACCTACTCCACTGATTCGGCTTGCGGTTTCAAAAAAGCACTTATTCATGACTTCATCAGAGAGACCAACAGCCTCAAAAATTTGAGCACCTTTATAGGATGCAAGAGTAGATATACCCATTTTTGCCATTACCTTAAGCATGCCTTTGGCAATTGCCTTTCGGTATGCCTTAACAACATCCTCATCACTATCCAAATTAATTAATTTGTCTCTTCTGGCCTGCCATAATGCTTCAAATGCTAGGTAAGGGTTAACTGCATCCGCGCCGAATCCAGTCAGAAGACAAAAATGATGAACCTCTCTTGCTTCTCCAGTTTCAACTATGATGCCTACCTGAGTTCGCATATGGTTAGCTACTAAGTGCCTGTGAACTGCAGAAGAGGCAAGGAGTGAGCTAACAGCATTTCGATTAGAATTTATTTTTCTGTCTGACAAGATGACAAGGCTGTGACCGTCTTTGATAGCTTGTGTGCTTTGTTCACATATTGAGTCAAGCATTTCATCTAGACTATGATTTCCCTTGGTCTCGTATGTTATATCTATTGTCTTACTTGTCCAGCCTCTATGGTCGCATTGATTGAGTGCAGCCATTTCTTCATTGGTCAAAATAGGATGATCAACCACCAGTCGGTGAGCATTCTCTTCTTTATTGCTCAATAAATTTCCTTCCGGCCCTATCGAGCAACTCAGAGACATAACGACTTCTTCTCTGATTGAGTCAATCGCAGGATTTGTAACCTGAGCGAAGAGCTGTTTAAAGTAGTCGTATATAATTCTTGACTGATCCGATAAGCACGCTAGTGCAGAGTCATTTCCCATTGAGCCAACTGGATCCCTTAGTTCACTGACTAAAGGCAGCAACATAAATTGAAGTGTTTCTGTACTGTAGCCGAATGCCTTAAGTCTGTTGATGAGGGTGTCGGGATAGAATCCTTTGGAATCACCCTCTGATGTCAAGTCGGCTAAGGATATCTGCTGGTTATTTAGCCAATCTGCGTATGGATTCTTGTTTGCAAAACTATTTTTAATTTCATTATCATCAATGAGCTCGCCTTTTTTAAAATCAACAAGAAACATTTTTCCAGGTCTTAGCCTGCCTTTTGTCTTGACATTATTTGTTTCAACATCAACAACTCCAACCTCAGAAGCCATAATGACTCGATCATCATGAGTTAGATAATAACGAGAGGGTCTTAGGCCATTTCTATCAAGTACTGCTCCAATATAGCGTCCATCCGTAAAGGCAATTGATGCGGGTCCATCCCAAGGCTCCATGACGTTTGAAAAGTACTCATAGAATGCTTTTTTTTCTGAGCTCATTTCTGTATCGTTCTGCCAAGCTTCTGGCACCATCATCAATACAGCTTCCTGAAGAGATCTGCCATTCATCAATAAAAACTCTAAAACATTATCAAAACTTCCAGAATCTGACACCTCAGTTTCTATGACTGGGAGTGTTTTTGACAGGTTGTCACCAAAGACATCACTCTCAAGAACGCCTTCTCGCGCCCTCATCCAGTTATAATTTCCTTGGCGAGTATTAATCTCACCATTGTGAGCCATAAACCTACAGGGCTGAGCTCTGTCCCAAGAAGGAAACGTATTGGTCGAGAAGCGAGAGTGGACCATAGCTAAATAAGTGCTAAATTTTTTGTTACTTAGGTCAGTATAGAAGTCTAATAATTGCGACCCCATGAGCATCCCCTTGTAGATGATTACTCTGGAGGATAAACTACAGACATAGAACATTAAAGCCTGAGAAATTGACTCATCGGTTCGGATTATTTTAGAAATATTTTTGCGAATCACATAAAGGACTCCTTCAAAGTCGTCCTGATCTAAATTGCTAGCATTTTCAATAATAAGCTGCTTAATCTGAGGTTGTGATTCTCGAGCTGTATCTCCTACATTAGCAAGAATAGAGTCTACAGGAACATCTCTCCAGCCAATCAAAGATTGACCTTCTTCACTAATAATTTTTTCAACTAGAGTGATGCAGAAATCTCTTTCTTTTGGATCCTGCGGCAAAAACACATTGCCAACACCGTAAGAACCAGGAGCCACATTAATGCTGAATAGTCTTTTGATTTCATCTGAGAAAAACTCATGAGGAATGTCAGTAAGTATTCCAGCACCATCACCTGTATTCGCCTCACATCCGCATGCACCGCGATGGTCCATTCTTGTTAGCATCTCTAGGGCATCTCGCGTAATTTGATGAGATGAGTTGCTTTTCAGATTGGCAATAAATCCAACTCCACAGTTTTCTTTCTCATTGTTTGGGTCGTAAAGCCCACGCGCTTTTGGCAAATGTAATTGCTTTTTTTTCATAAATATTGAGTCTAGAACGGATACCGACGAACCATGTATTATACCTGAATATTTTAATAAATTAAAGACCAAATTATCCCATATCTATTGTTATGAAAGGGATTTTAAGGTAGAATTATTTTCATTTTTCTAGTCATATGTTGGCAATAATTTCACCCTCAAAAACACAAGATTTTTCTCAATGCAATATCGATGTCTTTTCTCAAACTAGGCAGATAGAGAGTTCAAATGAGTTAATTGGAATTCTCAAAAATAAAAGTAAATCCCAAATTTCAAAATTGATGTCATTGAGTGAAAAATTATCAGAATTAAACTTTGATCGTTTTCAAAAGTTTCAATTACCCTTTACACTTAAAAATGCTAAGCAGGCAATTCTTGCATTCAAAGGCGATGTTTATAACGGCATCAATGCCCCAGAGTTATCCCATGAAGATTTAGAGTTCGCTCAAGGCAAAGTTAGAATGCTATCGGGCCTTTATGGAGTTATCAGGCCGCTTGATTTGATACAGCCTTACCGCTTGGAGATGGGCACAAAGCTCAGTAATGGAAAAGGGAGCGACCTCTATGACTACTGGGGGTCGGACATCAGTAATGTGCTTAATGAAGATGAGTCTGATTTAATTGTTAATCTTGCTTCAAATGAATACTTCAAAGCGATTGATAAAAATACTCTCAATGCAAATATTTTGGATATTGTTTTTAAAGAAAAGAAAGGGGATGCCTACAAAGTGATTGGAATATATGCAAAAAGAGCGAGAGGTTTGATGGTTAATTATATTATTAGAAATAGACTAGAAAACCCTGAGAACTTAAAAGAGTTTTCTGATGAAGGTTATCGTTTCGATCACGGCCTATCGAGCGAATCGTCTTGGGTCTTTTTGAGGGGTTGAAAGACACACTATTTTCATAACTATACAAGTCCAATAAAAAAATCTTACTGGTATTATTTGCACCAAATATGTAAGTTAGCAAATATATGATTAAAGTATATACATCCCATTCTTGTTTTTACTGCACCAGGGCAAAGAACTATCTGGATAACTTAGATATAGAATATGAAACCCTGAATATTCAAGAGGATAGTCAAGCTCGCGATTTTTTTGTTAAATCTGGGTTTAGAACTGTACCCCAGATTTTTGTAAACGATACTTTACTCTGCAGTGGTGGATCAGATGGATTAGTTCAAATGAGTAAAGAGGATATCCAGGATAAATTTCTTGAGATTACAGGATCACCACTCTAAATTCCTCTAATCCCAGCAATGCCTTGTGCACCAGTACTTAAAGCCTGATTCATTGAGCTTCTATCCATTCCACCAAGCAGATAAATGGGCACTTCACTTTGAGAGATAATCTCTGAAGCTTTGCTCCATCCAAGAGCCTGAGTATCGGGATGTGAGAGAGTTCTATTGATCGGCGAGAGGCTCACATAATCCATTGATATTTTTTCGGCATGCTTTACTTCCATTAAGTTATGAGTTGAAGCCCCTATAAGCTTTTCTTCAGGAAGATCACGTGATGAAAAGTTCAGCAGTTCTTTAGTGGTTAGATGCCATCCATCACATTGCTCTTTAAAAGTCATTTGAGGCATATTTAAAACAAGCTTTACGTTACATAATTCGCATAATTTATGAAATTTTTCAATGTAGGATTTATCAAGCTGATGCTTACTTCTGAGTTGAATAATTTTGACTCCATCAGCAATATGCTGACTACATTGATGAAGAATGGAACTAGATTCATGATTTTCAGGAGTTATCCAATAACTATTTGGAAGAGAGGCTTTTTTAATAATTTTCCACATGGTCGGCAAAAGCTTGTAGTTTGCAAAGTCATCAATACTGCACCAAGAGTATTCTTGGCCTTCTTGACCTAATGGAATTCCAGAATATTCATCGATCATATAGACAGAGAGGTTAATCATCTTGTCAGGATACTGCTGTTGAATTGTCTGAGTCAGGCTGCACTTTTTAACTTGAATGCCTGTTTCTTCAAATAACTCTCGCTTCAGCGCATCATCATGGTCTTCATTGCTTTCTACCTTGCCCCCAGGAAGTTCCCAAAAGTCAGACATAAACTGATTTTTTTGACGTTTAGCAATAAATACATCTTTTGAATCATTTCGAATTATTCCTACTACAACTTCAATCATTTTATTTTCTTAAGTCCAGATTGCCTATATATTTTATAGATATCTTTAGATTATCTCCGTGATCATGAGACAAGGTAAAATAACTATTTTAATGTTTGAGATGACACAGTGAGTCTTCAAGAAAAAATTAATTCAATATATTCTTTTAAAGATAGTTTAGGTGAAAATCTAATTGGAATTGAAAAGGAAGGCCTTCGTGTTGCAAAAGATGGCAGTATTGCCCAAACTCCGCATCCAGATAGTTATGGTTCGGCTTTGACCCATCCAGAAATTACAACAGACTTTAGTGAGGCCTTGGTTGAAATTGTAACGTGCCCAATGAAAGGGGCCACCAATGCTATTGATGAGTTATCTAAAATTAACCACTACATCAATCATCATCTAGCAAATAACGAGCGTTTTTGGCCAGCAAGTATGCCTTGCATCTTAAGAGGTAAAACTAATATTCCCATAGCTTATTATGGAGAGTCTAATCTTGGAAAAATGAAGACAGTGTATCGTCGAGGCCTTGCCAATAGATATGGCAGCGTTATGCAAGCTATTGCTGGCATTCACTTTAATTATTCGTTCTCATTAGAATTTTGGAATTCATATCAAAAAACAATAGTTTCAGAAAGCTCATTAGAGTCTAAAAGATTCATGAGTCGTCACTATATGGCCTTAACACGAAATGTATTGAGATATGGCTGGCTGGTTACATATTTGTTTGGAGCTTCTGCTACAGTTTGCAAATCTTTTATGCAAGACTACCATGATCACAACCTAGAAGAGTTTGATGATAATACTCTTTATCTCCCGTATGCAACCTCCCTCAGAATGGGTGATATTGGTTATCAGAACTCTCAGGAAGATAAAAAAGGCGTAAAGGCGAACTACAATAGCTTGCGTCATTACATATACAGTCTCAGAGCAGCCATGCAAACCAATTGTGAAGATTGTGAAGCTATCGGTGTTAAACAAGATGGGGAGTATCTTCAGCTTAATACCAATATTCTTCAAATTGCAAATGAGTACTACTCTTCAGTAAGACCTAAGCCAATAATAAATGGGAGTGATAGACCTCTTGGTGCGTTATTAAAAGAGGGAGTGGGCTATGTTGAATTAAGGTCGCTTGATGTTAATCCGTTAATGAAAGACGGAATTGATGAAGAGCAAGTCCAGTTTCTAGAATCATTCATGTTGTTTTGTTTGTTAGAGGATTCACCTGTAGTTTCTACTGCAGAGATAAATGAAATAGATATAAATGCTAACTTAGTAGCTCATAGAGGGAGAGAGCCTGATCTCAAATTGAATCACCAGGGCGAGGAGTTATTATTAAAAAATTGGGGCCAGTCTATCCTGAGTAAGATTACGGATTGCTCAGCTCTTCTGAGTGAAACTCATGTTGAATCGGTGAAACAAATCTCCAATAGGATCAATAATCCTGATTTGACCCCATCAGCTCAAATGCTCAATGAGATGAAGCATGAAGAAAAAGGATTTTTTGAATATACAGATCAGTTCAGTCGCAAATATCAAAAACTTTATAAAGATATGAAGGTTGGCAATGGGTATTTTGCGGAGCTAGATAAACTGAGAGCTCTTTCACAGGAAAAACAACTAGAGATAGAGTCAGAAGATAAGGTAAGTTTTGATCAATTCTTAGACGAATATTTTTCAAGTGACACCTAAAGTAGACACAATTTGTGCCATCGCCTCTGCAATAGGGCAGAGTGGTATTGGCATCATAAGGGTTTCAGGACCTCTTGTTAAGTCAATTTTTAAACAGATTTTGCAGACAGATATAAAGCCAAGATATGCCTACTACGGACCATTCCATGATTATGAGGGTGCGGTTATTGACAAAGGGGTAGCGATCTTTTTTCCAGGTCCAAACTCCTATACGGGGGAGGATATTGTTGAGTTTCAGGGCCATGGAGGCGTAAGTGTACTAAGAAAGCTGCTTGAAACAATTACAGACTCCAAGGTCCGACTAGCAGAGCCTGGAGAGTTTACTAAGCGAGCATTCTTGAATGGTAAGATGGATTTGATTCAAGCTGAAGCGGTTCAAGATTTAATTCAATCAAATTCAGAAGAGTCAGCACTTAGTGCAGTCAGATCGTTAACTGGTGAGTTTTCGACAAAAATAAATGAGCTACTGTCTGAATTAATATCCTTGAGGGTATTTGTAGAGGCAACGATTGATTTTTCTGACGAGGAAATTGATTTTTTAGAGTCACATGAGGTATCAAGCAAACTTTATGCGCTTAAGAAATCTCTCAAAGATATTCTTAATACTGCTACCCAAGGCGCTATTCTTCGAGATGGTATATATGTAGCAATAGCTGGAAAACCGAATGCGGGAAAGTCAAGTCTCTTAAATTCGCTTACAAAGCAGTCCAGTGCCATAGTGACTGATATTGCTGGCACTACAAGAGATGTTCTCAAGGAGACGATTCATGTTGATGGGATGCCTGTTCACATAATAGATACTGCTGGACTTCACAATAGTGATGATGTTATAGAGCAAGAGGGAATCCGACGGGCAAATATGGAAATCAAGAATGCTGATATTATTTTGCTTGTTTATGACTCAAATGATTCTGAGTTCGATTTAACGATCTTGCCAGACTCAGTAAAAGATAAACCAAAAATATTAGTGAGAAATAAAATTGATCTTGTTGGTTTAAAGCCCAGTGTTCAGAAAGTTGACCATGTATTGGATATTGCAATCTCTGCTAAAAATGGAGAGGGGGTTGATTTACTTCAAGATGCACTCTCTGAGTTTGCAGGATTGAACGCAACTGCTGAGGGCATATTTTTGGCCCGAAAAAGACATATCAATGCAATCGAGGAAACACTTGTATTCATAAGTAATGCAATTGATCAATTAAAACAAGGTTCTAGCGAATTAGTTGCAGAGGATTTGCGTCAAGCGGGTCTTCAGCTTAGCCAAATAACTGGTGAATTCTCATCAGACGATCTTTTGGGGGAAATCTTCTCCTCTTTTTGTATTGGTAAATAGAGTACAATTAAGTTTTTCGAGAGAAAAAATTAGGAATTTTTATAGCTCTTCATTTCTCTCTATACTGTTGATTTAAATCACTATTTTGTTTGAGACCTGCATAAGTATTTATGTGCTTCAAACTTTATTTGATAAAAATTAGTAATATAGCTTGACGATAGGATTTGAGCATGTATAATTTCCCGCTTTCACCGCACAAATCAAACCTTTTTTGAGCGGTAGTTCTTTAACAATTTATCAAGCAACTTGTGTGGGCACTCGTGCAAGAAATTGTGCAGTGCACATAAAAAACAAAAGCAGATAAGCTTTTTAAAAAATTGAACTATTGGTTATAAAATGCCAAGTGTTCTAAAAAGTCAAAGATTGAACTGAAGAGTTTGATCCTGGCTCAGATTGAACGCTGGCGGTATGCTTAACACATGCAAGTCGAACGGAAACGATACTAGCTTGCTAGTAGGCGTCGAGTGGCGGACGGGTGAGTAACGCGTAGGAATCTGCCTGATAGTGGGGGATAGCCCGGAGAAATTCGGATTAATACCGCATAATCTATTCGTAGTAAAGTGGGGGACTTTCGAGCCTCACGCTATCAGATGAGCCTGCGTAAGATTAGCTTGTTGGTAGGGTAAAAGCCTACCAAGGCGACGATCTTTAGCTGGTCTGAGAGGATGATCAGCCACATCGGGACTGAGACACGGCCCGAACTCCTACGGGAGGCAGCAGTGGGGAATATTGGACAATGGGGGCAACCCTGATCCAGCAATACCGCGTGTGTGAAGAAGGCCTGAGGGTTGTAAAGCACTTTCAATTGTGAAGAAAAGTTAACGGTTAATAACCGTTAGCCTTGACGTTAACTTTAGAAGAAGCACCGGCTAACTCCGTGCCAGCAGCCGCGGTAATACGGAGGGTGCAAGCGTTAATCGGAATTACTGGGCGTAAAGCGTGCGTAGGTGGTTTATTAAGTCAGATGTGAAAGCCCCGGGCTTAACCTGGGAACTGCATTTGAAACTGGTAAACTAGAGTATGGTAGAGGAAAGTGGAATTTCTGGTGTAGCGGTGAAATGCGTAGATATCAGAAGGAACATCAATGGCGAAGGCAGCTTTCTGGACCAATACTGACACTGAGGTACGAAAGCGTGGGTAGCAAACAGGATTAGATACCCTGGTAGTCCACGCCGTAAACGATGATAACTAGCCGTTGGGGGGATTTACCCTTTAGTGGCGAAGCTAACGCGTTAAGTTATCCGCCTGGGGAGTACGGCCGCAAGGTTAAAACTCAAAGGAATTGACGGGGACCCGCACAAGCGGTGGAGCATGTGGTTTAATTCGATGCAACGCGAAGAACCTTACCTGGTCTTGACATCCTGCGAACTTTCTAGAAATAGATTGGTGCCTTCGGGAACGCAGTGACAGGTGCTGCATGGCTGTCGTCAGCTCGTGTCGTGAGATGTTGGGTTAAGTCCCGTAACGAGCGCAACCCCTATCCTTATTTGCCAGCACATTATGGTGGGAACTATAAGGAGACTGCCGGTGATAAACCGGAGGAAGGCGGGGACGACGTCAAGTCATCATGGCCCTTACGACCAGGGCTACACACGTGCTACAATGGGAAGGACAAAGAGCCGCGAAGCCGCGAGGTGTAGCTAATCTCATAAACCTTTTCGTAGTCCGGATTGGAGTCTGCAACTCGACTCCATGAAGTCGGAATCGCTAGTAATCGTAGATCAGAATGCTACGGTGAATACGTTCCCGGGTCTTGTACACACCGCCCGTCATACCATGGGAGTGGGTTGCACCAGAAGTGGCTAGTCTAACTTAGTGAGGACGGTCACCACGGTGTGATTCATGACTGGGGTAAAGTCGTAACAAGGTAGCCCTACCGGAAGGTGGGGCTGGATCACCTCCTTAAGAAAAGCATGAGTGTTCACACAAGTTGTTTGATAATATTAAAGTAAGAGAAAAAGACCAATAACCCAAAGTCAAGTTATTTGATATTAAGGGTCTGTAGCTCAGTTGGTTAGAGCGCACCCCTGATAAGGGTGAGGTCGGTGGTTCAAATCCACCCAGACCCACCATTTTCTGGGTTATTAGTTTTAATTGGGGCTATAGCTCAGCTGGGAGAGCGCCTGGTTTGCATCCAGGAGGTCAGCAGTTCGATCCTGCTTAGCTCCACCATTTTTCTCAAGTGAAAACTTAAATAAGATTTAGTCTTAAGTTTTATTTAAGTTTTTATACCCTTTCTGGTATCAACTGGATTGGGAGCTCTTTAACAATTTGGATATGAAGTAAAGTTTGTTAAATACAATACAACGTAAGGTGTATTGCATTGACACAACAATTTCAAAAAATATGGATTCTCATTGATAGATTAATTTCTATCATTGATAAATAGAATTCACTGATTGTATCGAAAGATATAACTAGTGACTTCACAAGGTGAAATACGAAACCATTAAACCCAGATACTTTGGGGTTATATGGTCAAGTGAATAAGTGCATACGACGGATGCCTTGGCAGTAGAAGGCGATGAAGGACGTGATAATCTGCGATAAGCTTCGGTTAGCTGATAATAAGCTCTAACCCGGAGATCTCCGAATGGGAAAACCCAGTGATCATAAGATCATTATCCTTAACTGAATACATAGGTTAAGGAGGCAAACCTAGGGAACTGAAACATCTAAGTACCTAGAGGAAAAGAAATCAACCGAGATTCCCTTAGTAGCGGCGAGCGAACGGGGACCAGCCCTTAAGCAATTTTTTGATTAGTAGAATGTTCTGGAAAGTTCAACGACACAGGGTGATAGTCCCGTATACGAAAATCTTTTAATTGTGAAATCGAGTAAGGCGGCGCACGTGAAACGCTGTTTGAAAATGGGGGGACCACCCTCCAAGGCTAAATACTCTCTACTGACCGATAGTGAACAAGTACCGTGAGGGAAAGGCGAAAAGAACCCCGGGAGGGGAGTGAAATAGAACCTGAAATCGTATGCATACAAGCAGTGGGAGCAGACTTGTTCTGTGACTGCGTACCTTTTGTATAATGGGTCAGCGACTTACTTCTCAGTAGCAAGGTTAACCATTAGGGGAGCCGTAGGGAAACCGAGTCTTAAATGGGCGTTTAGTTGCTGGGAGTAGACCCGAAACCGGGTGATCTATCCATGGCCAGGGTGAAGGTTAGGTAAAACTAACTGGAGGCCCGAACCCACTTATGTTGAAAAATGAGGGGATGAGCTGTGGATAGGGGTGAAAGGCCAAACAAACCCGGAGATAGCTGGTTCTCTCCGAAATCTATTTAGGTAGAGCGTCATGTATTACTTCTGGGGGTAGAGCACTGTTATGGCTAGCGGGTCGTCAAGACTTAGTAAACCATTGCAAACTCCGAATACCAGAAAGTATGAGCATGGCAGACACACTGCGGGTGCTAACGTCCGTAGTGGAAAGGGAAACAACCCAGACCGTCAGCTAAGGTCCCAAAATTATAGTTAAGTGGGAAACGATGTGAAAAGGCATAGACAGCCAGGAGGTTGGCTTAGAAGCAGCCATTCCTTTAAAGAGTGCGTAATAGCTCACTGGTCGAGTCGGTTTGCGCGGAAGATTTAACGGGGCTAAACTATATACCGAAGCTGCGGATCGCAATTTATTGCGATGGTAGGAGAGCGTTCTGTAAGCCGTTGAAGGTGAACTGTGAGGTTTGCTGGAGGTATCAGAAGTGCGAATGCTGACATGAGTAACGATAAAGGGGGTGAAAAACCCCCTCGCCAGAAGTCCAAGGTTTCCTACGCAACGTTAATCGGCGTAGGGTTAGTCGGCCCCTAAGGCGAGGCAGAAATGCGTAGTCGATGGGAAACGGGTTAATATTCCCGTACTTCATATAACTGCGATGGGAAGACGGAGAAGGTTAGCTCAGCAAGGCGATGGTTGTCCTTGTTCAAGCGTGTAGAAATGGTTCTTAGGAAAATCCGGGAACCTCTATTTCAAGGCGTGATAACGATCCCTCTTTTGGGAGAAGTGAGTGATACCATGCTTCCAGGAAAATCCTCTAAGCTTCAGGTTATATGAAACCGTACCCCAAACCGACACAGGTGGACGAGATGAGAATTCTAAGGCGCTTGAGAGAACTCGGGTGAAGGAACTAGGCAAAATGACACCGTAACTTCGGGAGAAGGTGTACTCTTGTTATGTGAAATCACTCGCTGATAGAGCAGAAAAGAGTTGAAAATACTAGGTGGCTGCGACTGTTTATTAAAAACACAGCACTCTGCAAACACGTAAGTGGACGTATAGGGTGTGACTCCTGCCCGGTGCTTGAAGGTTAATTGATGAGGTTAGCGCTTGCGCGAAGCTTTTGATCGAAGCCCAAGTAAACGGCGGCCGTAACTATAACGGTCCTAAGGTAGCGAAATTCCTTGTCGGGTAAGTTCCGACCTGCACGAATGGAGTAACGACGGCCACACTGTCTCCACCCGAGACTCAGTGAAATTGAAATTGCTGTTAAGATGCAGTATACCCGCGGCCAGACGGAAAGACCCCGTGCACCTTTACTACAGCTTTGCATTGAACTCTGATCCTACTTGTGTAGGATAGGTGGGAGGCTTTGAAGCTTTAACGCTAGTTAGAGTGGAGCCACCCTTGAAATACCACCCTGGTATGGTTGGGGTTCTAACCTAGGTCCGTAATCCGGATCGGGAACAATGCATGGTGGGTAGTTTGACTGGGGCGGTCTCCTCCCAAAGAGTAACGGAGGAGCGCAAAGGTATCCTCAGCACGGTCGGACATCGTGCAATGAGCGCAAAGGTAAAAGGATGCTTGACTGCGAGACTGACACGTCGAGCAGGTAGGAAACTAGGTCTTAGTGATCCGGTGGTTCTGAGTGGAAGGACCATCGCTCAACGGATAAAAGGTACGCCGGGGATAACAGGCTGATACCCCCCAAGAGTTCACATCGACGGGGGTGTTTGGCACCTCGATGTCGGCTCATCACATCCTGGGGCTGAAGCAGGTCCCAAGGGTATGGCTGTTCGCCATTTAAAGTGGTACGCGAGCTGGGTTTAGAACGTCGTGAGACAGTTCGGTCCCTATCTACCGTGGGCGTTGGAGACTTGAGGGAAGCTGTTCTTAGTACGAGAGGACCGGAATGGACACACCTCTGGTGTTTCGGTTGTGACGCCAGTCGCATTGCCGAGTAGCTATGTGTGGAAAGGATAACCGCTGAAAGCATCTAAGCGGGAAGCCCCTCCCAAGATTAGGTCTCCCTGATTATTTAATAATCCTAAAGATCCCTCGAAGACTACGAGGTTGATAGGCTAGGTGTGGAAGTGCAGCAATGCATGAAGCTAACTAGTACTAATTGATCGTGAGGCTTGACCATATAACACCCAAGATATTTGGAGATGTTGTTGTGTCAACAGGCAATATGCCTTATAAACTTTACTTTATCCATTTTGTTATACCTCTGGTATAAAAACTTTTTAATTCATTTGAGTTAGGTTTTGGCCTAATTCGAATAAGCAGTTTGCTTAGTGATAATAGCAAGTGTGACCCACCTGATCCCATCCCGAACTCAGAAGTGAAACCACTTAGCGCCGATGGTAGTGTGGGGTCTCCCCATGTGAGAGTAGGACATTGCTAGGCTTTTATTCTAAATACCCCGACCTTTTCTAAGGCGGGGTATTTTTTTATCTAGACTAATTCAAGTAAAATCAAGCTTCTTAAAAAGGATTCAATTTCAAAGAATTTATGATGAATACACTAGAAGTGATAAATATTGCTGAAGGAATTATTGTTATTGATTCTGGATATTACAGTAAAGATTTTGCATCAATATATCTTCTGAGACAGAACAACAAGGTTGCCATTATTGAAACAGGCACCAATTACAGTGTTCCTGTTGTAGAAAACGTACTCATTAAGAATGGCCTAAGTCTTTTAGACGTGTCTTATGTAATTCCAACTCATGTCCATCTCGATCATGCTGGGGGAGCTGGTGAGCTCATGAGGCAATGTGTAAATGCAAGTTTAGTGGTTCACCCGAGAGGCGCACGTCATTTGATTGATCCAAGAAAACTCATTGCAGGTGCAATGGCCGTCTACGGTGAAGAGAAATTCAAGGAATATTATGGTGAAATTATTCCAATCGATGCTGATAGAGTAATTGAGGCAGAAGATAACTTTATGTTGGATTTTGATGGAAGAGAGCTCAGATTTATTGATACGCCTGGACATGCAAGACACCATTTTTGCATCTGGGATAAGCTAACTAAGTCAATGTTTACAGGTGATACATTTGGAATCTCATATCGTGACCTTGACTATCAAGACAAGGTCTATATTTTGCCAAGCACAAGCCCTGTCCAGTTCGATCCCAAGGCCCTCATTAAAAGCATCAATCGGATTATGGAGTTTGAGCCAGAACGAGTCTGCTTAACGCATTTTTCAGCTATCAAGCCGACTCAAAAAATTCTAAATCAGCTAATAAATAGTATCCACTTTGTTAGTGATTTAGCAATCAAGTATGCAAATAAAAATGATGCAGAATCAATTATTTATAGACAAATGATGGACTATTTTCTAAAAGGACTTAGTGAGATTGGAGTGAGCGATACAAATTTTGCAGAAGAGAGGTTAAGCCTTGATGTAAAAATTAATACTCAAGGTTTGCTTTACTGGCAGAAAAATAGTTAAGGTTGGACTTGAATTTAATCTATTAAGGAACAAATAAGTATAATACTATTTGGCTTTCAAAACTCAATTATGAAGAATCTTTTACTGTATCTAAATAAGTATTTTGCGAAAGTACCATCGCAGCTTATTCCCTATCGTAAAGCAGTTCTTTTAGTTGCTCTACTGTCAACTATTTTTATGGGTTATGGCGCTTCTCGTTTTGTGCTCGATACGTCTTTTGATGTATGGTTTAGTGAGTCTGATCCAGCAATCGAGGCTTTAGATGAGTTCCGTGATCAGTTTGGAAGTGATGATGGTCTTTTCATCGTTTATGAGGCAAAAGATGGGGATGTATTTTCAAATAAATCACTTACTTTAATCTCAGAAATTACAGAGACTCTAGATAATTATGAGCAAATAAGTAATGATGTTTGGTTAAATCAGTATGGCTTAACTCCAGATATTGTTGAATCACTGAGTCACATTAAGCGCGTTCAATCGTTATCAAATATTAGAATCCAGAAGAATGAAGATGATGTTTTGAGTTCTCCTCGTCTCGTCCCTAAAATTATTCCAAGCGAGCAAAATCAGTTAAGTGCCATTAGTTCTGAGGCAGATGATCAGCCTTCTCTTGAGCTGTTTATGTTTTCTAAGGATCACCGTTATGGGGCAATCTCTATAAAAACTGATTTTGGCGCTATTCCGGTGGTTCAAGAGTCTGATGATGAACTCTCTCTTTTTTCTGACGATGACTGGAGTGATGATTTTGATGCCAGTATGGATGACAGCGCTGTGATTCAAAAAATCGAATACCAGCCTGACGAGCCCGCCCTCTATATTCCATTTATGAAGGCTATAACAGCAATCACAGAGCAGTCAAAGATGACTGAACACTTCAACTTTTATCCGATTGGTAACTCTGCAATGATCTCTTTAGCTATGGACACTCTGATCCAAGCTGCATTCTTGTTGGTAGGAATGGTAGTCATCATAAACCTTTTGCTATGGACTTTGTTTCGCTCTGCTAGTGCCGTTGTTCTGCCTCAGCTTGCAATAGGACTCAGTATCCTTTTTGTGATCGGCGGCTTGAGTTGGCTTAATTTGGCATCGACAACTCTCATTGCTCTAACTGTAATGCTGGTCATTGCTGTTGGTGTGGCTGACTGTGTTCACGTCATGAGCTCCTACTTGTTTTTTAGGCGGGATGGTAAGGAGCATGACGAAGCATTATCAAAAGCTTATGGCAAGACTGGAGTTCCTATTCTATTAACAACCATCACCACAATGGCTGGCATGTCTTCATTGGCAGCAACAGGCATGCCTATGTTTGTTCAATTCGGGCTATCTTCTGCAGCTGGGGTATTTTTTGCATTCGCATATACAATCTATTTGTTACCCGTTTTGTTGAATTACTGGCATCCAATGCAAACTAAAAAAGCTGGAAATCAAGAAAATAATAAAAATGGAATAAAGGCTCTCGCTTTAAACTTCAAATTAAAGTCATTAAGATTTTTGAGTTTCTTTGCAAAACCTTTGTTAAGTGCATCAAAAAAAATTGGTTTGACTTGGCTAGTGAGCGCAGAGTGGTTGCAGCCATTACTAGACAGAATCCCAGCTTTTGTAGAGCGTTTCCGATACTTAATTGCCATCATATTTTTTGGTGGATTTATAGTGTGTTTGTATGGCGCAACACAAGTAAAAATAGACTCAAACCTAGTTGAGCTTTATTCTGATGATGTTCCAATTGGTCAGGCATACGACATTGTTGATGACAATATGATGGGAACTGGGAACATGGTCATTGTAGTGGATACTGCTAGATCAGATGGAATTATGGACCCAGCGGTCTTAAGCTCAATGGACAGACTTCAGAATAAAATCGAAGACAGCTATAGTGATTATATTATCCGTACAAATTCTCTGGCTGACCTTGTAAAAGATACTCATGCGATTATGCAAAGTTCAGAAGAGTATAGAACTATCCCAAATAGTCAGATTGCGGTTTCTCAACTCCTTTATCTTTTTAATAGTTCGAATCCAGAGGAACGAAGAGCTTTGGTTAGTGATGATTTCAGTAAAAGTCATATCAGTGTTCAGCTTAGAAATGCTGGTTCTGAAGAATACAAAGATTTTTTTGATGAGATTCAAAAGGATATTAATTACGAGTTCAATACACTTACAGAAATCTATCCAGAACTTAAGGTTCAAATTACTGGCTCATTCGCTCTAATGATGAGGTTAGCAGATGATATCAGCAAGAATCAATTTAAGAGTTTGGCGATAGCAGCAGTTGTCATCAGTCTTCTTATGATGCTGACTCTTGGTTCATTGCAGGCAGGTGTGATGTCGATTGTGCCAAATCTAATTCCTGCAACATTAGCGTTTGGACTGATGGGCCTTCTTGGGATTTCGCTTGATACAGATACGCTCATGATTGCGCCTTTAATTATTGGTATTGCGGTCGATGATACAATTCACTTTATTAGTCATTACAGAATGTCACTCGCTCAAAACCACAATATGAAAATCGCCCTGGTTGAAACCATAAAAGAGGTTGGACAGGCGGTTACTTTTACAACGCTCATATTGGGTTGCGGGTTTTTTATGCTAACCTTTAGTGACTATTTAGGATTAGCTAAAATAGGAGGCTTTGGATCCTTAGCTATTTTTGTAGCACTGCTATGTGACTTGTTGTTTTTCCCAGCACTGATAATGATATTTAAGCCAAAATTTGGCCAGAAAGATGTTGATGATAATTTAAACTTTATAGAGGCTTCAAAATGAATAAACCAATAACAAATGATTTGAACTTAAAACTGCTCTTAGTAACTTTCTGTGTTGCAATGTTTAGTCTAAATGCCTTCGCTGACACTGACCTAAGTGCCAGAGAAATTATGGAGAGAGTTGACGAAGAGTCTAGAAAATCAACAGACTCTGCGTTTACGAGAATGAAACTAACGACTTGCAAATATGGCAAAAAGGATGGCAAGATTAAGTGTGCTGAAAAGCCTCGTATTAAATTAGTCGAGAATGCACAAATTAATACCGGTATAGATGATAAAGATACTAAGAGTGTTGCAATCATTCTTGAGCCAGCAAGTGAGAGGGGAATTGGTATGCTCTCTTATAGCTATGATGATAGTGATAGAGATAACGAAACCTGGCTCTATTTGTCTGCCCTTGGAAAGGTGAAGAGAATTAGTGTCAGAAACAGTGATGATGAAGAGACCGAGTCTGCTAGTATTTTTGGTACTGAAATGACAACCGAAGATCAGGAGTCTGGAAAGCTTGATGACTATACCTATGAACTATTGGAGCAGGGTAAGTTTAGGGGTCGTGAAGTTGCGGTCATTGAGTCGACACCAAAACCTCATCGACTCAGTAAAAGTAGTTATGGAAAAACTCAGAGCTGGGTAGATACTGAGAGATTTATTACCTTGAAGGTTCAAATGTTTGACAAGAACTCCAATCCTATCAAAAAGCTTGAGGTTGGTAAAGTTGAAAAAATTAATGATGTTTGGATGGGTAGAAGTCTAACATTTTTTAATACTGTTAGTAATAGGCTAACTAATATGAGGCTCGAAGCTATCAATTTTGGTGTGGATATCCAAGAGGATTTTTTAACTCAGAGAGCCCTTACTGACCAGGCCTTCAGAGAGAAGTATCTTAAAGATCTTCGCAAACAAGCTCAATAAACAATAAGATGTTTAATAGTTTATTGAGACAAGTTATTTTTGTAATATTTGGTTTTATCTTATTACTGAATGTTAACGCAGAAGACTCATTTTTTGATGATGATACTGTTTTTGATGAATCTGAAGGGGGTTTTGATGAGTGGTCTGATGATAGTGATGTCTTTGGAGAAGATGCTGATCTTGAAAAAAAGACATTATCTTGGTTAGACCTTGGCGTGACTCAAAAGTGGGGCTTTAATCCTGCAAGTGATTACAGTACCACTGAAGAAAGAACGGAAATCACTCTTGGAACTAGTGGCTCTGTCTCTGATTCGGGTTATGGAGAGGTTGAACTTAAAGCGACTCAATATTGGCCAAGTGATAGCAATTATTCAACTGAAAAAAATGATTTAGAAGTCGAAAAGGCCTTTTTACAGTTTAGTTTTGATGACTGGAGCACCAAAATAGGGAAATACACTATTGGGTGGGGTGAGCTCGAAGGCGGTGCACTTGATGTTGTTAATCCCTCTGGCGGATTAACTGATCCATCGATGTTGCCTCAGTGGTTTTTGAGTGCAACGCGCTATTTTGATAATAGGGATTTAAGTTTTTTCTATAATACCAATCCAAAAATTTCCAAGAGTAAGCTTCTTGTTTTGAAAAATGACACCTATGATGAGTTTGGAATGCGCTATGGGATAAGCAGTGAGGGAAGTGATATGGCATTTTATCTTGGTCAGCTCGTACCCAATGATGCCTTAATCAATCTTACTGATGGACTGGTATATGCAACTCCATATCAACTCATGGGTTTTGGATTCAATAAGGCGTTTAATGACTATTTGCTTAAGTTTGATGTTGCTTATAAAAAAAATATTCAACAGAATCGAACTGGACAATTTATTAAAGTAGATCGCCTTGATTGGGACTTGGCATTTGATATTCAGAATGATGATCGACAGTGGCTAATTTCTATTAATTCTCAGTATCTTTTAGATTTTGCTGATGATTATTTAACGCCTTCAATTTTAGGTGTTGGTGTGAGCACAAAAAGAAACAGTATGAGCTATATGGCGAGCGTTAGTGATAAGTTTGGAGACTCTGATTGGAAGTGGGGGCTGTCAAACGTTATATCTTCTAATAACGACCTAAATCTTAGTTCTGCAACTCTTGATTGGGACATTAATGATCAGTGGCAAGCTTCTTTTAGCGGGACTTATATCGATGCTAAAGATAATCGTGCTTTTGCTGCATTAGATGATTATCAGAGAGTTAATTTAGAAATTAAGTATCAATATTAAAACGTAAGATATGAAAGTCAACCAAAAATACTGATGCAACGCTATCAATGACTCTATCAAAGTAGTACATAGTATAATTTATGGATAATAATTTAACTGAGTATCATGTTAGAAAGTAAGCTTTTAAGGGGTAATATCGATTTTGTGGTTGAGCAACTCAATAGGCGAAACTTTTCCTTTGACGTTGATGAATTCAATGAACTTGAAAATGAAAGAAAAATTATTCAAGTGCAGACTCAAGAGCTACAAAATCTTCGCAACACTAAATCTAAATCTATAGGCCAGGCAAAGGCCAGTGGAGAGAATATTGAGCCGCTGCTTCAGGAGGTATCTGAACTGGGTGAAAAGCTTGATAATGCTAAAATTCAGCTCCAAGAAATCCAGTCAAAGATTAGTGATATTACTTTATCGATGCCCAATATACCACATGTCTCTGTGCCTAAGGGGAATACTGAGGATGAAAATGAAGAGGTTCTAAGATGGCCACCAAAAGGCCCAATTGAATTTGATTTTGAGCCCAAAGACCACGTTGATTTGGGTGAATTACATGGAATTGATTTTGCGGCAGCTGCTAAGATTTCTGGCTCTAGATTTGTAGTCATAACTGGAAAACTAGCAAAGCTTCAGCGCGCTTTAACTCAATTTATGTTAGATCATCACACTGAAAATAATAATTACAAAGAGACCTATACCCCTTATTTGGTGAATTCAGATTCTTTAATGGGTACAGGCCAATTGCCTAAATTTGAAGCAGATTTATTTAAAACTCATCTTCATGGTGAAGAGGGTGAGGCTAGAGCTCTTTATTTGATTCCAACAGCTGAAGTTCCTGTGACAAATTTGGTTCGAGACTCTATAGTCAAAGGTTCAGACCTCCCACTTAAATATGTTGCACACACCCCTTGTTTCAGATCAGAAGCTGGATCTTATGGTAAGGATACGAGAGGATTAATTCGACAACATCAGTTTGAAAAAGTAGAACTTGTTCAAATTTCAAAACCCTCTGAGTCATACAAAGTGCTAGAAGAGCTAACCAATGATGCTGAAGGAATTTTGCAGCTATTAGAGCTCCCTTATCGGAAAGTGATTCTTTGTACTGGCGACCTTGGTTTTTCATCTGCAAAAACTTATGATTTAGAGGTTTGGCTTCCAGGCCAAAGCGCTTATCGTGAAATTTCATCGTGCTCTTGCTTTGAATCCTTTCAGGCAAGAAGGATGCAGCTGCGCTGGAAAAACCCTGAGACAAATGAATCTGAGTATTTACATACATTAAATGGCTCAGGATTAGCAGTTGGAAGAACCCTGGTGGCAGTCATTGAAAACTATCAAAATGCTGATGGCAGTATAACTATACCAAAAGTCCTACAGAGCTACATGGGCGGCCTAACTAAGATAAAATAACCCCTTTATTATTTTTTGGAGTGAAAGATGAATCTACCACCAGAAATTTTTCTGATTGCAATGTTTGTGCTGATGTATTTTTTACTAATCAGACCACAACAAAAAAGAGCTAAAGACCACAAAAACTTATTAAAAGAATTGAAGAAAGGTGATGAGGTTGTTACTAACGGCGGCGTTATTGGAAAAATAACTGCGGTCGATGAATCTTTTGCTGAAATAGAAGTGTCTTCAGGCGTTTCTATGAAAGTTCAAAAACAAGGTATCAATCAAAAAATGCCAAAAGGAAGTGTCAAGCCAATGACTAAGGCAACTAATAAGTCAAAGGCTAAGACGAAAGCAATTGAAAAAACGGAATAAAGATTAAATACTCAATATGAACCATTACGCAGCCTGGAAAAATATTCTAATTGTATTTTTCCTTTTTATATTAGGTCTCTTCGCCTTGCCAAATCTCTATGGTTCAGATTTGGCGATCCAAATTTCTGGATCTGGGAACTATGATGTCAGTCAGAGGGACCTCGATAAAATCAAAGATACTTTGTCAGATAGTGGTGTTGGTTTTAAATCGATTTCTCTTGAGGACAAGAACGTACTTGTCAGGTTTAATGACTCACAAACACAACTATCTTCCAAAGCAATTTTGAAGGATTCACTCACAAGAAATTATGTTGTTGCTCTAAATTTAGCGCCATCAATTCCTCAGTGGCTATCAGGCATTGGAGGTAAAGCAATGTCTTTAGGTCTTGATCTTAGGGGCGGTGTTCATTTCCTCTTAGAGGTCGACATGAATGCAGTTACTACGATGGCTTTAGATCGTTATTACAATGAGCTCAGGGCTGAACTGAGAAAAGATAAGCTTTACAAGAAAATACGCAAAGAAGATAATTTACTGCTTGTTTCATTTAAAAGTGAAGAGCTTAAAAACGAAGCTAAAAAAGTTATTAAAAATGACCTTCCTGATCTAGTTATTGCTGAAGGAACTGAGCAAGAGCTCGAGTTAGGGTTTGAGATTTCAGCCACTGCTCAGGCCGATGCAAAACTTGGCGCACTAAAACAAAACATCACTACACTCAGAAATCGTGTCAATGAATTAGGTGTTGCTGAGCCCATCATTCAGCAACAAGGAACAGAGAGGATTGTTGTTCAATTGCCGGGGGTTCAAGACACGGCTAGAGCAAAGGAAATTCTTGGAGCTGTTGCGACAATTGAATTTAGAATGGTGGACGAAAAAAATGATGTCCAAACTGCAATTCAATCAGGAAAAACCCCTACTGGTTCGAAAATCTACAAGTTCAAGGATGGTCGACCTTTGCTACTCAAAACAAATGTGATCACGACTGGAGAGAACATTGTTGACGCTTCATCCAGCATGGATGAAAATAACCAGCCCAGTGTCAGCATTGTTTTAGATAGCTCTGGTGGACGCTCTATGCTCGATACAACCAAAGAGTTTTTGGGATATAGGATGGCTGTAGTCTTTATCGAAAACCAGGTTGAAACTGTGATGGAGGACGGTGTTGCTGTTAAGAAGCGAACTAAGACTCAAGATATTATTAACGCTGCTACGATCCAAGGAACATTCTCAAATCGTTTTCAAATCACTGGATTGGATAGTGCAAGAGAGGCAACAAATCTAGCATTACTTCTGAGGGCTGGTTCTCTATCAGCACCAGTTGAGATTATTGAAGAGAGAACAATTGGGCCAAGTCTTGGTGCAGATAATATACAAAAAGGATTGATCTCAGTGCTCGTTGGATTCGCTTTAGTGCTGATCTTTATGGCATGGCGTTATCGAGTTTTTGGTTTAGTTGCCAATCTAGCTTTGACACTGAACTTGATCACAATTATTTCTATTTTGTCTTTAATACAGGCCACCTTAACACTTCCTGGAATAGCGGGAATTGTTCTAACAGTTGGTATGGCAGTGGATGCCAATGTGTTGATTTTTGAGCGTATTAAAGAAGAGATGCGCTCCAGTAAAAATATTCAAAAAGCAATCTCATCAGGCTATGAAAAAGCGCTACTTACCATTGCAGATGCTAATATCACTACGCTGATTGCTTCTATTGTGTTGTTCAGTTTTGGTACCGGGCCAATTAAGGGTTTTGCGGTAACTTTAACTATCGGAATCATTACTTCAATGTTTACCGCAATCATTGTCTCTAGAGCGATCATAAATCTAATCTACGGCGGTAAAAAAGTTGAGGAGTTAGCAATATGAGTCTCAGATCTTTAAATATTCCAGTCATTGATTTTGTAGGCAAGAGAAAAATAGCGCTGATTTTTTCAGCAATGCTGTTGATTGCTTCTATAGCTTCTTTAGGCTTACAAGGCTTAAAATTTGGTATCGACTTTACAGGCGGTACTCTAATTGAGCTGGGTTATGAAAAAACTGCAGACCTTGAAAATATAAGAACTAAACTTGCAGAAGCTGAATATGAAGGGGCTAATGTGCAATATTTTGGCTCTGATACTGAAGTGCTCATTCAGTTAGAACCTCAGGCGACATCAAGTGCAAAGTTAAGCTCTTCAATCATAAGGATGCTAGGTGATGGAATAGATGTCAGAAGAGTAGAGTTTGTTGGTCCAAAGGTAGGCGAGGAGCTAACCAATGATGGTGGGCTTGCAATGTTATATGCGTTAATTGGGATATTAATCTATGTTGCATTTAGATTTGAATATCGATTTGCCTTAGGTTCAATCGCAGCTATAGTTCATGATGTCATTATCACGTTGGGCGTTTTTTCAATTCTTCAGATTGAATTTGATTTGACAGTTTTAGCAGCTATCCTAGCGGTCATTGGCTATTCTTTGAATGATACGATCGTTGTCTTTGATAGAATACGCGAAAACTTTTTAGCGACTCGTCACGTCGAACCTGAACCTATCGTTAATGAGGCCCTTAATCAGACCTTATCAAGGACAATCATGACCTCACTGACGACCTTACTAGTGTTACTTGCTTTGTTTTATTTGGGCGGTGAGGTAATCAATAGTTTTGCAGGCGCCTTAATTGTGGGCGTTGTTATCGGAACCTACTCCTCAATTTATGTTGCAAGTTCAATGATTCTTGCACTAGGTATTTCAAAAGAGGATATGCTTCCTTCTGAAAAAGAGAAAAAAGAGATTGATGCAAGGCCTTAGTTTGCTATCTTAGCTAAACTTCTCAAAAACAAGACAAGCGTTAGTTCCACCGAAGCCAAAACTATTTGAGAGTACACGGCTCAGTTTAACATCTTTTGTTTTCCTTACAATAGGCATTCCAGAGGCTTCACTGTCAAGATTTTCAATATTAACAGATTCAGCAACAAAGTCATTTTGAAGCATCAGCAGTGAGTAGATTGACTCATTAACGCCGGCTGCTCCGAGGGCATGGCCAGATAAAGATTTAGTTGAACCTATGAGGGGTATCGAGGCATCGCCAAAAACCTCTTTAATTGCTCCAAGCTCTTTAACATCTCCTACAGGAGTAGAGGTTCCGTGAGCGTTAATATAATCTATTGGTCCATTAACATTTGCAATTGCAATTTCCATGCATCTTTTGGCTCCCTCACCCGAGGGCGCGACCATGTCATAGCCATCTGATGTTGCGCCATAGCCAACAAGTTCGGCAATAATTTCTGCTCCACGCGCTTGTGCATGATCTAAGGACTCTAGAACTAGAGCGCCACCTCCACCTGATATTACAAAACCATCTCGATCAGCATCAAAAGCACGAGAAGCATTAGTTGGAGAATCATTGTACTTTGAAGAAAGTGCACCCATTGAGTCAAATAGCATTGAAGTTGACCAATCTAATTCCTCACCACCACCAGCAAAAACGACGTCCTGTTTTCCTAGCTGGATTTGCTCCATTGCATTACCAATGCAGTGAGCACTAGTTGAACAGGCAGAGCTTATGGAGTAGTTAATTCCCTTAATTTTAAATAGGGTAGAAAGGCAAGCTGAGGTTGTTGAGCCCATTGTTCTGGGAACTCGGTAAGGCCCAACTCTTTTTATACCTTTTTCTCTTAAAATATCTGCTGCTTCAATTACATTTATATTGGAGGCTCCACCAGAGCCCATAATTAGCCCCGTTCTTTCATGAGAAACCATTTCAGGACTGAGTCCAGATTCTTTGATTGCCTCATCTAATGCTATAGCATTGTAAATTGCAGCATCTGCCATAAACCTTAGCATCTTACGGTCAATGACTTCACTTGTATCAATTTCAGGAACAGAGCCATGAACATGAGACCTAAGTCCCATATCCCTATAGGTTTCACTGAATTCTATTCCAGATTTTGCTGACCTAAGTGAGTCTAAGACTTCTGATTTATTAGCACCAAGACTGCTAACAATACCCATACCAGTAACGACGACTCTATTCATCAGAATGCTGAAGTATCAGTAAATAAACCAACTTTGAGGTTAGTTGCTTCATAAATAGTCTTTCCATCAACCTCCATTGTTGCATCGGCAATTCCCATATACAGTTTTCTTGCAATAACGCGCGATAGACTTACGTTGTAAGTAACCTTTTTACTTGTTGGCAGGACTTGTCCTGTGAACTTAACTTGACCTGAGCCAAGAGCACGCCCTCTACCAGGTCCACCTAGCCAACCAAGATAAAACCCAACTAACTGCCACATAGCATCTACACCTAAGCATCCGGGCATGACTGGATCCTCATTAAAATGACAATCAAAGAACCATAAATCTTTATTGATATCAAGCTCAGCAGTCATACCTCCTTTGCCATAGTCTCCTGCATTTTCACTGATATTTGTAATACGATCAAACATTAGCATGGGTGGCTGAGGAAGCTGTGCATTGCCAGGACCAAACAGTTCTCCCTTGCCGCATTGGATTAAATCTTCGTAGGAATAGCTGTTTTGCTTCATAAGTCTTATCAAATCTTTTGATGGATAAATTTTATCATAGTTGAATTGAGCTTAAATCAACTTAAGGATTAAGGTCATCAATGATGTCTTCAACATTTTCAAGCCCGACTGATATACGAACCAGATTTTCAGAAATATGCGTTTGTTGTTTTTCTTCCTTTGTGAGCCTTACATGAGTTGTTGTTGATGGGTGAGTGATTGTTGTTTTAGCGTCACCCAAGTTTGCAGTAATTGAGATCATTTGTGTATTATTGATAAGCTTAAATGCCTCCTTTCTTCCCCCTTTAACCTCAAACGAGACAATACCTCCAAAGCCTGTCTGTTGATCCTTAGCAATTTTATGATGAGGGTGGCTTTCAAGTCCAACATAGTGAACTTTCTCAACAAATGTTTGACTTTCAAGCCAAAGAGCCAGCTTGAGTGCGCTCTCACTATGAGCCTTCATTCTAAGACTTAGAGTTTCCAGACCTTTAAGGACGACCCATGCATTAAAGGCACTTAATGTTGGACCAGTACTTCTAGTAAATAAACTAATTTCATCAATAATTGATGCTTTTCCAGCAACCGCACCAGCCAAGCATCTCCCTTGCCCATCTATATATTTAGTAGCTGAATGAATAACCAGGTCAGCACCAAGTGATAAAGGTCTTTGAAGTGCAGGAGACATAACGCAGTTATCTACAGCTAGGACAATATCATTTTGCTTTGAAATAGCAGCTAATTTTTTAATTTCAACAACCTCACCTAGTGGATTCGAAGGAGTCTCTAACAGAAATAATTTAGTATTATTTTGAATACTGTTTTTCCATCCATCTAAATCAGGTAAGTCTACAAAAGTAACTTTAATTCCAAACTTTTCAATAATGCTATTAAGAAGAACAATGGTTGTTCCAAACATGCATCTTGAGGCAACCATATGTTCACCCGGCTTAAGAATAGTCATTATGGTCGCAAAAATAGCAGACATTCCGCTTGCTGTTGCCTGACACTTTTCAGCTCCCTCTAGAGCTGCCAACTTATCTTGAAATGAGCTAACTGTTGGGTTGGTAAATCTTGAATAGACGTTGCCTTGGTTTGTTTCAAAGCGCTCCGCAGCTTGCTCAGCACTATCAAAACAATAGCTTGACGTTAAAAAAATAGCGGCAGAGTGTTCCTGTTCATTGGAAGATTGATGGCCTTCCCGAACTGATTTGGTTTTAAAGCTACTATCTTTCATGATTTTGTTTATTAGTCAGCATCATTGTAGATCAATTCAGAGCTTTCATTCGTGATATTGTCCTCCTTCGCCTTATCTGATCTCTCAGCTTCAAGGTTGTCAAGGTATGGTTTATCAATATCTTTTGTCAGATAATTCCCATCAAAGCATGAGCAATCAAACGTTTCAATTTCAGGATTTCCTTGTTGAACCGACCAAATTAAGTCATCAAGGTTCTGATAAATTAATTTATCGGATCCAATAGCCTCGCAAACTTCATCCGTACTTTTTTCGTGAGCAATGAATTCATTTTTACTCGCCATATCAATGCCATAAACATTAGGATATCGAACTGGAGGCGCTGCAGAGGCAAAAAAGACCTTCTTTGCACCTGAAGAGCGCGCCATCTGTACAATTTCTTTGCTGGTCGTTCCGCGAACAATAGAGTCATCCACGAGCAGTACATTTTTATCTTTAAACTCTAATTCAATGGCACTCAACTTTTGACGAACCGATTTTTTTCTTTGTTTTTGTCCAGGCATGATGAATGTTCGAGCAATATAACGATTTTTAATGAACCCCTCCCGATACTTCACCTCTAGCGCATTAGCAAGCTGAAGTGCAGCAGTTCTCGAGGTGTCAGGAATAGGAATTACTACATCTATTTTTTCATCAGGCCACTTTGATTTAATCTTATTTGCAAGCTTTTCACCCATCCTTAATCGAGACTTATAGACCGAGATGTTGTCGATAATTGAGTCAGGCCTAGCGAAGTAAACAAATTCAAAAATGCAGGGTGATAGTCTTGGATTTGACGAGCACTGCATCGAATGGACTTGCCCTTTACGATCAATCACAATGGCCTCACCTGGCTCAATATCACGGATTATTTTGTAACCGAGTGCTGTCAGAGCAACACTCTCAGAAGTCAGCATATACTTAGTGCCATCCTTTGTGGTTCTTTCTCCAAGAATGAGTGGTCGAATTCCATTGGGGTCTCTAAAACCGAAAATCCCAAATCCTGGAATCATTCCAATAGCAGCGTACGCTCCCTTGACTCTTTGATGCAGTTTTGTTACCGCTTTAAATATATCATTCTCATTGATTCTTCGCTTTTGCTCTTCAGCAATCTCACTGGCCAAAATATTGAGCAATATTTCTGAATCTGAGTTCGTATTCAGGTGACGAAGGTCCTGTTCAAAGATTTCTTGAGCCAAAGCTTTTGCGTTAGTCAGATTTCCGTTATGAGCGAATGCTATCCCATAAGGCGAATTGACATAGAAGGGTTGAGCTTCAGCCTCAGAAGAGCTCCCTGCAGTAGGATAGCGGATATGTCCAATACCCATATCTCCAATAAGCTTTTCCATGTGCTTGGTTCTAAAGACATTTCGCACAAGGCCATTACCCTTACGCATATAGAATCGACCCTTACTCGCTGTCGAGATGCCAGCAGCGTCTTGACCTCGATGCTGGATAATGGTCAGCGCATCATAGATGTATAGACCCACATCTTTTTTTGTTGTTGAGAGGATTCCAATAATTCCGCACATATTTCTATTCCTTTAATATTTCACTTTCGATAAACTCAACAACAACGTCACCCGGCTCTAGTTCAACAAATAGTAGGTGTTTTGACAACACAGGTTTAATGTCAACAGACCAGTCCTGGAAAGTTCTAAGTGCTCCACTAGTCTCAACCCAGGCATGGTTTTGAGTCACCCAAGACATGCTTTGGAGTATAAGAACCGCAATCAGAACGAAGGTACCTCCTTTGAAAAGGCCCAAGACGGCTCCAAAAAATTTATTTTTTAAGCCGACAATATTTCTTGCATTAATGAGAACATCTAAAGCGCTCAATGATCTTAATATACCCTCATAAGCTGGAGCCATTGGAGAAGGATTTTCTGAATCAACTCTAATATTAAGAAGCTTTGATAATAATAAAAGGGCAGCAACTAAAAGGGCAAAAAGCGCTATGAATGAGATAAAATTTCTGAGTGATTCATTGGATATTAATGAATCAAATGTATTGAGATTTGAAAACACACCTAAATAGTTATAACTGATCACTGCAATGAGTAGAGTGATGACGACATTTGCGAAGGGTCGATTCAACTCGTTAGGGTTTTGATTGTTTGAAGAGGCACTCGCGATTCTATATAGGCCTTTTTTAATGAGCCATATGCTCAGAAATATACCTCCAAAGGATAAGGCATAAATCGACTGGTTGTCAGCACTGATCCAGGTGTTCAGAAAAGTTTTAGCAAAGGTTTCATAGTAAAGCCAAGCTATAACAATGGCGATAATGACAAAAATAAAGCTGATGACTTCCTTTGCTAGTCCTTGAATAAAGCCCCGGACTATAAAGACGATGAGAATAATTAGGGTAAGCCAATCCGACCAGGCTAGTAAGCTGATAGCACTCCAAATGTTGTCAAAAAAATTGCCCATGAGCTCCCTGAAAGATAACTACAATTTTACAGCAGTTTTTTTAGGCTTTGTCATTCTCTGCTTTGAGTAATCATCATTACAGGTTGTCAACAATCAGGGTAGCGTCAGCGATGGTGTAAAAAGAGCCAAAAATAACCACCCTTTGTATATTTTCAAGCGCTAATGACTTTTGTATGGCGCTATTCATATCCTCACAAATGGTTGTTGAGCTGGGGTCTGAGAACTTACTCTTGAGGTCATTAGATTCGATCGCTCTCTCTGAGGATAGAGGAACCAGGTACCAGTGCTGGATAGATTTGGATGCCAGGTTGACCATGTCGATGATGTCTTTGTCAATGAGCGCTGAAAAAATAGCCACCGTGCTCATTGGTGACTCCTCCAAGGTGTCAACTAGTGTCTTCACTGCTGCTGGGTTGTGTGCTACATCGAGAATAAAGGTCTTGTCGCCGACATATTTTTTTTCAAAGCGCGCCTTGATTGTTGCATTCTTGACCCCCTCGGTAATCATTTGATCTGTCACTTCGAAGCAATCCATCATCTTTTTAACTGCCTTGATTGCAACCGAGGCGTTGATTCTTTGGTGCGCTCCTTCAAGCCCTATTTCGTCTTGATAACCCTCTGAGACGAAGGTGATTGGAGCGCCAATCTCTTTGGCATAAGATAACAAACTTTGAGGAGGATCTTGGTCGCCACAAATGCATGGCCTTGAGGTTCTCATGATGCCTGCCTTTTCTCTGCCAATGGCCTCTCTGGTATCGCCAAGGTAATCAGTGTGGTCAATGGCAATATTGGTAATCACGCTGACGTCATTATCGACCACGTTGACTGAGTCCAGTCTTCCACCGAGTCCAACCTCTAGAATAGCAAGATCGATTTTGGCCTCAGCGAAGATGATCAATGCTGCTAGAGTTGAAAATTCAAAGTAAGTCAGAGTGACCTCTTGTCTTTTCGTTTCAATCAGCTCGAAGGCTTTGATGATTGTCTCGTCAGAGACTTCCTCGCCATCAATCGCATAACGCTCGTTATACTTGAGTAAGTGCGGTGATGTTGAGCGCCCAATTTTGTATTTGGATTGACGATAGATGCTGTCGATAAAAGAGACGGTGGACCCTTTGCCATTGGTGCCAGCGACTGTAATTACCTTATAAGGGACACCCTTTGGGAACAGTCTGTCGTAGACAACTTGGACTCTGTCCAGCCCTAGAACGATTGTCTCTTCCATCAAGGATTCTTGCCAATTGAGCCAATCGTCGAGGGTGTGTTTGTCGTGCATGGTTGTGACTAGATTTTTTAATGGCTTTAGTTTTACTTATCTTCCCAAAACTCGCCTTCGATGGTTTCATCTTTCTTACTTTTGGAGTCGGTCGTTTCCGATCTATTAATGAATACTGAATTTCTAGATTTAAAGACTCGCTCTGCATTCTTTTCAAGAAAGTGGTTAATAAAATAATGTCTGCTCCATGGCATGAGTCCGAGCAGTCCGAGGCCATCCGTCAAAAAGCCAGGGGTTAATAAGAGGATTCCGGAAACCAAAATCACAACCCCTTCTAGCATTTCCATTGCTGGGGTTCTGCCCTCTGCCATGCTTTGTTGGGCTTTTGCCATGGTTGACCAGCCCTGCTGTCTAAGAAGGCTTGTGCCAATAAACGCAGTAATGACGACGAGGAGGACTGTTGAGAGCCCGCCTATCGCCTGACCGACACTGACCAGAACGTAAATTTCAGCAAGAGTGACTACAACAAATATAGGAAATAACATTTAACCCCCCTTTGTTTTTGTGAAGATAATATCCCAAACTCCGTGACCCAATTTTTGACCTCTATTTTCAAATTTTGTAAGTGGCCTATATTGAGGCCTTTCAGAATACATATGGTCGCCAGCGCGATTTTTAAAGTGCGGGTGAGATTCAAGCGTTTCCATGATGTGTTCCGCGTACTCCTCCCAGTCGGTTGCAACGTGTACTATTGCGTCGTTTATCAGTTTTCTTGAAAGCAGGTCTAAAAAACTCTTTTGTACAATTCTACGCTTGTGATGCCTCTTTTTGTGCCAAGGATCAGGAAAAAATAATTGAAAATTGGAAATACTACCATCAGGGATATTGTTTTCGAGAACTTCGATGGCGTCCTCCTTGATTACCCTGAGGTTGCTGATCCTCTTCTTGCTCGCCTCATTGACCAGCCTCCCAACGCCAGCTTCATAGACCTCAATGCCTAAAAAGTTTTGGCCTGGCTCATGAATGGCCATCTCTAAAAGGCTGTCACCATTGCCAAAGCCCACTTCAAGGGTAACCTCACTCTTATTGCCAAACACTTCTTCAAAGTTGAGAAGCGTCTTGTCAACATTAATCCCATAATCAGCCCATAGCTCATTGAGTCCCAGTGATTGGCCTTTGGAGAGTCTTCCTGAGCGTTTCACAAAGCTCTGAATTTTTCGCAGATGCTTGGTCTCTGTCATAGTTGGTAATCAATAGTCAACGGAGAGTGGTCTGAGAAGCGCTCCTCTCTGTAGATTTCACAGGATCGCGCAGCCCCTGCAAGGTTTGAACTGACCACCTGATAATCAAGCCTCCATCCGGTATTATTGGCCCAGGCCTGACCTCTGTTGGACCACCAGGTGTACTGGAACTCTTCCTGATTAATTTCTCTGAAGGAGTCTATAAAGCCGACCTCGTCATAAAGGATGTCAAGCCAGGCACGCTCCTCTGGAAGAAATCCCGAATTCTTCTGGTTAGAGCGCCAATTTTTTAAATCAATTTTTTTGTGAGCAATGTTCCAGTCACCACAAATGATGTATTTTCTTCCATCTTTTTGCAGGTCCTTTAAGTGGGGCAGGAAACGTTCATAAATGAACTCCATTTTTAGGGCCTGCCTTTCCTCTTTAGATGATCCAGACGGCAGATAGATTGATAGTACGCTGAGGTTACCAAAGTCGGCCTGAATAATTCTGCCCTCTGAGTTCATGTCATCCCAAGGACTAAAAGAAACCGTGTCCGGCTTCGATTTACAGTAGAGACCGGTCCCGCTGTAACCTTTACGCTCAGCGCTGTGATAAAAGGTATGCATATCATCGGGATAAAAGCGTTCATCGAGCTGGTCCTCTTGCGCCTTAATCTCCTGGAGGCAGACAACGTCAGCGTTTTGTTTTTTGAGCCAATCGAAGAAGCCTTTTCTTTCAGCCGCACGAATTCCATTGACATTAATTGTTATAATTCTCATTGCTCTCATTTTAATTGTTTAGGAATATTTGATGGAACAGTATCAGAAGGATTTTGTAGACTTCACATTGGAAACTGGCGTTCTAAAGTTTGGTGAGTTTACTCTCAAGTCTGGAAGGGTGAGTCCGTATTTTTTCAACGCAGGACTCTTTAATACAGGTAGCCATCTGTCTGAGCTTGGAAAATTCTATGCCCAGGCCATAGAGTCGAGCGGTCTTAAGTTTGATGTTTTGTTTGGGCCTGCCTACAAGGGCATTCCTCTTGCATCTGCTGCCTCTATTGCATTGAATGATAGATTTAATCAGAGCATTCCTTACAGCTTTAATCGAAAAGAGGCAAAAGATCACGGGGAGGGTGGTAGCATCGTTGGGCATCCCTTAGAGGGAGACATCCTCATCATCGATGACGTCATTACAGCGGGCACTGCGATTCGAGAAGCTCAAGATATTATCAATGATTGTGGGGCTAACGCCAAAGGAGTCATTGTGGCGCTTGACCGTCAAGAAAAAGGCAAGGGAGAGCTCTCTGCTATCCAGGAGGTTGAGCAGGTTTTTGGAGTGACAGTATTGAGTATTATCAATCTTTCACACATCATAGACTATCTGAGATCAAGCAACGACTCAAAGGTCCTAAATGATATAGAGAGCTATAGGTCTCAGTATGGTATTAGTTAGAGTTTATTTGCAATGATTAGGCTTTTTTTAGTTTAATCTGAAGTAATAGATTTTATTTCTATTTCTGGTTCAACAGACATTCTTAATTTATTCGCTAGAAACCAAACTGTTCCAACTCCTAATGCCCACCAAATTATTTGCCATGCCCAAATAGATGGCATCCCTAAGATCCACTTATCAAAGCCAATATTGGGCTCACCAAAAGCCATATTTCCAAATACAGATCCTGGTCCAATAGCAAAAAACATCCAAATCATTAATATAAGAGCGCCAATAGGTTTTGACCAACGGTCACTTGATTTAATTTCGCTATGTTTTTGAAAAAAGTTATGGAAAGTCTGTCTATGGTTTTTTTCAGGATCATTTGAAGTCATAAATGAAACAATCATACAAATTACAACATTAAAAAACATTCCCCATACTGCTGAATGTACATTCCACGGCCAAACTCCCCAAGGTAATGAACCCCCTGTTAGTTTTTGTCCAATTGGTTCTGTCAATATAACCGCTATAAGGCCAATACCCAGTCCAGCTGAAGCTCCACCCCGAGTAATCCATGGCAACCATGTAGCTCCAAGCAGTGATGGCCATAGTTGAAATGAACATGCTATAGCCAAACTACCAAGGAGGAGTGTCGCCTCCATTGAGAAAGAAGCTAATAACATTCCACTTAAGAAAACTAAACCTGTAAACAATCTTGCTGCTCCTAACTGTTTTTTTTGATTGGAGTTTTTGTCAAAGTAGTGAACATAAATATCTCGTGATAAAATATTGCCAGTAGTTGACATGAATGAAGTAGCTGTTGCTTGAAGAGAAGCAATTGCACAGACAGCAAGAAAACCAACTAACCAGGGCGAACTATTTCCTAAAAGTTTAATAAATTGAATTACTAATTCAGTATGCTGTTCTTTTGAAATTTCAGGTAGGTAATTTGCAATTGCAAGACCAGCTTCGTTAACAGCAGCATTTGCACCCAGAAGATTTGCGCTTACACCTATTAGAATTGAGAATATAAACAAAATAAATCCTACAACTGCAGCAGCCCCCCAAATTTGATGAATGGCAAAACCTTTAGGGGATCGACTCGTAAACCCAAGCATAGTAAATGCAGGTGAAGATTGGATGCCCATAACCGAAAGTACAAAGGTTAATATCATTATTGATGTCCATGGCCCACCTTTTGGTATTTCAATACCTATACCATCAGTAAACTGAATGACACCAGGAATTGCAAAGTATCCTGGGAAGTTACCCCCTCCCATCCCTTTGGTTTCTCCTAAGTGACTTGAAACATCCTTTGAAATACTTGCAAGCCCTTGGTTCAGTTGATCAAAATTGCCAACTAGCTCTAAAGCAAATAAGCCTAGCAATACCATTCCTAAAACAAACAAAACAAACTGTACCACTGCAATTTTTAAAATGGCTTGCATTCCACCCATAATTGAATATAAAAGTACAAAGCCTGATAAAACCCACATGGCAAAATTTCTTGATAACATTCCATTTGTTAATTCACTAATTAGAAAACCTGAGGCACCAAATAACATTGCTACAAAAGGTATTCCGAATAGAAGAGCAATTCCAACTGAGATAATTCTTAAACCATCACTTTTATAGTAGGCTGAAAGCATTTCTCCTGAAGTGGTATACCCAAAACGTTTTCCTAACATCCATTGTCTTTTAAGTAAAACAACTCCAGAAATTGCTACTGTAATAGCAATAAATGAAGTATTTGCAAATTGAAAGCCATCTCTAAACACTAGCCCCGGGTGTGCAATAAATATCCATCCAGAAAAAGAAATTGCTGTTGCAGCAAGTGCAAAAACCCATGGAGATATATTTCTGTTAGACAGAAAAAAATCATCAGTTGTTACTATTTGTTTGCCTGCACGGACACCCCAAAATAAACAAAAAGCCCAGTATAGTCCAAGAAAAATAAATATCCAATTAACTACTTCAGTCATTTTTCTTCCTTCTTAAATAGTTTTTTGATGACATCTCCATTCTCCTTTAGATAGAAATTTCCTCTATATTTGTGTTCTTATATGAGGGGATCTTGCATATAAAGCGACCATTGGAAGAATAAGTAGTCCAAATACAAATTGTTGTCCTTCATAACTCAACCCAATACCAACAAGGAAAGAAGAAAGTACCTGAAGAACTAAAACACCTATAACTGTGAAACCATATCCACCTTTTCCACCTAATAATGAAGTTCCTCCAACAACAACAGCTGCTATTGTTTGAAATAGGTAAGGGCCTCCAACGCCAACAAAACCACCGCCACTCCATCCAAGAAGAAGAATCCCTGTTAATGCTGAAATAAAGCCACCAATTGTAAATACCCCTACCCAGTAGGTACGTTCAGAGATTGATAAACGTGCAGCTGAAGTGCGATTTCCACCTACAGCATACAAGTTTCTCCCCCAAGTTGTATTTTTCAGTGCAACTATTAATAGTATTGAAAGAACAACCCAGATAATCACAACTGGAGGGATACTAATGCCCAAAAAAGTTCCATTTGCAGCTGCAATATTGGATAACCATTTAGGAACAACTCCAAAAACACTTCCACCAAAATCAGAGCCAATAGTTGTTAAGGCTTGGACTAAACCAGTAACAACAAAACCAACACCCAGAGTTAATATTAAGGCTTGCCCTTGAAGTCGAAAACTTAACAAGCCATTGATAAGTCCTACACCAATTCCAACCATTAATACAGCGATAATACAAATCCATGGAGGAAGGCCAAGATTGATTAAGTACATTAAGCCAATATTTGCAGCACCTATCACAAAACTTACTGATAAGTCTAAACCCCCTAGAAGAACCACAAGGGTTTGGCCAATGCATGCCAGTCCAAGGAATGATGCAAAAAGTAGCATTGATTTAAGATTTAAAGTTGAGATAAATCCATCAACAATCAATGAACCCATAATAAAAAGTCCAATCAGAACAGCTAAACCCATCATTGCACTCTTATTATTTTTGGCAACAGAGTTTGTGATAATCAGGACTAGTAATGTTAAGAAAAATACAACGAGTGTAAGAACATTTTTCCACTCAAAAAAATTATCCATTGCAAATGCTAGTGCAACAAAAGCAATAATCATTGCTAAAATTCCAATAATTGCGAACTTATTACTTTTAATCAGATAACTAATATAGCTTTCATGATGTTCACTATCATCTAATATTTCTTGAGTTGAATCTTCAGTGGATAAAGTACTTTTTTCATCCTGATCTTCTTTGAATTGCCATCTGACTGAGAGGTGGTACCATCCCCAGAGGATAGAGCCAAAAATTGCAACTGTATAAAGGATGATTAATTGAGAAGGAGTATTATCAATATAACCAAGCACAGCACTAATGCCTGAAATAATAACAGCAATAATGAATCCAAGCCACTTATAAAAAGAGAAAGCAGCTTTTCCCATTCTTCTATTTTCCACTTTCATGCCTCTTGATGATTAGCATACCCATTATTTATCCTTCCCATTTTTTAATAGCGTCATCTCTGTGCTCACCTATTATGTAGGTGCTAATTATGTGCATCACATTTGGTGCAGAAATAATTGCAATAGCAATGACAGCAATGATTTGCCATAATGGCACCCCTATTGAATAAAACAGACCACCCCAAGCTATTACAGCAAAGGTTGGTATATACCAGTATTTCCAAAAGCTTTTAAAGCTAGTTTCACCCATTGCAAGACGTAAAAATATATGAAGTAAAACGACCATGAAAGCGCAATAGGCAATCTCCGAAACAATATTTAGTCCTTTAGATTCATTCATGACTCTCATTGGAGCACTGTATTCGATAATCTTGGCTGCTATAGGCTCTATTCCTGTTGGGATAATAGGAAGCTGAGCATTTAGCACCTTGCCTGCAACTACAATGCTACCGTTTGCAACCTCATGCATAGGAGTGCTATCAGTTGCAAAGAAATACATAACAATTAAAGCTAATATAGATATAGCCCCTATAAACAAATTGTTAATGTTGTTGAATTTGTTTTTTACCATCGGAATAGTAATAATAAATAGTAGTGCAGCAACCAAAAGAATAGCGTAAGTTTCACCAGAAAAATTGCTAGCTAAATAGCCTTGATTTGCGTTCTCAAAGAACAACCCACCAACTGCAATAATCGGTATTGTGCAAATAAATAAAATTGTTGAAGTTCTTTTAGTCTGAACCTTAGTTTCAGGAAGCATAATAAGGATAATTAGTGATGTTAATAAAACTACACCAATAATTCCAATTATTGTATAGGTCGAGTTAGTAAGAGCATTAAAAGAAAAGTATTGTGATTGAGAAATTGACTCTAAACCAAATACACTCATAGAGTAATAATCTGCTCCAATAGTTTTTATATTTGATGATATTAAAGCTGAATCAGTTGGAGCTTCTGGGTTAAAAATCAAACCTAAAGTAGTTACTATTAATACAATAACAAACCCAACCATCGGCGCACTAATATATTTGAATAATGTTCTTACAATATAAGAGATAACTGCTATTCCAACAACTAAAAATAAAATAATTGTGCCTGCTGAAAGTGCATCATCTGACCCAGTTGAAGCTTTAGCTGCTGCAAATCTTTTAACACCCATTGACTGGTCCATTGATGCATGAACCATTACCCCAGCTGTAATTATTCCAAGAACTAAGAATACCAATCCGGGAGATAACCCTCGAGCACGTTTTTGGAGTAATGGTATGGCAAGACTAATTAAAAGTGAAACAACTAACATAAGTCCATATGACATATCAGTTACAAAGGCTTGCATCTTGCCAAAGTTAAACGTAGAGAGTGCATAGGTAATTAAGAAAATATTAAGTGAGCCAAGTAATGCTCCAAAGGCGCTACCCCGACCACCAGCTAAACTTGCACCTCCCAGTACAAGGGCTGTAACAGCCATTAGAGTGTAGGTCGTACCTTGTGAAGGATCACCAGAACTAATTAATGAAGTGAAAGTTATAGCTGCAAGTCCGGCATAAACTCCACCAATTGCATGAGCTACAATTCGAACCAGGTTAACATTAACACCACTTGTATAGGCAGCTCGCTCATCTGACCCCATCATTTTTAAATTACCCCAAAAAGCAGTTTGAGCAAGCAAATACCATGCTGCTGTTGCTATAATTAATATGATTAAAACGGGTGAAACAATATTAATACCTGCGCCCCAATCATACATCCAGTCTGGTGCTAGTCCACTAGGACGAGGCATTATAATAAGATTCAAGCCAACCAAAGATAGATAACCACTCAGTGAAACAATAATGGGTTGCACTCTAACAAAAACAATAATCAGAGCCATTAATACTTGATAGGCAACTCCAACACCAATTGCATATAAGAAAAGAGCAATTGGAGAATCCATGAAACCTAAGCCTATCAACTGAATCATTCCAACATTAATAAAACTAAGTAATGGGCCAATTGATAAATCGACACTGGCACGCCCAGCCATTACGATTATAGTTAATGCATAAGTAGCTAAAATTAGAGGAGTTACTACGATAATGAGCCCCCCGAAACCAGTACTTGAGACCAAGTATGGTCCTCTGAGTGTGGCAAATATCAAAAGCAAAAAGAAAATAACTATCGGAACTATGAGATAGGTACTTGGGCTTGAATTTGATTTTTGTTTTTCAATTAATTCCATTGTTTTGGTTGGTATTTAAGACTAATTTTTCATTACGATTTCTCATTCATTTTTTTGACATGAGTTTTTCGAACTGTGCTACATCTTTCTCGTTATATTCAAAAGTTTTAGATTCAGACGTATTAATTTTTTGATCTGATAAATTCTCTTCTTTTCGTCCCTCAACATTTTGTTTATTGGTTTTATCCTGGGTCGATGACAGGTGTTTATTAAATAGTTCCTCATCAGAGTTCGTATAAGCTTCATTATTATTTCGATAGCTAGTTTTGCCTTTATTTTTAATTAACTGCTCTCCAGAGGCAATGAGATTTGCAAACTTTATTGAATCATTTTCTGAATACTCATTTATTTCTGTATTTAGATCAGTTTTCAATTTTTGATGATATTTTTTTCTGTTGCTATTTTTTTCTGTTGAAGTCAGAATATTATTAAATTGTTCTTCATCTTTGGCTGAAAAATTTTTCTTTGTAGAGCTTGCAGAACTTATCTTTTCAGTTTTTTTGTTAAAGTATTTGCTTATATTAGGTTTTGTCACTTTAGTCTCCACTTTATTGTCAGACTGCTTCTTTAGAGTTTGATTTTTTAACTCAACGGATGCATTTTTTTTATTAGTGTGTTGATTATTGGGTTTTTTTTCAGGACTAGAATTTTGACGATGTCCGAACATAGATTCCAGCATGCCATCAGCATTAATTTGTTCATCTATAAAGGTTTCAAAAATGCTTCCTTCACGAAATACAACCACTCTTGAACAGAAACCAATAAACTCTTCGAGTTCACTTGACATGTAGACTACTGAATTACCATCATCAGCAAACTCTCTTAATTGCTTATAAAGATCCAACTTGGTGTTTAAGTCAATTCCTCTAGCAGGATCAAGTAGGATCAAAATCTTGGGCTGAGTTGCAAAAGCTCTTCCAAGCATAACTTTCTGTTGGTTACCTCCACTTAAGGAGGTAATTAGGTTCTCTCTTGGACCAGTTTTAATAGCAAGTCGCTCAACCTCCCAATCAACAACATCATTTATAGCGCCCCAGTCTATGAACCTTACCCCAGGGATTTTGCTGAACTTTTGGTACATAGAAATACCTAAATTCTCAATAATACTCAGGTTTGGAAGAATTCCTTCTCGCTTACGATCGCCTGAAACAAACTCAATATCATGTTGCATTGCTTCTTCAAGACTTCGAATTGGGAAGAACTTATGACCATGATTAATGTTTACCTCAGTGAAACCATCAAAGGCATTACTTACACCAGCTAGAATTCGAACAAAATCATCTTGTCCATGTCCATCAAGTCCTGTAACTCCAACGATTTCTCCCTTACGCAATTCAAAATTAGACTTTTCACTGTCAGACCAAACTTGCATATTTGTTGTTTTAAGAGAAACTTGAGAATATTTTGTTTGATGTGCCGCATCTTTAGTCCTATCGCTCTTTTGTTCTTTTCCAGTCATTAAGCTTAAAAGATTTTTTTCTGTCACCTCTTCTTTTTGTAAAACTCCGACATCAATACCATCACGCATAACTGTGCAGCGATCGCTAATTCTGACAAGTTCAGCTATTCGGTGAGACACAATGATAACTGCTGAGCCTTTATCACGTAATTCGCGCATTTTGTCGAAAAGTCTTTCAGTAGAATCAAAATCTAAGGCAGCGGTAGACTCATCCAGAATTAGTACGTCAGGCTCTCTTAATAATCCTCTAGCAATAGTAATCCAAGCTTTGATACTTAGAGGTAAGTTGCCTGCAGGCATTAATGGATCAATTTCTTCATCAGCAAGTTCACTTAATAGCTCTCTTGCTTTATCTTGCTTTTCTTTATCAGACAAGTTTTTAGTAATAAATCCATCAACACCAATAAATAAGTTATCAACTACTGATGCTTCATCAGCAACAAGCACTTCTTGGAATACCATAGCAACACCAAGGTTGCGGGACTCTTTTGGTGTAGAGGGATGCGCACCTTTGATTGAAACTTTTCCAGAATCGATTGGTAAAACTCCAGCTAAAACCTTTGCAAGAGTACTTTTTCCACAACCATTTCCACCAATAATTGCATGTATTTCCCCAAAATAACCAGTAAAACTGACATTAGCTAGTGCTTTAGTTACTCCAAAGGATTTGTGAACATTCTTTACATACAGCTCACCAGGAAAAGTCTTTAATGCGCCTGAATCATCAGAAGTATTATCTTTTATTAAGTTTTGTTCCTTAATTTCCATGCAAAAAACATCCAAAAGTATAGGTACAGTTTACTACTATTACATACTATAGTCAATAGTATGTATTAATATCTATAATTAGGGTAAAAATGTACTTCAGTGAGGTACAATATATTGAAAACTAAATGAAATTTAATATAGATAAATTCTTGATTAAATAGCTTTTGAGAGGGTAAATTAAGAAATGAGTCATGAACTACTAAAGGGTAAAAATCTCAAAGAATACTTTTCTATTCTTTTTGTTAGGGCAGGAGTGCTTCCATGGTTTTTAGGTATTGCTTTAATTACTTTTACATTTGCTAGTAATAACTTTCTAACTCCTACTAACTTAGCTGCTATTGCGAGACATTCAACTGATCTTATTTTAGTTGCTATGGCTCAAATGATTGTAATGCTAACTGCAGGTTTGGATTTTTCTGTGGGAGTTATACTAGCTATGACATCTGTAGTAGCATCGATGACGATGGTTGCCTTATGGTCTGGTTATGGTAGTGGCTGGGAGGCTATTGCCATTGGATGTTTGACCGGCCTTTTTGTTGCTGCATGTATAGGCTTAGTTAATGGTATTGGTGTTGCGTTTTTTCGTGTCCCTCCTTTTATAATGACACTCGGCATGTCTTCTATTATTTTTGGCTTAGCTCTGACTATTACTGGCGGTATACCGATATATGGTGCTCCTGAATCGTTTACTAATATTTTTGGTTATGGAACATTTTTAGGCGTATCTATAACTATTTGGATAACACTTTTATGTATTTCTTTCGTTTTTATTTTTATTAATTTCACTAAAGTGGGAAGATATTTTTATGCTATTGGTGGAAATTTAAGAGCTGCTGAACTATCAGGAATAAATACGAGAGTTTATATTGTTGGTGCTTATGTCTTATCTGCCTTAATTACCGGTATTGCTGCTTTACTTATTACTGCTCGACTTGAAACTGGTGAGCCAAATATTGGTGCTAATTACCCGTTACTCTCAATTGCAGCTTGTGCAATTGGTGGGGTGAGTTTGCTTGGAGGGGTTGGCCGTGTTCAGAATGTAGTCCTGGGTGCTTTTTTTATTATCTTAATACAAAATGGTATGAATCTTATGAGGGTTGGGTCATATCTTCAAATGGTTGTAATTGGAGCATTGTTAATTGTTGCTATTGGTGCAGAATATTTTCGTCAACAGATGCTCTCAAAGGCAAAAAAATAACGAAGATATCTCTTTTAGAAGTCTATTCAATCTTTCTTTTAAATCATTTGATACACTCTAATAGGAAAGATTTAAAACATTTTAAAAATTATAAATAGATGGAATTTATCAAGCAAAACTTATTTAACAGATTGTCTTTAAATCAAAAAATATTATCACTTTTGGTAATTGAGTTTTTGGGCTTTATGGCTGTTATGCTTGTTGCTTTTTCCCAAATATATACTGTCGGAAATGAGACGAAGCAAATGTCATCGATTACTATTCCCTTGATTGAATCAGTCAATACCATCGATGAGAATGTTTATAAGCAAAGTTTAAGTGTAAAGGAGTTATTTATTACTGTTAACCAGATAGTTAACCAAGGTTCGGAAGAAGCAACCTTTTATGATAAATTTAATCAATTATTGGAAAATGAAGATATTCAAACTGAATTTATTTTATCAAATCAAAATCTGAAGCAATCTATTGCAGATACTGAGTCTTTTGTTAAGAGAGTCAGTAATGAAGGAATAGGTGACAAAGATATAATTAAAGTTCATAAAGAAAAGTTACTTTCTGAGCTTTATGAGTTAAGAAAAGTTAATCAAATGTACTATCAGCTAGTAGTTGATAATTTATTTGCCGAAATAAATCTTGAAATACTCACAATTGATATAACTGATCTTGATGAAATTTCTGCTACTGAAAATAATTTAATGCTACAAGCGAACAGAGTAAGTAGCGAGTTAGAAGAAATCATCAATGCCTCTAAAGCCCAAATAACATATGTAGAGCGAATTGCTATAAGTTATATCGTTATAACTTCTCTAATAGCGTTGCTATTTGTTGTTTCTATGGTATTGGTAATCGTCAGAATGAATATTTCAAAACCATTGCAATTACTTACAGACTCAATCAATAGATATACTCCTTTGCATAAGGTAGAGGAAATTGAAGATGAACAAAACATCCTCTCAAGAGAAGACGAATTAGGTCGAATGGGGCGAAGTTTTAATAGGCTCAAAAAAGATTTATGGGAGCAGGGAGAGGGTCTACAGAACGCTAAATCTGATGCTGAAAGAGCTAACAAAGCGAAGTCAGTTTTTTTAGCATCAGCGAGCCATGACTTGCGTCAACCTTTAAATGCAATGCAAATGTATATTGCTGCTTTACAATCGAAAGTTAAGGATAAAGAGATATTGCGGATTATTGAAGATATAAACTCTGTCTCAATCTCAACTGCAAGGTTGTTAAATGCTCTTCTTGATGTCTCAGAATTAGAGGTAGGTGCAATCAAGCCAAGGCATGAAATTTTTTCAGTCAATAACATTTTGATTAGTATCTTTCAATCATTTCTTCCTCTTGCCAAAGACAAAGAATTAGATTTTAGAATAGTTCCATCGAGTCTATATGTTGAAAGTGATCCGGCCTTATTAGAGCGTATTTTGGGAAATTTTATGTCTAATGCTATTCGCTATACTGACAAAGGTTCGGTTTTGATTGGATGTAGAAGGAAGGGCTCTGAAGTTTCAATTGAGGTTTGGGATACTGGTTGTGGAATTTCTGATGATCAAATGTCATTAATTTATGAGGACTTTTATCAAGTTGAAAATAAGGAGCGTGATAGAGGTAAAGGGCTGGGTCTTGGGTTGGCACTTGCAAAACGTTTATCTGATAGTCTAGATCATAAGATTGATAGTAAATCAAGCCTTGGAAGGGGATCTTGCTTCTCTGTTCGTGTTGATCTTGCTGAAAATAAAGCTGATACAAACCAAGATGAAATTTTTATGAATATTATGAACTTATCTGGGATAAATATTCTTTTAATTGAAGATGATATTGATGTTTTGAAAGCAACTAAGCAGCTCTTAGAGTCATGGGGTTGTAATGTTAAAACTGCCAGAAATAAAGATGAAGTTATGAATTTAATTAAAGAGGATCCATATAAAAATCCAGATATTATCTTAGCGGATAACCGATTACCTGGTGATGCATCTGGTATTGATATTACCTATTTAATTCAAGAAAAATTACAGACCTCTATACCATGTGTCATTATGACAGGCGATGTAGAGCGAAGCCATGTTCAAGGGATAATCGATCAGGGTTTTCCAGTTTTATTGAAGCCAATTCAACCAGCAAAGTTTAGGGCTATGCTATCGCACTTAATTCAGGCTTAAGTGGCGTGAGCTGGCTCAATTGCTGAGTTAAGAAAATAGTATTGTATGAGATGTTCATTACAATCTTCTGCAACAAATTCAATGCATTTGTTCTTTTCACTAATAATATAAATTCTATGAGATAAATTTACTATTTCTGATAAGTCTGAAGAGATAAGTATGACTGCTCCTCCAGACTCACAAAACTCTTTTATTATTTCGTAAATAGCGACACGAGTTCCAATATCAACTCCAACAGTTGGTTCGTCTAGAATAAAAAGTTGGACATCGCGAGCAAAACTTTTGGCAAGCATAACTTTTTGTTGAGTTCCACCAGAAAGCTGTTCTATTTTGTTTTCAATGCCTTGACTATTAAAGTTGAGACGTTCACCAATTTTTTCGACAATATCTTTTTCTTTTTTTCTATTAACAATAAAGCCACTAGAAAATTTAGGCAGATCTAATGAGGGTAAAGAAATATTTTCTCTAATATTTTGTCCCATTACAAGGCCTTCTGCCCTCCTGTCAGAGGGCAAATATAGCATTCCTCTATCAAGCATTGATCGTGGATTAAGATCATTAATTTGTTTTGAGCTGTCATATATCAAATCATCTAGATAAGTAATTTGACCTGCTGCAATTTTATCAATTCCAAAGCAGGCTCGCCCAATCGCAGATTTACCCGAGCCAGCTAGTCCTGCAATTCCTATAACTTCTCCTGCTTTAACATGAATCGAAACATCATCAATAAAACTATTGTTAATTTGTAAGTTTTTTACGTCAAGAAGTTTTCTTCCAGGTTGTTTTTTTATTTCAGGAAAAAAATTTGTAATATTCCTACCAGTTGCTAATTCTACTAATTTTTGTTCATTAATATTTTCTACAAAATCTGTATTGACTACATGGCCATCTTGAAGAATTGTAATTCGATTAGCAATCCTATAAATCTCATTCATTCGATGCGTAATATAGATAATTCCAATGCCTTCTTTTTTAAGAATTTCAATCATTGAAAAAAGTTGATTTGTTTCATTGTCAGCTAGTGATGATGTTGGCTCATCTAGAACCATGATCGCTGGTTTAGTATGAAACGCCTTCGCAATTTCAACCATTCTCTTTTCTGCATGGGATAAATTAACTATCTTTTCTTCAGGCTTGATAGAGAATTCAAGCTGATCCAAAGTATCACAAGCTACTTGATGTAGCTTTTTTTTATTAAGAAAAAAACCTTTTGAGGTGTTTGATCCTAAGAATAAATTTTCTTCAACCGTAAGTTGGGGAACTAATGAAAATTCTTGAAAGACAGCACTTATGCCTAGTTCTTTGGCTTTATGAACAGAATGAATCTTTAACTCTTCATTATTGATGTTAATTTTTCCACTTGAAGGTTTTATGTCGCCAGTTATAATTTGAATTAATGTAGATTTACCAGCGCCATTCTGTCCAAAAATTGCATGAACTTCTCCAGGATAAAGATCAAAATCGATATTTTTAAGGACAGCCGATCCAAAAAAATTTTTAGAAATTTTCTGAAGCTTTAATAAAGGAATATTGGTTTGTGACATTTTATTTCTTAGTATCAGTCTACTGAAAATTTTGGAGACCAGCCCTTTGGTGCAAGTGTTGTTGATGAATCAAATTTGTCATATGTGTCTGGAGTTACAATTAAAATTTGTTGTTGAACGTGTTCAGTTATTCGACCGGTATTATTAAATTCTGGTCTTCCTAATGTTGCCATTTGCTTTCCCTCTAAAAGTCTTACTGCTTGATCAACAGCAATTATTGCTTGAGAAATCATTTGGTCTGATGGCGCCATTGAAATTAGACCACGTTTAATAAACATGTCAATACCAGGTGTGTAATATGTGGATACTAGGTTGATTTTTTTACCGAGCTTTCTTGCTCTGAGTGCGCCTACAGCGGCCTCAATTGTGGTTCCAGTTCCTACAATATATTTGAAATCGGGTTCAGGTCCCGAGGCATGATTTAAAAGCGTTTCTTCAACCAATTTTAATTGGATGGCTTTTCCGGTATCACCCCAATTAGTTTCTAATATTCTAATGTTTGTGCCTTCAAGTGCACTTAGACATCCTTCATGAGAGGCGATAGACCAGCCAGCCCCAGGAGGCCCTGGAAACCATACTATATTTGTTTTTTCTTTGTTTAGTTTCTCCTGGTCAGCGACCCATTTACAAGAGGTGTAACCCATATTGACAAAACTTTGAAGAGAGTTGGCATCTACTTCAGTATTGATACCTGTAATAATAATAACAACTGGAATGCCTTTTTCTCTAATTAGTTCAATTTGTTTGGCGTTTCCATTGCTCGAGATAGGACCAATAATTAAAGCATCACCCTCATTATTTAGACAGTCATCAACTTGGTTTAACTGAGTAGCTAGATTTGTATATCCACCAGCCTCGAATAAGGTTATTTTTTGCTCAAGTCGCCTTCCTTCAGAAATAATTCCGAAGGCTACTCCAACCCAATAAGAATCTTTAAGGTGGGGAAAAGATACGCATATATGATGTTTTTTCTTAACTTCAGATGCTTTAAGAGGTTTATACATTATTAATGGCAATGTATCTAATGCGTTTCTTTCATCAATCCAGCAAGCTACATCACCATCGGTACAAGACAAATTAAATACATTTACGTTTTGCGTCCAATAACTTCCATCATAAGCGTATACAAAATTAGGTGCATTAAGAATAAAGAGAAAACTTAGAATAGCAATTTTGAGCCTATTTTGTATTCGTTTAAGAAACATAATGATTTAGATAGGATTGCATTAATTTAAGAAATTAAATCTGACACTTTTTCTAAGTTTGTATAAATTGAAACCGCTTCTGTTCTATTTTTGACATTTAACTTTTTTAGAATTGCCGAAACATGCATTTTTATAGTAGGAATGGTCAGGTCTAATTCATCAGCTATAGCTTGATTTGATCGCCCAAGACTAATTAAGTCAAGAACTTGCTTCTGTCTCTTTGATAAAGTATTGAAAGTATCCGTATTATTAGGTTGTAGATTGTTTGGTATAGGTTTCGTTTGAGGTTTTAGAACATGCGGCGGTATATAGACGCCACCAGAAAGAACCAATTGAATGGCACTAATAGTTACCTCAGGTGCAGAGGTCTTGGGAATGAAGCCAGAGGCACCCAATGAAATCGAATTATGAATTGAATCAAAGTCTTCTTTAACTGAAACAATAACAATAGGAACGTCTGGAAATTGTTGAGTAATGTTTTTAATACTATCATGCCACATTCCCGGCATCATTAAATCAAGCAATACTAGATCAATTGAGAAATTCGATTGAAGGACATTAATTGTTTCATCAAAATTATTTGCTTGGAATATTTCGGCACTTGGAACAGCCATCTTAACAACTAATTCTAAGCCTCCTCGAACCAGGGCGTGATCATCAGCAATAACAATTTTATATTTAATTGGTCTTTTTTCGTTTGTAATTTCCATGTTAGTTAACAGCTCCAAATAATGCATTGTTAGTCAATATAGAACCAAATTGTACAGTATTTATCAGACAAAATTAGTAATAGGTCTGCATACTTTATAGTCAAATACATACTTTTTACAGAATAAATAAATAATACATACTTTAGTTGACTAATGTATGCATTGTGATATACTTAGACATACTTTAGACTATGTAATTATGTTTATATTTGCTGAATAGTCAATAAAACAGGGCATTTTCTAGGGTAAGTAGATTTGGCAATCAAGCTTATCTATAAATAAAAAAAGGAGAGTAATTAATATGAATAAGTTAATAAAAATGATCATGGCTTGCATATTGTCATTGGGATTTTCCAGTATGGCATTTGCGGGTCTAGATGAAATACCATCTGACATTACTGATTCAGTTTACAACATGGATTTGATGGATCCTATGCAGCCTCTGGATGAAAGTGCATTTAGAGACTGGAAAAGTGATCGTTCACCACCATGGACTGTTGGCTATGCTAGTACATATGCTGGAAATACATGGCGTAAAGGTGCTATGAATCGTTTAATGAATGAAATTAAACCTAAATGGCAGGAACTTGGATTACTGAATGACATAATTGTCACTCAATCTAATCTTAAAGATGCATTACAGATCCAACAAATTAGACAACTAGTTGATCAGGGTGTGGATGCTATTATTATTTGTTGTTCAAACCCAACTGCTTTGAATCAGGCTATTAAGTATGCCTTTGATAGAGGTGTACCAGTCTTCTCATTTACTGGATATACAACATCACCACTTTCAGTTAATTCATCAGTTAACTACCATCAAGCAGGATTTGATGTTGGAACTTGGATGGCTGAAGAGGTCGGCGGTGAAGGAAATATTCTTGTAGTTGAGGGTATCCCTGGATACTCAGCTTCCGATTCACAAAATGCTGGAGTATTGGATGGTTTATCTAGATACCCTGGTATTAAAGTAACAGGTCAAATTGCACACATGTGGACTTCACAAGTGGGTCAAGCTGAAACACAAAAATGGCTTGCAACACATCCTGGACAACTGGATGGAATGGCAGTTCAGTCTTCTGGTGAAACAGGTGTTCTAGCTGCACTCCAACAATCAGGTCGTGAAATGGTCCCTTTATCTATTGGTGGTGAGCTTGGTGCACTATGTTACTGGCGTAATAACCCAGAATATATTAGTGCTGCAATTCAAACATGGCCTCCAGGCGATGATATAGAGCTTGGATGGAACATCATGATGAGAACTATGCAAGGACAAGGTCCTAAGATTCAGTCTATTTTAGTACCACCTCAGAAAATAACCTATTCTGATGTTGAGGCTATGATGGGCGCTGATTGTGATCGTAATTCGACTGACTGGTATAACCCTGGAATTGATATTTGGGGTGGAAGTGATTATCTCGATAATTTCTTCTTAAGGCCGGCCAACCCGGAGGAGTACGATCCGGACGCATAATATAGGGATGTTACATTGAGTTTGGATGACTGGATTTAAGGTTTTTAATAACTCTTTCTTTTGGTTATCCAAACTTTAAAAAGCCTTTAATGATTATTTTTCAACCTCATTATTGGCAAAAATATAGAAGTAAATTATTTAATAAAGAATTTTATAACTAAGGATTTATATGAACACCACTTTATTACCAACTGACATTGTAGGTGCAACATTTTGGCTTCTCTCTATGGCATTGATTGGTGCATCAATCTTCTTTTTATTGGAAAGAAACAGGGTGGATGGAAGATGGCATACAACCATGACCCTTTTAGGGGTCACAATGCTAATTTCAGCAATATTCTATTACTATGTTCAAGGAATGTGGGTTGATACGGGTAAAGCACCAATTGTGCTTCGGTATTTAGATTGGATACTGACTCATTCTATGCAGGTAGTTCTTTTTTATGTCATTTTGACCGCAGTAACTAAAGTCTCATCTGCACTATTCTGGAGACTTTTAATTGGAACTTTAGTAATGGTGATTGGTGAGTTTTTGGGTACTGCTGGCTATATGAGCGCAACATTAGGATTTATTATTGGAATAGTGGGTTGGCTTTATATCCTTGGTGAGTTATACATGGGGGAGGCAAGTCGCTGCAATATTGAGAGTGGCAACGAGGCTACCCATATGGCATTTAATGGATTAAGGCTAATTCTAACTATTGGTTGGGCTATTTATCCTCTTGGCTATTTTATTAATAATCTTGGGGGCGGTGTAGATGTTAATAGCTTGAATATCATTTATAACTTAACTGACTTTTTAAACAAAATTATTTTCGGGTTTGTTGTATATAGAGCTGCTATGAATGACACCCAAGCAAGACTAGATGAAATTAATAAATAGAAATAAATTTTTAAAGGAGAAAAAATCATGACTGGTGCAGACATCATTGCAACTATTATCTTGACAGCATTAGCAATAGCAATTTTTGTCTATTTGCTGCATTGGTTGTATCGAAGATCATCAAAAGAGGTTTCATTTGTAAGAACAGGGCTTCGAGGAGAAAAAGTTGTTATAAGTGGAGGAGCCTTTGTATTACCAATTATTCATAATATTACCTCTGTTGGAATGAGAACCTTGCGAATTGAGGTTAAACGAGGTGGAGATAAATCCTTCATAACAAAAAATCGCATGCGTGTTGAGATAGTCGCTGAATTTTATGTTCGTGTTACTCCTAATAAAGAGGCTGTATCAATTGCAGCTGGAACCCTTGGCAAAAGAACAATGGAGCCTGAAAGCCTGAGAGATTTAGTGCAAGGTCGTTTTGTTGATGCTCTTGGTATTGTTGCTGCTCAGATGTCAATGGAAGAGATTCAAGAGCAGCGTGGCGCATATATTAAAGCAGTAAAAGATATTGTTGCTGAGTCTTTAGGGTCGACTGGTCTTGAGTTAGAAGCTGTCTCATTAACTAGTGTTGATCAGGCTGGATTAGAAGTATTTGATCCCTCAAATGCATTTGACGCGGAAGGTTTGACACAGTTGACAGAGCAAATTGAAGCTGGAAAGAAGAAGCGTAATGATATTGAACAAGATACATCAATAAGAATTAGAAGTAAGAACTTAGAGGCAGAGCAAAAAGCGCTAGAAATTGACCAAGATAGAGAATTTTCTAGATTGCTTCAAGAGCGTGAAATCGCCAAACAGCGAGACAAAGAGCGTACCGAAATGGCTATCGAAACTGCCAGGCAAGAGCGCTTAGCGGAAGAGGCAAGAATTAAGGCTGAAGAAGACATTGAAAAAACTCGCATACAGCAACAAGATACTATTGAAGTTGAGCGCTCTTTGCGTGAACATGAACTGACTCTTCAAATTGAAGAGCGTAAAAAACTTCGAAATGAGATTGAGAGACAGACAGAGATTGATATTAAAGAAAAGAATCTTGAAGCTGAAATAAGATCTTTAGAAATTAAAAAAGAAAATGAGTTTGCGAGACTTAAACAAGAAGAAGAAATAGCATCTCAAAGAGCTAGACAAAAGGCTGAGGTTCTCAAGGTTGAATCAGATAAATACATAGAGGCTGAGCAAGCTCAAATCAAAGCCCAGGAAGAGGTGAAAAAACTTCAGATTGAACAACAACGAATCATAGAAGTTACAAGAATAGAAAATGATCAGCAGGCTCAGGCTTCAGAAATTAAAAAGAGAAAAAATCTTGAAATTGAAGAAAAAGACCGTGAATTGGAAGTTATTGCTAAAACAGTTGAAGTTTTAAGTGCAGTTGAAGATAAAGAGCATGCAAGAGCACAAGCAGTAGTTGCAGAGGAGCAGGTTCTTTCTGCACAAGAAGTTGAAGTTGCAGAGCGTGATAAAAAACTGCAATTAATTAATGCTGAAAAGGAAGGTGAGAGTGAAGCAATTCAAATCACCACACTTGCAAGAGCTGAAAAAGAAGCCGCTCAGGAGCGTGAGCAAGCTGAAAAGCATACTTCATTGGCAAGCAAGCTTCGATATGAGATTGATGCTGCTGGAAAGTTAATGCTCAATGAGGCTGAAAATGTTCGAAGTGATGAAAGCAGACAAAGTGATCTCAGAATGGAATTGGCTAGAAATCTTGATTCAATTATTCGAGAGGCTGTGAAACCAATGGAGAATATTGATGATATAAAAATATACGAATTGAATGGAATGCCAGGTTTCAATTCAAATAGCGCTAACAGTGATTTTGTAGGCCCTGTTTCTAATGATGGAGGGGGTTTACCCGAAAATATAGTAAATGCGGCTATGCGTTATAGAGCTCAAGTTCCATTTATTGATAACCTTCTTGACGAAATTGGAATGTCTCCAAAAGAGATTAGCAATATCAAGAACTTGCTTGGCGATTATAAAAAAGATGAAAAAAAAGATGACGATATAGAAGGGGAAATATCCTAATTAATTTAACTTTCTAATTAATGAAATTTGAGGAAATATTATGTTAAGAATTACTGGTTATAGTGACAAATACTCTGTTTGTCCTGGAGATAATATAAAGTTTTATATTAATTCTGAAGAAAATGAAGTTTACGAAACTCAAATAGTTCGTTTAATTCATGGAGATACAAATCCTGAAGGTCCAGGATACAAAGAAGAGGAAATTGACGCAGAATGTAATAAAAATTATCCTGGTAGAAATCAAAGAATACATGGAGGCTCATACATAATTGTTCCTCAGGATGAGAGACTCAATGTAGAGAGTTTTACGTTGCAATGTTATATCTTTCCCACTACCCCAATTGAAGGTCTGGGCACACCTCAAAAACAACGCCAAGGTATTCTGACTAAATGGGTTGAGGAAACAAAGAGTGGCTATGGGTTATTTATTGATGAAAATAACTGTCTTTCGGTAGAAATAGGTGATGGTAGTGGTCAAGTCATGAAACTTTCAAGTGAGAAAAAGTTATTACGTAAGGTTTGGTATCTAGCTGCAGTCAGTTATGACTCTAGAACAGGTAAAGTAACTTTATATCAAGAGCCTGTTGTTACTTCAACAAACGGTGGCTTAGGTCAAGGAATTCTTCATCCATCTGAAGAAACTACAGCTCTGGTTGAATCAATCAATAGTATTAAGCCAGGTATTAATGATGCGCCATTCTTAATGGCAGCTAGTACAAAAAATGAAAGATCAGGAAGGCATATTTTTGGTGGCCATTTTAAAGAAGCGATGGAGCCTATTGAGCTCCCTGAACAGGTCAATACCTATAACGGTAAGATTGATCGCCCAAGATTATCACGAAGAGCTTTAAGTAAAGCCGAAATAGAATCATTAGCTAGGGGCTATCAAGGTTGCCAGGCAGCATTAAGAGATGATGTTGTGGGTGCTTGGGATTTTCATGCAAATATTACAAAAAATATTGCTTCAACTTTTATAGTAGATACCTCAACTACAAGATTAGATGGTTTTATTGTCAATATGCCAGTTCGCGGTATGACAGGTTTTAACTGGACAGGAGATGAGATTGTCTATCATCATAAACCTGAAGAATATGGCGCGATTCATTTTCATGATGATGATATAGATGATGCGCGTTGGGATGTTGATTTTGAATTAAAGATACCAGACCATTTAAAAAGTGGTGTCTATGCTGCTCGCTTAAGGATTGGTGGAGAAGATTCTCCCGAAACTGAGGATTACATTCCTTTTGTGGTTCGTCCTCCAAGAGGAAAAACGACTTCGAAGTTGGCGTTTATTTTGCCAACTAACGCTTATATCGCATATTCAAATGATAATTTATGCACAAACTGTGTAGTTGCAGAATTATTAGCAGGAAAGGTTCCAGTTATGACAGCTGCTGATCTGTATTTAAATGAGCATAGAGAATATGGTTTATCAACATATTCTTTACATTCTGATGGAAGTGGAGTTTGTTACTCTTCAAGATTAAGGCCTATTTTAAATATGCGACCTAAATATCGTCATTGGCTATCTCCCTCGCTATGGCAACTTAATGGTGATTTGCATCTTGTAGATTGGTTAGAGGAAAAAAACTTCGATTTTGATATTCATACTGATGAAGACCTGCATAGAGAGGGCGTTGGTTTATTAAATAAATATCAAACTGTACTGACAGGTAGTCATCCAGAATATACTTCAGAAAAAATGTTTGAGGCCTATGAAAAATATCAGCAGGATGGCGGAAGATGGATTTATTTGGGTGCTAATGGTTTCTACTGGTGCAGTGAGTATCATCCAGATAACACAAATATTATTGAGGTTCGAAAAGGTGAAGCTGGAACAAGGGCTTGGACAGCGAATCCAGGAGAGTATAACAATGCTTTTGATGGAAAGTTTGGAGGCATGTGGAGAGCTAGAGGAAGAATACCAAGTAAATTATGTGGTCTAACCTTTACAGCATACGGCTTTGATGTTTCTTCCTACTATGTTAGAGATAAGGATAGTGAGAGACCTGAGGCTGCTTGGATTATGGAAGGGGTTGGTAATGGTGAAAAGATTGGTGATTTTGGTTTAGTTGGAGGTGGTGCGGCTGGTCTAGAGCTAGATCGTTATGATTTAGAGTTTGGAACCCCTCATGATGCATACTTGTTGGCTCACTCAGAAGGTCATACAAACTTGATGCTTCAGGTTAATGAGGAAATACATTTTTCAGTTCGTGGATACCATGGCGGTGGTACGGAAAACCCTATGGTGCGTGCTGATATGATTTATTACAAGACTGATCAGGGTGGTGCAGTATTCGCGCCAGGTTCATTATCATGGTGTGGAAGTCTCTCTCATAATAATTACAACAATAATGTTTCGAGAATTACTGAAAATGCAATAAGAGGCTTCTTGAAAGATGAGCCATTACCATAATAACTATTAGGAGTGATTTGCTATGATTTTAAATGAACAAACTGAAATGATGGATCCACCAACAGGAAAATCAGTATTAGGTTCAAGTACTGAGCCAATGAATGAATTAGAAAAGTCTGTGATTAGTGATCTAGATGAAGATAAAGTTAATGATTTAGCTGAATGCTTATTTACTCTTAATAATAGGCAATATGGACCTATTGCAGGGGCGTATGTGGCAGTCTGCACTATTGAGGGTAAAGAATGGTGTGTTGGCCAGTTAAATGCTGATAGAGCAAAACCCTTAATACTATTTGAAGAGAAAGTCTTCAGTACGCCTGAGGAGGCTCAAAACGAGGCATTACGCCTCAAGGAAGAACGAGGAGAATCAGTGCCATGTCGAAACCACTGATTGTATTCATGGAAACTATGAGGATTAATTATGCTAGATAAAACTAAAGGTGTTAAAGAAAATCTATCACATACTGAGACTGATGATTATATAACTAAAACATATGTGATGCCACTTCTGTTTGATGATGAGTCTCGTCATCGTCTTATTGCTGAGCATAGAAACAGTCCAGTTGGAAAAGCTCCTTCAAATGGAAGAGTTGCAGTTGAACATAGTCATGAACTTAGAACTGTTTTAGACAAAATGCGAAGGGCGCCTATGGCAGGAAAGTATGTAAGCGTCTGTATACGAATGTTTGAGCAGTACAAAATTGGAATTGCCTCTGGAATAAGAGGTAAACCAGTTGAAATGTTTGATGAGGTTTATTCTTCTGAAGAAGCATGTGAGCATGCAATTTTTTTGAAACGAATTGCTGATTTAATGAATCATTACGGTTAATTTTTTTGGTAACTTGCAGTCAACTCCTTAGTGATAGGCCATTTCAATTACAGTAAGGAATTTACTATTGGCTGCCCTTTCTCCGGCTTAAATTATTATTTATGATTGCAAGTGCCACCAAATTTGATTTGAGAACAAGATATTAATTTAAATTAGTTCCACGATGAAAGTTGAGTCATCGACACCCACTATTTTTACTGCCTGACCCACGCTCAGTCCAGTACCTCTTGCAAACCAAAGCGATTTCCCTATCTTAACCTTGATAATGCCATCCTCAATTGAGTCAACCCTACACTCCTTTCCGATAAAGGTTTTGACTTTCTCGTGCAGTTCATCGTCAACCGTTTTAACGGGGTAGTAACGTTTCGCAAGACTGGTTGAAGTTAAAGATAGGGCAACGAAAATGAGAAGTTGTATTGGCCATGAGGTATCTGGCATAAGATAGAAAAAGATGCTAACTGTAATAGCAGAGGCCCCAATCCAGAGCAGAAAGACGGTCCACAAAAAAAGCTCAAGGATTATAAGTGAAAGCCCGAGAACTAGCCAGTGCATAAAATTTAAATTTTCAAATAGCATTTCCATGGCAATAATTTTATATTCTTTCTAATCAGCTATTAAATTTTTCTTTATTTTTTCTTGAGTTTGGTTCATAATGCGATTTGGAGGCTTGATATGCAAGACGATATAGGTTTGATTGACAATTTTCATAGAGACGGCTATCTCTTCTTTGAGAATGCCATTTCTAGCGAACAATTGACAGCATTGAATTCTGAACTGGCCAAGTGGGTTGAGGAGAGTAAAAAACATAAAGAGCCTTTTGGCAGAATCATGGATGGAAGGCCTCGTTTTGATCTCGAGCCAACCACTCACTCCCCAGAAACGCCTGCGGTGAGAAGGATCACCTCTCCAGCAGAGATTTCTGATATATGCCTTGATGTTATCAAAGACAATAACGCACTGGATCTGGTTACTGAGATCTTTGGTCCAAATATCACTCACCTGGGTAACAAAATAAATCTCAAGTTGCCTGGTGCTGGAACGGAAGTCAAGTTCCACCAAGACTTTCCTTTTGAGCCGCATTCAAATGAGGACATTATGACAGTTCTTTATTTTTTGGATGACGTGACTCTGGATAATGGGCCATTAGAGGTGGTCCCAGGGACACATAACGGACCGCTTCACTCCCATTGGCAGAACGGTGTTTTTACAGGGGCAGTGGATGATAAGGTTATGGAGTCGAATAAGGATAAGGCATTGAGCTGCACTGGAAAGGCGGGCTCGGCTTGCCTCATGCATTCAAAGTTACTGCACGGGTCTGCGCCTAATTTATCGCAGCATTCAAGATCACTCTTTATTGTGACCTATAAGGCTGAGGATGCAGTGGCTCTATCACCAAACCACCTTCCTAGTGAGCTTGTTGGAATGGTTGTTAGAGGAAAAGAAACTGGAACTGTAAGGTGTACAAGCTATAGTGTTGAGTTGCCAGAGTACCCTAAAGAGGTCTCATTCTTTGGACAACAATCTAAAAGTACAAATATGGCAATGTAGAGTCATTGCGAACTGTTAAAGCTTCATTCATGAAGGGGATACAATCGATTTAATCAAAAAAATTTCTATAGTCGGCGACGAGTTGGTGATTGACTGGAAAGATGGAAATATAAGCTCTCTCTTCAGCTACTGGCTTAGGGATCACTGCCAGATGCCTGAGTCAAGAAATAAGAATAACGGACAAAGACTCTTCAGTGTTAAAGATCTACCCTCTAGTATATCAATAGACAAGGCTTACATGGATGACGAGGGAAATGTCTGTGTACTATTTAAACCTGAAGACCACCTGTCAGTCTTCACGCAACATTGGCTGCGCTCTAATTGCTATGAACTCAATAACCACTTTGATGACAGGAGCGAGAAACAAAAAACGCTCTGGCAAAAAAATAGTTTTGAGAATGGACTACCAATTATTGACTATGATTCAATGTCCAAGGATGACACAAAATTAAAAGCGCTTTGCTCTTTGAGAGACATAGGTTTTTTTGTTTTAACGGGTGTCCCGACAGTTGAAGGACAAGTATTAAAAGTCATCAGTGCAATGGGCTATACTCGGGAGACCAACTATGGAGCATTGTTTGAGGTGAGAACTGAAATCAACCCAAATAATCTGGCCTATACCAATCTAGGGCTTGGGTCCCACACCGACAACCCATACCGAGACCCGGTCCCAACGGTGCAGCTGCTTCATTGTCTCGAGAGCTCTACTGAGGGCGGTGATTCAATCTTGGTGGATGGCTTTAAGGCGGCCTCAATTCTTCGTGATGAAAATGAAGAGAACTTTCTGACTTTGACAAGTAGCTGGATCAATTATCGATTTTCTGACTCTAAAACTGATCTTCGCTCCAGGGTCCTGATGATCGAGTTAAATGACAATCATGAAATCATCAAGGTCAGATACAACAACCGGTCTATCGATACAATTAATGTCCCAAAAGATAAAGTAAGGCTCTTTTATAAGGCCTACCGTCACTGGAGTGAGGTTATTGAGAGAGACGAATTGAAGATTCAATTCAAGCTCTCTGAGGGGGACTTGATGCTGTTTGATAACACTCGAGTTATGCACGCCAGAACTAAGTTTTCAAAAACTGGAAAGCGCCATCTTCAGGGAGCTTATACGGATTTAGATGGACTTTACAGTCTCCTAAATACACTAGAAAATAAAAAAAATGACTGAGATTACTTCGCAAAATGTTGTAGACCTTATTGAAGATATTTTTCTTCGACGCGGTGCCGAATCTTACCTTGGTGAGCGGGTCACGATGGCGCAACACATGCTTCAAACAGCCCAATGTGCTGAAGAGGCTGGTGCTGATAGTGCTCAAATAGTGTCAGCCCTTCTTCATGACATAGGTCATTACAAAAACGAAATTCCTGAGTCATCTTTGGCAAAGGGAGTGAACAACTTTCATGAGGAGGCGGGCGCTAATTTTCTTGAGGATTATTTTCCAGCATCCGTTGTTGAACCGATTCGTCAGCATGTTGCAGCAAAACGTTATTTGTGTGCAGTTAAAGCAGATTATTTTAAGCGCCTATCTGCAGCCTCAGTTCATACTCTTGATCTTCAGGGTGGACCAATGAATGAGAAGGAAATAGAAGAATTTGAAAATAATGATTATTTAGATCACTGCATAAATTTAAGATATTGGGATGAAGAGGGGAAAGATCCAGATAGAGAACATCCTCCATTTTCATACTACCGCCCATTAATTGACTCTTTAGTAAAAAATTAACTATATAAATTTAGTTCTTAACTAGACTCTTTCAAAAGAGTAAGATTAAGCCCATATACATTAAACCTTGAGGTATATATAATATCCCAGAGTGTTAGATAGGCCATATTGCACGAAATATTTGTTAATTTTATAAAATGATCGACTAAATCAATAAATGAGTAACGGTAAATTATTAATAATAAATGGACCTGGATTATCAGATTTAACTGATCATAATGAGGTAGCTAATGATGACTTATCTTTGTCTGTTATAGAGCAAAAATGCATTGAGACTTCAGGCGAATTTGGTCTCGAAGTGGATTTTCGTCAAAATGATGATGAATCTGAGCTTTTGAGAGTCTTGGTTGATGATAATAGTAATTTTGATGCATTCATAATTAATCCAGCTGGGCTCTCAAAATCTTCATTTATAGATTATGATGCTTTTAGCGCAGCAATAAATAAAATTACTAATCAAGGCAAGTCAGTTATTGAAGTTCGTATTGAAAATATATTCATACAGGGAAGCAGTAAGCCTTTAAGGGGGAATGATAGTGGAGTGGGCTTGGTCAGCGGACTCGGTAAGTATGGTTATGTGCTTGCTATCAATTCGATTAACAAGAAACTAAGTAATAATTAGATGAATATTTACGTAATCAATGGTCCCAATATAAACCTCTTAGGTACTCGAGAGCCTGAAATTTACGGAAAAGAGACTTTAGAAGGTATTTCTAAAGAGTGCCAAGAAAAGGCATCAAAAGTTGGACATTCCGTTAAATTTATGCAGTCTAATTACGAGGGTGAGATTGTTGAATGGATTCAAGATGCAATCATAAATAAAGTTGACGCAATTGTAATAAATGCCGCTGCTTATACTCATACATCAATTGCGATTCATGATGCATTAAAGTCATATTCAGGATATAAGGTTGAATTGCATATTTCTAATCCACACTTAAGAGAGTCTTTTCGTCATGTTTCTTTTATTTCTTCCGCAGTTGATTCTGTTGTTGCTGGTCTTGGACCAGACGGCTACATTCAAGTCATCGACTTGTTGTCTGAGTTACCAATCAAGGTTAATTAGCTTACTTAAATAGATTTTTGTGCATTAAGTTAATATGTTCAGGGTGGACGCCACAGCAACCACCAATGAAACTTACGCCTTTTTTCTTCCATTGCGAAGAATATTCACAGTAGTCTTGAGTTGAAATGACGTTATTAAATGTCCATTCTCCATTAACCGATTTACCTGAATGAGCATATACCCCAATCAAGCCACTCCATTGACTTTGAAGAATCTCTAAACACCGCTCAACAAACTCAACCTCAGTATGCATAATGCTAATTACATCCGGATTGTAAGGTTTAATTTCATTAATAACTGTTTCAAGTCTGTCTCCATCACGCAAACACATCTCATTTGACTCATTAGGCTCGCAGGTCAGCCCAATCCAAAGTGGAAGTCCTGAAGATTTTGCAGCCTCAATTGTTGTAATCATTTGCTCTATGTCAATCATCATTTCCAGCATAATAAGATCAGCACCCGCATCTTTCATAACTTGCGCTTGTTTGGTTACTGATAGTGTTAGCTCTTTCTGTGAGGGCTTATTGCCAGTCCAAGTCCAATATGATATTCCTCCAGCGACAAGAATGCTATTATTACTCAGTTCCTCTCTAGCCTGGATGGCAAGCTCCACACCTCGCCTATTGAAAGCTTCAAAGTTGTGTTCTTGATTGGCATCTCTGAGCGCATGCCTGGTTGTTGCAAAGGTATTACTGATGATAATTTCAGCACCTGAGTTGATATAGTCTTTATGAATTTGTTTTACAATTTCAGGGTGACTTAAAGCGCCTCCCCCATTCCATGCATTGTTAAGTTGAGGTACGCCTCTTCTTTCAACTTCGGTTCCAGTTGCTCCATCAATCAAGATGCATTCGCCTTGCTGAGCTCTTTTTATTAATTTAGTATATTGACTCATAGGTAGCCTTGAGGCATAGGTTAAACTAATATTCTACTATTGCTTTCATCATAGGGACTAAATGGGATAACTTCTACAGAGATCATTTCTCCCAATAAATCTAAATGCATTTGTGTCCCCAACTTTGATTTGTCTATGTTTACAAATGCATAGGCAAGGTTGAAATTAACTCTATGGCCCCATTCTCCTGATGTAATTGTTCCAACTACTTTTCCATCCTCCATAAGTGAGGCTCCACCGTATGCAGGGGCATGTTTGCAAGCTACTTTTAGACAGACAAGTTTTTGATTTGGGCTTTGTTTAATTCGTTTTTTTAATGCCTCTTTGCCAATAAAGTTATCTTTCTTTAGATTCACAAAGCGATCAAGGCCAGTTTCAAAAGGATCAAACTCAGTGATTAAATCGGACTTCCATCCCAGAAACCCTTTTTCCATTCTCATGGACTCTACAGCTCTAGACCCAAAGATCTTCATTCCAAACTCTTCTCCTGCTTCAGTGAGTGCTAGGTATGCAGCATATAGAGATTCATTGGGTACATGCACTTCATAAGCGAGCTCACCAGAGAAACTAACTGACAATACGGTGGCTGGAGAAAAGCCAATGAAACATTCTCTAACACTGAGCCATGGAAATGACTTCTTGCTCCAATCTTCGCGACTACATTTGGAGAGAACTTCTCTCGCTTTTGGTCCAGCTAAAAGGAGTATTGTTTGTTCATTTGTTAGGCTTTTGATTACAACATTTTCTTCATCTTTTAAGTGCTGCATTAGCCAATCCATATCGTGAAACTCAGAGGCCGCAGCTGAGCCATACCACATTCTTTTTGGGCCACGGTCTGTAGCTGGAATATTGGATATAGTGGCTTCACTTTTGATCATTCCAAACTCATTGAGGAGATAACCCAATCCAACCCTACCTGACTTCTGGGTAACATTGCCACAAAACATTCGGTCAACAAAACTATTGGCATTTGAGCCAGTAATTTCAAATCGATTAAAGCCATTCACTTCGGTAAGCCCTACATTATTTTGGATATTTTTTACTTCGTTTGCGACAATATCAAATGTTTCATCAAAGTGAAAGGATGGAGAATAGTGGAAGTTTTTTGAGGGCTTAATATATTCAATACGCTCCCATCCATTAATCACAGTAAATTCAGCATTTTTATTCGCCATGACTAATGTTAGAGGAGTGGTTTTGGCAGGTCGAGCTGCCGGACGGTGCTCGTGTGGAAAGTGAAAACGAAATTCGTTTTGATAGTCTTCGATAGCCTTTAAAGAAGTCATTTCAACATTTGTGTGTGAAGTAAATCTTCGAGGATCCAGGCACCATGTGTCATAACACGCTTCACCATGAACAATCTGCTGAGCAAGGAGCCAGCCATGTCCGCCACCTTCACCAAGGCCTGCTCTTAGACCTATGATGCAGAATGCGTTTTCTTTTCCAGGAATTTTTCCAACTAGCGGGGCTCCATCAATTGTATAAGTAATTGGGCCATTAATAACACTTCTTATTCCAGCATTCATTAACGCAGGCATTCGATCAAATGCTCCCTCTAATACATCTGTAACTCTCTCTAAATCATCCGGACAAAGAGCATTGACAAAGTTTGGATCAATCCCATCCATTCCCCATGGTTTACAATTCTGTTCATAGAATCCAATCAAAAGTCCATTTTTATCTTGTCGACAATAATAGTCAGATATTGGGCACCTTAAAAGAGGCATTCGATGACCTGCATCTATAATCTCCTGAATATCTTCGGTCAGAAAGTACTGATGCTCCATTGAGGCTACTGGGTGATGAACACCCATCATTGCCCCAACCTCATTGACCCTGTATCCGCAGGCATTTACGACGACATCACAATCAATCTCACCATTTTCGGTGGTTACTTTCCAGGTCCCATCCTGGTATTGCTCTAGAGCAGTGACTGGAGTATTTGTGTAAACCTCAGCGCCAGCCTGTCGTGCTTTTCGCGTCAAAGAGTGGCACAATTGATAGGGATCTATGTCACCATCATGCGGATCCCACAACCCACCAATTAAATTATTTGTTGAAATTAATGGATGACGTCGTTGACACTCTTTGGCATCTATGACTTCAAAATGAACATCCATACCTCTAGCCATTGAAGCGAAGTGGTGATAGCCTTGCATTTGCTCTTTAGTGTTTGCAAGCCTTATTCCTCCATCGCCATGATTGTAGTTAATCGGATGATCTGGGTCTTCAGCAAGTTCTTTGTATAGATTAATGGAATGTGTTTTTAAACCCACCATGGTCTGATTCATTCCAAAATTAGTGACCTGGGCTGCTGAGTGCCAAGTCGTTCCGCTGGTGAGATCATTGCGCTCAAGAAGAACAATATCTGTCCAGCCCTCTCTAGTCAGATGATACAAGGTCGAGCAGCCAGCAATACCACCACCAATAACAACTGCTCTAGTTCTTGTTTTCATTTATTATCAATAGTAAAACTCTATGGTGGATACTGAAACATCTGAAATATGATCTCTGCCATAGGCAACAATACCAAAGCTTCTAATTTTTTGTGGATCAAGAACTGAGCCCTTTGACCATCTCCTTTTAAATGTTTTAAAAGGTAGGTCAATCATTTTCCAATCTGCATCAGCTTTGAAAGTTGTAGCATAATAGTCAGAGGGAGACCAGCTTTCATTGGTTCTAATATGTATGTAGTAGGTTTCTCCATTTCCTCTTACATTGAGACGAACACCTTGGAGGTTTTTTCCCTCTTTTTCTGAGTTTGCAAAAGAGACACTGGCGCGCAACTGTATGAAGCCGCCATTATTTGCGGTGCTAACGTTCCCTGTAAGTCTTGCATAATACATTTCTCCGTCTTGCTCAAGTGCCACTTGACCATCTGAGACTCCACCCATAACGCGGTCACTAACGTACTGCCAGTATCTCCCACTATCAGCATTAAATGGGTAAGAGAGAGTCTCCTCATCTGCAAAAGTCTTTGTATTGAATGCGAGCATTAATAAAGACATGAGAACTAGAGTTAAAAAATGATTTAATTTATTTTTATAAATTGATTTAGAGTACATAAATAAGTAATGAATTTTCAAGGAAATTTTATTATAGGTTTTTTTATCATTCCATTAATTTTTTTTCATAGTAAAAAAGCCGGCAAATGCCGGCTTTTAATTTCTTTACTTAAGAGGCTAGGATTAAAGGTTGTATCCCGTCTCTCCATGACTATCAAGGTCAAGACCTTGAGTTTCAGTCTGTGAATCCACTCTCAATCCAGTCACTACATCAACAATTTTAAGAATCACGAATGTTGCTAATGCAGTGTATGCTGCGGTAGCCACTACAGCAGTTAATTGAATCTGTAATTGGTCACTGATAACAATTGCTTCATGACTCCAGCCGCCTTGGCCTGAAAAAATTCCAAGTTCTTTTGATGCAAAAAATCCAACCAAAATTGTTCCGCATATGCCACCAACTCCATGAACTGGAAATACATCAAGCGAGTCATCAATTTTGAACTTTTGTTTGATCATGATGACTGCATTGAAACATACAGCACCAGCAATAATTCCAATCACTAAGGCTCCAGCAGGGCCCACAAAGCCAGAGGCAGGAGTAATGGTTCCAAGTCCTGCAACCATACCCGTTACTGAACCGAGTGCGGTTGGTTTTCCAAATTTGACCCATTCATAGAACATCCAGGTCATAGCACCTGCTGCTGCAGATATATGAGTAGCAAGAATTGCCATTGCAGCATCTCCACCAGCAGAGAGAGCAGATCCACCATTAAATCCAAACCATCCAACCCAAAGCATTGCAGCGCCTATAAAAGTCATCGTCATGTTGTGAGGGGGAATTGGCTTTTTAAGAAACTCCTGTCTTGGGCCAAGCACAATAGCTGCGACCAAAGCAGCAACTCCTGCAGTGATGTGAACGACTGTTCCTCCAGCATAATCAAGGGTATCGCCAAGCCATCCTCCGCCCCATACCCAGTGAGTAATTGGAGCATAAACGACAAATAACCAAATGCTACTAAACAATAGTACAGCAGAGAACTTCATTCTCTCTGCAAAACCACCCACGATGAGGGCCGGCGTTATAATGGCAAATGTCATCTGAAACATTGCAAAGAGCGACTCTGGAATTGAGCCACTCACACTATCGATACTGACTTGAGCTAGCATAAAGTTAGATAGATTGCCTATAAATGGGTTGTCGCCTGAGAATGCAAGGCTGTATCCAGCAACAAACCATAAGATGCTAACAATTCCAGCAATAGCAAAACATTGCATCAGGACAGATAAAATATTATTTGAGCGGACAAGTCCGCCATAGAAAAGTGCCAGTCCTGGAAGCGTCATAAACAAGACTAGGGCAGTAGATGTCATGATCCAGGCCGTATCGGCGCCATTTATGACGTCCGCAAAAGCAGTCATTGGCAATAAAGCCAATAGTATAAATTTTTTCATTGAGCTCTCCTAAAGTGCGTCGTGGTCCGTTTCGCCTGTGCGAATACGAACTACTTTTTCGATGTCAGTGACAAAGATTTTGCCATCACCTTTTTTTCCGGAACGAGCGATATCGCTAATTGTATTAATTAGCAGATCCAAATTTTTATTTGAAATTGCGATTTCAAGTTTCACTTTGTGAACAAACTCAACGGTAAACTCAGTGCCACGATACAACTCCGTGTGGCCTTTTTGTTTTCCAAAGCCTTTAACTTCAGTTACTGTCATGCCTGGTATATCGACATCACAAAGCGCCTCTCTAACTTTATCTAGATTCTCTGGCCTTAAAATTGCTGTAACTAATTTCACTTTTCTTCCTTGAACTTTAAATATCTTCCGTAGACATCTTGGAAATAATATCCGACATTGGCTCCTTGGAAGCTACATTGCTATAAAACAGTCACTTCTTTGCAACTGCAAATACATTATAGATAATTTGATTTTTTTTTGGCGTTAAATCTGATTTTCAAATAAATGACTTGGAGAAAGGTCTCTGGTTTCAAGGTAAGCATCGCTAAAGTCGTTTTCATGAGCCATTGCCCCAGGAAATGCAATGCATTTCAAGTTGGCATCAATAGCTGATCTCATGCTGACTTCGGTGTCCTCTATTGCAATACAATCCTCTGCGTTAAGTTTAAGCTCAGAGAGAGCTTTGAGGTAAATCTCTGAATTGGGTTTTGGCTGAGAGACAAGCTTGTCATTGCCAATGAAACTAAAGTCACTTTTTTTAATTTGGTTATTCAGTGCAAAGAACATAGCGTCAATGTTGGCTGTGGATGTACTCGTTACGAATGCCAGATGAATACCATTATCGAGAGCATAAGTAATTAAATTAGCGACTCCAGGGCGAGGAGAGATTTTTTCATCGCTCATCATCTTATCGAAGATCTCAGTTTTTCTTAGATGAAGTGCATCGGCATTGACCTTAATTCCACGCTGATTTGCAAAATCATTTATACGATTTCGTCCACCAGACTTGGTGAGCATTTTTTGATATTCCTCAAGTGTCCAATTCCAGTCAAGACCTGCTTCAGAAAAGGCTTGATTAAATGATCTGCGCTGGAGCTCAGAAGTTTCAACTATTGTCCCAATGGATCCGAAGAGTATTGCTTTTGTTATTATTGACATAACTTTATTTTAATCAACGATAAGTTCTTAAGATGGAGATTAAATGAAGATTAGGAGTTTTGATTCTATTAAAAATTAATATTTTTGAGTATGAGGGAATATTACTATGGCTAGACTTATTAGCTGAGTTAGAAAAGTTAATTAATGAGCTATTCTTTACGAAGAAATGATTCAGCACTCTGGATTTGTTTTTCTGATGGCGAAAGTCCAATAAAATCAAGCATCTTATTTCTCAATTCTGCATCAGTTTTGAAAGCATTAAATGGAACTGAAATAAAAGGACTTGAGCTTAAAGTAAAAAAATTATAGGCTACGGAATATATATGTTTGGCTCCATCCTCACCCATAATTGGGTGCCAGTTTCTTCGAATCTGTGTTCTTCCTATTTCTTCAAATGGGCGTGTAACAAAAATGAACGAGGGATTTAATTTTTTTTTAAGATACGGAAGAACAAATGTTTGAAGTGGGTGCTTAAGAACTATAGAGTTGCAATCTAGTTTCTCTGCCTTAGAACACTCCTCTGCCCACCAGGCTTCAAAAAAATTTACAAAATCTTCAGATTTTCCTATCTCCTTAAAAGTATATTTATCAAATAGCTTTGCAAGCTCAGTACCATATTCTATCGACTCATATGAATTGGGCGTGCGTTTATCAATAGTATTAAGATGAGGTGGGCAAGAATATGCGCCACATTTATCTAGATAGCCTGTAACTGCAGTTGACCCACTACTCCAAGATGCAATAATAACCACTGCCTTCATTGTTTCATTCTTTAGTTAGTTTAAAATTTGATTAATTAGCTTAAATATTTTAGAGGGTAGATGTTTAAATTTTGTTTAGTGAATAAAAACATTACTACTTAAACAATTATAAATTAATTACCATTGAAATCTTAATAAAAAGAACTGTTCTAATTGAGGTGTTTGCGTGGTGGAGGGACAGGGATTCGAACCCTGGAAGGGTATTAGCCCTTGCTGGTTTTCAAGACCAGTGCATTCAACCGCTCTGCCATCCCTCCAAAAGATTGGTATGATACCGTTTTTATGAATAAAGTATATAAAATTTATTTAAAAAAACTCCATTTTTTTGCGTATAATTCTCACTTTTTAGAAATTTCATTAGGTAGTCGTAATGTCTAAAGTATGTCAAGTAACTGGTAAGAGACCAATAAGCGGAAATAACGTCTCGCACGCCAATAATAAAACACGTCGCCGTTTTTATCCTAACCTTCATACTCATCGTTTTTGGGTTGAGGCGGAAAATCGCTTTGTAAAGCTTAAATTATCTGCGCGTGGCCTTCGTGTCATTGATAAGAAGGGTATCGACGCTGTTCTAGAAGAGATCCGTGGTCGCGGTGAAAAGGTATAAGGAGTAATTTATGAGAGAGAAAATTAAACTAGTTTCTTCAGCTGACACAGGTCACTATTACACTACAACAAAAAATAAGAGAATTCATCCAGAAAAGGTTGAAGTTAAAAAATTTGATCCAGTAGTTAGAAAACACGTGATGTATAAAGAAGCTAAGATCAAGTAATTCTTTTTTTGACAGAATTAAAAAAAGCCGCATAAAGCGGCTTTTTTATTGCCCAGTTTTTAGCTTTGGAGGATTACTTCGAGTGCGACATTAGATGAAGATTCTTGATAATCTGCAATCTGATCAAAGTTAAGGTATTGATAAATTTCACCAGACAAAGGTTCAATATCTTTCATTAATGATAGATACTCCTCAGGAGTGGGAATGTAACCTAATTTTGCTGAGATTGCAGCAACCTCAGCAGATGCCAAAAAGACATCACTATTATCACCAAGTCGATTTGGAAAATTTCTTGTTGAAGTAGATACAACTGATGCACCTTCTTCTACCCTAGCTTGATTACCCATACAAAGAGAGCAGCCAGGGACTTCAGTTTTGTCTGTCAGGCGCTCGAATGTCTCGTAAATTCCCTCTGCCCTTAATTGTTTTTCGTCCATCCTTGTTGGCGGAACTACCCACAAGACAGTATTCAGCTCAGATTTATCCTTAAGAAGTTGAGCTGCTGCTCTAAAGTGCCCAATATTCGTCATACAAGACCCTATAAAGACTTCATCAATAGAGGTTTTGGCTACCGATGAAAGAAGCCTGACATCATCTGGATCATTAGGGCACGCCAAAATTGGTTCTTTAATTTCTGAAAGATCAATTTCAATTACTTCTGCATATTCGCAATCTTCATCAGCCTCAAGAAGCTCAGGATTATCAAGCCATTTTTTCATATCCTGGATCCTCTTCGCTATTGTTTTTTTATCGTCATAGCCAGAGTCAATCATTGAGCCAAGAAGTATAATGTTAGAGTTAAGATATTCCTGAATAGGCTCTTTATTGAGCTTAACCGTGCAGCCATTTGCTGAACGCTCTGCAGTTGCATCCGCAAGCTCAAATGCCTGCTCGACTTTAAGGTCACCAAGGCCTTCAATCTCTAGAACACGACCAGAGAATATATTTTTTTTATTCGATTTATCAACCGTCAATAACCCTTTTTGAATAGCAACATAAGGGATAGCGTTGACAAGGTCTCTCAGTGTGATGCCCGGCTGCATTTCGCCTTTAAATCTGACTAGAACCGATTCTGGCATGTCTAAAGGTAAAACGCCAATGGACGCTCCAAAGGCAACTAAGCCAGAGCCTGCTGGAAAGCTGATTCCTATTGGGAAGCGTGTATGCGAATCTCCTCCTGTTCCAACTGAGTCCGGAAGCAACATTCGGTTTAACCAAGAATGGATGATGCCATCTCCAGGTTTGAGAGACACTCCGCCTCGAGAGTGCATGAAGTCTGGAAGTGTGTGCTGAAGTTCCAGATCAATTGGTTTTGGGTAAGCCGCTGTATGACAAAAACTTTGCATTACAAGGTCCGCTGAAAAGCCTAGACAGGCTAGTTCTTTTAGCTCGTCACGAGTCATTGCGCCAGTTGTATCTTGCGAACCAACGGTACTCATTCTAGGCTCACAATAAGTTCCTGGCCTGATTCCTTTTACTCCACAAGCTTTACCGACAATTTTTTGAGCCAGCGTAAAACCTAATGAGCTATTTTTTGGATCAATAGGACGAAGAAATACATCACTGACCTTTAAACCCAACTCTGATCTCGTTTTGTCGGTTAGACCTCTACCAATAATTAGCGGGATTCTTCCGCCTGCTCTCACTTCATCAGGCATTGTGCTTGGGGCGAGGTCAAATTTCGAGATGATTTCTCCAGAAGAGTCTTTGATGATTCCCTCGTATGGGTAAATTGTAATTTCATCACCCATCTTTAGTTCAGAAACGTCACACTGAATCGGAAGCGCGCCCGAGTCCTCAGCCGTATTAAAAAAGATTGGTGCGATTTTCCCTCCAAGGACTATTCCACCACTATTTTTGTTTGGGATATAGTCTATTGGCTCTCCCATGTGCCATAATACTGAGTTGATAGCTGATTTTCTTGAAGATCCAGTGCCGACAACATCACCAACATAGGCTAAAGGGAGTCCTTTTTGTTTGAGTTCCTCAATTTTTTCAAGGGGTTTATCCATTTTCTTGATGAGCATCGCTTTTGCATGAAGCGGAATATCAGGACGTGACCAAGCCTCGGTTGCTGGAGACAGATCATCTGTATTAGTTTCCCCATCTACACGAAAAACAGTTACCTTGATACTTTCAGGGAGCGGCTCTTTCGATGTGAACCAGTCAGCAGATGCCCATGAATCAACTATTTTTTTAGCGTAAGAGTTGCTTGAGGACTTTTCTAGGATTTGTTGGTGCGCCTCGTAAATCAGAATTGTATGAGAGAGCGCTTCGCAGGCTGCTTCAGCAGTTTCCTCGTCATCAAGAAGGTCGATTAACGATGCAATACTGTATCCACCCAGCATCGTTCCTAATAAGAAAGTAGCGTGTTTCTTCGAAATAGCATTACAAGCTTCATCACCCTTAGCGACACTAGTAAGAAAACCAGCCTTGACATAGGCGGCTTCATCGACCCCTGGCGGTACTCTGTGTGTAAGAAGATTTAAATTAAATTCATCATCATTCCCTTCTAAAAGGCTTTCGATAACTGATTTTGTTTGTTTGGCGTCAAGCGCCAAAGGGGGAAGATTTTCTGACTTTCTTTCATCGCAATGCTTTAGGTAAGCTTCTTTCATAACTGTACTGGCTATTAGGTGATTAAATAAATAGAGTATAATTTTATCCTTTTTGATAGGAAGGCTTGAATTTTTTAAAGCAATTGTTCGTATTATGACATTTGATAACCTGACCTCTATTTCGCCAATTGATGGTCGCTACAGCGACAAGACGAGTGCGCTCAAGCCTATTTTTAGTGAATTTGGGTTAATGAAGTATAGGCTTCTTGTTGAGGTTCGCTGGCTAGAGGCGCTATCAAAAAATTCAAACATCTCTGAAGTTCCTTCATTTAGCTCTGAGACAAATAAGAAACTATTAGCCATTGCTAATAATTTCAGCATCGAAGATGCAAAAGCCATCAAGGAAATCGAAAAAACAACTAATCATGATGTCAAGGCAGTTGAGTATTTTTTAAAAGATCAAATATCTTCAATACCAGAGCTCCAAAAGGTCAGCGAGTTTATTCATTTTGCTTGCACCTCTGAGGACATCAATAATTTATCTCATGCCCTTATGCTTGAAAATGGAAGGGATGCCTTGTTAGCTGAAATGTCAGATATGCTCAATCTCATTAATGAGTTAGCGAAAAAAAATGCCAAGATTCCGATGCTCTCCAGAACTCATGGTCAAACAGCATCTCCAACTACCCTTGGTAAAGAAATGGCTAACTTCTCTTATCGACTAGATCGGCAAATCAATCAACTCAAAGATGTTCGCATTATGGGTAAATTTAATGGCGCAGTTGGAAACTTTAATGCTCATTTGAGTGCTTATCCTGAAGTCGATTGGCAAAAGATGTCTCAGGACTTTATCGAAGGGCTTGGTATCAATTATGCACCCTACAGTTCGCAGATAGAGACTCATGACTATATTGCTGAGTACTTTCATGCGTTAAACAGGTTTAATACCATATTGATTGATTTTTGTAGAGATGTTTGGGGTTACATTTCATTAGGCTATTTCACGCAAAAAACAATTCAGGGTGAAATTGGCTCATCAACGATGCCTCACAAAGTCAATCCAATTGATTTTGAAAATGCAGAGGGCAACCTCGGGCTAGCAATTGCAATTGGAGATCATTTTGCTGCTAAACTTCCAATATCTAGGTGGCAGCGTGATCTGAGTGACTCAACAGTATTGAGAAATTTAGGAGTGAGCTGTGCCCACTCTCTAATCTCTTACTCTTCGATTGGTAAGGGAATCAATAAACTTGAGGTAAATGAAACAAGGCTGCTTGAGGATCTAGACAACTCTTGGGAGGTCTTGGCAGAGCCTATTCAAACTGTGATGCGTCGATATGGTATCGATAACCCTTATGAAAAGTTGAAAGAGCTAACAAGAGGTAAGGCGATTAATGCTGAAATCATAAAAGACTTTATTGCATCACTCGAGATACCCCCTGAAGCAAAAGAAGAGCTACACAAACTCACTCCAGCAAACTATATTGGCGATGCGATTAAATTAGCACGCGACATATAAAACTGATATAATTTGCCGCCTTAATAATTCAACAATCTAAAAGAGGAGCAAAAAACCCATGGTTAAGATTAGACTAGCCCGAGGTGGAGCCAAGAAAAACCCTTTTTATTCGATTGTAGCGACAGACTCTAGAAAAAGAAGAGACAGTGGTTACATCGAGCGCATTGGATACTTTAATCCTGTCGCTCGCGGACAAGAAGTCAGGCTTCAACTTGAAGAAGACAGACTGTCACACTGGATTTCGCAAGGAGCACAGATTTCAGATCGCGTAAAGCAACTTGTTAAAGAGTACAGAGATCCATCTATTCGTGAAAAGCAATTAGCGAAGCAAGCAGAAAAGGCTGACGAAAAAGCTAAAAAGATTGCTGCTGAAGAAAAAGCAAAGGCAGACTTAGAGGCTAAGGAAGCTGCTGAAGCAGCAGCAGCTTTGGCTGCAGAAGAAGCCGCAGCAGAAGCCGCAGCAGAAGCTCCAGTAGAAGAAGCCGCAGCAGAAGCTCCAGCAGAAGAAGCCGCAGCAGAAGCTCCAGTAGAAGAAGCCGCAGCAGAAGAAAAGCCAGCTGAAGAGTCTGAAGAAAAATAATTTGGTGTCATCAGCACCTCAAGAAAACGATAAAAAGCTATTAGTCGGAAAGATTAATGGCTTTTTTGGTTTACAGGGCTGGGTAAAAGTTTTCTCATACACCAAGCCTAGGTCCAATATTCTAAATTACTCACCTTGGTCTATTAAGATTGATGGAAGTTTCCAAACAATTGACATTACGAATGGGCGTGAACAGTCGAAAACAATTGTCGCCCACATTAAAGATGTAGATAATCGAGAGGACTCACAAAAATTTATTGGTCATAATATTTTCATAGATAAGAAACAGCTTCCTGAGCTCCAAGATGGAAAATATTATTGGCATGAGCTGATTGGATTTAATGTAATTAATAAAGATCAAGAAAAGCTTGGCATAGTAGATTACTTTGTTGAGACAGGCTCAAATAATGTTTTAGTCGTTAAAGGTAAAAAGGAACACTGGATTCCATACATTGAGCCATTTTTAGTTTCTATTGACTCTAAAAATCAAGTAATTTTGGTTGACTGGGACAAAGATTTTTAATCAGAATTAAAAAAAATCTGCGCTTAAGCCCTTCTAGTTAGGTACACTTAATAGTGAATTAAAACTTAACTTCTGAAACATATTTCATGACTTGGTTAACACGACTATTTCCATTTTTGTTATGGATTAAAGACCTTAGTAGCCCAAAAATTTTAAAAGCCGATGTTGTGGCCGGTGCAACCGTTGCATTTGTTTTAATTCCTCAATCAATGGCCTATGCACAGCTTGCTGGACTTGGACCCGAGTACGGTCTTTATGCCTCATTTTTGCCTGTTTTAATTGGAGCAATGATGGGCTCATCAAGGCAGCTCTCAACAGGACCAGTCGCTGTAGTTTCTTTGTTAACTGCAGCAGCGCTAGGTGAAATTGTGACTGACCCTTCGAGTTATGCGATCTATGCTGCACTGCTGGCTTTAATCGTTGGCGTGTTTCAGTTTTCGCTAGGAGTTCTTAGATTGGGTTTTGTCATTAACTTCCTTTCACTCCCTGTTGTCACTGGCTTTACAAATGCTGCTGCAATTATTATTGGAGCCTCTCAGCTTCCTAAAGTTTTTGGAATAAGGGTGATTAATTCAAACGACAGTGATTGGGCTAACGCTTGTCAACCATTGACGATTATAGAAAGAATTGAAAATATTGATGCCAATGGGCTTCATACAATTTGTAATGCTGATCAGAGCTATCAGACGATTGCTAGACTTTTTGAGGCTGCATTCTACTACACCCATCTTCCAACTCTGGCTATGGCCATTGCTGGCGTTCTAGGAATCATCATTTTTCAGCGTTTTTTCCCAAGATTGCCAGCGATCTTGTCGGTCGCTGTGCTTTCAACTGCAGCATCCTTCTTGATTGACTATCAAGGCATGGGAGGCGCAATAGTCAGTTCAATTAATATTGAGGGATTGGTTAGTTTTAAATTGCCAAGCTTTGATTTTAATGCAATTGGTACATTATTTATCTATGCTATAACAATATCTTTAATTGGTTTTATGGAGGCCATCTCTGTTGCTAAATCAATGGCTGCAACTACGAAGCAGCGCTTAGATGTAAACCAAGAGCTTATTGGTCAGGGACTATCTAATGTAACCTCAAGCTTCTTTCAAGGCTATGCTGTCTCAGGCTCCTTTTCAAGATCTGCAGTTAACTTGACCGCGGGTGCGGTGACTGGTTTTTCTTCTGTAGTGACCGCTGTTATTGTTGGTCTTACCATCATCTGGTTGACCCCCTTGCTCTTCCACCTGCCACAAGCTACTCTAGCAGCAATCATCTTAATGGCAGTTGTTAATTTAATTCATTTTTCACCTTTGAGGCATGCATGGAAGGTCGAGAAGCACGATGGGCTAGTTGGCCTTCTGACTTTTATAATGACTCTGACTTTTGCACCACACCTTGAGAACGGTATTGCTTTTGGGGTCATTATGTCTCTTGGATTATTTCTATATCGAACTATGGAACCAAACTTTTCAGAGTTGTCAGTTGAGCATGGCTCGATCATAGCTTCAAGGTTTGCTGATGAATCAGTGGAGGTCAGCCCATCTGTTAAAGTTGCAAAATGGAGTGGCTCACTTTATTTTGCTAATGCTGCATATTTTGAGACAAAGTTGCTGGATTTAATCGCAAGACATAACGATGACTTGAAGTACATAATAGTTGATGTTGCCTCCATTGTTCAGGTTGATGCGAGTGGTGAGCAGGTATTGTCAAGCTTGGTTGAGACATGTTCAAATTCAGGTGTTGAGATACTTTTTGCTAGAACAGAAAGGCTAGAGGCGGAATTATTTAGATCGGGTTTCAAGAAGCGCTTCGGTGACAATCGATTCTTTGATCTCAGAGCTGACGCCCTAAAGTATGTTTGGCAGGAGATAGAAAACCTTGAAAATGAAATCGAGGACGATAATCTTACTGAAGCCGAGCAAGATTTTGACATACAAAATTCTGAACTAGAGCCTAGCTAGATCTCCTTATAGAAAGCTTTTATGAAATATAGCCCTTGAGGCTCTGCAGTTGGCCCTGCTTTTTTTCGATCTTTACTGTCTAACACTGAGGTCATCCAGTCAACATCCTTCTCACCCCGTCCAATTTTTAAAAGAGTTCCAACGATATTTCGTACCATGTGATGCAGAAAAGCATTCGCTTTGATATTGATTATTAACTCATCTCTAGATGACTCAATCTCAATATATTCAATCGTTTTAATGGGCGACTTGGCTTGGCATAAGCTTCCTCTGAAGCAAGAAAAATCATGTTCACCAACTAATGATGCTGCTGCTTTCTTCATATCATCAATGTTAAGAGGTCTTGGCTCCCATAAGAAGTAATCAGCTTTCAAAGACGACCTTACTGGGTCGTGATGGATTTTGTATTTATATGATCTAGCAAAAGCACTAAACCTTGCATGAAAGTCATCACTGACAACCTTAACCCACTTGAAATTCACATCACTCGGGAGATTGACATTGCCACCAAAAAGCCAAGCCCGATCTGTTCGAATCGTTTCAGTTTCAAAATGAATGACTTGTTCAATTGCATGCACACCAGAGTCTGTCCTTCCACTACAGAAGACTCGAACTGGATGATTTGCTACCTGAGATAAGGCCGACTCAACAACACTTTGAACAGTTCTGAGGCCAGATTTCTGAATTTGCCAACCATGAAAATTCTTTCCAAAATATTCAACACCCAGAGCAATTTTCATAATCAACCATTAATTTTATTTATTGTAAAATTGATGTTAATATTTTAGCAAAGTATTATGACTCTCCTAGTGAGTCTCTAAAAGGAAATTAATTAATGAGAGAAAATCAAAAACCAACGGGTATAAAAAAACTTTGGTCTGCCTCTGTATATTCTGCAAAAGGCTTAAAGGCATGTTATCAATCTGAATATGCATTTCGCCTTGAGGTTTGGCTGGCAGTCGTATTACTCCCACTGGGATATTGGCTGGGAGAAAATGCAGTTGAAAAAGTTTTATTAATCATCCCAATTTTTTTGGTACTGATTATTGAAATGATAAACTCTGCGATCGAGGCTGTTGTTGATCGAGTTGGAACTGAGCATCATGAGCTCTCTGGCTTTGCCAAAGATGTTGCCTCTGCAGCTGTTCTGATCTCATTAATCATTTTCTTAGTCACATGGATTATTATTCTCCTCTAAAGAAGCAGCTTAAGAATGATATAGAGTGTTATTTCTTTGACTCTATTGATAGTACAAACTCTTTTCTAGCGAACACACCCTTCACAACGAAGCCTCAGCTATGTATTGCTAGAGAGCAGACTATGGGCAAAGGCCAGTATGGTAGAAGCTGGGTATCTCAAAAAGATGGGAGTATTATTTTTTCAATTCGTAAATGCTTTAATGAAGGCATTAATCTCAATGGGCTTAGTCTAGTTGTCGGAATGGCCATCATTAAATCTATCGAAGATGAATGCCAATTGAGTGGATTGAAAATCAAATGGCCAAATGATGTATATTTTGGCGACAAAAAACTAGCAGGTATCTTAATGGAAAATAATTCTTATAAAGGCAATCAATTTGTCTTGATTGGGGTTGGTGTGAATTTTCAATTGGTTGACAAACATGAGATTGAAACATCTTGGGTAGACTTGTCTAGAATCCTCACTAAGTTGCCAAGCTTTCAAAAATTAACAGCTGCAATAATTAATAACATCCTAATGCTCTCGGAGGATTTTCAACTCAATGGTCTTACAAGACTTTTGTCTCAGTGGGATCATTATGATATGTTGAAGGGGGTCAGAATTAAATTAAGGGAATCAAACATAGAGTTTGAAGGTCGGATTGATGGAATTTCTGAACAAGGAGCATTGAAAGTTATCACAAAAGATGGCGTCAAAGAGCTCTATAGCTCCATGCATATAGAATACATTTAGGGTAAGATAGTTTCACAACATAAAGGCATTGAAATTGAATGTTAGATCATCAACTAGAAGTAAAAAATCTTTATAAAAAATATGCAAGACGTGAGGTTGTGAACGATGTCTCATTTTCTGTTAAAGGTGGGGAAATTGTTGGCTTGCTAGGCCCAAATGGAGCTGGCAAAACAACCTGCTTCTATATTGCATGCGGCCTTGTGAGATCAAGCAGAGGTGAGGTGACTTTAGACAATAAAAGTATTGGTCACATGCCGATGCATAAAAGGGCTAATCTAGGTCTTGGCTATCTGCCTCAAGAGCCTTCTATTTTTCGTAAGTTAAGCGTTGAAGATAACATCTTGGCTGTTTTAGAAATGAATAAATCAATAACTGCAAAAGAAAGGCCTGCTCGATTAGAAGAACTTTTATCTGAATTCAAGGTTGAGCATGTTCGTCACATTAAGGGCATTACCCTCTCTGGCGGTGAGCGAAGAAGAGTAGAGATTGCTCGAGCTTTGGCAATGGACCCAAAATTCATTTTACTCGATGAGCCATTTGCTGGGATAGACCCGATTTCTGTTGGTGATATTCAAGAAATTATTTATCAATTAAGAGATAAAGGAATTGGTATTCTAATTACAGATCATAACTACAGGGAAATGTTAGATACTTGTAACCATTCCTACGTATTGAGTGCTGGAAAAATTATTGCTCAAGGCGGCAAGGATGAAATTCTAGCAAATGAAGAAGTGAAAAAGGTTTACTTAGGTGAGACGGTTGGTATCTAATAAAAATCTGATCACATTAGGGATTGAGTCTTCTTGTGATGAAACTGGAATTGGAATCTATACTAGCAAATATGGTCTCATATCGCATAAGCTATTTTCTCAAGTCAAGCTGCATGCAGAGTATGGTGGAGTAGTCCCTGAACTGGCATCAAGAGACCATATTCAGAAAACTATACCTCTGATCAAAGATGCGCTCAAAGAGAGTGATGTCAAATTAAATGAACTTACTGGTATTGCATACACTGCAGGGCCTGGACTCTCAGGCGCACTCTTGGTGGGAAGCTCAATAGCACAAAGCTTAGCTTGGGGTTTAGGTATTCCAGCTCTTGGTGTTCATCATATGGAGGGGCATCTATTAGCTCCGTTACTTGAGCAAAAAAAGCCCGAGTTTCCATTTGTTGCGCTACTAGTCTCAGGAGGCCACACGTTACTTGTTGACGTTCCCAGGATAGGAGAATATAAAATTCTTGGAGAGTCACTTGACGATGCAGTGGGTGAGGGTTTTGATAAGACTGCTAAGATTCTTGGATTAGGTTATCCAGGAGGTCCTGCTTTAGCAAATCTTGCAAAAGAAGGAGATAAGAATAGGTTTACTTTTCCGAGGCCAATGACCGATAGGCCTGGTCTTGATTTTAGCTTCAGTGGCTTAAAGACCTTTGCAAGAAATACATATTTTGATTTTCCTGATGAAAAAGCTAACATTGCCAAAGCATTTGAAGTTGCTGCTACAGAAACGTTGACAATCAAATGCAATCGAGCACTCAAACAGACTGGCTATAAAACTCTGGTGGTCTCTGGTGGGGTTAGCGCAAACCTATCACTGCGTGAGTCGTTGAACAAGATGGGCGCTGAGAATGATACAAGTGTTTTTTATCCAGCACTCAATTTCTGCACAGATAATGGCGCTATGATTGCACTTGTTGGACATTATCGATTTCTTGCTGGACAGTCTAACGAAAATTACGAAATATCGATTAAGCCAAGATGGAGTCTTGAAGAGTTACTTCCAGTTTAGTCAAATCAGGAGCAGGGAATACATTCAGGCTAAAAGCTCATAGAGTATAATTACTTCAGTGAGTTGAAGTTATCAAATAAACTAGAATTTATGATTATTATTCCTGCAATTGATTTAAAAGATGGTCAGTGCGTCAGGCTTCGTAAAGGAGTCATGGAGGACACAACCGTATTTTCAAACAACCCAACTGAGATGGCTGCTAAATGGGTTGATGAGGGTGCAAGAAGATTACATTTGGTAGATCTGAATGGGGCATTTGAAGGAAGACCCATCAATGCAGAATGCATCAATGAGATCACAAAATCATTCCCAAAGTTGCCAGTTCAGATTGGGGGTGGTATTCGTGACCTTAAAACTGCAAGTGCCTATGTTGAGGCAGGAATAAGTTATCTAATTATTGGAACTATGGCTGTTAAAAACCCAGAATTTGTCGAAGAGCTCTGTTTTGAGTTTCCAAATAAAATCATTGTGGGTCTTGATGCAAACAATGGTTTTGTGGCAACAGATGGCTGGGCAGAGCAAACAAATATTAGTGTCGTTGACCTAGCTAAAAAGTATGAACAGTATGGAGTCAGTTCGATTATTTACACTGATATAGCCCGAGATGGAATGATGCAGGGTGTTAATGTAGATGCTACAGCCAGTCTGGCTGATCAAACTTCGATCCCTATTATTGCTTCTGGAGGTGTAACCAATCTTGATGATATAGCAGCACTTCTAAAGAAGGCACATCATGGAATAATTGGAGCAATCACTGGTCGAGCAATTTATGAGGGCCAACTTAACTTTAGAGATGCGCAAGCAATGAGTGATATTTATGATAGTTGAAGTTGCCTATGCTTTGGCTGACAAACAGAGTCTTATTAGTTTAGAAGTTAAAGAAGGAACTACACTCAAAGAGGCCATAGAGGCCTCAGGCATTCTAGAGATATACAATCAAATAGATTTGTCAAAGCAACAAGTTGGAATTTTTTCTAAGTTTGCTAGTCTTGACACAGTTTTAAGAGAAAAAGACAGAGTAGAGATCTATCGCCCCCTTGTCGCTGACCCAAAGGAGGTTCGTAAAGAGAGAGCCGCCCAGGTTAAGGCAATGCGAGGTATTAAAAAAGCCTAAACCAAGGTAAAATAGATAACAAAATATATTTATAAATTATATGAGCGAAGACAAACCTCCGAGTAGATCATCTTTATTCAAGATATTTGATAAGCTTTTCCCTAAAACTTTAAAACCAAGAGCTCAACTGATGCAAGCCCTAGAGGAGGCTGAGGAAAACCTTGTTATTGATCCCTATAGTAGGTCAGTCATTGAAGGTGCATTACAGGTTGAGAGCCTCAAGGTAAGGGATGTCATGGTTCCACGCTCTAAGATGATCATGATCAACTCTGAGGCAAGTACGAGAAATCTGCTTCAAGTGATGGTGGCCTCTTCACACTCTAGGTTTCCCATACACAATGAAGAACAAGATTCCATTTTAGGAGTTGTTCTGGCTAAAGATTTACTTGCACATTTAGCAAACAATCAAGATGATGAGTTTAACTACAGAGAGTACTTGAGAGATGCTTTATCAGTTCCTGAAAGCAAACCATTGGGCGCTTTGTTGAGGGAATTTCAACAGAATAAATCTCATATGGCAATTGTCTTAGATGAGTACGGAGAAATCGCAGGACTAGTCACGCTTGAGGATGTAATTGAGCAAATTGTTGGTGAAATAGAGGATGAGCATGACAAGGAGGAGGACAACATCATCGATTACGGCGACGGTCGATTCTTGTTACAAGCCAATACTACTCTGAGTGAATTTAATGAATTTTTTGACTCAAATATAACGAGTGATGATTATGACACAGTGGCTGGATTAGTTATTTCAGGCTTTAGTTACTTACCAGAACAGCTCAGTGAGATTAGCCTTCATGGATTTCAATTTAAAGTCTTAAAAACTGATAATCGCAGGCTGCATCTATTGGAAGTGCAGTATCAAGCCTCTAAAGAAAAGCCTAAAGAAAAATAAAGCAATCATTGAAGCTTTGATTAATTTAAATCACTTAGTATAATCCTTCTTTATGAATCCCTTAGACCAAACAACCCAATTAGTCATAGACTTAATTAAGAAAAATAAAGCAACAGATTTTGAATTTTCACTTGGAAGGAGCTCTGGGGTTTCAACTGCAGTTCGATTATCTAAGGTCGAAACCTTGCAATATCATTTAGATACCAGCTTTGATGTCAGTGTTTATTTCGGTAAAAATAAAGGCCAAGCTTCGAGTGTCGACCTTAGTCTGAACAGCATAAAAAAAGCGATTGAATCTGCCTGCATGATTGCTAAATATACCCAAGCTGATCCATTTAATGGCCTTGCTCCCAAAGAAAGAATGGCTTGGGATGCTCCCGATTTAGATCTTTATCACCCCTGGAGCCTGGATGCTAAAGAGAGTATTGAAATTGCTAAAGAGTGTGAGCAAGTTGCTCTAGAGCAGGACGAAATCGATAACTCTGATGGCGCTGAATTATCAAGCCATGAAGGCGAAACTTATTATGCAAATTCAAATGGATTAGTAACCAATTTAAAAAATACGAGACATTCGTTGCATTGCTCTTTAATTGCCAAGAGAGATTCTGAAATGCAAACTGCTTATGAATACACAATGAGTCTCGATTCAAATGATTTAATGAGTCCCTCTAAGGTTGGAGAGAATGCTGCTGATTTTGCACAAAATAAATTGGGTTCACGCAACCTAAAATCACAAAAATGTCCAGTTATCTTTATTCCAAGACAAGCTTCAGGGCTCTTTTCTCAATTATTAGGCGCACTCAGTGGATCAAGGCAATTTAAGAAAACATCATTTTTACTTGACTCGATAGGTCAATCAGTTGTGACAGATTCGATCAGTATTTATGAAGATCCACTTCAGTTGAAAACACTAGGCTCGAGAGCTTTTGATCTTGATGGGGTGTTAAAAAAGAAACAATTCTTCGTTCAAGATGGAAAAGTTATTAGCTACTTGATGGGGCAATATTCTGCTAACCAACTTGGACTCAAGTCAACTGCAAACGCTGGCGGTGTTAGTAATGGCATGGTCAAATCTAATTTTGATGGTGGACTAGAAGATTTAACTAAGACCATGAATAAGGGCCTTATTGTGACGGATTTGATGGGACATGGCATCAATGCCACTACGGGTGACTACTCCAGAGGTGCAAGTGGTTTCTGGGTCGAAGAAGGACAAATTCAATATCCTGTATCAGGTGTTACGATTGCTGGGAATCTGAAAACAATGTTAAAAAATATTTCCTATGTAGGAAATGACATTGATCTGAGAAGTAATCTTAAGGTTGGCTCTACACTCATTAACGAAATGACCATTGCTGGGGAAGGGTAATCAATAATTTTGATGTCGTCATAATAGGTGGTGGCATTGTTGGTCTATCTATGGCCGTAGAGATCTCTAATAAGATGAGTCTCAGCATTGCAGTCATTGACCCAAATAATTGTAATCCGACAGTCAATGAAAGTTTCCATACTCGAGTCAGTGCAATAACACCAACCACAAAAGATTTTTTGAAATCAATCAATGTATGGAATGAGCTTGAGAGAAAGAATGCTTTTGTAGCAACCAAAGTTTGGGATCAGAATTCTCATGGCCACCTCAACTTTCATGCCAGCGATGAAGACTTAAAGAACTTGGGCTACATTATTGAGAACGATGTGATTCAATCTGCTCTTTTCAGGGGGATTGAAACTTCAAATGCCACAATGATTCAGGCCAGTTTAGTGAAGCTAAATGCTAATAAAATTGGCTATAAAGTTGTTCTTGATAATGGCCAAACTTTGTCTTGTAAGCTATTGATAGGTGCAGATGGTCCTCAATCTAAAGTGAGAAGCTTGGCTAACATTGATTTCAAAGAGCATAACTACGATCAAAAGGCCATCATTGCAAATGTTTTAACAGAGAAACCTCTCAAACAAACGACTTGGCAGAGGTTTTTATCGGATAGCATTCTTGCTTTTTTACCGCTATCAGATAACCAGGCATCGATTGTATGGTCTTGTAAAAATTCTTTAGCTAATATGCTTGAAAAACTCGATGATATTGAATTCAATAAACGGATTACAGATGCATCCGAATATCGATTTGGCTCACTAGAACTTCAAAGCGCTAGGAAATACTTTCCTTTGGTGTCAAGAAGTGCAAATCAATACGTTCTTGAGAGTCTCGCCTTGATTGGTGATGCAGCTCATAATATTCACCCATTGGCAGGACAGGGTGTAAATTTAGGGTTTTCTGATGTAATGGAGCTCAGTCAACAATTACAAGATAGCAAACCAAATGCCCTAGGCGATTTCTTGGTTCTTAGAAAATACGCAAGAGCCAGAAGGCTTGATAACGAAGTCATGGCTAAAACAATGACGGGTCTGGATTGGATATACAAAGAGAATATGGAGCCTATTAGATGGGTTAGGGGTTATGGAATGAATTTAATTGATCATACTCCTGCACTGAAATCCTTTTTTCAAAGACAGGCGCTAGGTAAGATTAAGAAAAACTAATCATTTAATAAATCTTGATGGAGTAACTATTCCATCAACCTTAACATCCCAAGGCTGAGAAGTCAGGCGATCAACCTCTTGAGAGTCGAACGCCAACCCAAAAAGTTTAGGAACTCTAAATTTTTTTAATTTATTATGAAAGCTCAGAGTTTTGTCATAAAAACCACCACCCATACCTAGGCGATTTTTATGCTTATCAAAACCCACTAGCGGCATAAGAATGACGTCCATTCTGTGAGCACCCAGAAGAGGGCTAAAGATTGGCTCTTCAATACCGAACCTATTTTTTCTGAAAAATTTACCCATCTTCATAAACTTTAGCTTTTCACCTGCAAGTTTTGGCAAATAGACAATATACCCCTGACTTAATAAAAAGTTTATTGTGTCTGTTGTCTCAATCTCGCCGTCATTAGGGAGAAAAATTGCAATATGTTTAGCGTTCCTAAAGACTGCATTTTTCTGGCACTGATATAGAAGCTTTCTACCTAACTTTTTTCTGGAGGGCAAGTCAATCGATCGCCTAATTTTTCTCAGCTCTTTTCTAAGTTCTTTCATGTTTCATTGTGAAGAGGTTTGTTCTAATTTTAGCAGTACAAAAAAATGAAAGAATAGATAATTCTTCGACGAGTGATGGGTCCGTTGTGCCGCGTTGACATGGTCCTGAACCATTCTGGTTCAAGGCGGAAGTTCGATGTTTACCGTAGGTTTCCCACTTCAAGGTGGGCTTACACAAAAGCACCCAATCTCATCTCCTTTTCTATACTTAATCGGCTCAGGGAAATAAATCAACCACGAACACAACAGATGGGTAAATTATCTCCTTTTGGTGGTTTTTTTGCAATGCATTTTCTTCTTTTTGGGTAAATTTAATTATTCTTTAAGAGTATAAATATTTCAAATTAGGTACTTTCAAAAACCTATTGCTATAAAATCCATTTTTCAATTTTCAAAATAGGTTATCTAAGTGACTGTATTAGCTGCAATATTATTACTTGTAATAATTATGGACCCTATAGGCAATGTGCCTGTATTTTTAAGTATTCTTAAAAATATTCCAATGGAGAGACGAAAAATAATCATTATCAGGGAGTTAATTATCGCTTTTTTGATTTTGATATTTTTTATGTTTATTGGAAGGTTCCTACTTCAACTCCTTCAAATTGAGCAGTCATCACTTGGAATTGCGGGTGGAATCATACTTTTTATTATTGCAATTAGAATGATTTTTCCTGGAACAAAGCCAATGTTCAGTCATGATGAAGAGTCAGAACCTTTAGTAGTGCCCCTTGCTATACCAATGATTGCAGGACCTTCTGCAATTGCAGCAGTAATTTTGTTAATGGCCCAAGAGCCTAGCAGGTGGACAGAATGGACGATTGTAGTATTTGTAGCAAGCCTCATCTCAGGAATCATATTAGTTTCATCAGAAGCACTTGGAAGGAAGCTTGGCAACAGGGCTCTAACTGCCATTGAAAGATTAATGGGAATTTTTTTAATAATGATTTCAGTTGATTTTATTCTTGATGGCATTAAACAAACATTCAATATTTAAAATTAATTTTCAAAAACCAATAACCTTTACTCGTCAATTCATATTTGCTATGTAGCCCTGAAAAGACTATAATGGCGCCTTTTTAACAACTTAATGGCGAATAATTTGGCACCTATAGTGATGAAATTTGGGGGTACAAGTCTCAGAGATGAGGATTGTCGTGCGCATGCTTTAGAGCATATTAAACGCTACCATGAGTCTGGAGAAAGAATTGTGGTTGTCGTCTCTGCTATGGGACGAAAAGGTGAGCCATACGCTACAGATACTCTAGTCGCACTGCTTAGAGACGTAGGGCACAACATCAATCCAAGAGAGCTAGATCTTGTGATGAGTGTTGGTGAGACTTTAAGCTCTGCCTATTTTTCTCATCTATTAAGTCACAACGGGATGCCAGCCGAATCATTTAATGGAAGGCAATCTGGAATTCTGACAGATGACAATGCAGGCAATGCAGAGATTTTGGATATCAATCCATCTCGAATTGTCGAAGCTCTTGATAACGGCTTTATTGCGGTAGTAGCTGGCTTTCAAGGGGTTAATGATAAGGGAGATATTCGAACTCTAGGTCGAGGCGGAAGCGATACCTCTGCAGTTGCTCTTGCTTCTGCACTCGGTGCAGAAAAAGTTGAAATTTTCTCTGATGTTGATGGAATTGCTAACTGTGATCCAAGACAGGTAGAAGGTTCAAGCTATCTAGAGTCCATAAGTGTGAATCAAATGCTGGCTATGGCAGATGAGGGATCCAGAGTGATTCATCCAAGAGCTATCAAGGCTTCATTAAAAACCAAAACACCAATTATTGCAAAAAATAACTTTAATAATTCTGAGGGTACTTTAATACATCATGACGAATCAAAAAAAGAAGAGGTTGTTGCAATTGCACATCGAGAAAGCATGGTTCTGATTGAGTTTGCTCTTGAACACAAAGCTGCGAGTCATGTCAATGGTGTCGTCAACATTGACTCAAAAAGACTTCTACTGAATGACGATGTGTATTTAAGTGACAAGTTGGCTCAGCTTGAAGAGAAACTTGGGTTTTATAAGTTGAGTAGACACTGGGCAACAATATCTGTAGTTTGCAATAATAAAGTTTCAAAAAAACCGGCCGAACTAGACTATGCTGAGTTGTTAGATTCCCCAGACACGATCATCAGATATCTTCTTAAGGAGCCGAAGATTAGAGAGACTCTAAAATTTTTACACGGAAGATATACTAGCTAAGTTAAGGTTTATAGCCAGAATTATTTACATAACTTAGAAGTATTTCATCTGTAAACTCGGCCTCAAGTTCTGCAGCTTTCTTTTCAACTGGTTCTTTTAGGTCGCCATCCTCAATTTCAGTGACTTCGTTATGCCAATCTGTTAGATAGGCGTCTGCATCTGTTGAGTCTCCTACCGTTGCTGCAGAGTCAACGGCCTCCATAAAGCGATTATCGAGCTGAACTTTCTCAACCTCTCTCCTGCTTTTTTTTATCATCACCTGTGTGGGTATATCACGCCACTTAATTACTGTCAGCTTCATTTTGTTCTCCAAGAAAATATTAAACATTTAACCAAATAAATTTCGAAAAATTCTACCATTAAGTTATTGATGTAATTGCTATAATTTAAGTATATAATTCACGTTTTTTAAGTTAGAGTTTGAATTGGAGAAGTAATGAAAAATAAAGCGCAAGTCGTTGTCATTGGTGGTGGTGTTGTTGGTGCTGGAACGCTCTATCATTTAGCTAAAAAAGGTTGGACTGATGTGGTCTTGGTTGAGCGAAAAGATCTAACATCAGGCTCAACTTGGCATGCTGCTGGACTTCTGCCATTATTCAATATGAGTTACTCGGTAGGAAAGCTTCACCAATATTCCGTTGACTTTTATCATGAACTTGAAGAAGAGACTGGCATGAATGTGGGTTTTAGTGTTGTTTCTAATATTCGTCTTGCTAATTCTCAAGACAGAATGGACGAATATAAATACTACTCGGGTGTTGGAAGTACAGTGGGAGTCAATGTTAAATTCTTGACACCAGATGAAGTGAAAGAAGTTTGGCCGCTATGTAATACTGAAGGACTCATAGGGGCAATTCAGCATCCCGATGATGGTTACATTCAGCCAGCAGACTTAACTCAAGCTCTTTGCAAAGGGGCAAGAAACAGAGGTGCTGAGATATATGAGCACACTCTGGTAGAGGGTATTCAGCAGCAAAAAGATCAGAGCTGGGTTGTTTCAACTGACAAGGGTGGTATCTCATGTCAACATGTTGTATCCTGTACTGGTAGTTTTGCCCGAAAAACAGGTGAGATGGTTGGTCTTGATGTTCCAGTAATTCCAGTAGAGCATCAATTCTTAGTCACAGAACAACACCCAGAGATAATGGAAAGAAAAAAGCAAGGGTTGCCTGAAATGGCCGTTCTCCGTGAATCTGATTCAGCATATTATTTACGAGAAGAGGCGGGAGGAATGATTCTTGGTATTTATGAGAAAGGAGCTCCAGCGTGCTATGTTGATGGTCCTAGTAAAGACTGTCAATATGAATTATTCAATGGAGAATTGGATCGTATTATGCCGCATATTGATCGCTGTATTAGTCGAGTTCCAGCCTTTGGTGAAGTCGGAATAAAAGATATCTACAATGGTGCTATCGCCTATACCCCAGATGGTAATCCGATAGTTGGCCCGGCTCCTGGTTTAAAAAATTTCTGGCTTAATGAGGGACACAGCTTTGGAATAACGGCTGCTGGCGGTGCAGGTTGGCAATTAGCGGAATGGATTGTTGACGGAGAGCCTACAGTTGACATGATGGGAGTTGATCCAAGGCGATTCGGTCCTTACGCTACTAGAGGCTACCTAAAAGAAAAAAACGAAGAGGCCTATGCAAATGTTTTCACAACTCATTATCCTGATGAAGAAAGGAGTGCTGCTAGACCTCTTAAAACTGCGCCATGCTATGACCGAATGAAATCATTGGGCGCTGTATTTGGATCAGTTTATGGCTGGGAACGACCTAATTGGTTCATGCCAAGCCTCGATTATTCTCTCAGTGCTGAAGAGTTGAATCAAGAGGATCCTGAAAAAGTATTTTTAAATAAAAACCATTCAAAGGCTTTAGAGGATGGTCGAATTGTTGAGAAAAATTCATTTAGACGTTCGAATTACTTTGAACATGTTGGAAACGAATGTAAGCACGTTAATGAGAAGGTTGGACTGCTTGATATGTCCGCTTTTGCCAAATGTATTATCAAGGGTCCTGGAGCAGAGGAATGGTTGGAGTCTATTTTTGCCAATAAAATGCCCCAAACGATTGGCAGAATAAGTCTAGTCCATATGCTATCCCTTAATGGAGGAGTTAGGGCTGAGTTTACTGTTTATAAAACTGGCCCTCAAAGCTATTATTTGGTTTCAGCAGGTGCATTTGAAACGCATGACCATGACTATCTATTTAAACTTGCTCCAAAAGATGGGAGCGTTAGTATTCAGCGAGTCACAACTCAAACGGGTGTATTGGTTCTAGCAGGACCTAGATCTCGAGATGTTCTTCAGAAGCTTACAGATACTGATTTGTCCAATGAAAATTTTAAGTGGCTTACTGGTAAGAAAATAAATGTTGGTTATGCAACTGCAGAGGCACTGCGTGTTAATTTTGTTGGAGAACTTGGCTGGGAGCTGCACCACCCAATCGAAATGCAAAACTATATTTTTGATCAAGTCATGGAGGCTGGAGCAGAGTTTGACATTAAACCCTTTGGAATTCGCGCAATGGACAGTATGCGACTAGAAAAGTCTTATCGTTTAATTCCTAGAGAAATGTCAATTGAATATTCAGCATATGAGTCTGGTCTAGATCGATTTGTGAGGCTCGATAAAGAGAGTGATTTTATTGGTAAAGAAGCTCTTACAGATTGGCAAGAGAGAGGCGCTGTAAATGGTTTTGTGACAATGGAAGTTTTAGATGTAGTTGATGCTGATGCACGAGGATCGGAGGCCATTTACAAAGATGGAATGGTTGTGGGAAGGGGTACTTCTGGGGGCTACGGATGGCGCTGTGGTAAGTCACTAGCTCTGGGCATTGTTAGAAAAGATCTAACCGCTGTTGGAACAGAGCTTGAGATTGAGATTTTAGGTGAGAAATACAAATCGATTGTCATTGATGAATCACCTTTTGATCCAAATAACCAATGTTTAAGGTCATAAAAAATAATGTCAGAAATCAAACATAACTCTAAGCTTCATGAAGAAATGGTGGAATGGCGTCACCATATTCATAAGCACCCTGAGCTGAGTTTCAAGGAGGATATGACCAGTGACTATATCGCCTCTGTTCTTGAATCAAATAATATTGAAATGCATCGTGGCTTGGCTGTGACTGGAATAGTAGCTACTATTCATGGTACAAAAAAAGGTAAAGTCATTGGTCTTCGTGCTGATATGGACGCTCTCCCAATACAAGAGAGGAATGAGTTTAGTCATAAATCTGTTCACGATGGGAAAATGCATGCTTGTGGCCATGATGGCCATTCAACAATGCTTTTAGGCGCTGCAGTTTATTTAAAACAGAACAATAATTTTGCCGGTACTGTTCATTTTATTTTTCAGCCAGCTGAAGAAGGTGGGGGTGGTGGTCGAGTTATGGTTGAAGAAGGTATTTTTGAAAAGTTTCCTTGTGAAGCGGTCTATGGTATGCATAATTGGCCTGGACTTGCCGAAGGCCATTTTGCTGTCCATGATACTGCCGTTATGGCTGCGAATGAAACACTAAAAATTACCATTAAAGGAAAGGGCGGACATGCCGCAATGCCTGATCAGTGTGTCGACCCAATAATGATAGGCGCCCAAGTTATTTCTGCTATTCAAAGTGTCGTCTCAAGAAGTGTAGCGCCTTTAGATTCAGCTGTGGTCAGTATTACTATGGTTGATGCTGGCTTTGTATCAAACGTCATTCCAAACGAAATGAATCTAACTGGATCTCTTAGATACTTTAGGTCTGAGGTAGGTAACGAAGTAAAGGAAAAAATTAAAAATATATCAAAAGGTATAAGTGAATCAATGGGGGCGACAGCTTCATTTAGTTCAGTTCCAAACTATCCAGCAACAGTCAACACGCCAAAGCATGCTCAGCTTTGCGCTCAAGCTGCTGAAACATTGGTAGGAAAGGATAACGTATTAAGAAATGAAAAGCCAAGCATGGGCTCTGAAGATTTTTCTTTTTTACTAAACGCGTCAGAAGGCGCTTATATATGGATTGGAAATGGACTAGTTCCAGAAGATAGTCCTGAAGGAGGTTGCATGCTCCATAACACTCAGTACGACTTTAATGATGAAATTCTGCCTATCGGAAGTAGTTACTGGGTGAAGTTAGTGCGATCAATTCTTACGTAAATCTTTAAGGTTCGACTTATGTTCTCTAAGGCAATTGTTAGGACACCCGGAAAAAGCCTCATTAATGGGTTAACTGACTCAAAACATTTAGGCTCACCCAACTATTCAAGAGCACTCATGCAGCATCAATCTTATATAGAGGCTCTTCAATTGTGTGGCCTTGAGGTTACTGTCCTAGATCCTTGTGAAGATTATCCAGATTCAACTTTTGTTGAGGATGTTGCGTTAATTACGCCGAGTTGTGCGTTCATTACTCGTCCTGGAGCCGAGTCTAGAAGGGGTGAAGTTGAAAAAATAATAGATGTTTTAAAGAGTCAGTTTGGAAATATTGAGGTTATTGAAGCTCCAGGAACAATAGAGGCTGGGGATATAATGATGGTTGGAAGTCACTACTATATTGGCTTATCAGATAGAACTAACATTCATGGTGCAAAGCAGTTAATTGGATTACTTCAAAAACATGGCTATACAGGTTCAACCATTGAATTGAAAGAGGTTCTTCATCTTAAGACTGGGTTATCTTATTTAGAAAATAATTTTCTTGCTATTTGTGGTGAATTTACAAGTGATCCTGCCTTCGAAGGGTTTGATCAAATTGAAATTCCAGAATCAGAGAGTTACGCTGCAAACTGTATATGGGTCAACGATAACGTAATCATACCTTCTGGATATCCCTTGGCAAAAAATAATCTAAGCAGGGCTGGATACAACATTCTAGAGGTGGATGTCTCTGAGTTTAAAAAGCTTGACGGTGGCTTAAGTTGTCTATCCCTTAGATACTAAGATATTTTTTCTTTTAAAATTAAATTTCTAAATTTTCTTTTTTTAGGTAAAGCTAGATGGTCACCATACCTCTCTCAAATTTAGCTATAGCATTTATCCCAGTTTTCGTAGTCTTAATTATCATTTGGCGATGGAATATTGGACTTAAGTCGTCCCTCTATGCCATTTTTAGAATGATTATTCAACTTCTATTGATTGGATATGTGCTTACCTATATATTTGAAACCAATAGTAACTATGTTGTAATTGCAGTTCTCTCAATTATGCTGCTATCAGCCAGTTGGATTTCTTTAAGAACCACTTCTTTACCCAGGAAGATTTTATTTATTAATGCTGTTAGCGCAATGGTAATTGGCGGCGTTACCGTTCTAATCATCATGACCCAAGCAGTCTTAATGATCGATCCATGGTATTCACCAAGCTACTTGATACCACTAGCAGGAATGATTTTTGCCAACTGTATGAATGGTATCAGTCTTGCTGCTGAAAGATTAGAGAGCGAATTAAGTCAAGGTAAGTCCTTCAAAGAAGCCAAAGTCATTGCACTTAAGACATCATTAATCCCCATTACTAATATGCTTCTTGCTGTAGGTCTTGTTTCATTACCAGGAATGATGACAGGTCAAATTTTGTCAGGAGTTTCGCCTATGATAGCAGTTCGATATCAGATTATGGTCATGTGTATGTTTTTTGGCTCAACAGGAATTTCAGTTACTATGTTCCTTCAGTCGGTCAGAGGACAATTTAAGTAGAAAGAGTTGAGCTAGTCGAATGACTCTTTGATCTCTGCAAAAGTTGCTGTAATGGCGTGAACATTTGAGTAGCCCATCTCCTGAATTGTCAGAGCAGCAAGTGAAGCGCGACCTCCTCCAGCACAGTGAGTTAGGATTAATGTATCAGCATTTTGACAATTTTTTTCAATTAACATCTCTATGAGTCCCCTAGGAATACTAATTGAATCATTAAGACTAGACTCATCATAATTTTTGGCTTCACGAACATCAATAATCACAGCATCATCTGAACTATCAAATAAAGTTTTAGCTTCAACCGGATTTACGCAATCGATTTGTTTCTGTGCTTGAGTTATCAGCTCACCTGCCGTTTTTATCATATCAACAACCTCCTAGAATAAACTTAGTGCTTAAAATGACGCATCCCGGTAAAAATCATAGCGATGCCGTGCTCATTGGCTGCAGCAATCACTTCATCATCCCGCATTGAACCGCCAGGGTGAATGATTGCTTTGATTCCTGCTTCAGCGGCAGCATCTATTCCATCTCTAAATGGAAAGAATGCATCAGAAGCCATCACTGAGCCTTTAACTTCTAGATTTTCATCTGCTGCTTTGATACCTGCGATCTTGGCTGAATAAATTCTGGACATTTGGCCAGCACCAACTCCAATTGTCATTTGATTTTTGGCATAAACAATAGCATTTGACTTGACATACTTTGCAACTTTCCAGGCAAACAATAAGTCCTTCATCTGTGAGTCTGAAGGCTCAGAGGAAGAGACGCATTTCATATCATCAGAGTGGAGTGTGAGTAAGTCTTTATCTTGTATGAGAAGCCCGCCAGAAATTTTTTTATAATCAAATGCTGACTCAGCTTTCTTTAGATCCCCGCACTCGAGAACTCTAACATTTTCCTTACTAAACAAAACTGTTTTCGCTCTGTCATTAATCTTTGGTGCAATGATGACTTCGACGAATTGTTGATCAATTATTCTTTGAGCGGTCTCTTTATCTAGCTCGCGGTTAAAGGCTATGATTCCACCAAAGGCAGATGTTGGGTCTGTAAGGTAAGCGCTCTGATAGGCTTCATAAATATTTGTTCTAGTGGCTACTCCGCAGGGGTTTGCATGCTTAATAATAACGCAGCTTGGCTCTTCAAAATCTCGCACACATTCAAGTGCTGCATCGGCATCTGCCAAATTGTTATATGAAAGCGGCTTGCCTTGTATTTGATGACTAGAAGAAACAGACGCCTCAAAAAGATTTTTTTCTTTGTAAAAGGCAGCACTTTGATGAGGATTTTCTCCATATCGCATCGTTTGAGACTTGATAAATTGGAGATTGATTGTATTTGAAAACCCATCATCCATTCTTCCTAGATAGTTTGCTATAGCGCCATCATATTGAGCTGTGTGCTCAAATGTTTTCATTGCGAGTGACCGTCTGGTTAAGAGGGATGTGTCTCCATTATCATTTATTTCATCTAATACTTTCTGATAGTCCTCGCTATCAACGACCACCGTGACCGAAACGTGGTTTTTTGCGCTAGACCGAAGCATAGCGGGCCCACCAATGTCAATATTTTCAATAATTTCTTCATCAGAAGCGTTTGGATTATTAACTGTTTCTTGAAAAGGGTATAAATTTACAACTACAAGGTCAATTGGTTTGATTCCATTTTGTGACATTATCTCTTCATCCTTACCTCTTCTCGCTAAAATGCCACCATGAATTTTAGGGTTGAGTGTCTTTACTCTTCCTGACATCATTTCAGGATAGCCCGTAAAATCTGACACCTCTGTCACTGGGATGTTCATCTCTTGAAGAAGTTTTGCAGTGCCACCAGTTGATATAATTTCTATTTTGAGTAGGGATAAACTTCTTGCAAACTCAGCAATTCCAGATTTATCTGAAACGCTGATTAAGGCTCTTTTGATTGACATTTTTAGGGTTTTTTGGTGAAGGAACTCAAGAGTTAAATTATAGACTCTTAGAGATTGTACAGGCTTGCTTTTTTCTTTAGGGTTGCACGATTTATGCCAAGAATTCTAGCTGCTTCGCTTTGATTTTGATTGACTTTATCAAGGACAAACTTAATAGTAGCTGACTCAGCTTGTTGAGTGACCATCTTAAAAACACCATTCGATGACTCACCATTCAAGTCAGAGAAATACTTCTCAAGATTATCTTTGATGCAATCCTGTATACCCCTTTGTTTCATATCGAATACAAAAAATCATGAAATTTTGAATATTGCTCAGAGTGATCTGTCACTCTATTAATGTTTGGCCAAAAGGCAGAGCCTTTTTCACGGTCAAGGTGCATAGAATACCAAAAAATATGCTTTCTGGAAAGCTGTGTTCCCATTTTATGTCCATAAAATTCATGAATCTGCTTAATGTGCTTTAAGACTTGGGGTATTTTTTTTTCTAGAGACGGCTCTTCTGTATTGCTTCCCTTGGTTAGGAACTCATTGATCTGGCCTATTAGCCATGGATTTCCTTGGGTCGCTCTTCCCAGCATGACGGCATCTGCTCCGGTGAAGTTAATTATGTCTTTAGCTTTTTGTGGAGAGTCAATATCACCATTTGCGACAACCGGAATTGAAACTTGCTTCACAATTTTTTTAATTGTTGCAAATTCAGCATTGCCTTTAAACTTCTGCGTTCTTGTTCTTCCGTGAATTGCAATCATTTGGATGCCATGATCTTCAGCAATTCTGGCAATAGTTGGCGCGTTCTTATTCTCATCATCCCAGCCTGTCCTCATTTTCAGAGTAACCGGAACATCGACTGAGTTGACGACAGATTTTATTATTTCTTCAACCAACTTTTCATTCTGCATCAGCGCTGATCCAGCGGCCTTGTTGCAAACTTTTTTTGCTGGACACCCCATATTGATGTCGACAATGTCCGCACCAAACTCAAGAGCTTTCTTTGCAGAACTGGCAAGTTCACCTGCCTCTGAGCCAGCGATTTGAACGCTTATAGGAGATTTCTCAGAGCTAAAGTCAAGGCGATGCTTTGATTTATTTGAGTTCATTAAATGACTTTGAATAACAACCATTTCTGAGGTTGTAAGTCCAGCACCTTGATCTCTGCAAATCATCCTGAAAGGTTTATCGCTAGTTCCTGCCATCGGCGCAAGCAAGACCTTCGAATAGAGTTTGTATTTTCCTATGTTCACAAATCTAAAGTTTTTTTGATTGCTTTTCTGTTTTTTTTCTAAGTCGTTTTTGCTTAAGCTTTGATAAATGGTCTACAAAAAGTATTCCTTTAAGATGATCCATTTCATGCTGAATACATATAGAAAGCATCTCATCAGCATCAATTTCAAATGGCTGACCAAGCTCATTCAAGGCACTAACCTTAATCTCATTTGCTCGTTTAACATTTTCATAGTAATTTGGAACAGATAGGCATCCCTCTTCATATTCTATCTCCCCACTTTTTTTAATAATTTCAGGATTAATAAAGCATAGTGGTTGATTACCCTCATCTGAAACGTCTATCACTATGAGGCGTTGATGAAAATCAACCTGCGTAGCAGCAAGCCCAATTCCTGGAGCAGCGTACATAGTTTCAAACATATCTTTAACGAGTTGCTTAATCTCACTATTGACCTCTTGAACGGGTTTAGCAATCGTTCTTAGGCGTTTATCGGGATATTTTAAGATTTCTAATATCATGCTTTAGTTAATACTGTGTTCTCAGTTTCGTTAAGTTGGTTTGGAAAGTCCTGATTAAAGTGCAGCCCTCTGCTTTCTTTTCTAGCAAGGGCAGATTCTACAATAATTTTAGATGTTTGAGCCAAGTTTCTTAGTTCAATTAGGTCTTCTGTTACTGTATAAACCTGATAATATTCATCAACTTCCTTGTTTATTTGTTGGATCTTCAAATAAGCTGACTTAAGGCGATTATTGCTTCGAACAATGCCAACAAAATTCCACATTATGAGTCTGATTTCATGCCATAAATGAGCTATGACTACTTTTTCTTTAGATGGCGCTACTCTTGAGTCGTCCCACTTAGGAATAACGTATGACGAGTTTTCAAGTGTATTTTCATTGATATGCTGAGCACAAGATTTGGCAAAAACAATGCATTCAAGCAATGAGTTGCTTGCCATTCTATTCGCTCCATGAACACCTGTATGTGCTACCTCGCCGACAGCATAAAGGTTTTTAATATTGCTTTGCGCATCTATGTTCGTATCTACTCCGCCACAAGTATAGTGAGCTGCAGGGACAACTGGAAGCGCCTCTTTAGATATGTCAATACCGAGTTCTTTACAGCGCTGAGTAATTGTAGGAAAGCGAGACTTGATCCATTCTGCATCCTTAAAAGAAAAATCAAGGTAAACACAATCAAACCCATGAATTTTCATTTCGTTATCAATCGCTCGGGCAACAATATCTCTCGGTGCAAGTTCAAGTCGTTCATCATATTTATGCATGAATTCCTGACCGTCAGGGAGAATAAGCTTAGCGCCCTCTCCTCTAAGAGTCTCTGAAATTAAAAAAGACTTAGCGTGAGGATGAAATAGGCATGTTGGATGAAATTGAGTAAATTCCATATTGGCTATTTTGCATCCAGCCCTATATGCCATTGCAATGCCATCACCCGTTGAAGTATCTGGATTCGAAGTATAAAGATATGATTTTGAGGCGCCACCTGTGGCCAAAATAGTTTTCTTTGAGCTAAAAGTAAGTATTTCTTTAGAGTTTTTATCTAAGACATATGTGCCATGGCATCTATTATCAGTGACAATTAGATCAACTGCTACATATTCTTCGAACAACTTAATATTATTATGCTTTTGGGCGTGAGCTAGAAGATTAACTTGAATGGACTGGCCTGTTTTGTCAGCAACATGTGCAACTCTATTTGAGCTATGGCCCCCCTCAGTAGTAAGGTCATATTTATTATCAATATTTGAGAATTTGACGCCAGTCTTTTCGAGGTCAATAATAGCCTGAGGAGCCTTTTCAACCATGAATCTAATACTAGCCTCATTTCCAAGATGAAATCCAGTATTCATTGTGTCAGTTATATGTGACTCAAAATTATCTTCTGGATCCAAGACAGCAGAGATCCCCCCTTGAGCGTAATAAGAAGAGCCCTCTAGTATCTTATCTTTTGCAATTACTGCAATAGATAGATTGTCAGAGAGTTGAATTGCACTCATTAACCCTGCTGCTCCTGAGCCAATAATGAGGACATCAAATTGATAATCGTTAGACATATTTAATTGTTACAAAAAGACACAAAATGAAAAAATATAAAAACTATTTTTATATATAATCTCCGGCAAGTTAAAAACTACTATATTTAACTTATTTCTCCTTTTAATAGTAGACTAACCCCGCACTCTTATTCGAGGCGGGGTTTTTTATTTTATAAGACTTTCCTATTCATTCTGGGTTTAAAAATTATTAGTAATTTAGGGAGTAAAGTGAGATTTACGATTACTGCACTCAGCATTGCTATAGCCATAAAAATTCCAAAATAGATACTTGGAATAAAGTTTGATAATATTAATACAAGAAATCCAATCGCAACCGTTGCTGCAGTATAAAACATGGATACTCCAATCGAGTTATGAGCTCGATGCATGGATGATACATAATCATCATCCAGCAACAATTCAGATTTAAATCTACTGATGTAGTGAATAGCATTATCAATTCCAATACCGATAGCAATTGCTGCTATAGTAATAGTCATAATGTCTAGTGGGATTCCAGCCCAGCCCATCAGTCCGAGAATTACAAGTGATGGAAGAATATTGGGGATAACTGCAATAACTGCAATGGAAATAGATCTGAAAACAATCAAAAATAGTATAAAAATAATAGTAAAGACAGTAAAGATAGTTTTTATTTGTGATGAAAATAAACTCTGAAGAAGGTTATTGTAAAGTGAGAAGGTTCCAGTGAAATAAAAATCATCATCATCAAAATTAAAATCTTCAACTAATGTTTTTTGTATATCCATTATGAGCTGATTTCTTTCAAGATCAGCAGTTGTCTCTTTCACTCTAGCGACCATTCTTATTTGATCAGTTTCATCTGAGATATGCGGCCTCAAAACTTGAGACTTGGCAAAATCTGGCATATTATTTTTACCTAAAATGAGTAAAAAACCATTAGGGGCTTTGCCTTCATTAGACTCTTTGAGCACTTGCATGAAAGTATCGATTGAAAGCACTTTTCCAATACTTGGTAAATTATCAAGATAATTATGAACCTCATGAAATTCATCTCGTAACCCAGCATCAGCCCAATATGCACTAGCTAAATCATTAAAGACAATTTCTAAAGGAATAGTTCCCCCAAGCTCTTTATCAATAAAATTAAGTCCTTGATATATTTCTGTATCTTTTTTGAAATAATTAATGAAACTATTTTCTACAGAGAGCTTGCTCAAGCCAACAATGGAAATCAGAGCAACAACTACAAAACTTACTATTATTGATCCACCCTTTTTTTCTGAAAAGAATGCAAGCTTTTTTAGTACCAGGTTATTCTCAGATTGATCAACTGATTTGGGTTTATCCAGCAACATCATGACTATAGCAAAGCCAATAAATGACAATACAAAGGCAACCGTCACTCCAATACTCATCATTAAGCCAAAGTCAATCACAGGCTGGACTTGACTCGCTGTGAGTGAAGCAAATGCAGCTATTGTTGTAATTACAGTATATAAACAAGGCCTGATCATCTGACTTAAGGTCAGTCTAACAGTATCTGAATTATTATAATCAGGACTCTGTTTCGAAATTTCTCTATAACGAACAACTAAATGAATTATGGCCGACAAAGTCATGACCAATAAAAGTGAGAAAAAATTGGCTGAAATAACTGTCACTTTCCAACCAATTGCACTTATAAGACCAGTCATAAAGAGAGCACCTATAATACTAATACTTATAGGAACTAAGACCCATCTTATTTTTCGAAATAAGATTGAAAGCATTAATGACATTGAAAGAATTACTGCAAGACTGAATACAATCAAATCATTTTTAATGAAGTCGATAACATCATTCCTAATCATGGGGACACCTCCCAAGAAAAGATTAGCATTGTCTCTGTAAGTATCCATTGTCAAACGAATATCACTTATCAATCTATTGAGAAGCTCTTCATCAATTAAATCTCTTGGATTATCAGTTGCTAGAGGAATGAGTAAGGCAGTTGTTTTAAGGTCCGCACTGACTAGATTATTTGCATATAGCGGACTATTTTTAAACTCGTCTGCTATGAGACTTTGATCTACTTTTCCATTATCAATCGTATAAACATCACTTACAAGCTCAACTAAAGAGAGTGGCGGAGATTGGAAAAGTGACACATCTAGAATTGAAATGACAGAGTTTACACCCTCCAATTCAAGTAAATCATCTCTCAGTGACCTTAAAGAAATTAACTGATTTTTTGAGAGAATAGTCCCATCTTTTACTGAATAACTTATTACTAAAGATTCATCTGAACCAAAGGTTTCTTGTGTGGCGAAGTAAAGTTCAAGATTGTTATCACCATCTAGAGATAATGATTCTGAAGAGGCATCAAGAGAAAAATTTTGAATCTGTGTAACGGAAGAGCCAACAATAATCAAAAAAGCAATTAATGACCAAACCGGCTTTTTAATTATAAAATTTAATATTGAATTAAGCATGAACGCCTATTTCATATTTAAAAAGAGAATTGTTCGACTGGTTCATGACCCTTCATAAATTCAAGACGCGTTTCAAAAAGAGATTTTGTTTGCCAATCAATTTTAGATGACCTTGAAACTATAGTTGCATGCATATGATTTTTGGATCCAACTACAACAAATAAACTGCCACCAACCTTTAGCAGTTTTTTTAAATCCTCATCAATAGAAGTAAGTGCAGAGCTAATTACAATAGCATCAAACTCTTCTTCTTTAAAATTTGAACAAATAAAATCATCATTTGTAAGCTCGACATTTTTGAGTTTTAATTTTTTGATACTTGCTTTTGCACTCTCATAGAGCTCTTTTTCAATTTCAATAGATTGAACTGACTTTGATAATTTTGCAAGAACAGATGTTAAGTAGCCACTTCCTGTTCCAACCTCAAGAATCTCTTCATTTCCTTGAAGGTTAAGGCAATCTAGAATTCTTCCTTCGATTTTAGGAGATAACATCTTATCAACACCATTAAGAGGTATTTCAATGTCTGCAAAGACAAGCTTTTGATACTCTTCAGGTACAAACTTTTCCCTAGGGATTTCTGCAAGCGCTTGGTTGGCTCTTACATTAAGGCCTCCCCATGGCCTTATTTGCTGTTCAATAACGTTTTTTCTTGCTTGTTTAATATCCATAATTGAACCTATTTTCTTTTCCTTGGTGGCATTAAATCAGTAATTGTTCCTTCAGCCATTTCTGCTGCGAAAGCGGTAGTTTCAGATAGAGTTGGATGCGCATGAATTGTTAGGGCTATATCACTCATATCACAACCCATCTCAATTGCTAGGCTAGCTTCTGATATCAAATCACCTGCATTAGTTCCGCAAATTCCCATGCCCAGAATCTTACCCGATTTTGAATCAAAAAGAGCTTTAGATACCCCTTCGCTTCTACCTATACTGAGGCTTCTTCCTGATGCTGCCCAAGGAAAAACACCTTTATTAAAATCAACTCCCTCCTCCTTTAACTCTTTTTCAGTTTTTCCTGTCCATGCCACCTCTGGATCCGTATAAGCAACTGACGGTATAGTTAGTACATCAAAGCCTGATTTTTCTCCACAGATAACCTCTGCTGCAACTTTAGCTTCATGAACCGCCTTGTGGGCGAGCATCGGTTGACCAACAACATCTCCTATTGCAAAAATGTTTTCAACATTTGTTTTCATCTGCCTATCAGTCTCAATAAATCCAGTTTCATTAACTTCAACCCCGGCTTTATCTGCGTCAATTAAGTTTCCATTAGGAGTCCTTCCAACAGCAACTAAGACTTTATCAAAGGTATCATTTTTAGGGGCATCTTTACCTTCAAACTCAACTTTAATGCCTTTTTTAAGGGTGCTCATAGAAGTAACCTTAGTATTTAGGAAAACATTAGCATAGTTTTTCTTAGCTTTCTTAAAAAGAGGATTTACAATATCTTTATCAGCAGCCGGAATAATTTGACCTCCGAGCTCAACGATTGTAATTTCACTTCCAAGAGCATCATAAATTGTTGCCATCTCAAGGCCGATTATTCCACCTCCAACTACCAGCATTCTCTTGGGTATATCATCCAGCAAGAGAGCATCAGTCGAGTCCATGACTCGCTCGTCTTCGAATGGGAACATTGGGAACTTGGTAACTCGAGATCCAACAGAAATAATGCATTGTTCAAATTCAATAACCTCATCTGAACCATCAAGTACTACTTGATTTTTTGAAATAAATTTTCCATAGCCATTAATCACATTAACTTTTCTGGCTTTTGCAAGCGCCTGAATTCCACCGGTGAGTTTATTGACAATATTATCTTTGTTTTGTTTAACTCCCTTGAGATCAATCTTTGGTTTTGAAAAAGTTACTCCAAGTTCGCTAGCGTGTTTACTTTCATTGATCACTTCTGCTGTATGAAGAAGTGACTTCGAGGGTATGCAGCCAACATTCAAACAAACCCCGCCCAGAGATTCATGGCGCTCGATAAGGGTAACGTCTTTTCCTAAGTCAGCAGCCCTAAAAGCAGCAGTATAGCCCCCAGGTCCTGAACCAATAACTAAAACTTGAGTTTTAATCATAACAACATCTCCATTATATTACTTAAGACCTGGTTTAATTCTGCCATAAATCTTGCACCTTCAGCTCCATCGATGACTCTATGGTCATATGAAAGAGCAAGTGGAATCATGGCTGTAGGCTCAAATGAGCTACCATTCCATACAGGCTTAATTTGAGTTCTTGATACTCCAAGAATTGCGACTTCTGGCGAGTTAATAATAGGCGTGAATTGAGTTCCACCTATACCGCCTAAGCTTGAAATTGTAAAACCCGCCCCCTTCATTTCATTTGCATCAAGCTTTCCTTCTCTCGCCCTTTGTGATATCTCCGAAAGCTCTTCAGAAAGTTCCATGAGGGATTTTTTACCTACATCTTTAATGACTGGGACAACTAGACCATTAGGCGTATCAACTGCAATCCCAAGATTGAAGTATTTTTTTAATACAAGATTTTCAGCTGTCTCATCTAACGAAGCATTAAAGTTTGGATGGCGCTTTAATACTTGCACAACTGCTTTCATAATGAAAACAAGAGGGCTCAATTTGATATTTTTTTCTTTTTGATGTTTTCGAAATTTTTCTAGTTGGTCGATATTTACCTCATCAAATTGTGTGACATGAGGAATCGTACTCCAGCATTTGGATAGATGTTTTCCAGAAAGCTTTTTAATTCTAGATAAAGGAATGACCTCGACTTCTTCAAGTGCATTTCCATTCTTAAGAATATTTTTAACATGAGATTTAAGGTCTTCTTCAAGTATTCTACCTTTTTTACCGGTTCCATTTATCCCAGAAAGGCTAACACCAAGCTCCCTTGCTAATTTTCGAATAGATGGCGATGCATGGTAATTCGAATCAGGGTTTAATGAAATTTCTTCTTTAGGAATTTCATTCTCATTCGCTGAATCAGAGATAATTTCAGAAGCAACATCATTGCTGGCTTGAATTACTGTTTCAGGCGAGTTTGAAGCTTCTTCATCATCTTCTGAATTTTCTGATTCACTATCAAGAGTTAAAATGAGGTCGCCTTTTGCAACTTTATCACCTACCTTTACTGAGAGTGCGCTTACCTTTCCAGCAAATGGGGCTGGAATTTCCATGGTAGCTTTATCCGTCTCGAGGGTAATGATGCTGTCATTTTCATTGACAGAATCCCCAACCTTAACAAGAACTTCAATAATATCTACTGCGTCAAAATCGCCTATATCGGGCAACTCTACGTTTTTTTGAGAAGGAGTTGATTTAGAATTCTTGTCAACAGAATCAGGTGATTTTGATTTGTCAATTTGAACTTCTTCATCATCTTCTGAATTTTCTGATTCACTATCAAGAGTTAAAATGAGGTCGCCTTTTGCAACTTTATCACCTACCTTTACTGAGAGTGCGCTTACCTTTCCAGCAAATGGGGCTGGAATTTCCATGGTAGCTTTATCCGTCTCGAGGGTAATGATGCTGTCATTTTCATTGACAGAATCCCCAACCTTAACAAGAACTTCAATAATATCTACTGCGTCAAAATCGCCTATATCGGGCAACTCTACGTTTTTTTGAGTAGTCATATGGACTGTTTAAAAAGCTTAAAATCTGAACCATGTAATTATCCCAAATTTAATGTGATAAAGGCGGCGAATATGAAAATTTAATTGAATTGTAAAACCCTGATTTATTTTTATTGTTATCATGTTTATTTTTTCAGTGCCTATATTCTAGATACTATGCCTCTTGCTCTCTCTACCAATCATTTAGCCAAAACTTACTCTAACAATCTTGAGGCCTTAAAGGGGATAAATTTAAAGGTTGAAGAGGGTGATTTTTTTGCCTTACTAGGCTCTAATGGCGCCGGTAAAACAACTGCAATTGGAATTATTTCAGGGTTATTAAAGAGTACCTCCGGTGAGGTTGAGATTAATGGTTTAAATCAAAAAAATCATTCTAACGAAGTCAAGAAAATGATCGGGTTGATGCCACAAGAGTTTAACTTTAATCCTCATGAGCCCAACATTGAAATCCTTATAAATCAGGCCGGTTACTTTGGTATCCCCCGTAAAGATGCCAAATTACAAGCTGAGCTTTTATTAAAAAAAATGGAGCTTTGGGATAGGCGCTTTGATGTTGCTCAGTCATTATCTGGTGGGATGAAAAGACGATTAATGCTTGCAAGAGCTTTAATTCATAGACCAAAAATTTTGATACTTGACGAGCCAACTGCAGGAGTTGATGTTGAAATACGTCAATCAATGTGGCACTACCTAACTCAGTTGAATGATGATGGCATGACTATTATTTTGACAACGCATTATCTAGAGGAGGCCGAATCCCTGTGCAGAAACATTGCCATTCTTAGTAATGGTGAACTAGTCTTGCAGTCCAATATGAAAAAGCTTCTTGCCAGGGCTAAGAGACAGGTTATTATTATCGATACAATAGAAAAAGTATCAAATCCCATAGAGATTAGTCATTGTGACTGTGTGGTGTTAGATGAAAATACTTTGCAGGTTTCACGGCGCGAAGAAGTTTCAATATCTGATGTCGTGTCAGCGTTATCTGAACAGAATATTAATGTCTCTCATCTTAGGAGTTCGCAAAATCGCCTTGAGGCACTTTTTTTATCACTTACCAGTTAAATTAATATGTGGATTGCCTATAAAACTATTGTCATAAAGGAAATACTCAGGTTTATAAGGATTTGGGTTCAAACGATAGTGCCTCCAGTAATCACAACCTCATTATATCTCCTTATTTTTGGTGGATTAATGGGAGGCAGAATAGGTCAGATGCAGGGGATTGAATATATCGATTTTATTGTGCCTGGGATTATATTAATGACAGTCATTATGCAATCTTACGCTAACACTGTGTCATCTTTTTTTATGACCAAATACAACAATAGTTTTGAAGAGCTTCTTGTCTCAACAACACCCAATTGGATTATTTTGCTGGGATTCGTTAGCGGAGGAATCGCAAGAGGTTTTTGTGTCGGTTTAGCTGTAACTTTTACAATTTCTTTTTTTGTTGAAATAAAAATATTTAGTCTCTTAATAATTACCATCACTTTTTTCCTAACATCAATTATGTTTGCATTGGCTGGCTTTATTAATGCTGTTTTTGCTAGAACTTTTGATGATATTTCAATAATTCCAAACTTTGTTTTATTGCCGCTGACTTATTTGGGAGGGATGTTTTATAGTATTGATATATTGCCAAGCTTTTGGAGGGCGTTGTCAGCATTTAATCCAATTTATTATATGATGGATGCATTTAGACTTGGGTTTCTGGGCATAGGCTCCGTCGAACTATGGAAGGCTTTTTTAGTGCCCATTTCAATGATAATTGTATTGGCTATTGTTGCCAATGCACTATTAAATCGCGGCGTAAGTATTAAAACAGAGTAGTTGACTTAGGAACCTATAACTCCCTCTTCGCCATTCATAATTCTTCTAATATTTTCGCGATGAGTGAAGTAAATAAAAAGATTAATAAGAAAAATAACCATTGTGGCCCGTACATCATGAGTTGTAATGAAATAAAAATAAATTGGGGATAGTACAGTCGCTGTTAATGCAGCTATTGACGACACTTTCATTACTTTTGCAACAATGAGCCAGATAATTGAGAACGTCAACCCAACAAAAAAGCTAAGACCTATCAGTCCGCCTAGGTAAGTTGCTACTCCTTTGCCTCCCTTGAATCCATAATAAATTGGAAACACATGGCCAAGAAAAGCACATAGTAAAATAATGGTTAAATCAAATAAATCGTAACCGAAATAATGGGCAAGTAGAACCGGCACAGCACCCTTAAGTCCGTCAAATATGAGAACAAATGCAGCCACAAACTTTCCGCCAATTCTCAAAACATTAGTAGCACCAGGATTTTTTGAACCTTTTGTTCTGGGATCTGGTAGGTTGCACATTTTACAAATAATGATAGCGCTAGAAATCGATCCCAATAAATAACTACCAATTAAAAAGTAAAACAAGCAGCACTCCTAAATTATTTTCAAAATGTAAATCTTGTTCAGATTCAGCTGCAAATTATATCAATGAAAACATTTTATTGTGGTTTTAAGTTCATATCACAAAGGTATCATAATACTTTTTCTTAAAAATACTTGAAATATGGATATTGTTTTTGTTGAAGGCCTAAAAGTGGATACTGTTATAGGTATTTATGATTGGGAAAAGAAAATTCGTCAGGACATAGTGCTTGATATTGAAATGTCATCAGATATAGCTGCAGCAGCAGAGACTGATCATATTGATCAGGCCCTTAACTATAAGAGTGTTTGCAAACGAATTGCAAGCTTTGTAAGGGATTCTAAGTTCGAGCTAGTTGAAACTTTGGCAGAGAAAATTTGTCAGATTATCCTTACTGAGTTTGATGTAAATTGGGTAAAGCTAACGCTTAATAAAGGCGAAGCAATTACTGGAGCTAGTGGCGTTGGAGTTGTTATAGAAAGGACCAAGAGTTAGTGAGTATTCTGCATTTTAATATCGGATCAAACCAAGATAGACGAAAAAATATTCGTTCTGCATTAAATCAGCTTGAGAATTTTTTTGAAAAAATTAAGATTTCTTCACTTTATGAGAGTCCTTCGGAGGGGTTTGAAGGACAAGATTTTTATAATGTTGGAGTCAATGTTGAAACGCCCAAAACAGCTTCTGAAGTCCTAGAGATTCTGCATAAAATTGAAGACTCGCTCGGTAGAAATAGAACAATGCCAAAATTTTCATCAAGAATTATAGATCTCGATCTTGTTATTTATGACGATATGATCGATGAAAAAATAAATGTTCCTCGAAAAGATATACTCAGATATGCATTTGTCCTTGCTCCACTCTTAGAGCTGAACCCTGATGGAATTCATCCCGAAAAAGGTGTTTCATATCTTAAGCTTTGGGAAGATTTTGAGAGTCATAAGGCTTTTGATTTGAATCAGTATAATATAGAAAAACTCTATAATTAATAGCATTGAAACTCGTATATTGCAATAGAATTTTTCATCAAATAATGAGTGAGCTTAAGTGAATTTCTCTATAATTTTATTTTGAACAAAAAATGACTAATAACATGAAAAAAATCACTGCACTGACCTCTGTAATTGCTCTAGCAATTTTTGTATTCTTTGCCAACACTTCTCAAGCAGAGTTTGTTGCGGGTAAAAATTATATTGTTCTAGATAAGCCTGTAGAGACTGAAACTGGCGAACAGATAGAAGTTAGAGAGCTATTTTGGTATTTTTGTCCTCATTGCTTCTCTGTCCATCCAATGCTTGAGCAATGGATGCAGACAATGGATAGTTCAGCTCAATTAGTTCTTCAACCTGCTGTCTTTCCTGGATGGGAGTACGGCTCTACCTTTTATTATGTTCTTGAGGAGTTAGGTGAGCTAGATCGATTGCATTCTGCACTATTTAATGCTATTCATGTGGAGAAATTGAACCTTAAAACTCAGCAAGATTTTGTGACTTGGCTCTCATTGAATGGCGTAGATGAAGATAAAGCTGATAAGGTTTTTAAGTCATTCCCTGTAAAAGTTGCGGTTAATAAAGCAAAAGCCAATACTTATAAATATCGAATTACTGGTGTCCCTGCTTTTATTGTTAATGGCAAGTATATGGTTAACGCTACAAGTGCTGGAAGTGAAGAGAAGATTTTTGAAGTAATCGACTATTTAATTCAAAAAGAAAAACAATAATTCATGGATAGGCCAAAAGCCGATTCAGTTTTATTATTTTCAGGTTTAGATCCATCTGGAGCTGCAGGGATTTCTGCAGACATTGAAACGATTAACCAATTTGGGCTCAACCCTCTCCCAATAGTGACCTCACTAACTGCTCAAAACACTCAAAGATTGGAATCAATTGACGTAGTAAAGGATAGCTTGTTAGAGAAGCAATTCAATCTACTCGATGAGGATATTTCATTTAACACAGTGAAAATTGGCTTATTGGGGTCAGTGAGTCAAATAAAAACTATCTCTAGATTGATTGGAGAAAAGAACACACTCAATGTTGTTGTTGATCCAATACTCATATCTGGAACTCAAGAAAACATGAGTTCAATAAAGATGGTGGGAGTTATGAAGAAATATCTTTTTCCAAAATGTACAATACTAACTCCTAACTTAGAGGAGCTGAATCTTTTATCACCTGGCTTGAGCGAGAAAGAAGCAGTCTCAAGTCTAAATTGTCCTTGGGTTCTTGTTACAACCTCAGACTCCTCTAAAATAGATATTGAGCATCGTCTTTATAATAAATCAAGCTTGATTAGAAGGTTTAATTATAAAAAACTACCCGATAAATTTCATGGCTCTGGGTGCACATTATCGAGTGCAATTTCAGCTTTATTGGCAAAAGGAATTGCCATTGAAGAAGCCTGTGATCAGGGTCTTGCTTACACTTACCAATGTTTATTAAATGCGAAAAAGCTTGGTAAAATGCAGTATCATCCGATAAGAACTCCTTACCAATCAAAATGACTTTTATTGAAAAATGGCTAAGATCAGATATCAAGAATATCAATGCTTACCATGTCCCTGAATCTAAGAACTTGCTTAAGTTAGATGCAATGGAAAGTCCTTTTGGTGTTCCAAGTAATTTGAAAGAGGAGTTTCTTGAGTATATTGCTAAGGCAGAGGTCAACCGATATCCAGACGCTGCATCAGCTCAGCTCAAGGAAACTTTGAGAGTTCTCATGGAAATCCCAGGAGAGTTTGAAATGCTCCTAGGAAATGGTTCAGATGAGTTAATACAGTTATTGGCATTGGCTTGTAATGAGGGCGACCTTATTATGAGTTTTGAGCCAAGTTTCGTGATGTATGAAATGGTATCAAAGTATGCTCATTTAAGGTATCAGGGCATTAAGCTTGATTCTAATTTTGACATTAATCTAAGCGAGTCAATCGAGGCTATTAATAGTAAAAAACCTAAGCTTATATTTATTGCATATCCTAATAATCCTACGGGAAATGCATTTGACTATGATGCAATTATAGAAATTATTAGGACTACAGATGCCTTGGTTGTTCTTGATGAGGCCTATTATGCCTACTCAGATAGAAGCTTTTTATCTGAGATTTCTAATTTCTCAAATTTAGTAGTGCTGCGAACTATCTCTAAAATAGGCTTTGCTGGACTTAGGCTTGGTCTTTTAATTGGTAGTAAAGAGACGATTGCTCAACTGAATAAGCTGCGACTTCCTTATAACATTAATATCCTCACTCAAGCGAGTGCCAATTTTTTACTTCAGGATAAGCGGGGTATTGTAAAAAACGCAGAAATATTGACCAATGAAAGACAGCGCCTTTTTGAAGAGCTATCTTTCTTTTCTCAGTTAAAAGTTTATCCATCTCAGACTAACTTTCTACTCGTTCATTGCGATGATGCTCAATCGCTGCATAGTTCATTAATTGAAAATGGAATTCTGGTTAAAGGATTTTCTTTAGACTCCGAGCTTTCAAATTTTATTCGCATAAGTGTTAGTGAGCCGATTGAAAATAATGCTCTTTTAGCTGCTATTAAGGAATATTATGGTTGATAGAGATGAGCTAAATAATTATTGTGATAATTATCTAAGTGTTAGTAAATACAAAGATTATGGTCCTAATGGATTGCAGGTAGAGGGAAGTCAAACTATAAATAAAATTGTTAGTGGTGTAAGTGCAAACTTAGATTTGATTGAACAAGCTGTTGTCGAGAAAGCAGATGCTATTTTTGTTCATCATGGTATCTTTTGGGATAATGAGTCCAAAGTTATCGTTGGTGCCAAGAGAAAAAAAATTGAATTACTCATCAAAAATCAAATCAATCTATTTGCTTACCACCTCCCACTAGATGATCATTCAAAGGTTGGAAATAATATTGAGCTTGGAAAGCGTTTAGGCATTACCAAGATGAAGTCTGTTGAAGATAGTTTGCTTTGGCAAGGCGAGCTGAGTATCAATTTGAGTGATTTTGAAAGATTGATCGAAGAAAAACTGGGTCGAGTTCCACAAATATTTGGTAATAAAAGGGGGCAGATTAAAAAAATTGCCTGGTGTACTGGTGCTGCCCAAGGCTTCATAGAGGATGCAATCAATCTGAATGTTGATTTGTATTTGACTGGAGAAGTCTCAGAAAAGACACCTGCTGTAGCTAAGGAGAATAACATTACATTTATTTCTGCCGGTCATCATGCAACTGAAAGGTATGGAGTTCAAGCTCTTTGTGACCATCTTTGTTCTAAATTTAGATTGAAGCATCAATTTATTGAAGTCAGCAATTCTGTTTAATCAAAAGTACTACTTGGAGTGCTCATGGAACGCGTTAATTTATCTAATTCTACAAGCCTTAGTAGAATAGTTTATGGAATGTGGCGTTTAGCTGACGATACCAATGTATCTTCCCAACATATTGGTGAAAAAATTAATATATGTTTAGATCAAGGAATTACTTCATTTGATCAGGCTGCAGTTTATGGTCTATATACTTCAGAAGCATTATTTGGAGAGGCTTTAAAAGCAAACCCATCCTTTAGAGAACAGATTGAAATTATATCTAAATGTGGAATAGTAAATCCCTCTGCTAGATATTCTAATGCATCAGTAAGTCACTACGACACATCAAAGGAGCATATTTTTAATTCTGTAGATGCCTCTTTAAAAAATATGTCAATAGATCACCTAGATTTGTTATTAATTCATCGTCAAGACCCTTTTATGGACCACTTAGAGACTGGCAAGGCATTAGATGATCTTGTTTTATCTGGGAAAGTTAAAGAGGTAGGCGTGTCAAATTTCAAACCCTGGGACTTTAGCCTTTTGCAATCTGCTATGAAAAGTAAATTAGTAACGAACCAAATTGAAATGTCATTGGCTGCAACTGAGTCATTCACAAATGGAGACCTTACTTTTCATCAAGAACGAGCAACACCCATAATGGCTTGGTCACCTCTTGGTGGGGGGAAACTTGTGAAGGGCAAGGGGAATCTCACAAAGGTCTTGTCGAAAATAGCAGCCAATCAAAATGTTGATATAGCTGCCGTGGCAGTTGCTTGGATATTGGCCCATCCTGCAAAGATTTGTCCTGTTATGGGTACAAATAATTTAGATAGAATTGCAAAAATTTCTGATGCTATGAGTGTTAAGATGGACCGTGAGACCTGGTTTGAGCTTTATACTGCATCATTTAATGATGGTGAGCTGCCATGGCGACTTCCATAATTTATCAGAATTCTCAGTATTTTCGCTTTTAAAATGGCACTAAATTTGTAAAAGTGTTGCATATATTCATGAATTTTAGGCCTAGTACTTTATAATCTATAGTTTTTTTAAAGCCTTAGAGCATTATGAGTCAAAAATATAACGTTGCTATTGTTGGAGCAACTGGAGCAGTTGGTGAAACTTTGATTTCAATTCTAGATCAGAGGAACTTTCCTATTGAAAACTTATATCCATTAGCTTCAAAACGTTCTGCAGGAACTAAAGTTTCTTGCCAAGGGAAGTCATGGGTCGTTCAAGATTTAGATACTTTTGATTTTTCACAAGCTCAAATTGGATTATTTTCAGCTGGAGGTAGTATATCTGAAAAATATGCACCTATAGCTGCAGAACAAGGTTGTATTGTTATAGATAATACGTCTCATTTTAGGCGTGATGCAGATATTCCCCTTGTTGTGCCAGAAGTTAATCCGCATGCCATAGCTGAGTATACAAATCGTAATATTATTGCTAATCCAAATTGTTCAACTATTCAGATGTTAGTTGCTTTAAAACCGATCTATGATGCTGTAGGTATTTCAAGAATCAATGTTGCTACCTATCAAGCAGTCTCTGGAAGTGGTAAAGAGGCGATAACTGAGCTGACAACCCAAACTGCAAATCTCTTAAATGGCAATGATGTAGAGGTTGATGTTTATCCAAAACAAATCGCATTCAATGCTATACCTCATATTGATACATTTCAAGAAAATGGCTATACAAGAGAGGAAATGAAAATGGTATGGGAGACCCAAAAAATCTTTGAGGATGATGAAATTCTGGTTAACCCTACTGCAGTTAGAATACCAGTGGTATATGGCCATTCGGAAGCGGTACATATTGAAACAAAAGAGAAATTAACGGCTAAAGATGCCCGTAATTTACTTGAGAATGCTGATGGAGTGGAGGTCATGGATAAAAGAGAGAGCGGCGGTTACGCAACTCCATTCTCTGAGGCAACTAATAATGATGCAACATATGTCAGCAGAATTAGAGAAGATATTAGTTTTGAAAATGGACTAAATTTATGGGTAGTTTCGGATAATATCCGAAAAGGAGCCGCACTCAATACAATTCAAATAGCTGAAATACTAATCAAAGACTATATTTCATAAGATAAAATCAAAAAATGGTTATTAAAGAGAGAAAGACAAATGAAACTGATATCAAGGTAAGTCTTGAGCTCTATGGTATTGGAAAAGCTAATATAGATACCGGGGTTCCATTTTTAGACCATATGCTAGATCAAATTGCGCGTCATGGTTTAATGGATATAACGATTAGCTGTAAAGGTGATACAGATATAGACGATCATCATACTGTTGAAGATGTTGGTATCACTTTAGGAAAGGCATTCTCTGATGCCGTTGGAGATAAAAAAGGCCTTACACGATACGGGCATTCTTATGTTCCACTTGATGAGGCATTGTCAAGAGTCGTGATTGATCTATCTGGACGACCAGGGTTAGAATTAGGAGTTAAGTTCACAAGAGATAGAGTTGGGTCATTTGATCTGGATCTCATTAGAGAATTCTTTCAAGGATTTGTTAATCACTCTTTGGTTACTCTACATATTGATAATTTGAAGGGCATAAATTCACATCATCAAGCTGAAACTGTCTTTAAGGCATTTGGTAGGGCGCTTAGAATGGCGACAACACCAGATGAAAGACAATCGGGTGTTATTCCATCAACAAAGGGTTCACTCTAATTAACCAGGCATAGCATCATGCAAACAATCGCAATTGTGGACTATGGAATGGGGAATGTCCGTTCCGTTCAGAAGGCGCTTGAGCATGTTGCGCCAAATGATAATTGCATACTTACTAGTGATCCTAAATTAATAAGAGACTCTGACCGAATTGTTTTTCCAGGACAAGGAGCAATGGGGTCATGCATGAGCGCGCTGGAGGAAAACTCGTTAATTGATGAAATTAAATTTTCATTTCAATCCAAACCATTCTTGGGTATTTGTTTAGGTTTGCAGCTATTATTTGACTCAAGCGAGGAGGATAAAGGAACTAACGGGTTATCAATAGTTCCAGGAGAAGTAGTTAAATTTAAGAATAATGAATTAAAAATTCCACATATGGGTTGGAATAATGTAAATCAATCTAAAGATCACCCACTTTGGTTTAATATTGAAAATAATAGTCGTTTTTATAGCGTTCATAGTTATTATGTGAAACCAGTTAATCAAGATTGTGTTTTTGGCACTACAAATTATGGACATGAATTTGTATCTGCGATCGCATTAGACAATGTATTCGCAGTTCAATTTCATCCAGAAAAATCACAATCGGATGGCTTACAGCTTTTGAGTAACTTTGTAAATTGGCCTTGATAGTGTCTTATTGAACTATTGTATGATTGATTGATTGATTTTATTTAAGTTCTTGCAAAGATCTCAGATAGTGTTCAAGATCCATCGATTTGTTGTATTTCTGAGAATTAAAAATCATTTCAGCTAAGTGTTCCATCATTAGGTGTTCGACTTGATGAGAGTCATTGTATTTGTTTAACAAATTAGTATATATCTCCTTGACTCCTTTTGGTTGGTCCAAGTTAATTTGATCTTGTAATGACAAGTGAAGATTAATGTGAAGATATGGATTAGTTTTTCCTTGCTCTGGAAAGTATTCAGTTTCTAAATCGTTAATAATTTTTTGATATTCAGAGTGACTTTCAATTATTTTTGCTAATTGAAGTTCTAAGGGCTCTAGAGGTTGATTAGAATTATATTTATCCCAGGCTTCAGATAAATATTTTCTTTGCTCAGATCTGTCAGAGGTAAACACTTAGCCTAGATATTTTTCTCTTCGTATTCGCACAAATCTAGCAGTATGCAGTCAGTGCAATGCGGAGATCTTGCCTTACAGACATATCTGCCATGAAGGATCATTAGATGGTGAGCTGGAACTTTGAATTCATCAGGTATGAATTTGATTAATTTTTTTTCAACCTCTAGCACGGTTTTTCCAGAAGCAATTGCTGTTCTATTGGCTACCCTATAGATATGAGTATCAACAGCAATTGTAGGTTGTCCAAATGCAGTATTGAGAACTACATTGGCCGTTTTTCTTCCGACACCAGGAAGAGCTTCTAATTCTTTTCTGGTCTCGGGAACTTCAGAGTTATACTTATCAATGATTATTCTACAAGTTTGAATAATATGCTTTGCCTTAGAGTTAAATAACCCTATAGACTTAATTGTATCTCTTAGTTTGTCTTCACCCAGATCGAATATTGATTCAGGTGTGTTTGCAAGAGGAAATAAGATGTCTGTTACCTGATTAACACTCTTGTCAGTCGCTTGCGCTGATAGAGTAACCGCAACAAGCAGTTCGAATGATGTTGAATAGTTAAGCTCAGTTGTTGGATTAGGGATTTGCTTTAAAAGCCTACCAAACATTTCACTTCTAGTTTCTGCGTTCATTTGAACCTTTTTTGGTTTAACTATGGGTCAAATATTATACTTAATTTTTATATATTTATCAACAACCAATCAATCTTCAAATAAATGAATCTGCATAATCCTCAAGCTGTTTCCAGAGTTTTTTTCTATCTGGATAGCTTTCTTTTAAATGATTTAAGCTTCTTTCAAAGCTATCAATAGATAGGAATCCATTTTCACCATTCTGAATTCTCGATTGAACGATTTCAAACCATTCATCTTGTTCAATATCATTCAGATATTGAGGATAATTTCTTGCCTTAAAATTTAAAAAAAGTTTTGAAAGTTTTTTGTCTTCAAATGCTGGATTATAAATAGCAAAATCTTTACTTGAAAGATCCTGTATTTCATTACAAATAGCTCTATCATGGTTGCTAATAAAGCCATCATAGAGAGATTGATCAACATCAGGGCTTTGTTGTCTTTCTGAAGTTAGTTTATAGATTGATTTAACTTTCTCTTCAATTTTTGACTTATTTTGATGGATAAATGATAAATTTTTTAAACAATTCTCCATATCAATCTGAAACTTTTCTATTAGAGCAGGCGAAAGTTTAAAGCTATCTTCATTCGGACTGCAGACGAACATTGGGCTTTTGTTAAATACTACTTCATTCAAATCAAGCTTTTCAATACCTTTTGGTAAGTCAGATTTTCTGGTGAAAGTTAGTTTTTTTAATTCCTCTGTATCAAGCTCTAAAAGCATTTCTGGGTCTTGATTGAGGTTAAAAACAATTGCACGGTCTGAATAATCTGGGTGATAGCAGATGGCAGTTACAAGTCTTGTGAAAGATGACTTATAACCAAAGCTAGAGTTAGTTAAAAGCATAGGGTAAAAAAGGTTGATAAGATTTTCTACTTCTTTTTTATTTCTAAGACTCAATGCATATTCAAAGAATTTAGGCTGAGTATTCTTAATTATTGAGGCAATACCAATTGTTGCTCTTACATCAGCCATAGCATCATGGGCATTGCTGTGCTCAATATTATTTGCAGGAGCAAGGTTATCTAGCTTAAAAATAGGCCTATTTTTATCATTTTTTACCCAGTTAAGACTATCTCTCTCCTTGTGGGCATAGCAAAATCTAGCGACGCTTAAAATATCCCACCTTGAATTACCATGTTGCCAATGCCAAGAGTATGGATCCAAAAAATTTCTAAAAAGAGTATGCCTTGTATACTCATCATCAAAAGCAATTGAGTTATATCCAACAATACAGGTTTCGGGCTGTGAAAACTCAGCATGTATTTTTTTTATAAACTCATGCTCAATAAACCCTTTTTCTTCACATATTTGCGGGGTAATGCCGGTTACTGAACAAGCTTCAGGTGCTGGAAGGCTGTCATAGGTTGGTTTACAATAAAACATATGCTCATCAAGAATATTAAGATTTTCATCCGTTCTAATCCCAGCAAATTGAGCAATTCTTTGCACTTTTGGTGAAAGACCAAAAGTTTCATAATCATACCAATAGAATGTTTTCATAGGGCCTTTAGTTTCTAACAATTATATAGCGATTGACTTCTTTGTAAAAGAAGTGAATAAATAGAAATTAATTAAAACTGAATAGACACACACTCACTTAAGTCTTAATTGAATAAGAGGATTTATTACTAAACTGATCGTTACTCGAAGATTAAACTTAAAACAGTCTAGAGAGGGAAAAAAGTAAAAAACCCAGCTAAAAGCTGGGTTCAGATAAATAACTTTTAAATTATTTTGCTACGACGTTTGCTGCTTGAGGGCCTTTAGCGCCATCTTCAAGTTCAAACTCAACCTCTTGACCTTCCTCAAGAGTTTTGTAGCCATCGCCTTGTATTGCTCTGAAGTGAACGAATACGTCGTCACCACTTTCTTGCTCAATAAAACCAAAACCTTTTTTTGCGTCAAACCATTTAACGCGACCTGTAGTTGTAGACATGCAGTCTCCTAAAAAAAAATAAAACATGGAAAAGATGCAACCAACCCAAATCACTGTGAAACCGACATACTATGAAGCAACAACACAACATCAAAATTAGCTGAATATTAACCAGCAAAGTCAATTTTAACCTAAAAATCTAATAATGTATATTTATTTAGTTGGGCCTGATAAGGCTATCTTCTTGAGCGATTTCTTGAGAATTTTTTGTCTCTATTTGTTTTTGGCTTACCTCTTCTTCTTTTTTTCGGAGATTCCCTTTTAAAATGACTCGATGATTCGCGCGGAGAGGTTTTATTATTTTTTTCAGTCAACTCTTCCATATTGAGTTTTTTGTTAAATACCCTAGTATTCTTGAGGATTTGAAGAGTTTCTTTAGGCATCTCATCAGGTAAATCAACTGTTGTAAAGTCTTGATGGATTTGAATTGCACCAATGAATGCGCTACTTATTTCAGCCTCGTTGGCGATTGCCCCCAAAATATTCCCTGGCTTGATGTTGTCCCTTCTCCCTAGTGATATTTTGTATCTTCTCATTTGAATGGATGGATTATCTTTGAGAGGGTCAGCATGGATTGAAATTGCAATGGTTTTATTATCCCTAGAGTCTATTTCGGGTTGAATGATCTCTTTTTCACTAAGTAATAGGGGCTCTGTTCCTTGTGCCATTAGTGCAAGTGAGGATGCAATTTTAAATAGATCGACTTCATTTTCTTTCTGATAGCTAAGGACTAAATCGGAAAAAATTGAGAGATCTTGATTTTCAAGAGTTTGGGTAATCCTTTGCTTAAAGTTTAAAATCCTTTGTTCATTAATGATTTTTGCTGACGGCAGCATCATTGGCTCAATTGGTTGTCGAGTAATTCTTTCAATGGTTTTCAGCATTCTTCTTTCTCGGGGCGCAACGAATAGTATTGCTTTTCCGTCTCTTCCAGCGCGACCAGTTCTTCCAATTCTATGGACGTAGGACTCAGGGTCCTGGGGAATATCATAATTCACTACATGAGAGATTCGATCAACATCAAGACCTCTTGCAGCAACATCAGTTGCAATAAGGATATCAATTTTCCCTTTTTTAAGATGCTGAATTATTCGCTCCCTATGATTTTGCGCAATATCACCATTAATTGCTTCTGCTGTAAAGCCTCTGGCCGATAGCTTTTCTGCAAGGTCTACCGTTGCCGTTTTTGTTCTGACAAAAATCAGAAGGGCGTCAAATGCTTCAACTTCAAGAATTCGAGTCAATGCGTCCAGTTTATGAACCCCACCAACAAGCCAATACCTTTGGGATATTGTTTTGGCTGTAGCAGTTTTTGTTTTAATTTTAACTATTTTGGGTTTGTCTAAAAATTTTTCTGCTACTCTTCTAATGACATCAGGCATGGTTGCAGAGAAGAGGGCAATTTGACGCTCTTCTGGTAGCTTCTCCATGACCCACTTCACGTCATCAATGAAGCCCATTCTGAGCATTTCATCTGCTTCATCTAATACCAAAGCCTTAAGCGAATTAAGCTTAAGTGTGCCTCTTTTGAGGTGATCCATAACTCTCCCGGGTGTTCCAACTACAGCATGAACGCCTCTTTTGAGCGGTCTTAATTGAACATCATAAGATTGGCCGCCATAAATTGGAAGGACATGAAAACCTTTGATATGCCTGGAGTAAGTCTGGATAGCTTCGGATACTTGGATTGCCAGTTCACGAGTTGGCGTTAGGACTAAAAGTTGAACTTGAATGTTTTTGATATCAATTCTGTCAATCAAAGGAAGCGAAAATGCAGCTGTTTTGCCTGTTCCTGTTTGGGCTTGTCCAATTACATCATGACCTTTGAGAAGGTGAGTAATGCATTGCTCTTGAATGGCCGATGG